>JAPLDR010000017.1:0-36908 GCA_026391655.1 Bacteroidia bacterium | reverse complement strand
ATGATAAACCTCCTGCTTTGTGTATCTCGAGATAGGCTTTAACGAAGGGGTAAATCAGGAATGGGTAAACACTTCCCATATGGGCAGCTGCTGATCGTTTGCCGGCATCTCCTATGCAATGCCCTTTGTAATGATAGTCCTTAGGAGCCAGTGATCTAAGTCCCCGCGGTGTCAAAAGTTCATTTCTTACCGTACTGATTACTGATTTTTTCTGTTCGCGCGACAAAGGTGAATATTCGAAACTTGCCGCAAAAATCATATTTGGCCGCACTGACCAGTCTACATAATTTCCGTCGACATAATCAGCCAGGTAACCTTTTTCGTCATTCCAGAAGGTATCGAGGAATGATTGCGCAATCAATTCAGGATAGGTCGACCATTCGCTTATAAATGTCTTATCTTTAGCTGATTCTGCAAGTTCGAGTGCAAAACGAACCGCATTATACCATGCGGCATTTATCTCGACAGTAAGTCCTCCACGTAATGTTACCGGTTTCCCATCGATATAGGCATCCATCCATGTTAGCGCTACGCCATCCTGCTTTGCATGGATCAGACCATTTGGTTCCATATGAATGTTGAAACGGGTTCCTTTCCTGTAACATGAGAGAATCTCTTTAATGGCAGGACCGTAGCTTTTCCATAGCTCTTTCTTCTCTTTGAAAGGCTTTAGCTCCTGGATGGCCTGAATAGCGAAAAGTGGTGCATCTGCCGCATCGTAGTCAGCCGGCATTCCTGCGTATTTGGGTAATAATCCGTCTTTCAGCCGATTGAGATTGGTTTTCAGTATCTCTTCATAAGTGAGTACTTCCGACTGGGTCAACAATAAGCCGGGAAGGGCAAGAAATGTTTGACGCGGAATCGATTCATACCAGGGGAATCCCGCGATAATATCTTTGCCGTCTTTCCTTTCCCAAATGAATTGTTGTGCCGCGTTAAGCAGGCAATTGATGAAACTGTCGCGCGGAATACGTCTTGTTTTTTCGAACGAATATTGTTTTTTTAAAGTAGCCGGATCGCAACCTTCTGTTGAAGCAGAAAAAAACACTGATTCACCTTTTTTAATGGCCAACTCAAAATAGCCGGGTACATAAAGATCCTCCTGATACTCGTATCCTCTCGATTGCTCCTTCATATATTCAACATTCCGCGACCAATCAGGAACAGGTACGAAATCTGCATCTTTTGAGAATTGCATATATAACTCGGGATATCCCTCATACAGGCACATCTTAATTCCATTCTTAACCTTTGTATATTTACCGTTGGCAACCATGTTTGCCCTGGTTAGCTCATGGACATTACGAAAAGCAAGAAATGGTTTAAATCTTAAGGTTGTTGGACTATTGGCCTCCTCCAGTGTATACTTCACAATCACCTGATTTTCATGCTCTACCAGCAGACGGGTTTTAGTAAGAATTACTCCCCCTACCCTGTAAGTCACTTTCGGTATAGTGTCGATCTCAAAATTCCGGATATACTTGTGCCCTTTGGGCTCATAAAAATCACCGGGATATTTATGAATTCCGAGATTAAATTGTGCATCATGCTGAATGACAGTTTCGTCAAGCGACGCGAGCAGCAAATGTTTGCCTCTGTCAAGCTCATCGAGTTTCACAATCAGCATCCCGTGGTATTTACGGGTGTTGCATCCCGCAAGCGTTGAGGATGAGTAGGCTCCGGAACGGTTGGTGCGCAGAAATTCGCGTTGCAATGAGTATTCCAGGTTAACCAGTTTCTCTTTATCGAATTTTAGGTAGCTCATACGAACTTCAATATTAATATTGTTCTTTTTTTTGATGAGGAAATCTCCTATGTTCCGGAAATTGTCCTACGGCTAAAAATATGAAAAGCATTTGTCAACTAAAAATTTAATCAGCTCTTTTTTCAAGGAACTTTTTAATCACCATTTTAAAGTCAATAAATGGATATTTGATTTGAAGCTGATTTGTTTTCTCAATCTGATTTTCTAAAAATGAAATATAATCTTTATCGCTATTGTTCAGCGTTTTGTGTTTAAGTGCAGGGAGAAGCTTTTCCAGTTCGCCAGAAACGGTTTTTGCCTCATGATCCAAAATTGCTGCCACAAATTTTTCCCGGATGAAAACAACAGCAACTTCGCTTGGGTGTGTCATATCTGCAGCGTAAAACCGATAATCGCGCAACTCGTCAAGCACAAGCTCATACGATGGAAAATAAGAGATTAGCTCATTTCCATATCGGGAAATCAACGCTTCTATGGCAAGTAGTAAGATTGATTTACTTAGCTGATTCTCATGAGCCCCATCTCTAAGATGCCTGATCGGACTGACCGTGAAAACCAGATGAAGATCAGAATTCAAACTTTTCATCTCTTCGATAAGAGGAATCCAGATTTCAGTAATTTGTTCAACTGACAGACGGTAACGGTCGAATGTTGCAGCAGGAAGTTTATGACAGTTCGAAACAACAACACCGCTGGTCTTGTGTTTGAAAATCCATGAAGTGCCGAATGTGATAAAAAGGTGATGGCATTTTTTCAGAATATCAGAAGCTTCAGCTGCCTGAGTATTGATCCGCTCCAACATATTAACAGGATCAGAACCGGAGAAACGGCTGTGATGAGAAAAACTGTTATATAATCCATTGGAATAGAATAAACCCTGTTCAGTGAATTTTTTCCTGTTAAGAAGAATTTCCAGACTGTTTGCTATTGAAATTGGATTGTAAAGAATTCCGAAAGGATTAACCATGATGGGGAAACAAAGATCCTGAAGATAGGTTCCTATGTTTTCGGCAAAACACGAGCCGAACATCATTGATTGATGACGGTATCCCATCTTTTTTTTGAATTCAGGTAAATCAACCTCAGTCCGAAATTTTAACATATTCCCTTTTTTATCCAATCGATTATAAAATTAATCACTTCGCTGCTTCTTTCCGAATTATGCAATTGATGACCGGCATATTTCCATTCGCGATAATTGACCAGCCCTTGTGATCTGTCATATAATTTGCGGGTAGCTGTAGCATCCATGATAAGGTCATTTCCTCCTTGCATCAATAAAAGAGGGATTTCAATTTCAGTAAAATGGTTCTGAATCCATTGTACCTCCTTTTGTACCTCCGAAAAAAACCTGAAAGATATTCTATTGTGAACAAATTCATCTTTTTCTCTTTTTTCGGGAAAGACATCCAAAGTTGAAAAATCAGATGAGTGAAGTCCCGTTTTAAAAGTAAAAAATGGTGCAACTATATTTCCGGTTTTAATTAATACTGAAACGAATTTCCCGGGAGATTTGTTCAGTTGAAGCCAGGGTGATGTTGCAATTGCCAGTTCAGGCAGCATTTGAGATCTGAGGATATAACTTAAAACCAATGTTGCCCCCATGCTATGTCCGTAAAGCACAACAGGTATACCGGGGAAAAGCGCTTTGGCCTTTTCGTGCAATAAGGTAACATCCTGTAAAAGATCGTTAAATCGTCTGATAACCCCACGCTTACCCTGTGATTGGCCATGTCCGCGGTAATCGAAGGCAAGGACAGCGATATTTTTGGATGTTAGCATCGAAAACCATTCGTCGTATCTCCGGCAGTGATCACCATGACCATGAACAAAGGCAACAACGACTTCGGGCTGTTCGGATGAAGACCATTGCAGGGCATAAAGATCAAGCCCGTCGAAGGATTTCCATTGATATTCTGTTAAAGACATAAAGAGCTTTGATAGAAAAATTATCGATGCAAAGATATGATCAAAATCATTCTTTCAGAAAACTGATGTTCCGTTTGATCCTCTTATAGCCGGCCCTTTCAAACGCCGAGTGACTGAATATTTTAGTGTAAGTGTTGGGTTCAAGTTTCATCCAATCTTTCCAGCTCATTTCCAGTAATCCTTTAATTGGCTTAAAATCATTACTTTGATTGGGCATTATTTTTTTATTCCAGGGACATACATCCTGACAAATATCGCATCCGAACAGTTGATTATGTAATTGTGCCTTAATTGATTCAGGAACCTCTTCTTTATTTTCAATCGTATGATACGAAATACATTTTCGGGCATCAATAACACGTGGTGCTACAATAGCTCCGGTTGGACAAGCGTCAATACAACGGGAACAATTACCGCAGAAATCTCCTCCAAACGGGGTGTCATAACTAAGTTCCAAATCAATAATCAATTCACCGATAAATACATACGACCCATGTTCCTTAGAGACAAGTAAAGAGTTTTTGCCGATCCATCCCAACCCGGCGGCTTTTGCCCATGGGCGTTCGAGAACCGGTGCCGAATCGGTAAATGCTCTTCCGTTGCAGGGTAAAATCGCAGACTGAATGAATGTTAAGAGATTATTAAGCTTTTCTTTGACGACCAAATGGTAGTCTTTCCCATAGGCGTATTTAGAAATTTTAGGGGCTGCCAGGTCAGTTTGTTTAAGTGCAGGAAAGTAATTGATCAGAACTGAAATTACAGATTTTGCCCCTTCTTCAAGTTTTCCGGGATCAAGTCTTTTTTCGAAATGATTGGCCATATAATTCATCGAACCATTCATCCCGTCTAAAAGCCAACTATGGAGTCGGTTGCGCTCTTCCTCAAGGCTCCTGACTGCGGCAATTCCACAGGCCGAAAATCCAAGCTCAATTGCTTTTTCCTTGATCAGACGACTGTATATTTCGGGAAGGTTTTCCATTTAAGAAAGTTCGGGAAAAAATAGATATTGAATTGATATATTTGGCTAAAGCCGTATCATATAGCTATTTGAATTGCCACGGTCTTAAGACCGTGGCAATTGATAATCAAAGGAATAGACGGCTTTAGCCCAATTTTATTACTTTTGTTTGAACTTATTCGTGGTATTTAGTAAATCCTTTAAACCTGAAATTGGGATCACATAAAAACACGTGGATTTACATAAACCCCAATTCCAGTCGTGCCTCTTCCGACATCATCGACTTTTCCCAGGCTGGTTCGAAAGTGATCTCAACTTTGCATGACTCAACCCCTTCTACTTTTTTCGACATATATTCGACATCTGACAGAATCATATCGGCAGCAGGGCAGTTGGGTGCAGTCAGCGTCATAAGTATCTTGGCTTCATCGCCCTCTATATCAACACTATACACCAATCCCAAATCATAAATATTCACCGGAATTTCCGGGTCGAACACTTCCTTAAGTTGTTCTATGATTAAATCTATTCGTGGATCCATTTTGACTATTTTTTTGCTGAAATTTTTTCGTATGCCAGAGCATAAAGTTTCATCTGTTTGACCATGGCAAGCAAACCATTCGAACGTGTGGGAGATAGATGCTGACGTAACCCGATATCATCGATGAACCGTGGTTCTGATCCGAGGATCTCCTTTGGTGTGCGATCGGAATAAATTCTGAGTAGTAATGCCACTAATCCTTTAACAATCAGTGCATCGCTTTCTGCCTCGAAAATGATTTTACCATCCGTAAATTCCTGATGCAACCAAACTCTCGACTGACATCCGCGAATCAGGTTGCTTTCTATCTTGTACTTTGGATCGATTGGTGTCAGTTCATTTCCAATTTCGATAAGGTAGGCATACTTGTCCATCCAATCCTCAAACCCCGAAAACTCTTCAACAATCTCCTGCTGTATTTCGTCTATCGTCATTTAATGTTTTTGTTTCTGTATACTTTCCAAAAGTAGCGAATTTTAAAACATCGCTTTTAGTCGGATCAAAGCTTTGTAAAAAGCCTCAATCTCGTCGAATGTGTTATAAAACGCGAAGGAAGCCCGCACCATATTTTCGACGCCGTAATGATCCATCACGGGATCAGCACACAGGCGACCAGTTCTTACTGCAATTCCGAGTTGGTCTAGTAAGGTCCCCAGATCGAACGGGTGAATACCATCAATATTAAAGCAGATCACGCCAGCTTTTATTGGTGCATCGCCATAGATTTTTAACCCTACAATCTGTTTTAATTTTGCAGTTGCTGTCATTATAAGATCATGCTCATAATCAATAAGCGATTGTCTGTCATGATTTTGAATATATTCTATTGCCGCTGCAAAACCAATTGCCCCTACATAATTTGGAGTGCCGGCTTCGAATTTGTAAGGAAGCTGATTATAGGTCGTCTTCGCAAAAGTTACGCTGTCAATCATTTCACCACCGCCAAGGAAAGGTGGCATCTGGTCAAGCCATTTCCGTTTTCCGTATAGCGCCCCAATCCCTGTAGGACCATAGATTTTGTGTCCCGAAAAGACATAAAAGTCACAGTCAAGTGCCTGAACATCAATTTTAAAGTGAGGTGCACCCTGCGCCCCGTCGATCAAAACAGGAATGTTTTTCAAATGCGCTTTAGCAATGATTTCTCCGATAGGATTAACCGTTCCCAGCGTATTGGAGACATGCGCGACAGCCAGAATCCTGGTTTTGTCGGTTATGAGGTTATCTAAGAGGTCAATATGTAATTCTCCATTATCTGCGAATGGCATCACTTTAAGTACAGCACTATGCCGTTCGCACATCATTTGCCAGGGAACGATATTGGCATGATGCTCCATTTCAGTAACGATCACTTCATCTCCGGCAGAGATAAAAGCTTCGCCAAATGAGTATGCGACAAGGTTGATCGATTCGGTTGTTCCGCTTGTAAAAATAACCTCAACTGCTTCTGCTGCATTAATAAACTGACGGACAGTTTCCCGGCTTGCTTCAAAAGCTTCAGTGGTTTTGTTGGCCATGAAGTGGGTGGCGCGGTGGATGTTAGCATTTATCCGGAGCGAAAATTCATCTACCCGCTCAATGACCTGAATTGGGCGCTGAGTCGTTGCTGCGTTATCGAAATAGATTAAAGGCTTTCCGTTAACTTTTTGGTCAAGGATCGGAAAATCTTTACGTATTTTAGAAATGTCGGGAGCCATGTTGTATGTTGTTGATATTGTTGACTATATAAAAATTGAGAGTTATGAGAAATTATATCAGGGTACAAAGAACTTGATTTGAAGCAAAAAAATCCGCCAGATTTTCGTTTCTGTCAAGCAAGTATAACGTTTGCGGGCATGTTTATGTTGCCGGATTCAAAGCTCCAAGTTATCAAGGTACAACCAGAATAAAATAAATGCTCCAACCTTCGTAACTTACTGTCCGGCAATTAAATATACCCGATGTTGCACAGTATTTTTATTTCTTTCCGAGTTGATGTATCCAATTTTCAATTACGTAATTCTTATTGAATATATGAGCTTCTTTAATAATTATCAACTTCTCCTTTGATAAATTTAATAATCTTGTCGAGTTTAAACTACGTTTATTATCCTTATCAATAATCCTGAAAACATCTAAAGTGTTGGAGTCCTTATATATAGATATTTGTTTTTTTTCTTTCGTCTCATATTTGTCAGCCAAAAACAACTCTAAAATATCTGGTCTCTCTTGGGTAAAGTAATCATGATTAATTGAAATTCGAAAATAATCGCCAAACTTTTGAATTGTATGATAATAGGTATTTATTCTTATTACTGTATCAACGGAGACTTTTTCATGAAAAGTCATTTGATATTTTTCATTATCCATCGAATAAAAACTTGCAACAAACTGGTAATTATCAAGTTTGACGCAATCAAAACACTTTAACTCTATTATTTTATTAGTCATAAATGTGGTTTTTACTTATTAAATTCACTATCCATAAACAAAATTAATTGTCAAATATCGTGTCGCTCAATATTGTGCAACGGATACGGCTTGGCGATGTGGCGGTATTTGAAAATCGTCAGCCCGTAACTGCTGCCGAATAAAGTTACAAAAGTTGATGTTAAGAACTATAGCTCGGCATTATTCGTCGGCTGGAGCTGAAGCGGATTAGCGAACAAAAAGTTGAGAATATATTCGTCGCCCCGCCATATTGCCAAACCGCCTGTTAGCAGACGTAATTAATTCTTATTTTTTAGACCAAACCATTCCTTTGAACTGCTATCAATATTTTGAATGTCCCAAGTTGAATTATAAAAGAAGGTAAGTCCTTTTGGAATAAATAAAGGTCCATTCAGACCTGCATTGGGAGAAAAGTTTATCAAATGAATCTTGCAATTATACCACGTAGGATAGTCATGGTTAATCTCTATATATTTTTTATTAATAGTAACTCCTGCATCCCAAGTAAAATCCTTGAAAGATGAGTTTGAAAATGACGAGGAATTAAAACGAGTGTTTATTAAATTGCAATTGTCAAAGTTCGTCTTTTGAAAATCACAGGTGTTAAAATTTAAACCACATAACACAGCGTTGCTGAAATTTACATTACTAAAATTTAAGCTATCATTCAATCGGGATAAAATTATAGTTGGACTCAACTGTTTTTCTTGACCTTTCGCTAAAAATTGTCTTCCCTCAAATGAAAGTGGTGTACGCCCTAAAAAGACTTTTGAAAAATCAAGGTTGTTAATCTTTTTAATTTTATTAATTGATTGTACGATAGTATTGATATTCCATTTTAAGTTTTTTATCATTGAGTTAGTTTCTCTTGTGAAACTTGAATCGGGTAAAAAAATTAAGTTCGAATAGGATAAATTAGTTCTATCAAATATATCTTTTAAAATCAGACGATTTTGTTCTATCAATGTTTTTAAAGAACCTTCAGAGGCGTTATTTACTAATTCCTTTTGAATAATTGATTGCACAGATTGAGAACTATCAGTCTGAATATAATAAGTAAATAATCCTATAATTTGTTCATGATATTGTTCATATTGGGGCTGAAAATATGTTGACAACTTAGTAATTGATATGAGTTTTGAAGCATCGTTTGTCGATGAAGCAAATTGCTGGATGTCTTTGCTAAAATCATCATCTAAATGCTGCTTTTGAAGTTGAAGTAATTGAGAATGCTGTTGATTGTAAGTAAAAAATAATCCAAGTAGCGCTACAATTGCAGTAATAAATGTACCTAGGGATTTATAAAGTTCAAGCCGTTTATCTTTTTTATGTTCTTTTATCTGCAACTCAAGTAAATCTGTTTCGGCTTTTAGCTTTCTTAGCTCGGCTTCACTTTTAAAATCAGGCTCTATGTGTTGATTGTCGTCCATATTATGTCTGCTAACTTGTTTATAACCTGGCCCAAAGTCTGCTAAGCCATCAGTTTTTATGCTGTATAACCGCACCTTTAGTGATCGTTATTTATTACAAAAATACTCAATTAGGCGGCGTAATTTTCTATCTTCTTAATTTTGTTTAATTCAGCTTGTTTATTCTTTAAAGCCTCTTCTAAATCAAAATCAGCTTGTAGTCCTAACCAAAATTTAGGAGAAGTCCCAAAATACAAACTTAATCTAAGGGCAGTATCCGGAGTAATGCCACGGTCTCCTTTTAAAATGGCTGAAGTCCTTGTTTGAGGAATCCCAATGTCCTTAGATAATTTATATGCAGTTATATTCATCGGCTTTAGAAACTCTTCTAAAAGAATCTCTCCCGGGTGTACATTTGCTAAAGTTTCCATAATCAGTTCTTTTTAATGATAATCAACAATTTTAACATGTCTTTTTCACAAATTTATAAAAATTTACGAATACTCATTGCAGTGTTTCATGTCGATTGGCTAACCTCTTAAATATTAATGCTAAAGCGTAATATATGACCGATCAGCGAATACAATCCATCGCGCATGAATGGCACTTCGATACTTCGCCCCTCAGCCGTTTATTCACGAGTTTGTCGATCACGTCGCGTAACTGTTCTACCTTTACTTCAGCCAGTACTTCATGAGCAAAGGCAAACATCAGCATCAGCCTCGCTTCTTTTTCATTGATACCTCTGGACTGCAGATAAAAAAGTGCTTCTTCGTTGATGCGACCCACCGTGGCTCCATGCGAACATTTTACGTCGTCGTTGTCGATAACCAGCTGCGGTTTGGTATTCATTTTAGCTGCATTGGTTAGCAACACATTGTTATTCCGCTGGTAAGCTATGGTTTTCACCGCATGAGGCGCAACATGAATCCTCCCTGTAAATCCACCCGTAGAACTATCATCGAGAATACTCTTATATAGCTGATTGCTCTGGCAATTGGGTTTACGGTGTTCTACAAATGTATAATTATCAACATGTTGATTTTTGTCGGATAATGCAAGGCCACAGATTTTAGCTTCTGCATGTTCGCCATCGAGCAGAACGTTGAGGTTATTACGGATAATACCACCGTGAAGCGAAATAGCATTGGTCACTAATTGCGAACCGCGCTGCTGCCGAATGTAAAGTCCTGTCAGATTGGCAGTTTTGTTGTGCTGATTTTGAATGCTGTATATGTCAGTTACCGCATCTTCACCAATTTCGAACTCTGTGACGTTATTGACGATAAAGTTTTGAGGTAGTAATGTATGGTCGCAGAACATGATCTTTACCTGACTGTTTTTACCTGCAATAATCATATTACGCTGCGTCACATAAAGGTCGTCTTCACTTCTCAAAATATTGATCAGCTGCAAAGGTTTCGAGATATGAGTGTTATCCGGAATATAGATAAAAACTCCATCCTGTGCAAAAACAGTGTTCATCGCGGTCAAAGGATCGTCTTCTACCTTTGCCAGTTTACCGTAGTATTTTTCAACGAGATCGCGGTTCTCTGTTACTGCTTTTTGGAAGCTTTTAATAATAACTCCCTCAGGATATGATTTATTCTGGTTATTCGATTCGTCATACCAGCCGTTGACGACGAGAATCAGGTGAGTATCAAATTCCGGCACATCGCAACTGAAAACATCTTTCAGATCAACGTCGAACTTATCGGTTTTAAAAGCCCGTCTGAAATTTTCGTTTTCAAAAAGCCGCGTAAGATCGGTATATTTATAATTCTCTGTTTTGAATCCTGGAATGCCCATTCGCTGGAATGCCTCAAGCGCTGGCTGACGGGAATTGTTGAACCAATTGGGCAACCCGTCGCTAATTTTCGACCGATTAGCTTCGTAAATGTCGCTAATCCGTTTAATGGCTGATAATTTATCTGTTACTTCTGCCATAACTATTCTCCAAGCTCTTTTTTAATCCAGTCATAACCCTTTTCCTCAAGCTCCAGGGCCAGTTCTTTGCCAGCCGATTTTACGATACGACCCTGAAAAAGAACATGTACAAAGTCGGGAACAATATAGTCGAGTAAACGCTGATAATGTGTAATCAGAATTGTGGCGTTATCTTTGTTTTTCAGCATATTGACTCCATTCGAAACGATACGAAGTGCATCGATATCGAGGCCGCTGTCGGTTTCGTCGAGAATGGCCAGCGATGGTTCGAGCATGGCCATCTGGAAAATCTCGTTTTTCTTTTTCTCACCACCCGAAAACCCTTCGTTAACAGAACGGTTAGTCAGTTGCGAATCGATCTGTACCATCGCTTTTTTCTCGCGCATGAGTTTCAGAAAATCGCCGGCAGACAAGGCTGGTTGATTGTTATATTTACGATGCTCGTTCACAGCAGTTTTAAGAAAATTCACCATACTCACACCTGGGATTTCGACGGGATATTGAAAACCAAGGAACAAGCCCTCTTTTGCCCTCACATCAGCTGACATATCGAGCAAATCTTTTCCATTAAACGTCACTGAGCCGTGTGTTACTTCAAAATTTGTGTTACCTGCCAAAACATTGGCCAATGTGCTTTTGCCAGAGCCGTTCGGTCCCATAATTACGTGAACCTCACCGGCATTCACAGAAAGGTTTATCCCTTTGAGAATTTCCTTTCCTTCGACTTTGGCGTATAAATTTTTAATTACCAGCATATTCTAATGTTTTTGACTTTTACTTTTTGTTTTTATGAGAAACGGCAAAGATGTAATAGATATTTAATACAATTGATAATCCGGTTAACAACCCTTCAATAAAATCAAGAAAATTATTCGCGGGTAAGAATTTTTCCATCAATATGGCGATGGCCAAACAAATCATTCCAATTGGCAGAGCTAATACTTGTTGTCGTTTCATCATTTTTTTCCTGCTTTTTTATTATCCAACACTTCCTTCGAGGCTGATTTGCAATAACTTTTGAGCTTCGACTGCAAATTCCATCGGTAGTTTATTGATCACTTCGCGCGCATAGCCGTTGACAATCATGCCAATAGCGTCTTCCGTCGAAATTCCGCGCTGATTGCAGTAAAAGATCTGGTCTTCTCCAATTTTAGAGGTGGTTGCTTCGTGTTCAACTATTGAGCTTTTATTGGCGACTTCGATATACGGAAACGTATGGGCTCCGCAGGTATCGCCGAGTAAAAGCGAATCGCACTGGGAATAGTTACGCGCATTTTCAGCTTTTGGCGAAACACGGACCAGACCCCGGTAGCTGTTCGAACTATGACCTGCCGAAATTCCTTTCGAAACGATCGTGCTCTTTGTATTTTTCCCGATATGGATCATTTTTGTTCCTGTATCGGCTTGCTGGAAGTTATTGGTCAGGGCCACGGAGTTGAATTCGGCTACTGAATTATCGCCCATTAATATACAACTCGGGTATTTCCAGGTAATTGCAGAACCGGTTTCGACCTGATTCCAAAGAATTTTGGAGGAAATTCCTTTGCAAACCCCTCGTTTTGTAACGAAATTAAAAATTCCACCCTTACCATTCTTATCGCCCGGGTACCAATTTTGAACCGTAGAATATTTTACCTCGGCACGGTCGAGAGCAATGATTTCAACGACTGCTGCATGAAGCTGGTTCTCGTCGCGCATTGGAGCAGTACATCCCTCAAGATAAGATACATAGCTATCATCATCGGCAATAATCAATGTGCGTTCGAACTGCCCTGTGTTTTTGGCGTTGATCCTGAAGTAGGTCGATAGTTCCATCGGACAGCGCGTTCCTTTCGGAATATAGACAAACGATCCGTCGGAAAAAACAGCCGAATTGAGTGCTGCAAAGTAATTATCGTTGTAGGGTACTGCCATCCCAAGGTATTTTTGGATCAGATCAGGATGGTGCTTAACTGCCTCGCTGAATGAACAGAAGATAATTCCGCGTTCAGCCAAGGTTTCTTTAAAGGTTGTTTTCACCGATACGCTGTCGATTACCGCATCAACGGCAACACCTGAAAGCATTTTTTGCTCCTCAAGTGGAATCCCCAATTTTTCAAAAGTGCGGAGCAATTCGGGATCTACCTCATTAAGGCTTTCATATTTAGCCTGTTGGCTTGGAGCCGCATAAAAGATAATTTCCTGATAGTCAATCTCCGGTATTTTCAGTTGAGCCCATTCGGGCATTTTCATTGTCAGCCAGCGCCGGTAAGCTTTGAGGCGGAATTCGAGCATAAACTCAGGCTCGTCCTTTTTGGCAGAAATAATTCTGACCACCTCTTCGCTTAGACCTTTGACAATCGTATCAGTTTCGATATCTGTCACAAAACCAAACCGATAGTCGCGTTGGGTAACCTCATGCAATAATTTATTTTGGTCTTCCATGATGGTGTCTGTATTCTAAAATATAGTCCAGTAACAATCAAACTTCACAAATTCCTATTTTGTGTTTAAATAGACTGGTTATAAATTGCAAAGATACAAAATGAACACTACTTTTGGGATTGTAAAATTTTGAATTACGAATGATTATATATGACAAACACAACGCACACTAAAACAGCGCTTTCCGAACTTGGAGAGTTCGGATTAATCCGTCGTCTTACCGAAAATATCGTTTTGAAAAACGATAGCACGCTTAAAGGCGTAGGTGACGATTGCGCTGTTTTGGACTTTAAGAATAAAAAAATCGTTGTAACGACCGATCTTCTGACCGAAGGGGTTCACTTTAATCTGATGTACGTTCCTTTGAGACATCTGGGTTATAAAGCTGTTACTGTGAATCTGAGCGATGTTTATGCGATGAACGCAACTCCAAAACAAATTACGGTTTCAATTGCGGTCTCTGCAAAAATATCAGCTGAAGCACTCGATGAACTTTATTCCGGAATCTACCTGGCATGCGAAAGATATGGTGTCGATTTGGTAGGGGGCGATACAACATCATCGCTTACTGGATTAACAATTTCAATTACAGCAATCGGTGAAGCAGACGAGGAAGACCTTGTTTACCGAAATGGGGCTAAAAATACCGATTTATTGTGTGTTACAGGCGATCTTGGAGGAGCTTACATGGGATTGCAACTCCTTGAACGTGAGAACGAAGTCTTTAAAGTGAATCCAAAAATGAAGCCACAGTTTACAGGTTTCGATTATATTCTTGAAAGACAGCTAAAACCCGAAGCCAGAAAGGATATCCCATTATTATTTAAGGAATTGGGTATTAAACCTACTTCTATGATTGATATTTCGGACGGGCTTTCATCCGAAATTCTTCACTTGTGTACGCAAAGTGAGGTGGGTTGCCGGCTTTATGAAGATCGGCTTCTTTACGACAATCAAACAAAAAAAATGGCTGCTGAGCTGAACATCAATCCCTTGGTTGCTGCTTTAAATGGCGGTGAAGATTATGAACTGCTCTTTACCCTTCCTGTAATTGATCATGATAAAATCCGAAATCATCCCGATATTTCTGTTATTGGTCATATCACCGACAAAAGTGAAGGGGTCAACCTGATAACAGCAGGTGTCGGACAATCGATCCCATTGCGGGCACAAGGGTGGAATCCACTGAAAGAGTGATTTAATTTAAGGAGACAGGTTCCGGAAATTATGAGCTTAAGGAAGCGTTGAACCTGTTAAAACTTCAGGATACTTTTTAACTGATTGATCGTGAAGTCCTTCCTTCGTCGCGAAATACTGATTTTATCACCATTCGACATGGTCAGTATTCCAACATCGTTCCGGCTAAAGGAAACCACATGGTTAAGACTGATCAGGTGGGTTTTATGAACCCTGATAAAGTTATATTCACCAAGCAATTCTTCAAATTCGATCAGCGATTTGGCCACCAAAAGCGGTTTTTTATCGGTGAAATATAGATGCGTGTAATTAATTTCACCCTGACATCGGATAATTGATTTAACTTCCACAAACTCGACCCGTTCGCCAGTAGTAAGTCCAATTTTAGGATTGGTCGGATGCACGGTGTTTAAGTATAGTTGCCGGATGCGATCATTTTCGTTTTGATTCCTGATTCGTTGGCTTACTTTTTCTATTGCAGCAATGAGTTCGTTCAGATTAATCGGCTTTAAAATATAGTCACTGGCCGAAAACCGGATGGCTTTAATTGCATAATTGTCATATGCTGTCACAAAAACTACTTCAAAAGGGAAATCTTTAAAATGTTCAAGCAGCTGAAAACCATTCCCGCCAGGCATTTCAATGTCCAGAAAGATTAATTGGGGTTGATGATCCTGAATTTCAATGATAGCTTGCGCCACAGAATTGGCTTCAGCTACAACCCTTAACTGTGGACAATAGTTTTTAATCAATCCCGCGAGGTTTTCCCTTCCATTTTTTTCATCATCCACAATAAGAGCTGAAATTGGCATAGCTTTCAACGATTTTGGATAAAGGTAAATTTTCCTGTCTGATTATTGTTCTTCCGGAATTATTATTTCAACCCGGGTTCCTACCTGGTTCTGTTCTGAAAGATCGATTAGTTTAAAGGAATAATTGCCTCCATTTTTCTCCTTCATCATTTGAATGCGCTCTTCATTCATCCGAAGACCAAAGCCATTTGAATCGGTTTTTTGTTTTTGCGAAGCCTGAATACCGATTCCGTTGTCTTCGATGTCGATCTGAATTGCATTTTCAATTTTCAAAATCCGGATCGATATTTTTTTATCACCAGTTTTGTGCTGCAACCCGTGTGTCAGTGCATTTTCAGCGATCGGCTGCAAAATCATGGAAGGCAGCATAAACAGGTTTTGGTCGATTTGGTCATCCACATAAATGGTGTATTCAAAATCAAAACGTAGTTTTTCGAGGTTTAGGTATTGTTCCACCATCTCCAGCTCTTCGGCAAGTGAAACTTCCTCCTTTTCTGAATTCCGAAGAACTTTCCGGATCAGCCCGGCAAAATCGGATAAGTACAAATGGGCCTCCTGCGTTCTGTTTTGCTGGATCAGGTTTTGCACCGAATTCAAACTATTGAACAGGAAATGAGGATTCATTTGGGCACGAATTGCTGCCATTTGTAATTCACGAAGCCGCTTTTCCTGGCCCTGTTTCTTCAGTTGTAGCCTCATCCGGTATTTATAAATAAGGAAAACCACGAGAAACAAAAACAAGGCGAGTGATAGTAGCTGGATGATCCCATTGAGTGTAGATTTACTGATTTCCTTCTTTTTAGGCTCCAGGCTCTTTTTAGCGATTACAACCGCATCTTTCAAATCAGACTCAACCCCGATCCGCTCTCCTGAACGATTGTAAATTATATATCTTTTGAATTTATCCTGGAAAATATCCTTTAACCGAAGAGAATCATTTATCAGGAAAAGCTGCTGTGCTTTGGGTTCAGCGCGATCGTTCCAGCTTTTCCATAATTCGTAATTACTCCCGTCGTTTATGAGTACAAAATTGATTTCAGTGTTTTTGGGTGATAATTCATCCATCTCATAACGGCCAACCGACCAATCATCTGACGAATAAATGATTGAAGGTTTCTCTGTAATAAATGACCGAAGTTTGGTGTATTGTTTTTGCAAGTTTAAAAATTTTTGATCAGGAATAAAACGTAAATCATTCCAGTTCAACTGACTATTTCGCAAATCCTTTAAGGCATTGATAAATGTTCCGTCGTTGCATCTTTTAATCATTAATTCAAATGTTTCGTCAAACATTCGTTGCCACTGCATATTATTGGTCTTAGTAAAGGCATTAAAAGGACCAGATGAGTATTTATAAAGTTGATCGGCCATTTCGCGGTAAAGAGGCGATCCAGTCAATACCAGCTTGTTAAATTGTAAACTTTGTTCGATGTCGTCCATCCACCTAAGTTGGAAATTCCTTATCATCAAATTACTAAGTGGTATTAACCGGTTGTGTTTGTATCGCACATATTGCAACGTAAGGCCTCGCGAAAAAAGGCCATAATCGTTATAGATATGGTTGATATTGAAAGTATCGAGTTGTGATTGTACCATGTCTTTCATATTTTCAGCAAGATCCGGACCAACAGAAAACCATATCCCCTTTCCTAATTCAGACGGTCGTGCCTCGAAAAGCCTGGAATAGATATATGCCTGCAATTCGTGTCCGAGGTAAGATGTTGATTCCCCTGTTAAATTTTTAGGCGATTTGATCATTAATTTTTCCAACATATTCAATGCATTCAGGTAAATTTTTGCATCAATTTTACCGCCGCCAACATATAAATGGTTATTCAAAATATGGAATGGGGGCAATCCCATTTGCCCTTGAAATTTATTCAGCAATTCGGCTTCCATTTTCCGGTCTCCCGAAAATGCAATCTCTTCCGGACTTAAATATTCTTTTTTCACCAACGATGTTGAATCATGTCGAATTATGATTCTTTCCTGTAATTGTTTCATAACCAATCGGGTATTCAGATAAATCGAATCCCCTGGTTCAGCATAAAGTAGTATCACTGGCCCTGGGATGTCTTGTTTTCCATTTGGATTGGTAACTATAACCAGACCTTTGTTCTCCAATTTTGCTTCCATCCGGAAATTTCCGGTTTTATCCAGGTAAACCATCTTGCTGTCAAGATCAGTGCCAAAGCATTTATTCAACGTATAAACTACCACCTGGTCACTTACCGGATTCTCAATATGCCCGCTAATGATCACCTTTGGTTGTTTCGGAAATGATTTTTGCAACAACGTAAGCTGTTGGTTTATTTGAACCCTGTAGTTTGAGTTTAGCCGGAACTTTCGATCTTTTGCATATTCGATCGAATTCTTACTAAAGTTGGTCACTAAACCATATTGAAGATTGACGGTGCATCTGCAGTTTTGTTGTTGATTGTCTGGAATACTGCTTAATTCCATCTGTTCTTCATTACGCTTAGTAGTTTTGAAATTTAAATCAAGGTCTTGCTGGTGAATGTTTGATTGATCGATATCGGAATTCAGGAATAGGAACGGCTCCAGGAATAGCGGTTTTTGAAGTATAACTTTAATCTCTTTGATGGTACTCAGCCTGATCTCATCGGAATACCCTTTAGCGAGCATACTCGATTCAAACTGTCCGAACAATTCAGCACTGTTGGCTAATTGAATGTTCCTCGTATTCAAATCGAGTTCATAATGGATTTTTTTTTGGTAAAGGGTTTCATTTACCTGATCAGCCGGTGGAATTACCCAAAAGATATTGACCAATTGCGGAAAGCCACGATCTTCAGAATCGGAGGCTCCAAGTCCCTGAATTTCTGTCTTATTACGAAGTGTTTGAATAGTAAAAAAAACCTTGTTGTTTTCAATTTCATCAATCAGGACTAAATACCTGATCGTTTTAAACTGACCAGAAATAAAAGACTCTTTCTCCAGAGTAACTTCCTTTTCTGTCCATTCATAAATGAGTTCCTCTCCTGCGTTCAACTTCACCGGAACCTGTTTTCCGTTTGAAGAAACTGGAAAAAATAAAAAACCTGTAAAAGCGCTAAGGCATAAAATAATTGTTTTCATTGCGTTTTCCTGATTTGTTTCCTCAAAAGTTGGTAAAAAATTTAAAGATACAAATAACCACTTATTTAACGGAAGATATGATTTATTAAACGGCAGAAGAACAGTTGCAGAGTGGCAATAATTGTTGTATTGGTATACTCTTGATTTTCTGCGGAAATTTAGAATAAGCCTAACCAAAAACAGAAGTATTCGACTCCATGGATTAAAACTGTTTTTTTCATCTAAATGGAACTTCTTCAAATAAAGTGTCTGGTAATGAGCACATAAAAGCAAAAAAATGTACGGTTTTAAACGGTCACTTATTGATCAATGTTTAGTTATGTAGCTATATTTTAGTGCAATATGGATGGTGGTATGACTCTTGTCGTGTGGCATTTAAAAAAACGCACCTTGACAATTTTTTGCCATATTGTATTGAGATTGATCTCAATTAAATATAGTTTGATATTTAGATTGTTATCAAAGTAGCGTACAAGTGGCGGGTAAAGTACTGTCTAAAAATTATGTCTATTTGAAATTACAACATAAAATTGTTGAAAAATTTTAAAAACGACAATTATGAATTGCATGTATATCTGGTCTGTCGGGATGCCAAGGGCAACAGGCATTATTGGGCTAATCAATTTGACTTACAATATTTTCAGATACGACAATTGATTAGAAAAACTGTTTAAAAGCTGTAAAACAAATATATAAACGAGGATAAATTGAAAGTATCTGATAATTTTTCTTCATAAAAGACCATGAATCAGGTCGTCTAATTGCAGTCTGAAGATTGCCTAAAGACGGAAAGATTAAACTGCGGTTTGGTCAGAATAATTTGAGGAAAAAAATTTAAAAAAACGAATTTTTAGAGCCTCCCATAATTCCATATTCGATTAAAAATTAGAATAATATAACTTTCATAGTAAAAAAAGTCAAATTTATTTGGTTAATAAAATTAACTTGTTTATATTTGTGCCTATAAAAATTTATTAACAAACCATTATGGACGAAAAAAATTTAACACCCGAAGAAAGCTTTGATATAATTAATAAAGCTATTGCTAACTTCAAAATGAATTATAAAGAAAGTGCAGAAGTCTTTATCCTTTTTGGCTGGTTATTAACTCTGGCCTGCTTTTCTCATTTCATCATCTTCAAGATTGTGCAGAGCAAAGAAGCATTCGAACTTATGGGATTGTTTACTATGGCTAACTGGCTAGTGTTTATTTTCAGTGGATTTATAATCCTGTTTTTTATTGAACGTAAAAACAATAGGGCTAAGAAAGTATACAGCTATTTAGAAAGTTATAACAAAAAGCTTTGGTGGGTAACTGCTGCTGCATTTTTTGTTACAATTTTTCTTTGTATGAAATTGGGAATAGCCCCACCACCATTTATGTTGTTAATAGCAGGCATTGCAACCACTACTTCGGCGCTACTTATTAAGTTTAAGCCTCTTATAATGGGTGGTATTTCTTTTTTTATATTCAGTATAGCTACAACATTTGTAACAAATGAATACTTGTTATTACTTACCGGCGCAGCTATAATTTGTGGTTACCTGATTCCGGGATATCTTTTAAAATCGGCAAAAGAATAGCGCCATGTACAACGATTTAGATCCCCTGTTACACTCTCAGTTACGGTTGGCTATAATTTCTATGCTGGTAAGCTCAGAAAAGGTTGAGTTTACGCATATCCAGGAAGAAACAAAAGCAGCTGCAGGTAATATTAGTATACAGATAAAGAATCTACAGGAAGCAGGTTATATTGAAGTTGAAAAAACTTTTAAGAATAATTACCCGAAAACCATGTTATCCATTACACATAAAGGTGTTAAGGCATTTGAATCATATATAAATAATCTTAAAAAATACATTAATCCCCCAAAGTAATTTTTTTTATCAATTAAGTTAATAATATTAACTACTTAATATTTTAAATATGAAAAACACAGTATTTATTTTAATGGTATCCATCATGATGGATGTTTGTTGCGCTCAAAATAGCCCGCAAAAGGCTTACGATGGGCAGATTCTGAAAAATACATTTAGTAAAGACGACATGCAAGCATTAAACTTCTATCGTCAGTATAGTACATTTACCGATCCTGGAGAATATGCATATTTGTATAAAAACCTTCCTGATTCTTTACCCGAACTTTGCAGTTTAATCAAATCACAGTTTATTCATCCCTTCAGTGAGTTACCATATTACAGTAAGCAAATCCCTAAAGAACGATGGAATGAAATAGCAAACTATCCGACAATTAAATCGATTTTAAAGGGTCTGGTAACTTATGACTCCAGGGGATTTGTAAAAGACCGGAAACCAGAAGACCGGTTAGTTTTGGGTTGCAGGGAATATGCAATTCTGCTGGCCTCAGTACTAAAGCATCGTGGCATTCCGGCCAGGGTTCGTTCCGGACATGCCACCTATTTAATACCTGGTTTTCATGCGAGTCACACAATTTGTGAAGTATGGAATAAAAAAGAGAAGCGTTGGATGCTTGTGGATCCAGGCACAGGTATGATTGATTTTAGCAGGGAAAAATTCGATTTTAGTAATGAGACATGGTTTAAATTGCAGAAAAAGGAGATAGATCCTGCCTTATATGGGTTACCAGGCAATCATATCGGATTAGTTTCGATAGTGGGGAAAATCGGTCCGGATTTAGCATCAATATTGGGAACCGAATATACGATCTATCAGAATGCACCTATATTGGATGATGCTTTTAAAAACAATAATCAATTACCAACTGAACAAATCGAAATCCTGAACAAGATTTGCGAATTAATGAAATCGCTTGATGCAGTTAACCTATCGAAATTACAGAAAATTTACAATAATACGCCTCAAATTCAAATTTCAAAAACTCTTAAAGGCGATTTAATAAAATTGGAAAATTCAGAAGATAATGCGAAGACAAAAAATACTACTATAAATAAACCGGATATTGAATTTGCAGATATACCAGGAGGTACATTTATTATGGGAAGCCCAAAAAATGAAAAAGAAAGAAAAGACGATGAAATACAACATGAAGTTACATTGAGCGCCTTTAAAATGAGCAAATATTGCATAACCTTTGCTCAATATGATGCATTTTGTGAAGCTACAGGCAGAAAAAAACCCTGGGGATTTAAACGCGGTAATATGCCGGTATCACAAATAAGTTGGTACGATGCCGATGCATTTGCCAAATGGATGGGCTGCAGGTTGCCTACAGAAGCTGAGCGGGAATATGCTGCCCGTGCAAATACTACAACTCCTTTTTATACCGGTGATAGCCTTACATTAGATCAGGCATATTTTAATAACAATTCAGGAAGGGAAGCCAAGCCCGTTGGAAGTTTTCCGCCCAATGCATTTGGATTATACGATATGCATGGTAATATGATTGAATGGACCAACGATTGGTATGGTGAGTATAACATTAATGAAAAAATGAATCCAAAAGGACCAGAAACAGGCGAAATCAAAGTTTCTCGTGGTGGAGGTTTTTGGCTTCCTGGATGGAGATGCCGGTCTGCATGTCGGGCAGGAGATCCTCCAGGAAATAGAGGAGCAGGTCTTAGTTTCAGGATAGTAAAAGATAAATAATAAAAGAGAGACTATATGATTAATGTTTCAAACCTTAGAAAAACATTCGATACCATTGAAGCGTTGAAAGGTATTTCATTCAACATTCCGCAAGGTGAATGTTATGGGTTGTTGGGGCCGAATGGTGCAGGAAAAACGACGACGATCTCCATCATGAGCACACTTATAGAGCCAAATGAAGGAAAAGTGAGTATAGCCGGATATGATTTAAAGAAGAATCCCCTGGAATGTAAGAAGAACATTGGCGTTGTTACACAGGAAATAGCACTTTATAATGAGCTACCGGCATATGATAACTTACTGTTTTGGGGAGGCTTATATAATGTTCCAAAACTAGAATTAAAAGCACGTATTGATGAAATAGTAAACCTGCTCGGACTGACCGACAGGAAGAATGATAAGGTGAAAACCTATTCCGGTGGAATGAAACGCAGAGTTAATATCGCCTCAGCATTGCTTCATAGGCCTAAAGTCCTGTTTATGGATGAACCCACCGTGGGTATTGACCCTCAAAGCCGGAATTTGATTTTTGAAGTGGTGGAAAAGCTTCATAAAGAGGGAATGACAATTGTATATACTTCGCATTATATGGAAGAGGCTGAGCGTTTGTGCGATCGGATCGGAATTATTGATAACGGTGAAATCATTGCGCAGGGAACATTGGATGAATTAAGGACTTCGGGTTCGATGAAAGAAACTGTTGTGATCTCTTTTACCAATCTTACGGATGAGCGCTACACTGCAATTGTAAATGACTGGAACGATCTCCAGCGTTTCGACGACGCAATACATTTTTATTCCATGAATATTCAGGGTGATTTATCGAAAATAATATTAAAGTGCAATGAGGTCGGGCTTGACATCATACATATTGATATCCGAAAAATAAACCTTGAAACCATTTTTTTAAGTTTAACCGGTAAACAACTAAGAGACAAATGATAAAACTGGTAAAGAAAGATCTGAAATTGTTCTTTAGTGATAGGCAAGGCATAATGCTGACTTTTGCATTGCCCATAATATTTATAACCCTGTTTGCTTTTATTTTCGGAAAAACGAATAATTCCGAAGAAGGTAAATTAGTGAGTCTTGTTCACTCGGTGGCTGGCACATCGGTAATGATGCTGTTATTTTCAGTTGCAGGGATAGGAGGAAGTCTTTTGGATGAAAAGCAGGATGGCATGTTAAAGAAGTTACTATGCTCACCCATACCTCCTAATCATATCCTCTTTGGGAAATTGGTATTTGCGAATATCATTTCCATTATTCAGTTGTCCATCATGTTTGTTTATGCCTGGCTGGTTTTTGGCTTAGACATTATGCATCATCTCCCTTCACTTGTACTTATGATTTTTACGATAGCCTTTGCCTGTTCCGGTTTTGGTGTGGTTCTCGCCTCATTTGCTAAAACACGTCAACAGGTGCAAGGATTTTCAACCATAATTGTAATGATAATGAGTGCCATCGGAGGTAGTATGGTTCCTATATTTGTAATGCCGGAAATTATGCAAAAAATGGCTGTCTTTTCCGTTAATTATTGGGGGATACAGGGGATTTATGACATCTTTTGGAAGCTTCTTCCATTGACAGATATTACATTCTTATCAAGAGTTTTTGTTTTAATTGGCATTGGAACTTTACTAAATTTCATTGCCCTTCTGATGTTTAAGAAAAATATTTTAAAGATTGTTTAAATGGACATAAAAGCACTGGCTAAAATAAATAGAAGGACTTCATGCTGGGTCTTGCAGACCACATGAAGTCTTAATTATTATGGATAGTTGTAATCCGGGTTAAAATAGTGCCATTCTTCCCGCCGAAGTGAGATTTTTTCAAATAAAGTGTCCGTTAATGAACACACAAAAGCAAAAAACTGTACAGTTTTGAACGGTCCGTTTTTAATCTGGAAAACGATATATTACTGTTATATAATTAGATGCAGTTGGTGGCATGACTCTTGTAAACCATTATGAAATCATTTGAAAATCGAGTAAAAAAAATATGATTTTCGCTGTAACGATTTGAGAAACTTGTCGTCTAATAATTTTAAGTGTCCGTGAACGGGCAGTAATTGATAAAACTTAAATAAAATGATACAGATTAGTAATCTGCATAAGTCGTATGTGATGGGCACAAACAGCCTGCACGTGTTAAAAGGGTTGGACCTGGTAATTGAAGAAGGAGAGTTTGTAGCCGTCAGGGGTTCATCTGGTTCGGGAAAGTCCACTTTGCTGAATATTATAGGAATTCTTGATGATTATGATCTGGGAAGTTATTATCTGGGTGGGAGGCTGATGCAAGGCTTGAATGAAACCAAAGCTGCACTGACCCGCAATGAAATGATTGGATTTATCTTTCAGTCATTTAACCTGATATCATTTAAGAATGCCATGGAAAATGTGGCTTTACCGCTTTATTATCAAAAAGTTAGTCGCAGAAAGCGTAATCAGATTGCGCTTGAATACCTCGATCGGCTTGGATTAAAAGAGTGGGCTCATCATTTACCGAGTGAGATGTCGGGCGGTCAAAAACAACGTGTCGCAATAGCACGTGCCCTGATCTCAAAACCTAAGATCATCCTTGCTGATGAACCTACCGGAATGCTCGATTCTACTACCTCTTTCGAGGTCATGGATATTTTAAAAGAGATCAATGATCAGGGAAAGACGGTTATTATTGTCACTCATGAGCACGATATTGCAGCTATGACCAAAAAAATCATCAGGCTGAAAGACGGTGTGATTGAGGAGGTTATTAAAAATGGAGATTTACAGTTATTCAAAGACCGCGTACGAACCGAATAAAACCTGTTACTATGTTTGATGTAGATGTTTGGCAAGAGATATTTGCTACCATTAAAAAGAATAAACTACGGACTTTCCTTACAGGGTTTTCCGTTGCCTGGGGTATTTTTATGCTCATGATCCTTCTGGGGTCGGGGAATGGCCTCCAAAACGGTGTAAAAGAACAGTTTGCCGATAATTCTATAAATATTATGTGGTTATGGACCGGTGAAACTTCACTTCCTTATAAGGGACTTAAAGAGGGGCGTCCAATCAAATTCAAAAATGAGGATTACACTTTCCTTAATGAGAAGAATGAGGATCTTGATCAGGTATCGTCGAGATTTTACCTGCCGGGAAATATCCTATATTCTTATAAGAACGAATATGGTTCATTCCAAACCTCATCGTGTCATCCGGCATTAAAGGACATGGAAAAAGTGAACGTTGTTGAGGGTCGATTTATCAATGATCTGGATATGACAGATTTCCGGAAAGTAATTGTTATTGGCGACAATATTAAGAAAGCATTGTTCAAAGATGAGGACCCAATGGGTAAGTATATTAAATTGAATAATGTTCCTTTCAAAGTTGTTGGAGTTTCATACGACAAAAAAAGGCAGGATGAGAGGACTGCTTACATTCCGGTTACGACTGCCCAGCGTATTTTTAACGGAGGCGACAGGGTACATTCGTTTGCTCTTACTACAAAAATGGTAAAGACGGTTGAAGAAGCTGATGCGATTACTGAAAAAGTGAGACTGGAAATGGCGCAACGACACAATTTTGATCCAAAGGATAAACGGGCAATGGGTTCTTTCAATATGCTGACTGAATATATTCGTACCATGAAAATATTTCAGGCCATCAAAATCTTTGTCTGGATTATTGGAATTGGTACACTGATCGCAGGAATTGTTGGTGTAAGTAACATCATGCTGATCCTGGTCAAAGAACGTACCCGCGAAATTGGTATCCGTAAGGCACTTGGGGCATCGCCTTCATCAGTGATTGGTCTTGTTCTGCTCGAATCAATCCTTATAACTACTGTGGCAGGGTATGCCGGATTAGTAGTAGGAGTAAGTATTATGGAGGGTATTAATTTTTTGATAGAGAAGATGTTGGCTTCCGGCGGAGGCGATGGTATGTTTTTCCGCAATCCCACCGTTGACTTTGGAACTGCAATTGCCTCAACCCTGATATTGGTAATATCAGGTGCACTTGCAGGTTATTTGCCAGCCCGAAAAGCGGCTAATGTAAAACCTATCGAGGCTTTACGTGACGAAAATTAATAATAGGCAATCGGTTTTCGAATTCGGAGTAGAAACCTATAAAAATTGAAAGCGATGTTTGATATCGACAGGTGGAATGAAATTTGGAATGCCCTGGCAAAGAATAAGATACGGAGTTTACTCACAGCGTTTGGCGTATTTTGGGGTATCTTTATGCTTATTGTTATGGCAGGAGCTGGTAAAGGGCTTGAAAATGGTATAGTTGAAGGCGTTTCAAAATTTGCTGTGAATTCGGCATTCTTTTGGACAGACAGAACCAGCGAACCATATAAAGGGTTCAAGCGTGGCCGATACTGGAACATGGAGGCAGAAGATCTTGTGTACTTAAGGAATAATGTTCCTGAAATAGAATATATTACCCCTAAAAACTTTGGAGGCCGTAACAACGGCGGACCGAATGTGATCAGGGGAAAGAAGAATGGCGCTTTCAATGTAAAGGGCGATTATCCGGACTATGTGAAAATTGATCCCTGCACGGTGTTGAAAGGTCGCTGGATCAACGAAATGGATATTCGAGACAAGCGTAAAGTATGTGTGATCGGAGAGAAAGTATTTGAGCAGATGTTCGATCCTAAAGAGAATCCGATTGGACAGTATCTTAAAATTTCGGGGGTTTATTACCAGGTGGTGGGATTGATTAAGCCAGAAACGAGGATAAATATTAATGGACGTACTGAAGAATCTGTTTCCTTGCCATTTACAACGATGTTACAAACTTATAATATGGGTAATCAGGTGCATTTTTTGGCGATTACTGCAAAAAAGGGTGTACCGGTAAGCGTAGTTGAGGATAAAGTTAAGTCCTTTATAAAAAAGAAACACTCGATTGCTCCAACTGATGAACAGGCTTTGAATAGTGTAAATATAGAAAAGGAGTTTAAGCAAATGAGCGGTCTTTTTCTCGGAATTCAGATCTTAACCTGGATTGTTGGAGTAGGGACACTTCTTGCCGGAGTAATCGGCGTAAGCAACATCATGCTTGTAATTATTAAAGAGCGGACCAAGGAGATCGGTGTTCAGCGGGCTATAGGTGCTACACCGCGTACTATTATTGCCCAGATTATGCTCGAGAGCGTTGTTTTAACCACCGTTGCCGGCTATATCGGTTTATCTCTCGGGGTCGGATTACTCGAATTGGTCAGCAAGGTGTTGGAAAGTTCGACCGGGAAAAGTGACGATCATGTTTTTTTTACACATCCCGAAGTTAGTCTTACCGTGGCAATTTCAGCACTGGCAGTATTGATTATTGCAGGCTTGTTTGCAGGGATGATTCCCGCAACACGGGCCATTAAAATTAAACCAATTGATGCATTAAGAGAAGAATAATATATTGAAAATTAATAAATTAACAGAATAATAGAATTATCATGAAAAAGATTTTTAAAATTTTCGGGCTTACATTACTTGCGGTTGTGTTCATAGGAACATTTGTATTCCTTTACAAAAAATCGCAGGCAAAGCCAGAGGTATTCGAGATTCAGAAGGCCCAGGTAACCAATATTGTGAAGAAAACTGTTGCAACGGGTTCGGTTATTCCCCGCAAGGAGATCGAGATTAAGCCACAGGTATCGGGTATTGTGGAAGAGATCTTTATCCTGGCCGGACAAAAGATTAAGAAAGGCGATGTCATTGCAAGGGTTAAAATTATACCTGATATGGTAAACCTTAACAACGCCGAATCACGTGTAAATCGTGCAAAATTAAATATGGATGATGCACGCATCGATTTCGACAGGCAATCGGCACTTTTTGCAAAACAGGTGATTTCGAAAGAGGAGATGCAGAAAGCAAAACTAACCTTTAATTCGGCCAAAGAAGAGTCGGAAGCTGCTGAAAACAACCTTGAACTTATACGCAAGGGGGTTACCAAAAACTCGGAAACAACAACCAATACATTGATTCGTTCTACCATCGAAGGGATGGTGCTGGACGTACCGGTTAAAGAGGGATTCTCTGTTATTCAGGCCAATAATTTTAATGCCGGAACCACAATTGGTATCGTAGCCGATATGAACGATATGATTTTCCAGGGAAAAGTTGACGAAACCGAAGTTGGTAAAATCAAAGAGGGGATGAATATTGAACTGACGATTGGCGCAATTGAATCAGAAAAATTCAACGCCATATTAAAGTATATTGCCCCGAAGGGTTTGATTGAAAACGGTGCTATTCAGTTTGATATTAAGGCTGATGTAAAGCTCAAGGAAGGTCAGTTTATCCGCTCGGGCTACAGCGCAAATGCTAATATTGTGCTTGAAAAACGCGATAGTGTACTGGCAATTCCCGAAGGGTTAATCAAGTTTGAGAAAGATTCGGCATTTGTTGAAGTAGAATCGCTTCCACAAAAATTTGAGAAGAAATTTGTTAAAACGGGGATTTCTGACGGGATTAATATTGAGATCATCTCAGGGATTACGAAAACCGATCGTTTGAAAGGATCGTTGGTTGACCCGAAGAAAAAAGAGGCTGAAAAAAAATCCTAAAACAATAAAATAACAGCAAAAGGTTTAATAATTTAGCAAACTCGCTGTAACTTAAAAATTTCACCTATGATACGGACTATTTTTACGATCACCTACCTACTATTTGTAGTGCTTTTTTCCTCACTTCAGGCGCAAGAGGTGTGGAGCCTCCAAAAGTGCATCAATTATGCACTTGATAATAACATCAAAATAAAACAGGGAACAATCTCTACTGAGTATCAACAGAATCAATTAAAACAATCGAAGTTTTCGCGGTTGCCGAATCTGAATGGATCAATGTCGCAGAACATGAGTTTCGGGCGTTCACTGACCTATGATAATACTTATAAGGATATCAACTCCGCGCAAACTGACTTCGGATTAGGAACAAATATGCCTGTATTTCAGGGGTTTTATATTTCCAACAACATCTCGAAGCTTGAATTGGATTTTCAGGCAAGTGTTGAAGATCTCGCTAAGGCCAAGAGTGATATATCTGTTAATATTGCTTCAACTTTTCTTGAGATTCTTTTTGCAAAGGACCTGGTTAAGGTTTCTGACGATCAGCTTCAGGTTACCAATCTCCAGATTAAGCAAATTAATGAAAAGGTCGAGGCGGGTAGTCTCGCCAAGGGGAGTCTTCTTGAGATTCAGGCCCAGGCTGCAGGCGAAGAGTTAAACCTTGTCAATGCCAAAAATCAGCTTCAACTCGCGAAACTGAGGCTTACTCAATTACTTGAGATTCCATTAAAGGAAGATTTTGATGTTGAAGTTCCGACGCTTCCGGAAATTTCGGCACAGGCATCCATTGTTACATCAGTCGAGGTTTATAAATCAGCGCTGTTGTCCAGACCTGAAATAAAAGGTGCTGATTTGCGGTATCAAAGCTCTCAATTTCAGTTGAAAATGGCTCAAGGTGCCTTATATCCCACTGTTAGTTTTTATGCAAATATTTACGATTCGTATAATAATAAATATAAGGACGTACTTGGTAATGACATCGCTTTCTCAAAGCAGTTGAAAAACAATCAACGAAAAAGTGTCGGATTACAGATGAACATCCCGATTTTTATGCGTTTTGTGAACAAAATACAGATCGACAATGCGCGTCTCCAGGTTTTAAATACCGAACTTGAGCTGGAGAATACCAAGAAGCTGCTTCGTTCCGATATCGAAACAGCCCAGACCAATGCTATTGCTGCCCTGAACAGATTTATCTCGAACCAAAAAGCGGTTTCTTCAATGAAGGAGGCCTTCAGGTATTCAGAAGAAAAGTTCGGCGTGGGGCTGGTGAATGCCGTAGAATACAATACTGCAAAAACAAAACTGGCCAAATCGGAATCTGACTTGCTCCAGGCAAAATATGAATTTATTTTCCGCACGAAGATTCTCGATTTCTATCGCGGACTTCCATTGACACTTTAAGGTTAGTCTATATATGTTTCAAGGGCTGCGGATTCAATTCGCAGCCCTTTTTATTGACGGTATGATAAACCCCGAAGGTTTTGGAAATCTTCGGGGTTTATTTGTAAAAAAAAGCATAAAAAACCGGGCAGATGTACCCGACAAATTACTTATAAAGTGCTATATATTATATAAATGGCCGTTTTTGCCTCATACTGATATGCTTGAGAATTACCTAATAATTGCTCAATATGGTAAACTTAATTGCAATCATAAAATGAAAACCCATATAATCTTCATCTCTGATTGCGGTGCGCAGAATCATGGGTGTTTCATGACTAATTGACTTTAATCACAGCTCCACGATTAATAGTTCCCTGCCAATATAATGCAATGCGTTCGATATTTTTTTAACCTGTGTGGCATGTGGCTTACTTTTGCCCGAAGCACAGCGTTGTAATTGACGTTGAATGGTACCTATGATTCGTTCCGGTGCCGAATTGGTCAAGATACACCTGTAATGTTGTAATAGCTAAATTGTTTTAAAACCTTATTTAACAAGGTATCCTGTTAAAGGAGGAGAAAGTCCAATTTAGATCAATTAACATTATAAGACAAAGCAAATCGTTTTTTGCCTGTTTTGAAAATAATATATAATAATACACTAATAACCAACATATATAAATCCTTTCAATGATCGGTTAGTCCCTCCTAATTTGAGTATATAGTAGTATGTTCCTGCCGGAACAAGTTCAACACTGGACACAGTACTTTTAAGGGTCGAACCGTCCCAGTCATTCTGGTAGTTTTTGTTTTGGTAGACAAGTATACCTGAGCGTGTATAAATGTAAAGTTCCGAACCTTGATAATTTTCAAGTTCTTTGAATACAAGTTTATCATTTATACCATCACCATTAGGCGAGAATCCTTCTGCAGCGGTTACTCCAGCATCATATATATCACCGGTCACCATAGCCGAAGCGCATTGGTTAGATTCATCGCACACTTCATAAGTGAACTGTTCGCGTCCTGGTCGTTTGTCGGTTGGCGAATAGGTAATCGTACCATCAGCATTACTTGTGGCTGTTCCTCGAGTAGGTTGCTGGATAACATGCACTGAACCCGGCAATAATTTCACATTCGAAGTATCATTACGCAATACTCTTATGATAGTATCTTTTGCCCATGAGGTTCTGAAATAATCTGGTCTGGCCATGATCTGGCTCGGTGGCAATGGGAATTTGAAACTCTTTTTGGACGTACACCCGTGAGTATCGGTGACTTCCAGCAAATAGATTCCTGCTCCATTTAGTTTGGCCGTCGGTTCATTATTCGGACCGATTACTTTTCCTTCAGATGTCGACCACTTATATTTCAATGCTGATCCGGTTGATACTGTACCATCGACAATCATATTTCCATCTTTTAGTTCACCAGTAGAGAAAACTTCAGCAACTGGCCGGCTATCGATCTTGATCGACAAGGTATCACTATGTGTATTTCCTTTGCGGTCGGTCACAAGAAGACGAACCCTGAAATCTGCCGGCAGGGAACCCGCAAAAGAAGGAGAGAGAAGGAATTCAGTGGTTACGCCTGATTGGCGTGTAAATTCACCACCCGTATCGACAGGTGACCATTCGTATTTGACAATATCGCCAATGGAATTCGAAGCATCGAGCAGTACACGCTGACATGCTCCTGTAAATGTTTCGCCGGCGATAATCCCTTCAAGCTCAATAGGTATTACTTTGACCATGCCAACTTTAAGGTTCATCGCAGAATTATTAGCATTGCGGGCAGTAACCTTGAAAAAGTAAATCCCCGTTTTCAGCCATTGCACATCGACATTTGATCCTGCATTACCTCCTAAGAAAGTAGCAGATGTGGCAGATGTGGCAGCTGTAATAGCTGTGGCAAATTTAGCCGGATTGTTGCCAGGAACTTTTGCAAAATCGACAGGAACATCATCGTATATTTCCCATTCATAAGTATCGCCTGGTTTTTGCACGACATTTAACGGGAATATTTTACCCTGGTACACAACGGTCTGGGCCTTGGCGGGAGCCAAAACCAGCAGCAGTGGTAGCAGAACTACCATCACCAGACGTAATATGTACAAAGGTCTAATCACTTAATTATTTTATTTAATGTTCTCCATCAGCTGACTGATGTAATGTTCAATTTTCAGTGAATTGATCATTTCCTATTGTTAATTGATCATTGACTTTCTTCTCGTTCAAACTTTTTTCAGTGCTGGAAATAATCGTACCCATCAATTTGATTAGCTCTTCTGAATCTCCAATAAGCATATTTGCTTTTTCGATATCAAGGGTTTTACTGTCTCGTTGCAACCTGAGCCAGGAATATGTTTCTCTTGCCTCTTTATAGGCAACTGAAACTTTCGATAAAAAATCGTGTCTTAATTGAGCCCTGATTGCCTCTTTCGCATTTGCCCCAATCGTTGTACCGGGACGATATAGCTGCCTGGATAAGACAACCTCCTGCTGTCCTTCCTGAAGTGCGTTGTCAGTTGCTACGACCTTCAAGGCAAAATCATACGATTTCTCTCTTAATGGATTCTCTTTCATACAACCTAATTTAATTTTCGATTTTAAAATTTTCAATTAATTGACCATTGACAATTCATAATTGACAAGGGCATACTTCTCCCATTCCGGCTCAATAAGCCAAGTAAGATGCTGGAAATCAGTCCAATAATAAAAGGACCATCCCTGTTATTCCATATTTCCGGCGGATCGCCACGAGCTCCAAATATCCACGGTGGATCGCCTCGCGCTTCAATCATCACTGGTGGATCACCAAGCTCTCCAAACGTCCATGGTGGATCGCCTCGCGCTTCAATCATCACTGGTGGATCATCTCGCTCTCCAAACGTCCATGGTGGATCGCCTCGCGCTTCAATCATCACTGGTGGATCGCCTCGCGCTCCAAACGTCCATGGTGGATCACCCCGTGCTCCAAACGGCCATGGTGGATCGCCTCGCGCTTCAATCATCACAGGTGGATCGCCTCGCGCTCCGAACATCACTGATGGATCGCCACGAGCTCCTATCACCAATGGTGGATCGCCCCGGGTGTCTGTCAGCTTACGGAGGCAAACGATGAATCCCGATTTTGGTCCGTTTCGGTTATTTCCCATTTATTATTCATTAATGATAACTTATTGTATATCATCAGACATATATAAGAACCTCATAAGCTGTATCCTTGTGTGGCCCCCTTGGGGTCAAAGGTTTATAGCTTATCCTTTCCTATCCGTCAGACTTCGGCGTGAACTCAGTCGAACACAGACGGACAGTTTCAAATAGCAAACGGAAATGATCATCTATGAAGATGTCAATCGCATTCCACTTGCTCGTCACTCAAGACTGGCAACACGAAACTTTTAGGCTGTTCCTTCCCCGTTCCGGCTATATTTAGTCGGTTAAACAGGTGACAATCAGCTTATCCAAAACCTCTTCCTGCCTTCGTCGGTGGACGGACAGGTTCTCCATAAGAAAAGAGAAAAGAGCTGACAGACAAGGTGCTCTGCCTCGTTTGAATCTGCCGATATCGGGATCGCCCCAGGTATCAGTAAATCCTATATTTGGTCCGTGTTTGTTATTTACCATTCATCATTTATTGTGCAAAGTTTATATGTTCAATGTTCAACATCATTCACAGTTCAATCCCGTATGTACGGGATGTACAATATTCAATTAGTTGATATATAACTGTTTGATTCATTGACAATTGATCATTCGTTTTGACAATTTATAATTCAATAAACCCTTTCGCATAGCAACAGAAAATCTCAAAATACGCTGTATCGACAGGTAAGCTGACAATAGTATCCGAACATCCAAAAGAAGTCCTGTTTGGTTCCTTTATTCCCACAGGTGATCTGCTTCTCCCCCATTTAAGGTATGGAGTCAATCCACCCGGTGAAATATGCCGGTTATTGCTTATTTTCCATTTCATGGCGATAACTGTTTATCTGCTATGTTTGGTTCCCGGCAGTCCTGACTAAAGAAGCTGCCACAAACTTTTACACACGGTTAGCTCAATCTTTCTTTTGCTTTTCTTTCCCCGGGCCCTTCTCCGGCCGGGCTCGTACCCGACCGGAAAAAGTATAGGGTTCATGAAAAGGCAAAATTTACTGTACTAAAGCTTATGGTTTTTGTACAATAAATGTTACACCGGCACCGGCTGTTACAGTAGGTCTTGCATGCAGTTTCTGTATTGCAAGTTCTGCAAATGCAGCTTTAGCGGTACCATCTGGCATTACATCCTGATTCGGGGTAGCAGAATTGTCGGTTGCATCAACTGCCAAAGTAATATCATCACCAAGAGCAGTAAGACCTTCATAACCATTGTTCTTTACTCTTACTCTTACATAGATTGCTACTCCTAAATGTGTATCTGTAGCAGTTGTAGTAACATTTTGAGTAGCAGAAGTAAATGGCATTGCAGTACCAAGAGCAGAACCGGCACTATTTGCATAAGTTCCACCGACAGCAACATCCCAATTAATATCAGCAGTTTGAGTCGACTGTAATCCTGATAGTTTTAAAGTTGGTTTGTAAGCGCCAGTGAAATTTGCTGCAACAACTTCAAAATAAAGATCATTAACTCCATAATCATTTACCATTTTACTAGTTGCAACATCCCATGAAGAAGAAACTAAAGCTGCATAACACTGACTTTCAGCAACACCATAAGCTAATGCCGTTGGTGTAGCATGAGTCATGTTAGTAATATCAATTGTAAATGCATTTCTTGGCACAATCTGCATTACTTTAATATTATTGCTCGTTGTACATGGAGCCGGTCCATTATACTCAACTACCACAAACAATGGGGATGTTGTAGCATTAATACCATTAAGTACATCTGAGGTCCATGTAATCGTAGTAGATGTTGGAGATGTTCCTGCAGCTGCCAGTGTCATATAATTAGTTGCACCAGCAAGAATTGACGTTGCAGAAACTGGTAGTTCAATAGCTGCTACCCGTGCGCCAGCTGTCATAAAAGTTGTGGCCTTTGTTGCATACCAGTATGCTTGTCCACCTACCGGATTAATTACTGCAGAATAAGTATAAGGCCTGCCTGCAATTGGTTGCATTGCATCATCCGTAATTGTTAATGGCCGCGGTGCTAAACCTGCAACTGCTTGTCCATAGGACTTAGTAACACTGGCGAAAGTTGCCAATACTAAAAACACGAGAATAAAAATTTGCCTTTTCATGATTGTAAAATTTAATTGTTAAAAAAAATTGAATTTGAAATTTGATATTTATTAAAATGTTGGAATTTTGTTTTATAATAATTTTTGCTGCTTTTAAGGGCAACTGGATGGTTGTCCGGTTTCAGGCAACAACCCGCTCCCGGACTACGCACCCGTCCAGGCGGACCCTTCCCCTTGTTCTGCATCAGGAAGATATTACTTCCTCCTGTCCCCTCCAGAGGAGGGGCATTTTGTATTCGGATAATTGTTCTGAACGCTACGGATATGGCATCCTTGATACCCTTCCGGTTTCGGCTTTCAGCCGTTTTTTCGATGTTTGTTTTTTGTTTCATCTTATTTATTAATATCAAATGTTTTAATTTCACTTTATAATTCTGGGTCGTGGCTTGACAGTAATATTCACAGTCTGCTCAGCCGATGCCTTCCCGTGGCAATCAACCAGCCAATAGATTAATTTGTGAGTTACATCCGTAAAATTCAACCCATCGCTCGGAAACAGAATATCTGAGCCATACGCAGATGGCTGACCAATTTGATCGGTTATCGGAGCTTTTGTCACTGGGTTATGCAGTGGAAGGTGAGTTGGATCGGGATCAGGAACTGGTGAAAAATCAATTTTCCAATGCAATACAAGATCATTGACAGCACAGCAGTTATCGGCAAAGTTACCGGCCACCGCTGAAAGGTTAAATTCGGTACTCCCATGGATGAACTTGTAATATTCAGGACGTGGGGTGGTTAAATCGTCGTATTCCGGATCTAACGGAGTCGCATTGAAAGTAGCATCAATAATGCTGTTCGCACAATAGCTTAATGCAGTTACAGGAAGGTTAAAGGTTGGCGCTATATCGTCGATAATAGTTACTGTTGGTGTACAGGTACTGCTTGCAGCGCCTTTAGTCATTGTGATGGTCAAAGTATAACTATTGCAGTTTCCGGCCAGTACAGTAACTGTAGGTTCATTACCTCCACCACCCGTGACTATCCCATCACCTGCAAGAGACCAAAAGTAAGAATCCATACCTGCAGGAGCAGTAAATGTTGTTGTTGTACCGCTTGGAACAGAGGCGGTGCTTGGTGTAATACCGCATACGATTACGTCATAGGTACATGTAGAGGAACAACCAAACCTGGAAATGTTGTCGGTGAGCTTAAATGAACCGGCAGTACCTGCATCCACGTTTACGGTAGATCCCGTAGTTAAACCACTAATAGTTCCATCTCCTGTAATTGACCAGGAATGATTTACATTATCGACAGGATTAACTGTGCTGGTAAACACATTACCTGTAGAACCAGGATCGACACTGGCCGGACCTGAAATGGAACAGGAAGGGGTAACCGGCTGTGCACTGATTACTGCATTACCCGAGGCCGCCGAGGTACAGCCCGATGAGGTTAAGGTGACTGTAAAGGTATAGGTAGTGCCTGCCGTTAAACCTGCAAAGTCCGCTGTGGCTGTCGTCCCTGTGATTGTCGCTCCGCCCGGGCTGGCCGTTACCGTCCATGCCGTTACAGGCAACCCGCTTAAGGCTACTGTTGCGGTGGCTACCGCACACGTAGGTTGTGTGACAGCTCCCGCCACAGGTGCAGATGGGGTGGCAATATTGATTACTGCACC
>JAPLDR010000097.1:3660-42174 GCA_026391655.1 Bacteroidia bacterium | reverse complement strand
CGGAAATATAAAACAGAGAAAAAAAGTTCTTTGCGCCGCAAAACCAGGGTGAATCAAGAAATGAAATGCGTAATGATATCCGCAATTTGTCGAATGTTCATTTAGGGGTTTCGATCTTTCGGCGCAAAGAAGGTCTCCAATTCAATTCTCTTTTATGGTTGCGCCGGTCTCTTTTTTTATCATTCAACCCGGGGTTGCGTTCACTCCGTTCTCTTACCCCGGGCTACCCATAATCTCAAAACATAGATTCGATTCCAATTTTTATATTAGTTGAATCAAATGCTCCGGAGGAGCAAAATGTGGGTAGAAAAATGGCAATAAACAACAAGAGGCGCAACCGGAAATATAAAACAGAGAAAAAAAGTTCTTTGCGCCGCAAAACCAGGGTGAATCAAGAAATGAAATGCGTAATGATATCCGCAATTTGTCGAATGTTCATTTAGGGGTTTCGATCTCTCGGCGCAAAGAAGGTCTCCATTTCAATTCTTCTTTGTGGTTGCGCCGATTCCTTTTTTTCATCATTTACCCGGGGTTGCGTTCACTCCGTTCTCTTACCCCGGGCTACAAATATTTCACCCTTCCTGGGTTCTCACAAAACATTGATTCCATTTCCATTAGCAAATTAACCCATTAGCATATTAGCACATTACCGAATTGTCTCATTGTCTCATTGTCACATTGTCTCATTGTCACATTGTCTAATTGTCTAATTGTCACATTGTCTAATTGTCACATTGTCTAATTGTCACATTGTCTAATTTTTCAAAACTCCCCGCTTTCAATGGCCAGTGCAGCCAGTTCGGCAGAATTTTTCGCACCTGTTTTTTGAATCAGGTTGGTCCGATGTTTCTTTGCCGTCGCGACACTGATAAACAATACTTTCGCTATAATGGTGTTTGTTTTCCCTTTTACGACCAACGCAGAACCTGCGTTTCACGACTGGTAAGGTTGCGGTTATTGGGTTTTGGATGACATACGTTTATTAAAGATTAACAAAGGGTAAACGGGTTGACGATTAGGAATATATTCGAAGAAAGACCCCCGTAGAGACAAGGCAATGCCTTGTCTCTACAATACCCGATAAATGTTTATTTTATGATTTTAGGTTTATAGTTACAAACGACCGACAACTTAACCCGTATTACAATCGAGAGGATAAACCAATAACATTGACTCTTATACTGCAAATCGCAACAATTCTTTGTTGTAAACTCCACATTCAATTGCTTCCATTGAGCTCAAGTCTCTCAGTTGAAAAGTAACAATGGAATATCTTATACCTTGATTCAGAGATCGTAGCAATTCAGAAATAATTATAGTTGAGCCAAATAAGCCGACAAAGGGAGTAGATATTCCAATATTGGCTAATTTTCCACATAGATGTGTCTTCTCATATTTCTGGTATAGATTTTTGAGAAATATTACGTCATTTTCTTCCTCTTTCGGCCAAATCATACTGATATTTTTTTCAATGTTTGAAATATTCTTCATTGTGAAACTATCAAACAAATCAAATTTTCCATTCGTCGCTCCATCCAGAAACAGCTTTAAAGAATCTTTATTAATACTTTTCCGGGTTTTTATATTATCAACTCCATTCAAAAGAAATGGATAGATTTTCATCCAATCTTGCTCCGAATCACCCCAAATGAATGGCTTTTCTACAATTTGAGTTTTGAAATTTAGATTTTCCAAAAAAATCATGCATGCCCTTGTTTTTGGTCTTCCAATGTTTTGTTCAGAACATAGAACCTGTGAACCAATATTTTCTGGTTCAACAATATCTGCATCTTGTAGAAGAAATAGGGTTTCATTTGGGATATTAAATGGCATTAATCCTAAAGTCCAGAGATATGCCTGACCTAAATGCCCTAAGCCAAGTGTCCAAATATTTCTCGGTAAGTACACATTGTTAGGACCATCATTTTCATCATTAAACCATTCCTTGGCTGCGTTAAGATTCCAAAGCGAAATGCCAATAGTCAAATCAATTCCATCACTATTTAGCTGATATGCTTTACAAAATGCATAGTAACAGGCAAGTGATGCTGAGGCAATTGGACCTAATGAAATTTTGTTATTAGAATCTGGAAACACTACTCTATCTTGATTATTAAAATTAACTCCTCCTCTCCAACCAGAAGAAGCAGATTCAATGCATTGATCATCATAACATACAATTCCAATAAGAATTTTTATTGCTTGACGGCTTGGATTTTTGTCAGTAATGATACCACCATTTTGAGAAACTAAATCATTGAAATACTGCGATTCAAGTTTTAACAGATTTGGAGTATTGGCAGGTAACAGACAATTAACTCCACCAAGAAATACCCGGTGAGCGATGTTTACGGCTGTTAAAAATGCTACTTGCTTTGAATATGAATTTGTGATTGATTCGTCTGCCATTATCCATATCGAAGTATCGTTCATTTTGTTGATCGCTTCTTCAATGTCAATATCATATTTCTCGGCTATTGCAAAGGCAACTCTATTTGTATGCTTTATTTCCATTTTAAATCAGTTTTAAATGTATTGGGAACTTTGAAATTTCAAATTTCCTCCAGTCAAAATGACCTAAGTATTCATATACTGAACACTGTTTAGGAGAAAGAAGGAAATTCTTGGCAAAATTTGGTGCAATTATGGCAATATGTCCTCTTGTTCTGATCATTGGATGTTTCTTATCAGAATCACTTTGTTGAGTGTTCCTAGTCGGATGGGTATGGATATCAGCCAAGACTTCAAGTTTTTCTTCTGCCAAATATTCAAAGAAAGATGCAGCTCCTTTAAACTGTATTATACCAGATTCTGATACCGTTTTATCAAACTGATCATAGAAAACAATCTTGACAACCTTACTTTTCCCGGGATTACACAAAAGAAAACCTCCACTTTCCGTGAAACCTGCTCCTCTTCGCCTTAGACCCTTCATTAATTTGAACCAAAGGCCAATTGATATTGAAATTGATTGCATTTCTTAAGGGTTTAGAATTTGGTAAATTTCATTTAAATACTTAAAAAATGTGTCTGTTTGAGGATTCCAGATTAAACCTGCATGCTGAACAGTCCAGCCAACAGCATGTCCAGGATCAAATGCTAATCTGTCGCATGGCAAATAATTACATTCTTTACCCCAAACCTTAAATACCTGAGATTGTCTTTTTGTTTTTAAAGGTCTTTTACTTTGTTCTAAAACCTTATTGTTTTCGATATCCCATAATACTCCGGTTGGGGCAGCATTAGGATAACCTGTAAGATCAAACTTAAAATTGAATTTTTCATTTGTTGATGAGATTACCCAAAAAAAGAAAACAGGCCATGAAGGCCTGTTTTCATTACTAATAGTTCCCCATCGACCTTCGATTTCTCCAGATTGATATTCTGGAGAACTAAGGTGATCCTGAAATAAATCATGGGACAAATCTCCATTAACATCTTCTTTAGCTGCAAGGACTAAATTGACACCACAGGAAGGATAATCAGTTAAAGATCCAATAAGTTGACGTTGATCTAAAGGCTCTTTATTAAACCAGAGCAATAATTCTGCGCCACTTACATCATCAATGCCGAAATAATTAAGTGAAAGCTTTTTGAGCTTTTTAGCACTTGTTGCAGGTCCAACATTCGTTGCAAAGCTTTTCCCTGCATAGTTTATATTGACAGAGATCTTCTTGCATCTTCCGACGAAAATATGATCGCCATGCTTAATCCCAGCCTCAAGGATTGATATTCCCTTATCGAAATCATCATCCTGGTTTTCAAGATAAACTTCAACATCTTCAAGATCATCCTGATTGTGTGCCATTCCGGGAACGAACTCCTTTACTAAATGACCAACTTTTTGGTCCTCATTTATCTCCGCTGTTTTAAACTGCAGAGAATTATTTAAATGAACAAATAATTTCATATTTACTACTTTTAAAGGTTAAAAAAACACATTATTAAAAAATACAAAACCTCAAATGATTGTACGTAGCAATACTAACTGCTTTTCTTACTAGCGTTAAAAAATGTTAAAAATTAATACTTCCAGAAGGAATGGACAACAGAGGCTTGTGTATGTCTTTGAAAAGTAGTATGTTTGTTCCAACCAAGAAAAAAACATTGTCAAGGATGCTAACCTTGATACTTTTAAAAAACTAAAGCCAGGTTGTTCAACAATCTGGTTTTATTTTTCCTTACGAACTCCCTTGAAAGGTTTACCATCAGATTTTACATCCAGAAACTTGCCAGTTTCTGGATCTCTTTTAACAAACTTCTCAATTTTCCCATTGTACACTTGGCTTCTGTCTTTCACAGCGCCAATTCGGTGATTGTCACCATACGGCTTATTTGTTGCCATCTTCAAAAAATTTAAATGTTCAAAATATAATTCGCAAATATAATAATAATTTTCGAATGTACAATACCACAAAAAAAATAAATATGTGTATTATTGCAAACTATTTGCATTATTCAATGCATTGTATTATCTTTGAATCGCAAAAAGTATATGACACAGCAAGAAAAATACGCACTTTATATTGCCATTGGTCTGAAAATAAAAGAAATCAGACAGGCTAAGGGTATGAATCAAGAGTCATTTGCACGGTCACTCAATCTTACAAGGGCCTCAATTGCAAATATTGAGCAGGGTAGACAACGTGCTACTATACATTTGATTTATGATATTTGTAAGAAAACAGAAGTGAACATTACTGACATACTTCCTGTTATACAAAAAGGCGACGAATTGCTAGCAATGTGGCAAAAAAGAATTGAAATTGCCGCAAAGGGTGATTCAAATGATACAAAAAAATTAAAGGATTTTCTTATTGAAATTACTTCAGAATGTCAAAAATGAATCGTAAAAAAATTGAAGACATTACTTCCCAAATTCTCACGGAGTTTAATTCGAATGAGTTACCTATTCCAATAAAAAAGATTGCTGAACGGCTTGGAATAAAAATTCACACTTATGATTTAGGAGATAATATCTCTGGTGTTTTAGTAATTAATCAAGATCAAGGCTTTATTGGCATAAATCCAAAAGAACCATCTGTAAGGCAGAGATTTACTATGGCGCATGAATTGGGACATTTCTTATTGCATAAAAATTCCAGTGACTCAATTTTTATTGACAAAGAATATAAAGTTCTTTTCAGAGATCAAAAATCTGCTACAGGCGAAAACAAAAGAGAGCAAGAAGCAAATGCATTTGCTGCATCAATTCTTATGCCTAGGAAATTGCTTATTGAACAAATACAAAATCACTTCCTAGATTTGACAGATGAAGTTGTTGTTAAACAATTGGCGAAAATGTTTGATGTAAGTGTAATCGCTATGACAATTCGTATTTCAAACTTAAGTTTGTTCTAGTTTTTAATTTCCCCCTCTGTTTGTAACGATAAATACATCAAATTGATTTTACGGGAACAAAAAGGATAGAAATAATCTAACAACAATTTGACGGTGAGTTGAAAACTAAAAACAAAAAACCCCTCGTTGCAAACGAGGGGGATCTGGAAAATATGGTTTAAGGTTTTTCAATATCAAATTTGAATGGCCAAACCAACAGCAAAGTCACTTCTGCTATTTTTGTTTTACAGGAATCGTCAAAAAGCCTGAAGTTTTTATATAATCCTCCTGCTCTTTTCCCTGTAATCCTTGTTGTTCTGCATGCCATTTTAGAAATTGATACCTGAACATTTCATTGGTTAACTTCTTACGCAATTCGGGACTGATGTTTAGATTTACATTCAAATCGTTCTGCATATTCGCATTAAATGGTTTATGGATTGTATCGGTTTTCATTAAAGCAGTATAATAATCAAGTAATTTTTGAATATTCCTGTTGTATTCTTTAATGGTCAATGAATCGATTTCTTCAATTGGGGGAGTAGTGTTATTCTCAGCATATGAATACAACAGGTATTTTTTATCTGAGTAATGGATTTGTCCGTAACAAAAACTTGAATCGTTAATTTCGGGAAACAACAGAAATTTAGTCTTTTCAAATTTGTCGATTGTATCTCCGACAAAAGGATGCAACACAAAGATGCTGTCTTGCGAAAAACTTAAATGACTGGTAAATAGAAAGAGTATTGCAAATAAGGTTATTCTCATAAGGGATGTATTATCTGATCATTTTATTTTTCCTGTTTCAAAGGAAGTCATTTAAAACATAAAAACAAACTTTTTATCCCTGCATTAAATTCCAATAAAAAACCACTGAAAAATGGCGCTATCATGAGTTGCATCTTTGAATGTGACTCCTTGATTTTTTTAACAATAGAATTAATAATAACCATCTATGATCATAAGAAACGGGCATATTAATGATCTTTACTCTTTATTAGAGAAATTTTCACAATACAGAGCCTATATTGCACCCAAATAGTTTTATTTAAATCTTTAAGAATATGGAAAATATAAATTCACTACCACAAGACACCGTTTCAGTTGATAAGCTTTTCCATTTAAATGATGTTACAGATCTTGAATCTGAACTTTTTGATGCTATTCTTACATCGCCTTCCATTTTTTCTTTTAAAGATTTCTGTAAGAGTTACGTCATGAGGAAATACAATCAGAAACAAATATATGAAGCTTTACAATCACTGATAAATAAGAAGTTACTATCCTATGACAGCCAGTTTAGAATTATTAAATTGCACTTACAATCAATTTTCCCATATATTAATCCCCAGACTTCAGACCACTGGATAAGTTAAGAATTCTGATTAAGAATTTTCCTTAGGAACTTTTAGCCCTGCATGTCGCGCTTCGCTTATACCTATGGCTATGGCCTGTTCACGGCTTTTTACAACTCCACCTTTGCCATCTTTGCCTGATTTTAATTCTCCATGCTTAAATTCATGCATGACCTCTTCAATTTTTTCCTGAGCTTTTTTTGAATATTTAGCCATTTCGTTTTTATTTAAAATTGTGATTGATACTTGCCCTGCAAAGGTGATTGACTTTATAACGATAAGTGTTACAAAATTTTAGAAATAAGTTTAATAATTCACACATTTCAGGCATAGATTGTCTGGTGTGTTCAACCCTATATTCAATCCATTTTTGTTGGAATGACTATTGCTCCCCCTCGTTTGTAACGAGGGGATAGTGGTCAGTCGTTTGTAACGATAAATACATCAAATTGATTTTACGGGAACAAAAAGGATAGAAATAATCTAACAACAATTTGCCGGTGAGTTGAAAACTCAAAACAACCAACCCCTCGTTGCAAACGAGGGGGATCTGGTTTAGGATTTTTCAGCATCAAATTTGATTGCTTACACCAACGGCAAATCCCCCTTGTGTTCCCCCTTTTATCTGAATACTTTTATTTTTTAAAGGCCAGATAGAATATCCATGAAGCTTGATTAATTAAATAAATATGTCTAGAAACTCATGGATATTTCGCGAAAGGGGGAGTTCGTGAAGGAAAGTTTATTGTTCTAAATATTAATGTTTTAACAATTAAATTTCTTTGGATATCAGACTAATTGTGAACGTTTTCCCCCTTAGAAAAAGGGGGAATACAAGGGGGATTTATAAAATAGCAGTTAATTTTAGGACTGCACAAGCAACCAAAATGCGACAAGTTCTTTGCAGAATATAAGTAACTGTTTGAAATAGGGTTAAACCATATTTAAACCAAGGTGTGAAAAAAAAACACCTACACAAATTAATGTGTAAGTGTTTGATATTAGGGTGGGCCCAGCAGGGCATGATCCTGCGACCCCCTGATTATGAGTCAGATGCTCTAACCAACTGAGCTATAGGCCCTCAAAATTCTTATTTGAATTTCGGTGTGCAATTTTAGTCAATTGTACCGTATCCTGCAAATCTTTTTGAAAATTAAACAGCAGGAATCACTTTTAGCAGAATATTAATCACATTGTGAACATTCTGACCAAATACTTTAATAATCTCCTCCCATGAAACGGGCTTTTCATCATCTTTCCAGCTGTCGTAGTCGGTGGCCATGGCTATTGCTGCATAAGGTATTCCAAGCTCTTTGGCGAGCATACACTCGGGCGCAGTACTCATATTAATCATATCGCCACCCCAGATACGGAACATCCGCGATTCTGCACGCGTCGAGAATCGTGGTCCTTCAATGGTAAGGATGCACCCGTTTGGATGAATCTTAAATTTAAGTTCACGACCAGCTGTTATGAGTTTTTCCCTGAGATAACTATCAAACGGATCTGCCATTGGTGTGTGCTTCATTACATGGGGCTCAAACTCCTTGAAGAATGTTATTTCGCGGTGCCGTGTAAAATCGATAAACTGATCCGGAATAACAAGATCTCCCCGGCCAATATTTTCGCGAAGACTTCCACATGCTGTTGTTGCAAGAATATGGGTGCATTCCAATTGTTTAATCGCATGCAGATTGGCCCTGTTATTGACTTGCATAGGCGGAATCGTATGATCACGCCCATGTCGGGATAAAATGGCTACTTCCACCTGGCCGATTGTTCCGCAAATAAAATCAGAACTTGGATCGCCATAAGGTGTTTTTAACGTGATATGTTCTGCATGTTGCAGAATTTCAGGATTCTCAAGTCCTGATCCTCCAATAATTGCGATTTTTTTCATTGTATATATATTATTGTGTCTGTTGATTTTCTGCCGGGGTTGTCTCAAACGAGTTTATTAACCGCAAAGTACGCAAAGTTGGCGCAAAGAACACAAAGTTAATATACTGTAATTAAAAATATTGCGATCTTTGCGTAATTTTTTTGCGGTCTTTGCGGTTAATGGGTTTTGCCTTTCCATACAGCCTCCTGCGTTTATTCATTCCAATACCAAAATTGTCAATGCCGCTTCCTCAACCGTTTTTCCAAACGAGATAATTCCCTCTTCGTGACCACCCATCACAAAAACCTTTTTATTAAGTGTTTCCGGAAGCGTCATTATCCGGCTGATTTCATAAGCCATTTCGGGAGTTCCGTATTCAACTTTCCTGTCAGTTGTCGGAAGTTTATCAAGATATTTATCCCAAAGTTGACGGTTATGGATATGGACAACAGCACCGGCTTCGGGATTGGCAGCGTAGATTGCCGCATGACTCATCGACTCTGCTGAAGCTTTGATTAATCCGCGGCACCAGATTGCATTTTTTGCCGGATCACATCGTTCTACCAATGGATAGTGAATCTGGTCGAGTTCAGGGATTCCTCCCGTAGCAGTACCCGAAATATAAAAATGGTCGCTATGATGTACTCTTACAGAGATGTTTCCGTATCCGATCCCGTCGGGATAAGCGCCAATGAAGCTTTTGAGCCATAGCTCTTCTCTCCAGTGGTTCAACGGGATAAAAAGTTCTGAAGGGATCACGATCTTTTCGGATGTAAGGTGGCAGTTAAATTTTACGGAGCCTTCCTGAGGTTGAGCAGTATTCATAGATATAGATTAAGTATGATCAAAGATAATGAGAAATATATCAGAAGTTTTAATTTGCGGCGCATATTGAAGTATTTTCTCATTTTCTCAACTTCTCATCTTCACTCCCTCTCTCCCTTACTCCCTCTCAAAGTCTCTCCCTCAGTCTTTCTTTTCCGGAAATAACCTGAGAATATCATCCCTGTCCGCTTTGCAAATTCCTCTTTCCGTAATCAAACCTGTGACGTATTTCGCGGGAGTGACATCGAAGCCGTAATTGGCTACCGGGGACAATTCATTAACGATCCTGATTTTTTTGATTTCCCCATTTTCAAGTTTACCTTCCATGTGGCTGACCTCCTCGCCATCCCTTTGTTCGATTGGAATTTCATGAATTCCGTCTTTCATTGTAAAATCAATAGAAGAGGAGGGGAGCGCCACGTAAAATGGTATGTTGTTTTCGGAAGCAGCAAGCGCTTTCAGATAGGTTCCGATTTTGTTGGCCACATCACCTGTTGAGGTTGTCCGGTCGCTTCCCACAATGCAAAGATCGACCAAACCATGCTGCATCAGATGGCCACCTGCATTATCCGGAATTACTGTATGTGGTACTCCTTCCTGCGATAATTCCCAGGCAGTCAATCTCGCACCCTGGTTCCTGGGTCGTGTTTCATCAACCCAGACATGGATCGGAATTCCTTTCAGAAACGCTTTATACATGGGTGCAGTTGCAGTTCCCCAGTCGATGCAGGCCAGCCACCCGGCATTGCAATGGGTTAGAATATTAACTGGCTGACCATTCTTTTTTTTGCTGATGGCTTCAATCAGTTCGCATCCATAATTTCCAATCGCTTCCGACCATGCAATTTCCCTTAATTTCATTCGGTTTGCTTCTTCAAGAGCCATAATACAAGCCTGCTCTATTGTTGTGCAACCGGCAAGTTTATGCATCATCTCATCGATCAGAAGAGCCAGATTGACAGCCGTGGGACGTGCTGATTTAAGGTACTCAGCAGACTTTTCAAGGTTGGCTTTCCAATTTTTGTCATCACCTGAAATCAAACCAAGATAGATTCCATAGGCACCCGTAACTCCAATCAGCGGCGCACCCCTGACAGTCATGTTTTTAATGGCTTCGAAAGCATCCTCAGGCGTTTTAAGATTGACGATCTGAAATTCAAAGGGTATTTTGCGTTGATCAATCACCTGAATAATTTGCTTATTATCGGGATGAACCCAGATTGTATGGTAGTTTTTTCCGTTGACTTGCATTGGTAAGATTAGTTTTTTAAGTGCTCTAATGTTTATATACCACGTTTATTGTTGGGCCTGCTAAGAAAAGTTTTTTTGCCACCAAAGCACGAAGTCTCAAAGTTTCACTAAGAATATATTGCAGACATTCAAAGCTTTGTGCAGCTTTGTGTTTAGTGCCTCCTATATAACTCTTTTTCTCAAGATAAGCCAAGGATGCGCATTGGTAAATGATATGAAACTCATCGTTAACTCTTTTGTAATCATTTGATTTATAGTAAATTTTTGTTATCTGTTTTGAGGTTAGTAAATTTTTTTTATCTGTTTTGAGGTTCAAGTTTCACCACTCCCGATTCCTTGGTGGCATTCCTGGTTTTTTTAACTTATCGGAGTGGAATCAAAGTTTAATTTTCAATTTTTTTCTGACAAGTAACTGAATCTTCTCACAACGGTTTTTAGCCTCAAGATCAAGAGTTGCGGCCTTATCCAGTAGTTGTTTTATCGTCTCTTTATCCTCGTACGAAGAGGCATTAACCAATACATTAAGGTACGCCCCCGAAACTGCGGTTGATGCACATAGTGCCCCGACTCCGGCATCGGTCACAGAATTGGGATTACCCGTTTCTGCCATCACTTCAATCACTTCCATCGAATCATACGATAATTGCATCACCCTGAATGGGATATCAATGGCATTTTTTGTTGCCAATTGAACTGCATTTTTACGAATGGCAATCTCTTCAGTAGTTTCTTTCGGCAATTTGAATGCCTCCATAATCTGATTAAAGGCTTCAGTATCTTTATCGACGAGCTTCAGCAACTCTTCGCAGATAACTTTTCCTTTTTCAGCCCATTCCGAAAACTCCTCCCAGCGACTGTCCCAACCCCTTTTATGCGATGAAAGGTTTGCCACCATCGTGCCAAGTGAGGCTCCCATGGCGCCTACATAAGCAGCAACAGAACCGCCGCCTGGTGCGGGTGATTCAGATGCCGTTTCATGAACAAACTCAGTTAGTGACATATCAATTAGTTTTTTATCATTATTTTCAAGAAGGTATTCAATTATTCTTTTATCTGGATCAAATGGTGCCAGATCGTCAAGGCCCAAAGATTTAACGGCAATTTTAATGATTTCGCAGTCAGGGATTCCGACAGAACGGTGCTGCTTTTTGAGAAAATACTTTCCCGCATCAAGCATAGCCTGTAATGGGATTATTCCAATTAATTCGGAGCCTGTGACCCGAATTCCCCGGTCGCGTGCCCGTTCACAAACTTCATCAAAAGCCTGGTGAACCGATGTTGTTGTAATATCTGTCAGATTCATCGATATCTGCGTGATTCCATATTCCTTAATAAACCATCCGATAGCCCTTACTTTTTTCAGGGTTCCCGGAATCCTTATTGGTTCTCCATGTTCATCTGTAACGATTTTTCCTGTGATAGGATCGCCTTCCCTTTTGATGCGTCCTGCTTCGCGAACATCGAAAGCTATGGAATTAGCCAGTCGAACCGAGGTAGTATTCAGGTTAATATTATAGGCGATCAGGAAATTTCTTGCTCCAATAGCAGTTGCACCGGATTGAGGATTAAAAGTTGCCGGACCAAAATCGGGTTGCCAACCCGTAGTTTTCATTTTTTCTGCCAGCCCTTCATATTCTCCGGCACGGCAGCTAGCTAAACTCCGGCGTTTCTCCTCAAAAGCAGCTGATTCGTAACAATAGACCGGAATATTCAATTCATTACCAACCCGTTTTGCGAGGAGATGGGCGTAATCAACAGTTTCTTCCATCGTGATATCCGAAACCGGAACGAGAGGACAAACATCAGTAGCTCCGAAACGGGGATGTTCCCCTTTATGATAGCGCATATCAATCAGTTCCGATGCGCGTTGAATAGCCTTGAATGCAGCTTCGATAACCAGCTCTGGTTCACCAACAAAAGTGACCACTGTCCGGTTCGTAGCGTATCCGGGATCGACATTTAGCAGTCTGATTCCTTTCACACTTTCGATGACATCGGTAATTTGTTTTATAATGGAAAGATCACGCCCTTCTGAAAAATTTGGGACGCACTCGATAATCTGATTCATTTTTGAAGAAATTAAAAATTAATAAACCTGATCAAAAACTCTTTATTTTTTAGTATTCCATTTGCCTGAGGTGCTGGCTACTGGGGACTGGCGGCTTGCTGAACAGCGCATTAAGAATATGCTTCGTTCTGAAAGCCCCATTCAGTTTTTCTCACCATCTCATATTCTCACCCTCACATTTTCGCCCTTTTTCCAAACCGCTGAAGGTTTTAAACTTCCCTGATTGTAAAGAATCTCGCGGTAATCGGAAGTCGGAAATCCGGCAAGATCAGCCAGAAATCTCTCTTTTAAAATGCCGCGGTCAGTCAAATCAAGCGCCCTTGCTGCCCTGAAAGTAATTCCTGCCAACGATTCAGCCATGGTCATTTTCTCAAAGATACCCAAAATTGCTGTTTGCAGCAACAAATCTCCCATTGGCGCCGAACCCGGATTCCAGTCAGAGCCGATGGCCAGGGAACAACCTGCATCCAATAGCTTTCTGGCTGGAGCAAATCCACAGCCTAATCCCAGAGAGGCACCCGGTAGTACAATGGAAATCACATTTGATGCTGACAGTAATTTAATTTCCAGGTCATTAACCGCTTCAAGATGATCAACTGAAAGTGCCTCCAACTCACAAGCCAGCAAGCTACCGCCGATGGTAAACTGATCTCCGTGTATGACAAGATCGAAACCCATCTTTTTTGCATGTTTCAGATAAACCCGTGCTTCATTAACTGTAAATGCTCCATTGTCGATATAGATATCAATCCGGTTTGAGAGTGTTCGTTTTTTAATTTCAGGAAGCAGTTCGTTAACAATACTTTCCAGGTAATCTGATGGTTTACCTTCAAAGTCATTTGGTTTGATATGAGCTGCAAGACATGTTGAAATCAGGTCAACACGAATTGTTTTATTCACGTTTCCGATTACTTCCAGCAGTTTAAGCTCACCTTCGGTGTTTAAGCAATAGCCACTTTTTACTTCAATGGTGGTCACGCCATTATTTAGATGAGCAATTGCGCGTTCGGTGAGCAAGGATTCGAGTTCGGCTATAGTGGCAGCCCTTGTTTTCGTCACTGTATCGCCAATACCCCCGCCACTTTGAGCGATTTCGAGGTAACTTTTCCCGGCTAACCGGAGCGAATAATCCATTGCACGACTGCCTGCCCAGCAAATATGCGTGTGCGGATCGACCATTCCGGGTATGGCAACCATATCTTTATCAATACGATCAATAATCGTATGCTGATCTCTGAACTCATAACAGAGTTGTTCGAAATTCCCCGTTTTTACAATTTTTCCTTCGCAAACTACCACCCCGCCATTGGGGATGATTTCGAGCTGACTATCGTTCACGCTTCCCTTCAATGGAATATTGTCCATCGTCAAAAGCTGAACGAAAGGGCCTATTATTTTGGTTTTTATCATGATGCAAAATAAATTGAAAAACAATTAACTTGCAATGTATGGAAAAATTGTTAATCCTCTACGAGGAAATGCATATTTTGCAACTTTCTATTCTACAATACTATATCCGCTACGCGGAATTCGCCGTAGGCGATTAAGTTTTGTAGATAAAAGATTTCCCGATATCATATTATACCTCGTAGAGGTTAAACAGAACAGATAGTCAGACAAGAAATCCATTTTCCTGGATATTTAAAACATGAATGAATTACTACAATCAGCATAAAACTCAAACTTACCTGATCACCGAAAATCAAGATTAAACGTTTTCATATTCTCTTCAGCTTTAGTATAACCTGCATCGTTGTGCCTGAATATTCCCATTGCAGGGTCATTATACAACACCCTCCGGATGCAGGTTTTTGCCCTTTCGGATCCATCGGCCAGAACAACCATACCGGCATGTTGCGAATATCCCATCCCGACTCCACCGCCGTGATGGAACGATACCCATGTTGCACCTCCACCCGTGTTGGCCATAAGATTCAGGAGTGGCCAGTCGGAAACCGCATCGCTTCCATCCATCATTTTTTCTGTTTCCCGGTTAGGTGAAGCGACTGAACCACAATCAAGATGATCGCGCCCGATGACGATTGGTGCTTTTACTTTCCCTTCTTTCACAAGATTATTGAACAAAACTCCTGCTTTTTCGCGTTCGCCCATTCCCAGCCAGCAGATTCGGGCAGGAAGACCCTGAAATTCAACTCGTTCTTCTGCTTTATGCAACCAGTTGATCATATGTATATTTTCCGGAAAAGCTTCAATCAGGGCACGATCTGTAATTCGAATATCTTCAGGATCACCCGATAATGCAGCCCAACGAAAAGGACCCTTTCCATCGCAAAAGAGTGGCCGGATAAATTCAGGAATAAATCCGTCGAAGTCAAACGCATTATTTTCTCCTCCCTGTCTGGCCATTTCACGAAGGTTATTGCCGTAATCGAACACAATACTCCCTTGCCGCTTCATTTCGAGCATAAACCCGACATGTCGCGCCATGCTCTTCACCGACAGTTTTTTATATTTTTCGGGATCAGCTTTTCGAAGAGCTTTTGCCTGATCAAGTGTAAGATCATTAGGTACATATCCATGCAAAGGGTCGTGGGCAGAAGTCTGATCCGTGACAACATCGGGAATTATTCCATCGATGAGTAATTGCTCAAGCGTGTCGCCAATATCAGCAACAAGTCCCATGGAAATGGCTTCACCTTTTTCTTTAGCCTTAAGAACCATTGCTATAGCTTCATCATAAGAATAGGAAATATAGTCGATATAACCCGAAGCCAATCTCTTTTTAATTCGTTCAGGATCAATATCAACCCCAAGAAATGTGGCGCCGGCCATTGTTGCAGCCAGCGGCTGAGCTCCACCCATACCGCCGAGACCGCCAGAAACTAGTAGTTTATGTTTCAGGTCGCCTTTGAAATATTTCTCGCCGCAGGCTACAAAAGTTTCGTATGTCCCTTGCAGAATTCCCTGTGTACCAATATAGATCCAGCTTCCGGCAGTCATCTGGCCGTACATCATCAATCCCTCGCTTTTCAGCTTTTCGAAATGATTCCATGTAGCCCAGGCCGGCACAAGATTGCTGTTTGCAATGAATACCCTTGGCGCTTCGGGATGTGTCCGGACAATTCCCACCGCTTTGCCCGATTGAACCAACAAACTATGGTCTTCATCCAGTTCTAGCAGACATTTAATAATCTGCAATAATGCTTCGGGATTCCGCGCGGCCTGACCTGTACCGCCGTAAACCACAAGTTCTTCGGGGTTTTCAGCCACCTGACGATTGAGGTTGTTGAGTAACATCCTCAGCGGCGCTTCAGTTTGCCACGATTTTGCATGTAACAGATTTCCTGTAGGAGCCTTATAGTTGGGATGTGTGGCGTATTTTTTAATAAATTCCGAATAATTCATCATGTTCGTTTTTAAGATTGATTTTCAGTTTTTTAGCGATTTTCCCGGAAACGGCTATCAAGGTTTTATTTTTAACCAGATTGATCGCTTTATTCATTTCGTCTGACATGATGTGATCAGATTCGGCAAATGGAATGGTCTGCCTGACAAAACGATGGCATTCATCGATGATTCCTCCCGATTTGAGAGGTTTCCTGAAATCGAAACCCTGCGCCGCACAGAAAAGTTCAATTCCCAGTATTTTTTCGAGGTTATCAATCACCATAAGCGCTTTTCGGGCGCTGATCGACCCCATACTTACATGATCTTCCTGACCCATCGAGGTAGGAATACTGTCGGCACTGGCCGGAAAACAGAAACTTTTATTTTCGCTGACTAAGGCTGCTGTTGTGTATTGCGGAATCATAAAACCTGAATTCAGCCCGGTTTCGCGCATTAAAAGTTTAGGTAATCCTTCGATAGAATCGTTAAGCGACAAATAAATACGTCGGTCGGCAATATTTCCAAGTTCCGCGGCAGCAACAGTAACATAGTCAAGAGCCATGGCCAGTGGCTGTCCATGAAAATTACCACCGCTGATCGCGCGTCCATCCTGAAGAATGATTGGATTATCGGTGACCGAATTGAGCTCGATGCGCAACAGTTCCTTCAGGTGAAGCCAGGCATTACGCGAGGCTCCGTGAACCTGAGGGATACATCTCAGAGAATACGGATCCTGCAACCGTGAGCAATTCTTATGCGACTGTACAATCTCAGAATCGCCAATGAGCATTCTCATCCGCTCTGCTACATATATTATTCCCTGATAAGGCCGAAGCGCATGTAATTCCGGAGAAAAAGTTTTTACCGATCCCAACATTGCCTCGAGATTCATTGCAGCAATCAAATCGGCATTATCGAGACAGTTCTGCAATCTTTCTAAAACTTTTATCGCATGAGCTGCAATAAATTGTGTGCCATTAATCAATGCAAGACCTTCCTTGGCTCCAAGCTCTAAAGGAGTCATTCCAAACTTTTTGAGCAGATTACACATTTCGACCAATTTACCTTTGTAATGGACTTTCCCATTTCCGGTCAGAGGGAGAAAAAGATGAGCCAGCGGAGCCAGATCGCCCGAAGCGCCAACAGAACCCTGCGACGGAACAACAGGTATAACGTTCTGATTGATATGCCATATAATCCGTTCAAGCGTATTTATTGCAATGCCCGAATATCCATGAGCCAAAGCATGCACTTTCAGGATCATCATCAGTTTGGCCAGTTCAGGATTGATGGGATCACCTATGCCCACGCTATGACTCTTTAACAAGTTTAATTGCAATTTCTTGGTATCGCTTTCTGAGATAATGGTTGTACAAAGCGGACCAAAACCAGTATTGATTCCATAAACTGTTTCATGATTGGCGACAATGGCATCAACAATTCTTCGGCTATTCATGATCCGAACTGTAGCCGTCCGACCTATTGTACCGATAATTTTTCCGGCAGCCAGTTTCAGTGCCAGACCGGCTGTGAGTGTATCTTCTCCGAAGCTGAAGCCATTATTGTTGCGCTTATATGTTTGTTCCATAATACATTAGTAGAATTAGTTAAAAACTTTACTGCTTATTTTCAACGGCTAAATTTTAGCCCAATCGTACGAATTATTTAAAGAACTGCAAATGACAAAAGCCGGTATTACCCGGCTTATAAAGATGTTTTTGAAGTAGTTAATTAGTAAGCTTAAAGTCTGGAATTCGGCAATTTGAAAATTCGGCAATTCGACAATGTGAGGACTTTCTGATGCGTTGTTTATCGAATTTAGAAATTGTGCATTTTGCTCACAAAAAATCTCACCTTCTCACTTTCTCATCTTCTCAAAGTCTCCTGCTTTTAGAAAAGTCCATGAAGCTGTGCATCGATACGGTCAATCACCTTGCTCATATCTCCTTTATTATCAGCGAAATTAAGTTCGTCAACATTAATCACTAACATTTTACCCAGCCGGTATCGTGTTGCCCATGCTTCGTAACGTTGGTTAAGTTGCTTGAGATAATCGAGCCGGATTGAATCTTCATAATCTCTTCCCCGTTTTTGAATTTGCTGAACCAGCGTTGGGATTGAAGCGCGTAAATAAATAATCAGATCGGGTGCCAGAATCAACTTTCCCATAAGGTCGAAAAGCGTGTGGTAGGTTTCGAAATCCCGGGTACTCATGAGCCCCATGTCGTGAAGGTTCGGGGCAAAAATCTCAGCATCTTCGTAAATCGTCCGATCCTGAATCACCGTTTTTCCCGAATGGCGAAAATCAATAATCTGGCTAAAACGATTATTGAGGAAATAAACCTGCAAATTGAAAGACCAACGCTGCATATCATGGTAAAAATCATTTAGATATGGATTTCCATCCACCTCTTCGTAATGAGCTTCCCATCCGTAATGCTTTGCCAGGATACCGGTCAGTGTTGTTTTTCCGGCTCCTATATTTCCGGCTATAGCTATATGCATTGTAGAGGTTTCCTTTTTCATCCTTGAATTATTTGTTTTTTAATTGCCGGATGGAACTCGCATGCAAAGTTTTCATCCGTGTTAGTGTTTAGCGAACATGCTCGTTTCATTAATTTTCTGTTTTAGAATTCAGTTTAATGCTCTAATTTTTATGTGTTGTACTTCAGATATTTAAACTTTAAATTTCATTTCAGCGATTCATGAATACGAAGCAAACTGTCAAGATATTCCCTGTTATTTGATAATCGGGGTACTTTATTCTGACCGCCGACTTTTCCCCGTTCACGCATCCATTGCATGAAAGTACCATTAGCTACAGCCATAACATGTGGCGCTTCGAGCGTCGCATTATTATGCCTTTTCGCCTCATAATCAGAGTTTAAATCCTGCAATTTCAGATCGAGAATTGTTGCGAACTTATCCGGATTGTGAGGTGGCGTATCGAATTCAATCAGCCATTGATGAGCCCCTTTTGCCTGACTTTCGCTCATAAAAATTGGTCCGGCAGTATAATCGCTGATAATTGCCCCGGTTGCGACACATGCTTCTTTGATGGCTCTCTCGGCATTATCGATAATTACCTCCTCACCAAAAGCATTGATAAAGTGTTTTGTCCGACCTGTAATCTTCAGTTTATAAGGATCTTTAGATGCAAACATCACCGTATCGCCAATCATGTATCGCCAAAGTCCGCCGTTCGTAGAGATCACCATGGCATAATTGACCCCTATCTCAACTTCCCAAAGCGGAATTGTAACGGGATGTTCATCGTCAACATTGCACACATGAATAAACTCATAGAAAACGCCATAGTCGAGCATCAGCAGCATATCAGAACTTTCCGGATTATCCTGAATCGCAAAAAAACCCTCTGATGCATTGTAGGTCTCCATATAATTCATTGTCTCCGAGGGAATAATCCGATGATATTGTCCCCGGTACGGATCGAAAGAGATTCCGCCATGGATAAATAGTTCCAGATTGGGCCATACCTCAAGGATATTCGACTTCCCCGTATATTCGAGAATGTACCGCAGAAGTACCAAGAACCACGAAGGAACACCAGCTAAAGATGTAACATTCTCATTTATAGCTGTTTTTGTGATTTGAGCAATTTTCTCTTCAAACTCAGGAATCAATGCAATTTCGGTAGGGGGTGTGCGATGAAAATCGGTCCAAAACGGAAGGTTTTCGATCATAATTGCAGACAGATCACCATAATACGCCTTATTGCTTATGTTGGCTATCTGATGACTACCACCCAAAGTCAGACTCTTTCCTGAAAGGAGGGATGCCTCGGGATAATTGCGATAATAAATGGCAAGTACATCTTTTCCTCCTCTGAAATGGCAGTCGTCGAGCGACTCTTTCGAGACCGGTATATATTTGCTTTTAGCGTTTGTTGTTCCCGACGATTTGGCGAACCATTTCATCACACCAGGCCAAAGAACATTTTTATCGCCCTGAATCATACGGTTGATCAAAGGTTCTAATGTCTCGTAACGGCTAATTGGAACTCTTTCTTTGAAGCAGGCCCAGGTTTTGGTGTTCGCGTAATCGTATTTTTCACCCCATTCGGTACCTTTTGCTGTATTTAACAGATTAAAGAGCACCTCCTCCTGAATCTCCCGGGCGTGTTCCCGGTAGAGATCGATTTCGTAAATGCGTTTATAATTGATCCAGTTTATAATCGAATTGACTATAGCCATGCTCTTTGATGATTGTTTATCTGAAGTTAATCAGTTTGGAGATCAGGAAGTATGTTTAACTGCTACAACTCTTTACAAAGACATCTTCCCAATTTTATTCCATCTGTTAATAAATTGAATTATTCGGATGAAATTTAGTAATTTTCCGCAAATTACACAGAGTGCTTATGATAATTTTTATAAATTTATTGCGACAAATATAAAACCTTATCCGAATGAAACATCCATGAACTTATGCTCACAAAATAGAGATAACGATTTTATGGTTGTTTTATGAGGCTATTTAAAAACAAATAATACGCTCATGAATGTGGTCGATATCGTTTTGGTAGTCCTCCTCGTAGGTGCTGCCGTCAATGGCTTTACTAAAGGCTTTTTTGTGGAACTGGCCTCAATAGCCTCATTGATACTGGGAATTTGGGCTGCAGTTGAATTTTCAGGTTTGGTTCAGCATTGGTTGTCAAGATACCTTACCTGGAGCAACGACTCCATGCGCCTTGTGTCATTTATCCTGGTTTTTGTTTTTGTGGTCATTCTGGTTCACTTGATTGCAACGCTCACCGAAAAATTCGTAGAAGCGATAGCACTCAACATTTTCAGCCGACTGGCCGGTGCTATATTCGGTGCCTTAAAGGCAGCATTCATCCTTAGCATCCTGATGATCATTATCTCAAAAATCGAGGATTTTACAATTACCATCATTCCCGAGAAAGCAAAAGTGGAATCGAGGTTTTATGGGCCGATCGAAAACATGGCTCCCAATATTTTTCCATTCCTGAAAGCAGAAAAAGAGAAGATGCCTGAGAAATCACCTAAAAATCCTTCAACTTAGGTAGGATTACCATTTCTTATTTGAGACGTCTGCTTTTTATCACCTTTTCAGAGAAATCTTTCCAAAACAACTTGTGAAATTTCAGGCTGTTTGATTTTAACAGCATTTCGTTGGGGGGAAAAGGGTTTCCCGGCACAGTTGTATATTTTGTTTCGGGCTTATACAGTGATGAGGGTTCCGGATGAAACTGAACACCTACAACATTTTTAAATTCAGTATGTTGTAAACCCTCAATAATTTTTTTGTCCATAGATTTAGCAATCACCTTCAGATTTGAGCCCAAACGTTCAACTGCCTGGTGATGGTAACTCAGCACTTTTGGTGTAGTAGCACCCGACATTCCGGCGATTTCCTGAAGATATCCGGTTTTCGCAATTCTGATCGGGTGAAAATTGCCTCCAAACAAATCATCAAGGGGATATAAGGGCGAAACATAACTTCGATGCTGATTTTCAACTGGCTGTGCTGCAACTTTTTCTAATGTGTAGAGGTGATAGGTTTCCATCGGAATATCCTGGATCAAAGTTCCTCCTGCTGCCACATTCATGGTTTGCATACCCAGACAAAATGCCCTGATAATAAAATCGGGATTATCAGTTAAAAACGGTTTAAATCCAGGGTTTCGGCTTCCGCCAATCAGGTGGAAAAACAACGAGGTTTCGAAATAATGACGATGCGGATCAGTCACGACTGTAAGTAAGTGTTGCTCTTCACCATAAATTGCAGCAGGAATATCGGGGCCACCAAAGAAAAGTATGGCATCCGACTCTTCGAATAGTTTTCGGAAAGCCGTGGTACAACTGTTTTCCCGATAAATCTCTGCAGGCCTGATATCACCAGCAATTTTAAGGAGCTTATAGTTATTTATATGATGTTCAGCCAGATATTTTTCAGAAGCAGAATAATTATACGCTTCTTTCGCATAATATACACCAAGCAACTCCACTCCGGGAATATCGATGATCTTATTTTCAACCATCCATACCATATTCTCGATATTACTCACGGTAGGATGTAGCAATACTACGCGATGCTGCGATTGCCCCTGAACCGTGTTCAGGAAGAGGAAGATCAACAGCAACAATGCTTTAATTTGAAATCCGGCTTTTCTCATTTGAATTGTATTTGAAAGTTAAAAGTAGCATATTTAAAACTCTTTCAAATAATCGAAGAAAAATATTGTAATTGATAGTATTCCTACTATCTTTGCAGAATCAAACTTAACCACCGATGAAAAAACTAAAAGTTTTTGAAATTTTGAAACTGCTTGGTGATGATGGATGGTATTTACAGAATCAAAAAGGAAGTCACCGACAATTTAAGCACCCAACTAAAAAAGGAAAAGTCACGGTAAATGGTAGACCTGGCGATACTTTAGAGCAATTTATTTTAAACATCATTTTCAAACAAGCGGGTTGGCGATAAACCCCAAAAAAATATATGAATATGCAAAAAATTAAAGTTCAAATAAGTTGGTTGGATAATTATGGAGCTGGCAGCAATGAAGTACCAGGTTGTGTCGCTACTCACAAAACATTGGAAGGTGTTAAAAAAGCTTATACGGAATCTTTGGGTTGGCACCTGCAGGCTATGAACGCCGACAGAGACGAAATACCCGATTCATTACAAGGTGATTACGAATTGGAATTTGAATTGAATATTCGGGCATTACTTCATTATTTCGATGGTATTCTAACGCGTTCGGCTTTAGCCCGCATTACTGGAATCAATGAACGCCAATTAGGTCATTATACTACCGGTCACAGAAACCCCCGACCGGCGCAACGAATAAAAATCATTGAAGGCATTCACAGAATAGGAACTGAATTTAACTCTGTTGTATAACTTCGGCTCTTTCGTTTACAGGAATTGAAAAATTCAAAAGAAAAAGTTCGATTAAATCTGAAGTTGTATCTTTGCCCGAATATTTTCAGTCTGATAATACTCAGCGAATTGAATATTTGCAGGAAATAAAATATTCGTTTGAATTTGGCTGATAACTTGAAATATAATTATTTAACTACAATATACAATGAATTTTGTTGAAGAACTGACATGGAGAGGTATGATCCATGATATGATGCCCGGATTGGAAGAACAGTTGAAAAGAGAGGTTACGTCGGCCTATGTGGGTATTGACCCGACTGCCGACTCATTGCATATCGGGCACCTCGTAGGCGTGATGATGCTCAAGCATTTCCAGCTGGCCGGACACAAACCCATTGAGCGCAATTTGTTAGATGAAAGCACTTTGCGTCACAACCAGGAATGCCTGAAAGTCCAGATCGCAAAATTCCTCGATTTCGACACAAAGGAGGCAAAAGTCGCCGAGATGGTCAACAACTACGACTGGATGAAGGATTTCAGTTTCCTCGATTTTATTCGTGACATTGGCAAGCACATCACCGTCAACTATATGATGGCAAAGGATTCGGTAAAAAAACGGCTCGATCCCGACAGCGGTGAAGCTGGAATGTCTTTTACAGAGTTTACCTATCAGTTGGTTCAGGGAACCGACTTTCTTCACCTTTATGAAACAAAGAACTGTAAATTACAAATGGGAGGTTCCGATCAGTGGGGAAATATCACCACAGGAACTGAGCTGATTCGCAGAAAAGCGGGTGGCGAAGCTTTCGCACTTACTTGTCCGCTGATTAAAAAAGCCGATGGCGCAAAATTTGGGAAAACAGAATCGGGCAATGTATGGCTCGATCCGGTGAGAACTTCACCTTATAAATTCTATCAGTTTTGGTTAAATACTTCGGATGCTGATGCTGAAAAATACATTAAAATTTTCACTGTTTTATCAAAAGAAACAATAAATCAGTTGATTGAAGAGCATCAACTGGCGCCTCATCTGCGTCAGCTTCAAAAGGTACTCGCCAAAGAAGTTACCTGTATGGTTCACTCAGAGGCCGATCACAATTTAGCCGTAGAGGCTTCGGAAATTCTTTTTGGAAAAGGGACTGAAGAAACCTTGCGCAAACTTGACGAAGCTACCTTTCTATCTGTATTTGAAGGTGTTCCACAATTCGAAATCGCCAAATCTGAATTGGAGACAGGAATAAATATCATCGATTTGCTGACCGAAAAAACAACAGTTTTCCCGTCAAAAGGGGAAGCGCGCCGGACGATTGCAGGCGGTGGTGTGGCAGTAAACAAGGTGAAAGTTGAAGGTCCTGACGAAATAGTTACTCCTTCAAAACTAATAGGTGGTAAATACCTTTTGGTACAAAAAGGGAAGAAGAACTATTTTCTTCTGATTGCCGGATAGTTCAATGATTTTTTTTAGAATTTCGGACTTTCTCCTTAAAAGGTACACCATCAATCAACAGATCCTTGATTATGAACTGATTTTCTTTAATTCTGACTTTCAAATAATTAATTTTCAACGAATCATTGAGTTCCTTGTTAATAATCGCGTCAATATCTTTAGGATTTGTATCTTCAATATAGTAGTTGTTAAAGGGATAGATTAATTGGAGAGAAGTGGAATCTTTCCAGTATATCATTGTCCTGGCTCTCACCCAGTCACTGCTGTTGATTGGTTTGTCTTTAGTGACCGATTTAATTTTTGCAAACCCTGCACTATCCATACTAAATAATACGTAAGCGCTCTGATTTTCTTCCCACTCTTTTTTATCAGCTATTTTTATATGGTTCTCTGCGAACTGTAACCAGATATACTTTCCCCCGAGGGAAGAACCGGCGCGGTTATTCGCCCTGTTAATTTTAAACTCTGTTTTAAATTTAAATTCTGTACCAGTTTCAGCAATCCCGGCTTGTTTGCTAATCATCTGCCAGGGAACAAACAGCTGCGCCAGGGCAACAAGAATAAAAGCGGTCAATAACAGTTTTTTAGAGTTCATTTTCTTTTCTTTTTTTGATCATCAACCAGTTAGCAACAAAAAATCCCAGGCCGACCAGCACAAACATGGTGCCTTTGACGACAAAGGTTAAATCAGAATCAAATGACCGGCAAATTGCCAGTAGTGCAATAATGAACATTCCTATGTTTAAAATTCCCAGGTGACTCTGTTTTGAGCCGTCTCTGAGCAGCAAAATCCCCAATACAAAAACCAGCAGGTTAACCAGAATAACCGACAGCGAGGTAAACCGGATTCCCAAAATAAAAATGAGCAGAAACAAGAGGTAGACTACATCAATCAACTTCCAGTCGGTCAATTTTTTGCTTTTGTTTTGCCGGTATAATAGGATTGATGCCAGCAGAAATAAAATCACGCAGGCAATAAATTCGGGTGCTACTATCAGATTATTAAAATGTTGGTCCGCAAGACCCTTCCAGCTGTATTTAAATGTCATCACCAGTAAAGCAACGACTGTACCTGCAAAACCAAATACACGATATCCGTTTTGAATGAGAGATCGGTTCCGAAAGAAAGGGTTATTCCCAATAAAATAAAAGAGTCCAAACATAAAAATGAACGCAGGGTACATCAGCATTTTTGACCCATGAGCGAGTGTACTCAGGGTCTGCGTGAGTACATAAGGGATCATCCAGTGATGCAAAATAAATAGCAGATTTTCAGGAGATTTATTAAATAACTGATAATAACGGGGCAACGGCAAAACAAAAAGAAGCCAGTAGATATATTCTCCTGCCGGAATTGTTGGATCAAATCTGGCTGAAAAGCAGTAAAATATTATTCCAAAAAAGTATGCCAGAGAGACGGCTGAAGAGTTAAGCAGGTATATCAAGGGCACTGTCAGGATCATCCATGTCAGAAGAAAAGAGCTCGCGTCACCGTTGATATGATATATCTGGCTGATCAGGGAAATATTGGCTCCAACTGCAAAAAACAACAGGAGTGCCGTGCTCTCTCTCCAGACTACTTTATCCTGTTTCTTTAGAAGGACATAGCCGCACAAAAATTGTGGAATAATAAGGAGAAGAAAAGCGCAAATAGTTTTGACAACATCAGATAGTTCATCCCACTGATTGGCAATGATAAACATCAGACCAATTCCAACCAGCAATGCTCCTAAAATGCCGAAAATAAGTAATTGTTTGTTGGGAGAAGGGACCTGTTTCTGTTTGTAAAACTCAGTAATTTGTTGTGCAGTGTCGTTTGAGATGATGTTGGCACTTACAAGTTCGGGGAGATCTTTAAGTAGGCTCATTTCGCAAAGTTTTTTATCTTCGGTTAAATCACATCTTTGCCAAAACTAATAAATAAATTATTTCAATATTGAATGCAATACGATCTAAAATCTTTTTTGAGCTTTTTTTATGATTTTATTGGATATCCGCTAATGACTATTTTAAAAATGGATTCTATGAAGCGAATATTCTATATTTTGAAGAATTGACAGGGTAGTTCTGCCCGGTAAGTTGTTTCTGGATATCGGGAGTTAGTATGACTTAGAACTTGTCATTAACGGAAAAACTTCAACCGGATAGTATTGGGGCCCTGTTGGAAACAGTTTGCTTTCAAAAAGGATTAGTTTTGACGCAGAATACAAGAATGGCTCCCTAAGTTGCTCGTCTTTCAAGGCATTATCCAGAACAGATGAGACCTCCTGGCGCGGCAAGAAACGCCCAAGTGTCACATGTGGGCGAAAGACTATATTATCCGGAATAAAACCTAAAGTCGCCACGGCTTTGTCTATATCTTTTTTTATTTCAAACAGTTGATCAGTGGCTTTAATGCCAAACCACAATACCCGGGGTTCTTTCCCCTTCTTAAAAATGCCTGGCCCGGTGAGTGAAAACGTAAAAGCCGATGAATTTTTAAAGGACGAACCCAAAAGCTCTTTAATCACAGGTATTTGTTGCACAGGTATTTCACCGAAAAAGAAAAGCGTCAGATGAAAATTTTCTATACTAACCCATTTAATGCTGTAATCATGAAGCAGTTTCTGCAACTGTTTAATTTTTTCAATGACTGGCCCAACCGGTTCGAGGGGCAAAGCCAGAAAAATCCTTTTCACAACCATGTAATTTGATTTTACCTAACCAGAAGGTAAAATTAATCGTTTTCATTGTTCTTTGACTTTTGGGACAATCTGCAAACTATTTAAATTTCTTTAGCAAATCTTTTACGGCATCCTTGTGAACCGTAAAGCCCATCATTTTCAATTTGATGTAATCTTCGTGAAAGAAATAATATCCGAAATTGGGATTGTCTGAACCCACATTTCTTGATCCGGAACTTGAATCCTTAATCAGGAACCAATCTTTGCCGGAACCTTTATAATTTTCAAGGTAGCCAATCAGTTGCATTCCATGATCGTCGGTGGTTGTTTCGTTGGAAAATCTGAATTGACGTGCATCTTCATTGATATATGCTGAAGGAATGTCGTAATCAGGAATCAAAGCACAGTTGGTTTCGCGGCTGAAACCCGATTCAGACACATCACCTCCAATACTCATCGTATATCCGCTTTTAATGGCTTTTTTGAGTGCATCCATAAAATCATCGAGCGGAACATTGTAGTAATCTTTATTGTGCCACCAGTTGTCTGTCACCTTGTATTCAACCTGCTGCCAGTAAGGTTCCTGTTTGTACGAAAGGATTTCAACATAATCATCCGGATTGATTTTCAGGTAGTCTTTCAGATAAGTTTGCGGCGTAAAAGTTTTGCCATCAACCAGAAATTCGGTTGGCGGAACGCCAATATAATGGTTCATAATCGATTTGATGGTTTCCAAACCATATTCAATATTCCAGGCATTCGAAGTTTTCATTGAATTCAGGAAGGCGGTCATTTCTTGCACCATTTTGGCATGACTGTGAAATTTTCGTCCATCGATTAATCCCGTGAAGGCTTCATCAGGAACAGCGCCATACATTTTCATGATGCGGGCCAGTGCATTGCCTTCTGATCCTTCTGAAAACACTGAGTTACCTCTCTTTTCAATAAACCGGCGCGCTTTTTCGATGTATTCACAATATGCAGGATAAATTTCAGAGATTTCTACTTTTTTGTTTTGCTGGCGCAGCACTTCCGATTCGTAGAAGGAGGTAGTTGAAAAACTCCAGCAAGTTCCGGCATTTCCCTGCGACTGGGTTGGATTGCTCCACACTGTTTTGTACAAAGCCTGATTGTTAGGCAAATCCATGCCCGACTGGTCCATCACAAAACGTTTATAAGGTTCTTTTTCTGCCTGTTTTTCTTCAACGGCAGTCACATCCTTCAGGATCGATTCGATGTAAAAACCTTTACCTTTAACTTCAGTAATTATTTTGCCTTTGCTTACATTTTGGGCCAGGCTGGTTAAAGTCAGCACGGCAAACAAACCGATGGTTAATAATATTTTGTTCATTTTTCAGATATTTTTAAAGTGCGAAATATAGATTAAACTTTTCAGGTTCTTACTGAAGAATATCAGGTTTAAGTTATCGTATCTGGTTTTGAGTTTTGTATTGCTGAATTATACATCAGAATAATCTGGAATTTATTGGATTATTCCATTTTTTAGCTTATGTTTGTTATATTTCAATTGAGTCTGTTCCGAAAAGTCAAAAAAATCAAAAAATCAAAAATGCCACAAAGACACCAAGGCACCAAGTTACACAAAGTTTTAAATATCAGTGTTATAATCTTAGTGGAGCTTTGTGACTTTGTGGCAGAAGAAGACTATTCAGAGTGGACTCTTCAATTAAAAACTAGTAAGTTAAACTTTAAAAAATAAAGGCTTTATGAAAACAACAACAGTACTTATTTTAATCTTATTGTTCGTCCCATTTCTATCAAATGCAGGAGAAATTTATGGAACAATAAAAGGTGATGATGGAAAGCCATTGACTAATCAGGTTGTACGTATAATGCAAAATGACAAAGTAATGGCCTCCGCTACAACTGATGCAAACGGCTACTTTACGGTAACATTAAATGAAGTAGGGAAATTTAAACTTGAAGTTGCCGGATACAAGGACGCAAGTTTTGATGTTTTTTCATCGAATAAGTCAACTCGTTACAATTTATTGATGAATAAAGCCGGTGACAAATGGATACTGAAGAGCATTTAATGAAAAAAAAAGAAAAGCGGGATTTATGGGACAAAATAGAAATTATTTTGCGTCCCATTGGTGGTCTGATTACCGCGCTGACAATAGCATTAGTAAGCTATTATGGTTCTTCTTATCTGAATAACAAACAGAACAATGAAGCCAAAATAAGTCTCTATACTCAATTAATGAGCAGTCGGGAACAGTCAGAAAGCGCCCTCAGGAAAGATATGTTCAACTCGATTCTTGGTACTATCCTCAAAGATTCGCATTCATTAGATGAAAATATCCTGCAACTCGAACTGCTGGCTTATAATTTCCATGAGTCGCTGAACCTGATGCCCCTTTTTGTTTACATGGACAGGCAAATCGCCGCTGAAAAAAACGTCCTGCTCAAAACAGAATACCGGAAGCGGTTGTATAAAATGGCAGGCGATGTTATTTCAAAGCAAATTTCGAGCCTCGAAGGCGCAGCAGCCAGTGAGACGATGTTTATTACTTTTCCGGGCGATTCGATCAAGTATAAACCAGGCCTATCTCAGGATTTTGCCATAGATTGGAAAGATTCTAAGGTGTTTAATGATACAATCAAAGCTGGAAACACAAATAGTGTTTATAAAAGAGTCGTATTTCTAAAAGCCACGGGATTTAATGTGGATGAAAAAACTGTTAACGTGAGGCTGGATATTGAAACCTCTATCAACGATAAGTTTATAAACATGGTTACACAGGAATTCACGATAGATTATTTTCAATTTCCGATGATTGACAATACGCGTCTTTCCAATGATATGCGTTGTGCAGTAGTGATGCGTGATTTCGACTTTCCCAATTTTATCGAAGTGGATATTCTCTATTTCCCTGGTTCTCATTCAAGCCTGAAAGAAAAACCCTATTATGATGATGTTGTGAAAAAGCTTTTAATGGACAAGGAGGGTCATTAATATTGAATTCGTGTTTTGACCAATCCCGGCGATGTTCGGAGAGGATAAAACAAAAAAAGGCTGAAATCACTCGATTTCAGCCTTTTAAGCTCCTCAGGTAGGACTTGTCCCGAGAGCGAATCGATTCGGGAACCACCTACGGATTAATCCCGTATCGTTCCTCACGGGACCGCTCTAACCAGCATTAATAATGTCATTAGTAAGTTTTTGGAAGAAATCCGGATTATTCTTATTTTCAATTAACTTATGAATAAACCTTTTACTCATCTAATATGAACCATATTTTCATCCGTTCCGTGTGCAAAATGTCAAAAATTTCAAAGAAATTTTGCTTTGATTTTTATCTCTTCCCACCGGCTATCTTCAAGCTCAGCGCCGATAACCTTTATAACCTCACCAGCCATTATTGCGCCGATTATGCCGCATTTTTCGAGTTGGCAACCGGTAGCCAGCCCTGCCAGGAATCCTGCCGCAAAATAATCACCAGCACCCGTGGTGTCGATGACTGAAGTTGCGATAGTAGGAATATGCCATTTTTGAGCTCCTTGCTGAACAAAAGCCCCTTCCTTCCCTACTTTCACAACAGCAATATCGCATCTGTCAGCCAGATTTTCGAGTGCCTCTTCGGGTGGCAGTCCAGTAAAAGACCTTGCCTCCTCTTCGTTTGCAAATACAATATCAATATAATTGTCAACCAATTCGTTCAAAATATCCATATTGGCCTCTACCACATTGTAACTTGAAAGATCGAGAGCTATTTTAAGTCCGGCTGATTTTGCAGCAGAAGCAGCTGCCATAATTAAAGCCTGGTTAAAAACAAGGTAACCTTCGATAAAAAACAAATCATAACCTGCAAAGAGTTCAGGAGTGATATCTTCGGGTCCCATTTCAACGGCGGCACCCAAATAGGTGGCAAAAGTTCGTTCGCCGTCCGGACTAACAAAGCCGACCGCCCGACCAGTAGGAAACTCATTTTCTTTAAGCAGAACCTCAATTCCCCGTTTAAGCATATCATTTTTGAATAACAAACCAAGATCGTCGCGCCCTATTGCACCAACAAATCCGCACTCAACATCCAATCCGGCTATTCCATTTATGGCATTGGCGACCGATCCACCCGTGGCGATTTTAATGTTCATGTGCGAAATTTCCTTCTGAATCATGGCCGAAAGATCCCCATTGACCAGTGTCATACCCCCTTTAGGAAGATTTAAATAATTGATAATCTGATCATCTTCAGACAATACCATAATATCAACAAGAGCATTTCCTATTCCCAAAATTTTTAGATTACTCATTTAGCAGATTATTTTCCGTTTATTTTACAAATATATTTCAGTTTATTGAAAAACTTACTATTTTTGCAACGCTTTAGAAGAAAAAAGAACTAAAGCAAAAATTAATTGTATTCCTTAGTAGCTCAGTTGGTTAGAGCGGCGGACTGTTAATCCGTAGGTCGTAGGTTCAAGTCCTACCTGAGGAGCTTAAAAGGCTAAAACCATTTGGTTTTGGCCTTTTTTGTATACAATATTCAGCCGATGTTTTAAGGTTCAATTAATATTCTTCATACCACGAAAACCATAAACTAATGCCAGATTAATGTAATTCCTTATCTTTGGTTTTTTAGAAATAAATAAAACAGACAAAAATGAAGCGATTCCTGATATTGACCGCATTATCTGTCACTCTATTAGCTTTCAAGAGTGATAAAAAAGCTTATCAATTATTTGACTCAAAGGGGAAAGAAACCCATTACGCGAAACTTTTGGAAGACGCAAAAGATGCAGATGTAATTCTCTTTGGTGAGTTGCACGACAATCCAATTGATCATTGGTTGGAGCAGGAACTAACGAAAGATCTTTATGCCAGTAAAAAAGAAAATCTTATTCTTAGTACTGAAATGTTTGAGTCAGACGATCAAATAACTATAGATGAATATCTTTCAGGTGATATTTCTGAAAAAACATTGAAAGATGAAGCCAAACTATGGACAAATTTTCCTAGCGACTATAAACCGTTGCTTGATTTCGCAAAGAAAAATAAACTAAGGTTTATTGCTGCCAATATCCCCAGACGTTATGCCAATATGGTTTACAGCAAAGGTTTAGAGAAACTCGATAGCATCAACGGCGAGGCCAGACGATGGATAGCTCCGCTTCCAATATTGTATGACAGCACCCTGACATGCTATAAAGATATTTTCACTCAGGCCAAAGGTCATGGAGGTCAAAACCTGCCTAAGTCACAGGCAATCAAAGATGCAACAATGGCACACTTTATCCTGAATAATTATTCAGAAGGAAAAACAATTATTCACTTTAATGGCTCCTACCATAGTGATCGGCATCAGGGAGTTCAATGGTATCTAATGAAATCGAATCCCAACCTGAAAGTATTGACCATCGGGTCAACAGAACAAGAAGAAATAGAGGAACTAGACAAGGAAAACCTTGGATTGGCCGATTATATCCTTTGTACGCCAGCCTCCATGAGCAAAACTTACCGCCCTTAGTTCCTTGATGGAGAGATGATAATGGTAACAACTGATCATTTATTCTTAGTTTTCCTACTGTCCGCCACCTCTTAGACTTCGTAATCCGCCGGTGCCGGATGTTCCCTGATTGTTGGGATTATTTTCATCATTCTGTCCCGGATGTTTAGTACCACCCATTTTGATTGGTTTTGGTAAGGTTTTGGTCCTGAATATCGGGAAGCGGTAATAGAGGCCAATTGAAAAATCGAAGGGAACATCAGTAGTGGTTTTACCAATTCCCGGAATAATATAAGGTTTGATATTTGAATCTTTGGTGACCGAAAACGGAAATTTTGCCCTGAGTGCCCATCCAAGAAAGAAATTACTGAAAATTTCCCCCTTCATCCCAAAAACCAGCTCGGCCCAATGAGCATTCAACATTCGTTTGGGAACAGACGATGTAATTGATCCCCAATAATTTGAATACCCAATGCCACTCGTTTCCTGATTGAAGATGGAATAACCATAGCGCCCCCCGATAAAAACCAAATCGTGATCTTTTAATGATTCGAATTTTACAATATTCATGTCAACACCCACTCTGGCATAGGTGCCATTATTTTTATAACGAAAGCCATCACGCTTATCGTCAAACCATTGCATCCCAAATTCAAAAGTCGGAAACCAGTTGCCTTTGTACGGAACATCTGCCTGAATTTCCCAGCCATTACGGTTTCCCTTTTGCATATAAGGTATCAAAAACCGTGACAGATCAATCCCAATACGAGGACCTTCGTAACGCCAAACCGGGACTTTCTTCTGCGAAAAACCCGGAGAACTGCTAATGAGCAGCAGAATTAAAGTAGATACTAATATTTTGATCATTCGTTTTTTTCAATATTGAATTTGGATTAACCTTTGTATCGGAAATCTTTACCGAATCGATCCCCTTTGTGTACCGGAAACCGGAAATAACATAGTTTGGGGCAAATCCGCAGTTTTCTGATATAAAGCTTATTATCATCGTATGTCTGATATACAGCGTGTCTTTTTTTCCATTAGCTTTGAGGACAAATCCCGTCGAATCAGCCGACAATGAAAGTGGAAGAGGATACCTTTTAGTCAAGGCTGAATCCGTGTCATTCACAAGTATATCACCCACATCATTGCGATCAACCCCATTAATTACCATGGTTTTAATTGATTTATACCCATTTACTGAAAAGGATGTTACCATTAAAGTATCTACCGAATCGTAACAGCGGTTTCCATCATTACACGACACCATTCCGAAAATGAGCAGCGAAATTATGAAAAGAGAAAATCTCATGAAAAGGATTAATTTGTTAATTTACAAAGATAAAAAAATTGAAACGATTGCTTCCAGCTTCTGAACAAAGTTAGGTCTGCAATTGTCAATCGGGTCTGATCGAATTCTTTAAATAAAGTATATTTTTGAATAAAATATTTTCAATTATGCGTGCCACTACATTTCTTATCTTTTTCGGAACAGTTCTTCTGATCTATTTTTCAGTTAATTTTTATATCTATTCCCGGGGTTTACAAGCTTTTTCAATATCACCCACGTGGCGAAGAAGTTATATCATTGTCTTTTGGCTGATTGTGTCGAGTTTTATTATTGGTGAAATACTCGAGCATACCCACTCCTCACTGACCAGTGAATGGATTTATCGTATCGGCGCATTCTGGCTTGCTTTTATGCTCTACTTCACTTTAACGCTTCTTCTGTTTGATGTTATCCGTCTGTTCAATTACTTTATCCATTTCCTTCCGGAGATGAACCAAACCCTTCGGTTCAGAATTGGCTTGTTTACAATTGCTTTTGTTTCACTGATTGTTCTGGCAGGTCACATCAATGCTTTAAATACAAGAGTTAATAAAATCTCGCTCACCATCCACAAAAAGGTCAAGGGAAATCGCGAAATGAAAATTCTTATGGCATCCGACATCCATCTTGGCGCCTTAATTGGTGAGAACCGCGAAAAGAGCCTGGTCGATATCATCAATAATCAGAAACCTGATTTGGTGCTGCTTTGCGGTGATCTGGTTGACGGTGATGTGGCATCTGCACTTCGTAATAATCTGGGACGGCACATTCAGGAGATAAAGACTCCAATGGGTGTTTACGCTATTCCTGGAAATCATGAGTATATCGGTGGAATCCAAAAAACCCTACCCTACCTGGAGAGTATTAATATCAATATCTTACGTGACAAAACCCTTATTTTGTCAAACGGAGTTCAGTTGGTGGGATGCGATGATCGGGACAACCGACGGATGGGTGATGAGAACGGACGAAAATCACTCAAAGAATTGATGACTGGTCTCGACAAAACTTTTCCCGTAATCGTAATGAACCACCAACCCTTCAATTTAGATGAGGCAGTAAATGAGGGCGTTGACTTACACCTTTCGGGACATACCCACCATGGGCAGCTCTGGCCTTTCAACTACATTACCAAAGCAGTGTATGAACTCAGTTGGGGATTTCTTAAAAAAGGAAATACAAATATCTATGTTTCCTCAGGTTTTGGTTCGTGGGGTCCTCCTGTAAGATTGGGTAATACTCCTGAGGTGGTTGTTTTCAGCCTTAAATTCGATGACCCTTTGCAATAGGTACATAAAAGCCAATTTAGTAAGCGGTTCTAAATATTCACCTTGTAAAACGGATGAAAATAAATCGGTTCAAATCCGAGTTTTTGAGCGAGAAGATACGATCCCGTGTTCTCCAGTCTGCAAGACCAAACCGGTTCGTATTTGTTTACAATACAATAATCGATCAGAGCAGCACAGGTGTACATGGCGAATCCCTTTCCGCGAAACTGCGGTGATGATTCGATCCCCAATTCCAATTGATGATTATCAATAAAGGCAGAAAATGCTGTAGACGCCAGTTCCCCATTAAACCGCAAACTAAAACCAATTCCCTCATTTAAAAATTGGGAAGCGCTCCGCCAGAAGAATTTCGGGACTACTGTTCCCGGCATATTTTGAAACTCTTCTTCACCAGTACGGAAAATTTCATAGTGCTCAACGGGATAGCTTGTTCTATATTCAATGTATTTATTAAGGTTAAATTTGAAATTGACCCTGGTATGCTCCTCAGCCTTTATAAGTTCCGTTTCGGGAAAACCACCTTCGTCTTTTTGCTTTTTGGTTAAAAGCTGATTACCCAGTAACGTCGAAAGTTGGTCGCTCCAACCTTCCGGATAAACTTGTATCCAGTCAATCCGATTGCGCAATCTATCTTTATTTAACAGATATTCAACTAATTGATTGTTGAATTCTCCATTTTTATAATTACCTGTCAGCAGCGACATCCCATACGGATGAAGGATATAAAAGCTTGTCGGGGATTCGGTATTGTCAGTATAAATCAACCCGTCAATTTTCTGCTCCACGACTGCCCGGGCAAACAGATGATTGAACGAGACCTCTTTAAGCAAAATAGCAGCTTTGTTATAATGACCTTTATCTAATAACTTCATCGTTTTATTTTTTCACTTTCGAAAGAAGGAATTCAGTTAAGTTATTGGCAGCCTTCAAATTTTCGAAATCAGCCGGCAACATGGCATGATCGATGTATTCGTTATACAACCAGGGATCGCCAACAGCTAAAACAAACCCTTTCCCGAATGAAGTTTCGGCAATATACACCTGGCCGTTATCAGTCAAAACAGCTTTGGCAGCTTTGCTTAAACCAAGCGAACAAACCTCTTTCATATAGATCTTATTCACTCCTTTAAACAAAGGATGATTAGGCAGGTTTATTTCGGCTGCCATATTCCACTCCCGATTGATCACGGGATTTAGGGTCACCGGATTAAAATGGATACCAAACTCTTTGCCCAACAGGTTCAGATGAGTGAATTCGCAGTTTGGTTTATCATTGGCTAAAATCAGGAGCACGCCACCATTCTTCACCCATTTCGAAATGGCTTTGACATCAATTGGCATGATGTAATTAGGTTTTGGATTTTCAGAAGTGGTATCGGGGTCAACAATAATGTAAAGACCGATACCTGCAAGACTCTTTGCATCAGCTTTGGTTTCAATAGTTTTCAATGCCGCTCCTTTGCTTTTAAAAACGTCGCCGAGTTGAGAAAAACCGCTGTTTTGGGTATCATCCCAGGTGTAATGATAGACCTTTCCGGTTTTCGCATTGGTTTCGTGATTGTACCAATTGTCGAGACCAACGGTTTTCTGAGCAAAACCATTAAAGGCGATCGCACATATAATCAATAATATAACACTCTTCAACGAAAAATAATTCTGTTTCATGTTTTTATAGTTTTGTTTTAAGAATTTCAGACAATAATTCTCCGGGTATTTCCGGAAAGTCAAACAAATATAATCAGATTGCATTAAACAATCGATTGCACGTCTAATAAATAGAAACTTCAATAAATTGAATATTCCCCTATGTTGATCGCCAGGTATTTGCTGTCTATTTCACATGTCGTGCCAGCGGAGTTTTCATTTTAGCCACTTCAGTAGCAACCAAACCAGCATAAGTTCCGGCACCTTCAACACATAAGTGGGTGTCATCCTTTCTCCCTTCCGGGAATTTTTGGTCAGGAGCTGTCCACAAATACAATTTCTTAGAAGGTTCATCGCCCAATGAATTGACAAGTGTTTTTGTAAGCAACTCCATATCAACAATATTTACTTTAAGATTTGAAGCCAATTCACGAACTGCATCGGGATACTTCCCATGAGTATCTATAAGTTTTCCTGTTTCATCAAATTTCCGGCGGACAATAGAAGTGAGCAGGATCGGTGTTGCACCTTTCGCCCTTGTTTCGACAATATACTTTTCGAGATTCAGCCTGTAGGTTGAAGATGCATCGGCGTAGACTGCCGGTTTATCAGCTTTCTCGTCATTATGTCCGAACTGAATAAAGACATAATCACCTCGTTTAAGACTGTCGAATACTGTTTTCCAACGCCCTTCATCGATAAAACTTTTCGAACTTCTGCCATTTACGGCATGATTACTCACCCTGACTTTCGTATCGAAATAGCTTTGGAAAACCTGGCCCCAACCGGTTTCGGGATAAACCTCCGCCTTTTTATTAGCCATTGTCGAATCACCAATTGTGTAGACAGTGATCAACTTTGCCGAGGCGCAACTTACAAACAGGGAAAACAATAAAAACCATAAAGGACTAATTCTTCTCATGATATGTTTTTTTCGATGAACTAAATAAAGAATGATATTATAAAGGTGAACAAATCTACAAATTTTTAAAACGGGTTATATGATTCAGGTACTTACGAAGAGTAGCCAGCCACTAGCCACATTTACCTAATAACAAAGCATTAAATATCTAATGTTTAAGCAGAAAACTAAAGTCATCGCCGAAATTTAATTCCTGTGGAGCAGCACCTTTTTTGAAAATCCTTGCACTTCGGTTGCCAATTAATTTTAGTGAATTGTTCTCATATTTCAGCATCGTACCCTCGCGAAGTCCGACGACCGTGATTCCAGAATTTATTTCAAGAAATTCCCCGATACGTTGTTCGCGCGTCTCGCCGCCATGACCTTCAGGATTGGCATCGAGATAATGGGGATTGATTTGAAACGGTACCAATCCCATACAATCGAACCCTTTTGGATCAACAACGGGCATATCATTTGTAGTTTGCAAAGTTGGACAAGCCACGTTCGAACCGGCGCTCCAGCCAATATATGGGGTTCCATTTGCAACCTTCTTCCGGATCGCATCCATCAGCCGGTTATCGTGCATCATACGCACGAGTTGCCACGTATTGCCGCCACCAACAACAATAACTTCAGCGTTTCGTACAGCCTCAACGGGATCGCTGAAATGATGAATAGAAGTTACATGATGTCCGATTTCGGCAAAACGCTCCTCCACTTTTGATTCATAAAGATCAAAAGAGAATGTCACAGCGGCATAAGGAACAAAAAGTGCATTGACTGTTTTTTCGCCCAAAAATCTCTGAATCTCTTGTTTGGGATAG
>JAPLDR010000097.1:3263-3617 GCA_026391655.1 Bacteroidia bacterium | reverse complement strand
AATTGCTAATTAGTAGAAGTCTCATAAAAAGATTAATATTGTTGCTGCAAGTTAGTAAAAAACCTGCGTAAAGAAAAACTAGCCCCGATTTGAAAAACAATTTCCGAAACTAACGTGTTTAGGAAAGAAGACCTCTCCGATTTGCTCTTTTAAAGTTGAATATTTAAAGTCAATTTGATCATTTATGGAACAAAAACCGATTAAGAAGGTATTGGTCGCAAACAGGGGAGAAATTGCGATCCGGATTATGCGCTCCTGTCGCGAAATGGGGATTGAGACTGTAGCTGTTTTTAGTGATGCAGACCGTACATCCATGCATGTGAGATACGCCAACGAAGCCTATAATATTGGTCC
>JAPLDR010000097.1:0-3201 GCA_026391655.1 Bacteroidia bacterium | reverse complement strand
GCAACAGCCAAAACATCAGGTGCCGATGCCATTCATCCGGGTTATGGATTTCTGTCAGAGAATTCTAAATTTGCCCGCCGATGCCGCGAAGAAGGCATACGATTTATCGGTCCTTCGCCCGAATCCATTGAGATGATGGGAGATAAAATCAGTGCCAGAAAGAAGATGATTGCAGCAGGCGTTCCGGTTGTTCCGGGTACTATTGAAAAGATTACCGATGAAGCTGAAGCTGTAAAGTACATCAAGGAGATAGGTCTTCCGGTGATGATTAAAGCATCTGCTGGCGGCGGCGGTAAAGGGATGCGTCTCGTGAAAAAAGAGTCACTGATTGCCAGTTCGCTGCGTGCCGCACGATCGGAAGCTAAAACAGCTTTTGGCGACGATGCGTTGTACATCGAGAAATATATCGACTCGCCACATCACATTGAATTCCAGATACTATCGGATAAATACGGAAATACGGTGCATCTTTTCGAACGGGAGTGTTCCGTTCAGCGCCGGCATCAGAAAGTGGTAGAAGAGACCCCTTCTCCACTTCTAACACCTGAGGTAAGATCCAAAATGGGTGCCTATGCCGTTGCTGCAGCCAATGCGGCTAACTACGAAGGAGCAGGAACCATCGAATTCATCATGGACGAGCAGCTGAATTTTTATTTTCTTGAGATGAATACGCGGTTGCAGGTCGAGCATCCGATTACAGAGCGTGTAGTTGGTGTCGATTTGGTGAAAGAACAAATCAGGATTGCAGAAGGGAATAAACTGCCTTTTAGCCAGGAAGAACTGGTTCAAAGCGGACATGCCATAGAGTGCCGGATTTATGCCGAAGATACCGACAACAATTTCATGCCCAATCCGGGAACCATCACCCATATCACCGAACCATATGGACTCGGTGTCAGATGCGATGGCTATGTTTATGAAGGATATACAATTCCCATATATTACGACTCGCTGATCAGCAAACTAATTGTATGGGACCGAACCCGCGATGAGGCGATAGAAAGAATGCTCCGCGCCCTCTATGAATATAAAATCACAGGGGTTAAAACTACTATCAGGTTTCTTGAAAGAATTATGAACACCCCCGACTTCAGAAAAGGAGAGTACAATACCCATTTTATTGAAAAAAACAGTGCATTTCTTCTTGCTGACGGCATTTGCGACCGAAAATGGGAAGATATCGCGATGATTGCGACGTTTGCCCAATACCTCTCCCGTTTGGAGGGCAGTAAAAAAACAAATGCAGCCCCTTCGGAGAAAAAGGAAACGAACTGGAAACAACAACTTCGGAAATTTACTTCAAGAATATAATACCAAATTTTGCTTTAAATTTATCAAATGGAACTCGAACTTAAAGTTAATAACCGTAATGCAATCGTTAAAGAGGTGAAGCGCGAAGGAAATATCCTGACGCTTTCCGTAGACGATGAGTTGTACGAAGTCGATATTGTCAAAGTGAGCAACCAGGAGTTTTCAGTTTTATATAATGGGAGATCCTTCAATATCGAAGTCATTGAAAGCAAAGAACCAAAACATTTCAATGTCAACACACTTTATTTCAAGTTCGATATTGAAGTTGTTGACAATGAGTCGCGTTACCGCCAGAGCAGGATGCAATCAAACCAAATACACACTGACAATACAATACGGTCTCCAATGCCCGGCAAGGTAGTTAGGGTATTTGTGAAACCCGGAGATATCGTTGAAGCCGGACAACCGTTGATTGTTCTTTCAGCCATGAAGATGGAAAGCGAATTTAAGGCTGGTCAACGTGGAATTGTCAAAGAAGTGCCTGTAAAGGAGGGCGATACAGTCGATAATAACCAACTTTTGGTAGTGATTGAAGACGAGAAACAGGGTAAGTAAAGAAAAATATAGACTCGATTTTAAATCAAAAGCAATTATTATTTTATAAAAATGTCATTCAATTCATCGAAAAAACATGTCATCACAAAAAAATAAATTTGAAAGGCTCGAAGAACGAATTATCGAAGCCGAAGCAGGCGGAGGCCAGGATCGTATTGATCGTCAACATGCGGCCGGAAGAAAAACAGCTCGCGAAAGGATTGATGTGCTGATTGATCCAGGTACCTTTGTCGAACTGGATAAGTTTGTGATTCACCGCTCTCACGATTTTGGGATGGAAAAAAACAGATTTCCGGGCGACGGAGTGATCACGGGATATGGAAAAATCGATGGCCGGCTTGTATATACCTTCGCACAGGATTTTACTGTTTTCGGTGGAACGATGAGCAGGGCTAATGCCGATAAGATTGTAAAAATCATGGATCTTGCCATGAAAATGGGAGCGCCTTTAATCGGTCTCAACGATTCGGGAGGAGCCCGCATCCAGGAAGGAATCGAAAGCCTGGCCGGTTATGCCGATATTTTTTACCGCAATGTAATGAGTTCCGGAGTGATTCCACAGATTTCAGCCATTCTTGGTCCTTGTGCCGGTGGGGCTGTCTATTCGCCCGCCATCACTGACTTTATTGTCATGGTTAAAAATACCAGCTATATGTTTGTGACTGGACCTGATGTGGTTAAAGCCGTTACGCACGAAGAAGTAACAATGGAGGAACTTGGTGGCGCCTCAACCCACCATATAAAAAGTGGGGTAGCTCACCTGACAGCCGATAACGAAGACCATGCCTTGTTGATGATCCGCGAATTGATCGGGTATCTCCCGTCGAACAATCTTGAAGATCCGCATATTCTTGATTGCACGGACGACATTAATCGCGAGAATAAAAATCTCAATACCCTGATTCCTGAAGACCCGAACAAACCCTACGATATGAAAGAGTTGATCACGAGCGTAGCTGATGAACGGAATTTTTTCGAAATACAACCCGCATTTGCTCAAAATATGATAATTGGATTTGTCCGATTCGCAGGACGGAGCGTTGGAATTGTAGCTAATCAGCCTGCCTTTCTTGCCGGTGTGCTTGATATCAATTCATCGGTAAAGGGTTCGCGGTTTGTGAGATTTTGCGATGCATTCAATATACCGATCGTAACCATCGTTGATGTACCTGGTTTTCTCCCGGGAACGACACAGGAATTCGGTGGAATCATCCGGCATGGCGCCAAACTGCTTTACGCTTATGCAGAGGCAACCGTACCTAAAATTACATTGATCACACGCAAAGCATATGGCGGCGCATATGATGTAATGAGCAGTAAACATATCGGAGCTGA
>JAPLDR010000081.1 GCA_026391655.1 Bacteroidia bacterium | reverse complement strand
TCAGGAGAACACTTTTTCGCTTTTCCCATGGGGAACATTCACGGTGAATATCGTTGGTTGTCTGCTGATCGGAATCTTTTACGGAATGTCGGAACGCGGAAATTTGATGAGTCCGGAAGTGCGAATCTTCCTGACTGTTGGAATTTGTGGCGGATTTACAACATTTTCGTCGCTCTCCCTCGACGCATTTATGCTGCTTCAGGAAAAAGAGTGGCTTAAATTAAGCTTTTATGCTTCGATGAGTTTTTTTCTGGGGTTAGTTGCTGTTTACATTGGTCGGACACTCATTAAGGGTATTTAAGAAAAAATACTTATACATTATATAAGATATTAAATCATAGATTATTAGACAAACAATATGAACTATTTAATTTTGCAACCTAAATCAATTTGATATGAAAAAAAATGTTCCAACTGCATTACTCCGAATATTTATCAGTTCAACGGATCATATAAAGCAGGATCTGCTTTGTGCATCAATTGTATTTGCAGCTAAAAAGGAAGGAATTGCCGGCGCAACGGTATTAAAAGGGATACTTGGTTACGGAGCCAGTTCAGTACTCCATTCTTACAAATTTTGGGAAATCACCGATAAGCTACCTGTTGTCATTGAATTGATCGACGAAGAAGAAAAGATTCGCCTTTTTTACGAAACTATTAGACCACAGCTCGAATCAATGCGTTATGGCTGTTTGGTAACAATTCAAAACATCGAAGTATTACTTTTAAAATCCGGAAAAAGTAAAACAGAGTAATTACAACTCTGCAATCACTATTCGAAGGAGATGACCTTAACTTTTAAATTAAAACGGAAATCGTGATTGTTTAATTAGTTACATAACCAATAAACAGACTGGTTAAAAATCTCAGTAGCTCATTGGTTATGAGAATTTTATTTCCCAAAAACATATTTCATCCATGCTTCAGCCATTAGCTTGGCTCCTGCAACAGAGGGGTGGACACCATCGGCTGTCCAGTAAGTCGGAGGTGCAATTTTGGAAGCTTTAGCGAAAATATTGTGATAAGGAATAAAAATTGTATCAAATTCGCCGGCCAGTTTTCGAGCCGCAGCACGGTATTGGTCGAACTCGGGGAACCATGTGCCGTCGACTGCCTTACATCCCAACACTGCAAATGGCTCACAAATAATTAGTTTAACTTCCGGAAGCGCTTCTTTGGTTCTTTTGAGTAATGCTCTGAAATCCTTTTCATAAATTTCAACAGTTCCATCGTAATTCCCATTATGCTTATGCCAATAATCGTTTACGCCAATTAAAATGCTTAAAACGGAGGGTTTGAGGTCAAGGCAATCGGTCTGCCATCGTTCAGCTAACTGATAAACCTTATTTCCACTGATTCCTTTGTTGTAAATTTTGAGATTCTTTGTGGGAAATGTATTCAAAAGATCGGCCGCTGCCAGATAAGCATATCCGCCGCCAAGTGCATTCTGATTATTGGGATCCAGGGCATCCCTTTTCCTTCCAGCATCAGTTATTGAATCTCCCTGAAAAAGAATTATATTACTATTTTTCAGGGAGTTAACACTAATCCTTGAGGATGGAAAAACCATTTCATCTTCATTTGCCGAAAGAATAGCAGGAAATGCTGCCAATCCGGCTGTTCCAATTAAAGCCTTTTTTAAAAAAAATCTTCGATCTGACATTTTCATAATTATTTAATAAATGGGACTATAACGATTTTAGAATAAACTTAATTCGTTTGCCAGGTGAAACAAAAGGAAGATCAATCAATTCATAACCATATTTCAGATAGGCCTTTACAATAAAACTATGAATTCTTACGGCCTCCTCAAAAGACTCGGTTCTGATCTGATCGTTTCGATATATTTGACGCCATGGCGGTGTCAAATATACTTTTTTTGCATATAGGTTCGCCTCTAATGCTGCTTTTAATTGTTGAGAAATCTTTTTCCCTTTGTACCACGAAAAAGCGGCCTGATCGGGCAATCCACGATCACTAAATGCAACAGTTTGAACATCAATACTATTTAAAAATTCAATCTGACCATCCATGACCCGTTTTTCGAATCCCGCTACATCTTTCCAAGGAAGCAAACCTCCTGCTTCTGTTATTTCCTGTTCGAGAATTTGCCTGGCAATTTCACCCCCAACCCTGTAACCAAGCTCATTAAGTTTTTCGATCAGAACACTTTTGCCAAATCCCGGACCCCCAGTAATCACGTATACCATAATTGCAGATTACTTTTTAAAATTAAAAATATCAATTTATTTATTTGTATCTGCTGTTTTAGCTTTCAGGTGGATGGAATGTGATATCCGGCCACTTTGAGCAATAGATTCATCAATGAGCAACTCAATCACAAAAAAAACTGGTTCCGGGGAGCTGGCTATTTTCAAAAAGGGTACTACCCTGACAAAGCAATAAATATCTGTTAAAACAAAAATGGCTGATAAGTTATTAATATACAATATCTTATCAGCCATTTATCGTTTAGTACAGAGGATTTAACCTGTCAATAAACAGTTTAAAAGCTCTATCGGAGGTTCAGCTTTTCTATAATTTTAAACATATCGTCACGTCTGAAAGGCTTGCTCAGGTATTCGTTCATTCCGGAACTCAAACATTGTTCAACATCCTCTTTCATGGCATTTGCAGTCATCGCCACAATTTTCACAGGAGTTAAGTTATTTTCTGTTTCATAATCCCTGATGCTTTTAACCGCTTCATAGCCATTCATTACGGGCATCTGGATATCCATAAAAATCACGTCGTATTTATTTGCTTTGAATTTTTCGAAAGCAATCAGCCCATTTTCAGCTGAATCAAAAGCAGTGATAAACGGTTTTAGAATCAACTGCGCAACTTTAAGATTGGTTGGATTATCTTCAGCGACCAGTACACTTAAATTCGGCGTAAATTCTTCTGAATTAATAGCTTGCTTCAGTTTATCTCCTGCACTATTACCTGTAACAGCGGTTATTACATCGTACAATTCCTTGAGTTTTACCGGTTTGTTCAGAAAATAATTAAATCCACGTCTCGCTACTTCGCTACGCGGGATCACATCTGTAACCGACGAAAGGAGAATAAGACGTGTAGAGGAGATCTTTGAATTCTTCTGAATTTGCTCAGCCAGTTTGAGTCCGTCCATTTTCTCCATCTGATAATCGATGAGCGCCACATCATAAGGACTATTTCGTTCGGCATTTTCGATTAACATCTTCAAAGCAATTTCTCCATTTTCGGCCTGGTCGTACTTGCAATTCCAGATTTCGAGATACTTCCCAAACACAAAGCGGTTTGTGCGATTATCATCGACAATCAAAACCTTCAGACCATCAATCAACAATTTGGTAGTCACTTTTATCTGCTTCCTTTGAGAAGAAACTCCAAATTTTGCAGTAAACCAAAACAATGATCCTTCACCTAAAACACTTTCAACACCAATTGTACCACCCATCATCTCAACCAATCGCTTGGATATGGCAAGACCAAGCCCTGTTCCGCCATATTTGCGAGTTGTAGAGCTATCGACCTGAGTAAACGAATGGAATATTTTTTGCTGTGCCTCTTCTGAAATGCCAATTCCGTTATCCTTAACTTTAAACAATACTTTAAAAGTTACTTCGCTCGATTCGGTCAACTCAGCCGTAAAATAGACTTCACCATGATCAGTAAATTTCAAAGCATTGTTAACCAAATTAATAAGTACCTGGGCCAACCTAACAGAATCACCTTCAACAATATCGGGGATCGATGAATCGACATAATTCATAAGATCTACCCCTTTATTTGAAGCTGTAGTTA
>JAPLDR010000118.1 GCA_026391655.1 Bacteroidia bacterium | reverse complement strand
CAGTAAAACGGTCAAGCCAAACATACCGATCTTCTTCAATACGTGAAAGTCCGGAAATATGTTGAAGTTGTGAATGCTGCGTAAAATCAAGGTAATGAAGGATGGCACCCGAAGCGATAATACCCAGCTGAAGCGCCTGGACGCCAAATCCTTTGAGCGAGATGGTTTCGAAATGGCGCAGCAACCGGTCATTTGCTGCATCTTCCGTATAAACCCAATCATCAAGCTTATAGGTATAGAACTTGCTCCCAAACAGTTCGATAAAGAGTTTCTCTTTCCCCTTCTGGAAAAGCACCTCTTTGGGCTGGAAGCTGTTCAGTAATTTATCGACATATTCAAATGATCCTTCAGCAGTCAGAAATTCACCGGTTGAAATATCAAGAAAGGCAACTCCTGCCAACGTTTTTTCGATATGCACTGAAGCCAGAAAGTTGTTCTCGCGATGTTCGAGTACATTGTCGTCGATTGAAACTCCCGGAGTGACTAACTCAGTGATGCCCCGCTTAACGATATTCTTCGTTAGCTTAGGATCTTCGAGTTGCTCGCAAATTGCCACGCGCTGACCTGCTCTCACTAACTTTGGGAGATAAGTATCGAGGGCATGATACGGGAAGCCGGCCAGTTCAACAAAACTGGCAGAACCGTTGGCACGACGGGTTAGTGTAATTCCCAAAATGCCAGATGCTTTGATGGCATCTTCCCCAAATGTTTCGTAAAAATCGCCGACTCGGAACAGCAAAACCGCATCAGGATATTTGTTCTTGACGGCATAATACTGCTTCATCAGCGGTGTTTCGGCGTATTTATTCGGTTGTTGTGTCAAAGCAGGTGAAATAAAAATTACTCGTGCAAACAAAGATAAGAGAATCGGTCAATCAAAAATTATTTTGAAATTGATTTTTTCTCAGATTAAGTCATGAGTCTGCGGCTGGCTGCCGGCATCAGGCTACTGGCAGATCGCAGCAAAATAATCAGGCAAAGCGGAACAACCAGCCAGTGAAAGGTTTGCGGCAGGAACGTCATGGTTATTAGAAACAATAAAACAATTCCGGCTGTAAATTTTAAATACCAGGTAAGTTTTGGTCGCAATGAAGGTATCAACCAGAGAAATGCAAAGACAATATGGGTTGGTAATGCCCAAACCAGGTTAAGGTTCCATCCAGTAGCTTCTGAAACCGAGATAAAACAGAGGAAACTTAATAAAATTCCGGCAAATCCGATCGATAAGAAAACCAGAAAATCGAGCCAGATCATTCTCTTTTTTCTCCGGTATTCGATAAAAGAAAACAGCGCAACAACGAGGAAGAACAGATTAACCACAACTGCAGGCGAAGTCAGACTAAAGCCCGACCGGAGTGGTTTCGCCTCAAAAAGTGTAGTCTGAGGCAATACAAATAGCACTCCTGCCCCATCATTCACCACCTTAGCACCAGCCATGCTTCTAAGGAGGTAATCGGGAAGAAACATTTTTTGGGAATAAGTGGTGGTTTTATCTGCGGGAATACCCAGTGCCAGTTTAATCCCGAAACCGTTCCAGCTATTTCCGGGCACATACTGATCTACCAAATCGCGATACGACAGTTTAGAATCCTTTAAAGTATCATATTGAAGTTGGTGATTGACACATTTTTCAAACTGGTCGCGAACGCGTGTGGCACAATTATCAGAAAAATGGCGATAACGATAAACACGATTTTCTTTCTTTGCATTTTCGATCAGCGCATCAAAAAGCAACTGTTTTTCTGATTGTGAGATATTCAAAACCTGCTCATAAACACTTCGTTGATCCTTTTGATACTCTTCCATAAAGGAAGCCATTAGATACCCATACAGCATATAATCGGTCTGGCCTTTCACGAACCGCCATATAAAATTAGGAGATTCAAAACTAAACACACCATAATTGAAAACATAGTCAATTCCGGCTTGCCGATCATTAATTCGAATAGCGCTATGGCCGAAATAGGAGTAAATTTCATCTCCCGGGGCACAGGTCAGCAACGAAATCTGAGCTTCGGGCGAGAGTTGGGTAGCATACACCTTTGGAAACAAGATCATTGAAAGAATAGCCAACAGTACCAACTTCTTCATCGGGGTTTCTTTTGAGTTTTCGACTCAAAAGTAATATTTTAAAGGTTAAAGGATAAAGGTTAAAGAACTAAGATCAAAATTCTGCAAAAATACTTTAATCTTTCAACTTTCAATTTTAACCTTTAGTAATCAATGCCATGCGCCCAAAATAGCACCCATAGCCGTGTAACTGCAAATATCGTAGCGATGGTGGTATTTGCTTTGGAAGCTGAAATCCAAGCAATTGAGACAATTGCCCCAAATCCGGCACCCGATACCATATCCGATTCGGGAGTGATAAAAAAAGCCATTGCCAAAGCAGCTACAAAAGCAAAAGAGAGCGAAAGGATGGCCATGAGCCATATGGGGTGCCCTTTTTTAAAATCCTCTTCGGTTAAACCACTCTCGCGCATCCAACGCTTACCTTGAACAAGCGGAGAATACCAAAAACTTCCGATGATCACTTTCGTAACAGCAGCAAGTAAAACTGCCCATAAGTTAATATTTTCAAAAAGAGTCATTGAATTTTATTAACGTTGTTATCAATACATTAACAAGAATCAAACACAAATGTTTTAGAACGCGGGATAAAATGGTGAAGTAAGTGATTTATAGTTCTCCGTGTAAAATCCGTTTTCATCCAATACTTCCAATACATTTGCAGAAGGATAACCTGGCTGAATGGAAAATTCCAATAATACCCTTTTTGGAGCTTTCCCTGATTTTGGGATAACACTAGTTTGATTTCGAAGGTAAAAACCGGCAAGACGCGCACTTTCCCTGAACTCGACACAACTCGAGAAAGGGATTATGATACAAAGCCGGCCGGAACTGCTTAGCAGTTTTCGTGTACCGAAAACCAACTGATTAAAAGAGAGCATGTCGTTGTGACGTGCCACTGCCAGAGCCGCATTGGTTGTTTTCAAAGAGTTGACAAAGAAAGGTGGGTTACTAATAATCAGATCGTAAGGTTCACAAGACAAATCGGCAAACAATTGAAAATCGATGTGGAAGACCCTGAGCCGATCACTCCACCCTGACTGTTCAAAATTAAATTTTGCTTCCCTGCAAGCCAATTCATCTATCTCAACAGCGTCAATCATCGCATTTGAACGTTGGGCAAGCATAAGCGCTATAAGTCCGGTTCCGGTTCCGACATCAAGAACCCGTTGAGCGTTATTCACAGAAGCCCAGGCGCCTAGTAAAACCCCGTCAGTGCCAACTTTCATGGCTGATTTGTGCTGTTCAATCCTGAATTGTTTGAATTCGAACCAGTTATTTCGACCCATGGCCAATTCCAAATTTATATCAATTTATTTCTCGTAGAAAGTGAGCGTGTGACTGTCTTCAGGGACTGAAAGTCACCCGCTCACAGCGAAATCAGAATTTCTCAAATGCCCCCAAACCAAAAAGGGCAAAATCGTACTTTACCGGATCAGAAGGATCAAAGAGACGTAAAGTGGTAGTTAACTCCTCCACCGCCTGCCAGTCGTTTTGAGTTCGTCGAAGCAATCCCAATTTCCGGGCGACACTTCCTGAATGTACATCCAATGGCATCATTAATGCAGAAACCGGAATCGAATTCCAAAGGCCGAAATCGACCCCACAAACTGATGGTCGTACCATCCAGCGCAATAACATGTTGATTCTTTTAGCTGATGATCCTTTTGCCGGATTTGCGATATGCTTCTCGGTCCGGTGCTGCGGATCGAACGAGAGAAACTGTTCGCGGAAATGGATGATCGCCGTTTTCACTGTACCATCAATAGCAAAACCATCGGAAAACAGTTTTTCAAGACCTCCGTATTTGCGGTAAATCGATGAAAGTGCACGCATGAAATAAAGGCAATCGATCCCGTTGAAAGTACGGTGGACAAATGAATCGAAACGCTCCGGATCTTCAATGGCAGTTTGGGTCAAAAATTCATAAGGTTCACCATCCATTAATTGCATTAATTGATTGGCATTCCGAATGATCGTCGGGCGTTGCCCCCAGGCAATAGTAGCCGAAAGAAAGGCCGCAATCTCAATATCTTCCTTTCGTGAAAACCGGCGGGGAATAGAGATTGGATCCGATTCAATAAAACTTGTACAATTAAACTGATTGTATTTTTCGTCGAGGAAATTTTTTAACTCTTCGGGGATCATCGTTTGCGGCAGTTGAAAAAAAGAATAGAAACTCAAAGATTAGATCCATCATACCTCAACCACACCATCGCGGATATGGATCATCCGGTCAGACATTCCGGCAAAATGTTCATCGTGTGTAACAATTATAAAGGTCTGTCCGAATTTTTCACGAAGGTCGAAAAAGAGGCGGTAGAGCTCTTCCTGATTATGAGAATCAAGATTTCCGGAAGGTTCATCAGCTAAGATTATAGCCGGATTATTGATCAATGCCCTGGCGACAGCAACCCTTTGTTTTTCGCCACCTGAAAGCTGTGAGGGCCGATGATCGAGGCGGTCGGTCAATTCAAGAATCTGCAACAACTCTTTCGCCCGTGATTCCACCTCTTTTCTGTTTCGCCGGGCAATGTATCCGGGAATGCAAACATTCTCAAAAGCAGAAAACTCAGGAAGTAAATGGTGAAATTGAAATACAAAACCAATCTCCTTATTCCGGAAACGGGAAAGTTCTGTTTCCCCATATGCAAAAACATCTTTTTGATTAATCCAGACTTTGCCGGAATCGGGTTTCCCCAGCGTCCCCAAAATTTGCAGTAAAGTGGTCTTTCCTGCCCCGCTCGCCCCGACAATTGAAACGATCTCGCCCTTCGTTACCTGAAGCGAAATCCCTTTCAATACATTCAGATCGCCAAACGATTTAATAAGTAACTCTGCTTTAAGCATCTATATTGGTTGAAGCTTATAAATTAATCTTTCAGTTCATCCTCAATTTTCCGTTTGACGTCGGAACTCCCCTTTTCAATCTTATCGGTCAGCTTGTTAAAATCCTGCTTAATATCAGCTGTATGATTTTCAAATTCACTTTTGAGATCAGCAGTGGCTTTATTGAACTCACGCATCCCTTTTCCGATAGTACGAGCCAGCCCTGGAATGGCATCTGCGCCAAAGAAAAGCAAGACGAAAAAAACAATGACCATTATCTCACCTCCGCTGAAAAAGAGTACTATATAACCCATGTTGATTTACTTTTTGACAAAGATACGATTTTGAACAATGAATGTTGACTAAGCATTCAAAAATTTAAATATCGGCTCCCGATTCGTTAATCATAAATAATGTCTCAATTCCTCTTCTTATCGTGATGCTTTACCAATATTAAATAATTTTGAACATTTGTACCAATACGTCGAATAACCAATTAAAATAGCCAAATTTGCAAAAAAACCAGTTAACATTAAATTTAATGATTCGAAAATTACTAATAAGAGATGTCACACTGAGAGATGGTCAGCAGTCTCTTTTTGCAACCCGCATGAAACAATCACAAATTGAGCGGGTTCTGCCAATTTACAAAGAAGCAGGTTTTTACGCGCTTGAAGTTTGGGGTGGAGCAGTACCCGACTCCATCATGCGCTTCCTTAATGAAGATCCCTGGGAGCGGCTTGAAAAAATCAAAAAAGAGATTGGCAATATCTCACATTTAACAGCTCTTTCGCGTGGCCGGAATCTTTTTGGATACAACCCTTATCCTGAAGAAGTAATTGAAGGATTTAACCGGAATGCAGTTCAATCGGGCATTTCAATCATGCGCATTTTTGATGCACTAAATGATACCAACAATATTAAATCGACCATCAAATACGTAAAGGAAAACGGAGGTTTAGCCGACTGTGTAGTCTGTTATACAGTCGATCCTAAATTTAGCCGCAAAGAGCGATTTTTAGCGACATTACACGGCAAACCACTTCCCAAAGCGATTTTCACCGTTGATTATTTTATAAAAATGGGCAAAGAACTCGAAGCCCTGGGTGCTGATATGGTTACCCTTAAAGACATGGCCGGATTGATTCAACCTCACAAAGTCAGTCAGATCATTAAAGCGTTCAAGAAGAGCCTTAAAATCCCCGTTGATTTCCACACACACTGCACACCAGGTTATGGTTTATCTTCTGCATTAGCGGCGATCATCAGCGGTGTGGATATATTAGATACTGCTATTCTTAACTTTGCTGGAGGTCCGGCAGCTCCTGCTTTTGAATTGATTCAGATTTTCTGTACAAAATTAGGGATCGAAACCGGAGTTAATTTGGATGCTGTTGTCAGTATCAACAAGATACTTAAAGAAATTCGTTTGGAAATGGCTGATATTGACAGCTACAAAATATACCCAATCGAGTTCGACATCACGAAAGATAAATTACCTGCTCATATCGATAAACTTTTCGATGACGCTATTGAATTTGCGCAAGCCGATGATGAGGCTCGCTTAGTTGAAACCTGCCTGAAAATTGAAAAATACTTCAACTTCCCTGATCCCGATGAGAAAGTTAAATTTGCAGAAGTACCTGGTGGAATGTATACCAATATGTTATCACAATTGAAACAATTGAAACAGGAAGATTTATTGCCCCGCGTACTTGAAATAATCCCGACCGTACGTTTGGCTGCAGGATGTCCTCCTTTGGTAACCCCCACGAGCCAGATAGTAGGTGCACAGGCAGTCAACTGTGTAATTGATGAAAAAAACGGCAAACCATATTATAGCAACAACTCCGTTCAGTTTATCAACCTCGTAAAAGGATCTTACGGAAAAACACCAATTCCTGTCGATCCCGACTTTCGAGAAAAGATTGCCGGCACACGCGAAGAGATTCCATTTAATACGGCCAATTACGAAAAACAACCGAATCCATCATTCCCACAATATGGAGACGATGTGAAACTGGCATCTGATGAGAAAGAAGAATTGTTGCTTGAATTGTTCCCGTCGGTAGCTAATAAATTCCTGAATGACAAGATTAATCGCATCTATGGTACGAAGTTAAAAGAATCGGAATTGCAGAAACAGCGTGCTTACGAGGCCGAACGTCAAAAATATCTTGATCTTTCAGACGAAGAAAAACAAGCAAGGTTGATCGAAGGACTTTACCATTGGAACTAAAATAAACCACTTCAAAAAGAAGGTGTCTCATATTTCGTGGCACCTTTTTATTGGTAGATGGAAACAAAAAACCCGGCACATTATCAGCGCCGGTTTTTTTGTTTCCTATTTGAGGTTATTTCTTTTCAGCAACAATTCTTTTGTTCTTGGGCAAGGAGTCGAATGCAATCGGAGTTGCAACAAAAACAGAGGAATAAGTACCGATAAAGATACCAAATAACATAGCGAAGATAAATCCTTTAATGGAGGTTCCTCCAAACAAAAAGATCGCAACCAAAACAATCAATACAGTAAGTGAGGTGCTGAAAGTACGACGTAGTGTACTGTTCATCGCATCGTTATACGTTTTCATTGAGTCTTGCTTCGGGTGCAGATGCAGGTACTCACGAACACGGTCATAAACGATTACCGTGTCATTGATCGAGTAACCCAATACTGTTAGAATTGCTGCAATAAACGACTGGTCGACAGAAAGCGAGAACGACAAGTAGCCATCCAACAGAGAATAAGCCCCAAGCAGGATTGTAGCATCATGGGCGAGCGATACCAGACCTCCAAGACCCATAGCCCAGTTTCGGAATCGAAGAGCAATATAAATGAAGATGATCAATAAGGCGAAAATTACTGCTAAAATCGCACCTCTTTTAATATCATAAGAGATGGTAGGTCCTACCTTTTGCGAACTTAACTGGTGGTCGGTCTGAAATTTATCTTCTGTCACATTGTCACCCAGGTAAGGTTTTAATCCTTTGTAGAGTAATCCCTCGATTTCAGTGTCAATAGCCTCACCTTCTTCTGCAATCTTGAAATCGGTGGTAATCCGAACCTGATTATTCCCTCCATAAGTTTTCACTTCAGGAGCGGTACCAAATGAAGGAGCTAATGCGTTAGCAATTGACTCGACCTGAACATCCTTATCAAACCGTACAACATAGGTACGTCCGCCCTTAAAGTCGATTGAATAATTCAAACCTTTAAATGTCAACGACATGATCGAAATAAATATCAGCGTGCCGGAGAAAATATAGAAGATTTTACGACTCTGAATAAATGGAACTGCTGTATGGCGCAACCATTCTTTCGACCAATCGGTAACAAAAGTGATTTTCTTATTCTTATCAAGCCAACGTTCGAAGATTAAACGCGTGATAAAAATTGAAGTGAAAAGCGATGTGATAATACCAATAATCAATGTGGTAGCAAAACCCTTGATTGGTCCCGAACCAAACATATAAAGCACGATACCTGTAAGTAACGTTGTTACCTGGCCGTCGATAATAGCAGAGTAAGCATTATTGAAACCATCCTTAACCGCAAGCCGCACACCTTTTCCTGCCCGGACTTCCTCTTCTATACGTTCATAAATCAATACGTTGGCATCAACTGCCATACCCATGGTAAGCACGATACCGGCGATACCCGGGAGTGTAAGAACGGCACCCAGACAAGCCAGAATCCCGATCAAAAAGAAAAGGTTGACAATTAACGCTACATTAGCAGCAAGACCTGCACCTTTACTATAGAAAAACAACATATAAAGAAGAACCAGGATAAATGCAACAATGAATGAGTACATACCACTTTGAATCGACTCCTGACCAAGCGTTGGTCCTACGATCTCTTCCTGAGCAATATGTGCCGAAGCAGGCATAGCACCCGATTTCAACATATTCGCAAGGTCCTTTGCCTCTTCAACCGTGAATTGACCTGATATCTCAGTGCGTCCGTTTGGAATTTCACCCTGAACTGTTGGGAAAGACTGCACATAGTTATCGAGAACAACGGCCACACTTCTACCCACATTTTCGCGGGTCATGCGTTGCCATATTTTAGCGCCCTCGTTGTTCATATTCATATCCACCACACTTGTCGCCCTATTCTGGCCAAAGTCCTGGCGGGCATCCACTACAACATCTCCACTAAGGGGAGCTTTACCATCGCGGTTGGTTACCTTTAAAGCGATCAATTGATAGAAATTACCCTCTTTTACAGTTGGTTGTGCTGTCCATCTGAATAACATTGTCCTCGGAAAAATCGACTTAATCTGAGGCATTTTCAGATATTCACTTACTGCCGCTGTATCTTTACTATGAGAATACCCGATAACAGGACCACGGAAAAGCTGCCCGTCACGTGATGTACTTGGAGATAAAACAGAAAAAAGCGGGAAGTTTTTTGCAATCTCTTCGGCCGAACCTGCAGCCAGGGAGTCTTTACCCTGCTTTTTAATTTCACTTAACAAATCGGTTGCTTTGGCTTTTAAAGAATCCTTAGCACTGACAAGCTTAGTAGAATCTTTAATACCTATACCCGATTTAGTCAGTTCTTTAATCTCACGAAGACGTTTATTTGCTTCGAGCAAAAAAGGATAAACTTCACTGTTTTCGTGTGTTTCCCAAAACTCGAGATTCGCAGTTCCCTGCAAAAGTTTCCTTACACGTTTAACATCTTTAACTCCGGGGAGTTCAATAAGGATACGACCTTTGGTCTGAAGCTGCTGAATATTTGGCTGTGCCACACCAAAACGGTCAATACGTGTACGAAGTATCTGGAAGGAGTTATCAATTGCACTATTGGTTTGATTGCGGATAACTTTAAGTACATCGGAATTAGTTGAGTTAAAGTTTATCTTATCTCTTAAATCGAGCGTATTGAAAATGGCTGCGAGTTTTGCATTGGGATCAACCGTTTCGAACGCTTTGCCAAACAGGGTAACAAAATCTTCCTGACTACTCCTCTGGTTTTTGAGAGCAAGCGCAATTGCCTTGTTAAAAGTGGAATCGGTACTGTTGCCTGACATTACCTTTACGAGATCAACAACTGCAATCTCCAGCGTAACGTTCATACCTCCTTTAAGGTCAAGGCCCAAAGGAATGGCATATTCGCCGACTTCGCGATAAGTGTATTTACGCAAACCTAAGAAATTGTAAACAGGTTGGCTCGTAATCGAGTCAAGGTAAAGTGCTTCCTTCTTCTGAGCAATAGCCTCTAACTGCAAAGGTGTAGCACCTAAATTTTTCAGTTTTGCCTGGGTAATACCATAAGCTTTCGCATCTTTTTCAACCTTATAGGTTATAAAAGTGAAATAAAGCTGGTAAAAACATACTAAGGCTAACGCGATGGCTAAAAGCCGAATCAGTCCTTTATTCTGCATTGGATAAACGGTTTAATTATCTATATTGAATTATATTTAACACTCAAAAAACTCAGGACGCAAAGGTATTTATTTTTTCCGGAATAAAAACGACTGTTAACCTTTGAGAGTGTTTAAAAAATAAACTTTAACGCTATTAGTGAAGCCTTCACTCCGAGTGAAAGCTTCACTAATATCCATTGAAAGTTTCAAGGCTCATTTCTGAAAACGTGTTGCAAAAAAAGGAGTCCATCTCAATTTTACTTTAAGATGGACTCCTTTTGTTAGAAGGGCAGATTTAGCTATTCTTTTAACGGTTCTTTTTTATTAACTGCTTCTGGTGTCACTTTATTAGAAGACTCCACCGGTGTATCGTCATCCTCTTTTATGGCTTTTTTAAAGTCTTTCATCCCTTTTCCAAGACCACCCATCAGTTCCGGGATCTTTTTGCCGCCAAAAAGCAGTAATAGAGCCACTACCACTATGATAATATGCCCTCCTGAAATTGCCAGTAAAATCATTATTTCAACATTAATTTGTTCAAATGCAAAAATAGTATTTACGATGATACAATATCCGGCAAGAGTTCAAAATATTTTGAGCATTGGAGTTAGTTCCTTTTATATTCGCGTAGGTGAAACAATAACTTCAATTAAAAGCTTCACTATTATATATTTGCTTTGAAAATGTTGAGTGTATAATTGCGGAGGTGATTGCGTCAGCAACCACTGTCAAAACAAAGGTAACGTAAGCCAGCAAAGCACTTTCATGTGTATATAATTTGTTTTTAAAGGCCACATGGAATTAACTCCATTTCATTTCGTTGATCTTCGATTCGCATGAAGTTTATTATCATCTCGATTGGTGATTCTGTAATCATGCTCATTTCATATGTTTTTTCAAACAAGAGACCGGATGACTGTTCATGAAATGAATAGTAATTTCATCTTTCGTACCAATGTAGAATCCGCTTTCAATAGTCCTGTACAGAAGTGAGCCGGAAAAAATCCGATTAACGGTTTTCATTCGTTTCTCATATTCACCGCATAAAATTTCAAGACAGTCCCGAAGATGTCCGACATTTGCAAATGGCAAATAATCAACTGATCCTTTCAGTGGATTGGTCGCCAGGTCTCCAAGTTTCAGTTCCACAAAGAATAGTTTTGGAAGAACAATTGAAATCGATCCGTCAGTAAGCCGCTTCAGAAATGCCGAAGGCAATAAATCGCTTGCAATTAAAGGGGTTACAGGACACAACTCCTGATAAAGATGCATTTTACTTTTGATTTCACTTAACGCATCGTAAGGTGTTTTTTTCAACTCAAGTGTATGACCATTATCTGTTGTTAGATATAAACTCTTAAGTGCCGATAATGGTATCATCTCCAGTACCTTGTAAACTGAAAGATACACTGAGCTTTTGGGGCTGCCGTCAGGTTTTGCAACACATCGTCGATTCAGGCTATCCATGTCGATCAGATTTTCAATCTGAGCAAGGTCAACCTCAAAGAATATCGCCTGACCTTTATTCATTTTCTTTGTTCCTGTTGAGAAGTATGTTCCAAAATCTTTAGGTGGAAGCATGGAAGCAATCAAAGCTTCGGGGGTTGTGGATAAATAAATATACATGTTCATAGGGTTTTAAGTTATTAAACAAATTTGTATTTATAAAACCAATGTTTGGAAGAGCCGGAAGTACTATTATAAAGATATAGCATTTTTTTATAAAAAAACAGTTGAAATACATTTATTTAGTGAAAAAAAATCGTTTTTCCCCGAAAATACTTCGCATTCTTAACGTATGGGATACACTATCAATGGTTTGTCAAAATAAACACAACATAACTGACACCATAATACTTCACTATCGCTGATCAGGATGCTGCATATTTTCTAACCTTTTTAATCTCAATGCGTTGCTATTGAGCCAGAATATACCGGGACTTTAGCCCACTTTATGAAGAGAAGTTCAAACCCGCCACGAAGTGGCAAGGTATCAGCTGACGGACATCGCATTGAGAATTTAAATCGGTACATTCCAAACAAATATCCCTAAAGCGACAACCGCTACACCACAAACAATTATCAAAGCCGCATTAAGTTTACTGACAATGATAGGGTTCGATTCTGCGGTTTCGGTAAAAACTTCACGAACAACAAAGAAATAATAGTAGATTCCGATTAAAGCCATGAGGATGGCGAAAATAGAAATTGCAAGGTATCCCTGACTGATGGACAGAACAAATACCTGGTATTTTGCGATGAATCCGGCCGTGAGTGGAATTCCTGCGAGTGACATGAGCAGGATCGTAGTAAAGACAGCAATCCATGGTTTCTTTTTGTATAGCCCCTGGAAAATATGTAGTGTTTCCAGTCCACTTGAGGCACGTTTCACCAAAATAAAAATAATAAACAAAGGAACTGTGGCGAGCGAATAAACAAACGTGTAATACAGTAAAACCGAGGCCGACAAATCATGCTGTGATAGCACAGCCAGCATAATAAAGCCGCTGTGAGCAATGGCTGAATAAGCAAGCAGGCGTTTAAAGTTAGTTTGTCGTAATGCGCCAAGATTGCCGATCAGTAAAGTAAGTCCCGTCATCACCCAGAGCGCCTTTTTGAGTGGTGCCGGCAACGGCAGCAAACCCATACTCAACAAGCGGTAAAATGCGGCAAAACCAGCTGTTTTTACAACGGTAGCCATAAAGGCGGTTACCAGTGTAGGTGCACCTTCGTAGACATCAGGACTCCAAAAATGGAACGGAGCAACCGACACCTTGAAAGCAACACCAATTAAAATAAAGAGAAGACCTACCATCAGCATGGGCGGGAGGTTTCCATTGAACTGGGCAATATAGGTCTTGATCTCAGGAAGATAAAAGGTGGCTGAAGCACCATATACCAGGGCAATACCAAACAGAAAGAAAGCCGTGGCAAACGATCCGAGCATAAAATATTTAAACGATGCTTCGTTCGACCGGTAGGAGGTTTTCTTCCCTCCTGCCAATATGTATAAAGGAATAGATAAAATTTCAATCCCAAGAAAAAGCATGATAAGGTTCGAGAATGAAGTCATCAGAAAGGCACCTGCCAATGCAAATATCATCAGGGAATATTGCTCAGCAACATGCAACTCCATGCGTTTGTAATAATTTATCCCGAACAGGAAAATCAGGATCGTGATGATGATCATTGATACATTGAAAGCAACCGAAAAATTATCAATTATAATCATGTCATGGAAATACTTCGAACCATGCCCCCAGGTTTTTAGTGAAAGAAACAAAGTGATCAGCAGCCCTGTAATTGCGGCAGGTGCCAATATCGCCTTGTTCTTTGTCAATCCAAGGTAGAGGAGTATTATTCCAAGAACTGTCGTAATAATTAGTGCGCTCATTTGCTTTCTGTGATCAAGATGTTTCCATAAAAAAATAACTCAACGAATTATTGCCAATATCGAATCAGCTACAGGTTTCAAAAAGTTTTGCATGGCATAAACTGATTCATCTGCCATGTTGAATAAGGGTTGCGGAAAAATTCCTAAACCCAATATAATAATAATCAATGGAATCAGAAATATATAGTCAAGGCTGCGGATATCAGGTATTCTTTCAAAACCTGCTCTTAAGTCGCCAAGCATCACACGCTGGTAAGCATACAACATATAGACAGCGCCAAGAATCATGGTCAATCCGCCAAAAACAGCAAACCAGACAGATTGTTGAAAAAGTCCCGTAATCATCAAAAATTCACAGATAAAACCGGCGGTTAATGGAAGGGCAATTGACCCGAGTATTACAAGCAATAATAGAATTGCCAAATTGGGAGCGCGTAGTTTTATGCCTCCCATTTGTGATAAATCAAGGGTTCCGGTTCGCTCTCCAATCAGATTTACGATATAGAAAAGTGCTATAATTGTGACACCATGACTAATCACCTGGAAAAGTAGTCCTTGTAAAGCATAATAATTCATCACAAACATTGCAGCAGCCATCAGTGAAATATGAGCCATTGACGAAAAAGCGATCAGTTTTTTCAGGTTTGTCTGTCGGAATGCGATAACAGAGGCATAAATCACGCCAATTAAACACATGATGATCACTGTATTTTGCCAGTAAAGAACACCCTTTGGAACAATGGGAAAAAGAAACCGAAGAGCACCATAAATTCCCATTTTTGTCATAACACCGGCGAGAATCATCATTCCCTGCGTCGGGGCCATTGTATAAGTTGAAGGTTGCCAGGTATGAAAGGGGAATACCGGCATCTTGATAGCGAATGCAATGAAGAGAATCCAGAATAGCCAGACTTGAGTAGTTGAGGGAATATTAAGCTGATAGAAAGCAGAAAAATCGGTTGTATGCGAACCGGGGGTCAATTGGTATAGATAAATGATTCCAAACAACAGGAATAAACTGCCTGTCAAAGTGTAAATAAAGAATTTGAGGGTGATGTTTCTGCGGCCTTCTCCTCCCCAGAGTAACAATATAAAATAAACCGGAATTAATGCCAGTTCCCAGAATACATAAAATAGAAAGGCGTTTTGTGCAAGAAAAACCCCGATGAGAGCCGATTGAGTAAACAAAATCAAGGCATAAAGTATAGGTGTCTGATTCTGATCGCGTTTAAATCCGGCAAGAACAATAAAGGGGAAAAGCAGATTGGTAAGGAATAGCATGATTAGGCTGATACCGTCGTATCCCAACGTGAATTTTGTACCCAGAAAGCTTATCCAGTCGACTGAATAACTGCTGACAGAAGCTGAGAATATCAAAGATAAAGTGACAAGCAGATTAGCAACAGCCGATATCAATGCAACCAGTTTTAGGATTGCCGAATTTCGGATCAGCAAAAGCGATAAGCCTGTAATAAAAGGAATTATTAGAATAATCAGCAGTATCATAGGTTCAGACGATTAGGATGAAAATGATAAATAAAAGAATTCCGGCTACCATCGCAAACAGGTAAAAACTTATATTTCCCCGTTGTATTCTTCGCACAAGGGTTCCAAATCCGGAAGTAGCTGAACCGATTCCGTCAACAGCGGGATCAAGAACAGTATTTTCAACTTTACTGAAAAGAAAATCGGAAAGAAAGCCGAAGGGCTTTTCAAAAACTTCCGTATAGATTTCGTCGATATAAAACTTTCTTTCAATCAACCGGTTAAAAAAGAATATTGATTTCCCTTCTTCTGCCGGAACAAGTGCTTTTCTCACATAAGTCCGGTAAGCCAATAAAATAACCAGGCTTAACAGGACTAATGAAGTCAGGATTAATCCGATTTCGGTTGAATGGCTGATTTCTTCAGGTGCTTTTGAAATGACAGAACTTTGAAGGAAGTTGCTAAAGTTTGAGTTACCCCCAAGGAATGAAGGTATATTCAATACACCGCCAAAGGCAGCGAGAATACTTAATATTACGAGCGGTATGGTCATAACCCGCGGAGATTCATGCGGATGCCCGGGAAGACGCTGTTCGCCAAAGAAGACCAGGTACAATAACCGGAACATATAAAAGCAGGTTAACAATGCACCAACAAGTGCCACAATATACAATAATACACTATGCTCAAACGCTTTGCTAAGTATCAGATCTTTACTGAAGAAACCCGAGAATGGCGGGATTCCGCTTATTGCTAGAGTACCGGCAAAAAATGTGACATAAGTGACAGGCATCGTTTTACTCAAACCACCCATCTTTCGGATATCCTGTTCTCCACCCATTGCATGGATAACGCTACCCGCTCCAAGAAATAATAATGCTTTGAAAAAAGCATGAGTAGTAAGATGAAATATAGCAGTGGAGTATGCACCAAGTCCAAGCGCAAGAAACATATATCCCAACTGCGAAACCGTAGAATAAGCAAGCACTTTCTTAATGTCGTTCTGCCTCAACGCGATGACTGCTGCCAATATTGCGGTTGCTAATCCAAGGATAATAATCACATTTAGCGTAATTGGAGCAAGGTTATAAAGTATGCTTGAACGGGCAATCATATAAACACCGGCTGTTACCATTGTAGCGGCATGAATAAGCGCTGAAACAGGTGTCGGACCGGCCATGGCATCGGGTAACCAGGTAAACAAGGGGATTTGTGCACTCTTCCCTACTGCTCCAACCAAAAGAAGTAAAGTTATCATTGTAATTACAGGCGCTCCTGACTGAAAAGCCGAAGCCTGCGAGAAAACTTCGGAAAAACTTACTGACTTAAAAGTGAAGAATAGAAGGATGATCCCTAATATGAACCCCAAATCACCGATACGGTTCATCACGAACGCTTTTCGGGCAGCATAATTATTCATAGGATTCTTAAACCAAAAACCAATAAGCAAATAAGAACAGAGTCCAACTCCTTCCCATCCAATGAACAGCACGAGATAATTTGCCCCCATAACCAGCAGCAACATACTGAAAGTAAATAAATTCATTTGGGCAAAAAAGGAATTTACGCGTTCATCACCGCTCATGTATCCGATTGAATACAGATGAATGAGGAACCCAACGCCAGTTATAATCAGCATCATCGTAAGCGACAAATGATCAATTAAAAAAGCGAAAGGGATATTCATATTATAGATTGCAATCCAGTCGAAAAGAGTGACCGTAGCTGATTCCTGACCTGAGGATCGGAGGACAAAATACAAAACTACCGATGCAATAAATGAAAAGAAAACCATTGCACTCGCAATAATACCGGCCTGCCTGTGTTTTAAACGTTTGTATGCCGACCCTGTTATCAGAAAACCCAACAAGGGAAAGGCAGGAATAAGCCAAACGATATTAATAATGGGAATAAGTCCTACCATTTCAAACGATTCAAAAGGTTAATATCTACGGAATCGATATTGCGTTTCATCATTACAACCATTGATAAACCAACGGCAACTTCAGCAGCAGCAACAATCATTATAAAAAAAACAAAAACCTGTCCTGCAGGATCTGAGTGATAGGCAGAAAACGCAGTACACAACAGCGTTACCGAATTAAACATCAACTCAATACACATGAGCATAATGATTGTATTTCGTCTGAATAATACACCCATCAGACCAATGCAGAAAAGCGCTACACTCAAAAAGATGTAATGTTCCAGTGGGATAAGTTGTATGGCGGATGATATTTCTTTCATAGTTATGCGTCTTTTTTTCCAAACATTATTGCTCCCACCATTGCCGAAATAAACAATACCGATGACATTTCAAAAGGTAACAGAAACTCGTGGAACAAAGTATTTCCTACTTCGGATACCAGTCCGATATCACCTCTGAATGGATAACGTGCATGAATTTCAAATGTCTGGCGCGTAGCAGCCAGCAAAACCAGGAAAAATATCCCTCCGGTAATTACAGCTGAAATTCGTGTCACTCTCGATTTCTGAGGTATGATTGCTTTATTCAGATTAAGGAGCATAATCACAAACAGAAACAATACCATTATGGCGCCGGTGTAAACAATGATGTGTACAACTGCAAGGAACTGTGCATTCAAAAGTATGTAGTGACCTGCCATCGCTAAAAAACAAACAATCAGATAAATAACACTGTTAACCGGATTCTTTGAGAATACTACTAACAGTGCACTTATGATCATTATTGCAGAAAGCATGTAAAATAAGAAGATCATTTTTATTTTCGATTAAAAAGTTTATTTGTTATGAGCAAAACGCTTATCCTGCTTGAACTTAAGCACACTTTCAGTTTGCCTTGCCGAAATATCAATCCGCTTATCCGGATCAACAGGTTCGACTAAAATGTCTTTCCCGTAAATAAAGGGTTTGCGTTTATAGTCAGAGGCAACAATGCGGTCAGTCAGGAAGATAGCATCTTTAGGGCAGGCTTCCTCGCAATCGCCACAGAAAATGCAACGCAGCATATTGATTTCATAAACAGCAGCATATTTCTCTTCGCGGTACAAATGCTCTTCGCCGGGCTTCCGTTCGGCAGCGATCATCGTGATGGCCTCAGCCGGGCATGCAACCGCGCATAACCCGCAGGCGGTGCAGCGCTCACGTCCCTGGTCATCGCGTTTTAGAACGTGCTGTCCGCGATACACCTGGCTGAATTCGCGTTTTTGTTCCGGATAACTTATCGTAGCCTTCTTTCCAAAGAAGTGACGGATTGTAATGTACATTCCTTTGAGAATTGCAGGAATATAGATCCTTTCAAGAAAGGTCATCTTTTTGTCCGAAACCACTTTCGATCTGGTCGTTAATAATTTCATTACTATTCCGGATTAAGTAAGTTCTGTGAAGAAATAATAAACACCTGTTACAAAAATATTAAAGATAGCCAGTGGAATTAATCCTTTCCATCCAAGGTTCATTAACTGGTCGTAGCGAAACCGGGGTAAAGTCCATCGTATCCACATGAAAAGGAAGATCATACCGAAAATCTTCAGGAAAAAAAATGCTGTTCCAAGTAAAGTCACGGTATTGGGAGATAGCCCTAACTGATCAATAAAAGGCATATTGTATCCGCCGAAATACAAGGTTGCAATTACTGCCGATGAAACGAACATGTTGATGTATTCAGCAAACAGGTAAAAGCCAAGTTTCATCGAACTGTATTCGGTGTGATATCCGCCAATAAGTTCCGTTTCACATTCAGGAAGATCGAACGGTGCCCTGTTTGTTTCAGCAAAAGCACATGTTAAAAATATCAGGAAACCGAGTGGCTGATAGAAAATATTCCAATGCATACCTTGCTGTTGTTCTACAATTTCGTGAAGACTTAATGATCCGGTTGTAAGAATTAGGGCAACGATCGACATTCCCATAGCTAATTCGTAGCTAATCATTTGTGAAGCCGCCCGGATTGCACCATACAGCGCATATTTATTATTCGATGCCCAACCTCCGATCATAATGCCGTAAACTCCGATAGAAACCATCGCAAAAACGTAAAGGATACCGATATTCAGATCAGCAATCTGCATGGAGAATTCGCGCCCGCCGATTTTGAGCGTAGCTCCCCACGGAATCACTACACCTGTAAGCAAGGCAGTGGTCATAGCGATGGACGGGCCAAGAATGAATAGTTTTTTGTTTGCAGTAAGCGGAATTATTTCTTCCTTCATAAACATTTTAACACCATCGGCCAATGGCTGAAATAACCCGAAAGGACCTGCCCGGTTGGGCCCCCGCCGATCCTGCATAAAAGCAGCTACTTTTCGTTCACCATAGGTTGAATACATTGCCACTAAAAGAGTGACAAATAAAATAATGAACAGAAAAATGGTCTTATAAATTAATATTGTCCAATCCATGTCAAATTGTTACTTTTCGTAATGGTTTTGTGAGATGACTGAATGCCGTTCAATCTTTCTCGGACCTTCGATAACCCAGTCTTTAAGTTCTTTGTGATGAAAACGACAATCGTTACAAATAAACTCTTCCAGTTCGCCATATTTATCTTTTCTTCCTGTAACACGAAGAATCTCTTCACCTTTCATCCACAATACCGTTTTGCCGCTGCATTTTGGGCATTCGCGATGTGCATCAAAAGGGTTTGCAAACCAAACACGGCTTTTGAACCGGAAAGTTTTGTCTGTCAGGGCTCCTACAGGACAGACATCTATCATATTACCTGAAAAATCGTTGTTAACGGCTTTCAGAATATAGGTGCCAATTTCAGAATGGTCACCCCGTCCCAAAACACCATGCACACGTTTATCGGTGATCTGATCGGCAACCATTACACAGCGGTAACAAAGTATGCACCGGTTCATGTTGAGTTTGATGAGGTCGCCAATATCAATCGGTTCAAAGGTTCTGCGTTCTTCAACTGTGCGTGTCTCTTCAAGCCCGTGCGCGTATGAGAGATCCTGGAGGTGGCATTCACCGGCCTGGTCGCAAACAGGGCAATCAAGCGGGTGATTAATCAATAAAAATTCGGTAATTGCGCGTCGGTTTTCCATTACTTCAGGCGAAGTAATATTTTGCACAACCATTCCATCCTGAACAATTGTACAACACGACGCCACAAGTTTTGGCATCGGACGAGGATCTTTGGCAGAGCCTTGAGCTACAGGCAGGTCCTGCAATACCCGCCGCTACCTTCCAGTTTCGAATAATAGCACATAGCAGGAGGAACAACGCTGCCACCAATTTGTCGGGCGGCATTTAGTATGGTTGTACCGGGTTCTACATCAACCTCAATATTATCGATTGTTACCTTGATAAGGGACATCTTTGCAGTTTTACGTGTTCTTCAAATTCTTCGCGGAAATGACGGATCGCACTGGCAACCGGCCATGCAGCAGCATCGCCTAGTGGACAGATCGTATTTCCTTCAATATGTTTGGCAATATCAACTAACAAGTCAATGTCTTTCATTGTTCCGTTGCCATTTTCAATCCGGGTCAGAATCTTTTCCATCCAGCCGGTTCCTTCGCGGCAGGGGCTACATTGACCGCACGATTCATGGTGGTAAAATCTTGCAAACGTCAAAAGGTTTTTAACCATACAGGTTGTATCATCCATCACAATAAATCCACCCGAACCCAGCATGGTACCTGTTTCGAAACCACCATCAGCCAATGATTCATAGCTCATCAGTCTTGGTTCACCTTTTGCGGTTTTAAGAATCAGGCTGGCCGTAAGTATTGGAACGGATGACCCGCCTGCAACAACAGCTTTCAGTTTGTTACCATTCCTGATTCCGCCACAATATTCATCACTGAAGATAAACTCTTCAACCGGCAATCCAAGTTCAATTTCATATACACCTGGTTTATTGATATGCCCACAGGCCGAAATGAGTTTTGTGCCTTTGCTATTTTCTACTCCGATGGCTGAATAGGCAGCACCACCATTGTTCAGAATCCAGGGAAGGGCAGCTATGGTTTCAACATTATTAACAACTGTAGGACAACCGTATAACCCGACAACAGCAGGAAAAGGCGGTTTGATGCGCGGATTACCACGTTTACCCTCAAGCGATTCGAGCAGTGCCGTTTCTTCACCGCAGATATAGGCACCACCGCCAGGATGGCAATAAAGGTCAAGGGAATAGCCACTTCCAAGTATATTTTCACCAAGTAAACCGTTGCGATAAGCTTCGTCTATAGCTTTTTCGATGATACTCAGCACGTAAAATAACTCACCACGTATGTAAATGTAGGATTTGCGTGCACCCAGGGCATATGAACCGAGTATCATCCCTTCGATAAGCTGATGAGGATTCAATTGCCCGATATGCCTGTCTTTAAAGGTTCCTGGTTCGCTCTCATCGAAATTGCAGACAAAATATCGTGGATTACCACTTTTTTTATCAATGAATCCCCATTTCATACCCGTGGGAAAGCCTGCTCCTCCGCGTCCACGCAGACCCGATTTTTTCACCTCTTCAGTTACTTCGTCGGGAGATAGGCTCTTCAATGCTTTTTCAACCGCCGAATATCCTCCCAACTGCCTGTATACCTCAAAATTGGCAAGTCCTGGTACTTCAATATTATTTAGTAGTATCTTTTTTGCCATTTTTAAACGTATGGATTTGTATGCGATATTTTATTCTCAGCCTGCCACCTATCAAGCAGTTCATCAGCTTTTTGAATAGTAAGATTTTCGTGGTATTCAGTTCCAACCTGTATCACAGGTGCATTTCCACATGCGGCAAGGCATTCAACTGTTTTTAAGCTGAACTTGCCATCTGATGTAGTTTCACCGGATTTTATTCCAAGCCGTTTTTCAAAATGTGCAAGTAACTCATCTGCACCATTTAACAAGCAAGGCCCGGTCTGACAAACTTCTATCACGCAATTACCAACAGGTTGCAAATTAAACATTGAGTAAAATGTAGCAACTTCGTAAACTTCGATAGGTTGAATGCCGAGCAACGAAGCCACGTAATCCATGGTTTCGGAACATAGCCAGCCGTTGTTTTCCGATTGTGCGATATGTAATACCGGAAGCAAGGCTGATTTTTGTTTACCTTGGGGATATCGTTTGATAATCCGGTTCACAAGATCGAGCGTTTCGGAATTAAATTCAGTTATTTTGTTCTTATCCTCCATTAGTTTTTCATTCTTTCATTTTTCAATCTTTCATTAGACATATACAAAGTCAAACGTACGCCGTGCGTCTTCTACGCGTCTAATTCACCTGCAATTACATTCATTGAACTCATTGTGAGAATAGCATCCGATAACATGTTTCCTTTTACCATTTCGGGATAAGCCTGGTAATAAATAAAACATGGACGACGGAAATGCAGCCTCGAAGGGGTACGCCCGCCATCACTCACCAGGTAAAAGCCCAGTTCGCCATTAGCGGCTTCAATACAATGGTAAACTTCACCGGCCGGAATATCGGTTTCTCCCATTACAATTTTAAAGTGCCAGATCAGCGCCTCCATGTTGTTGTAAACTTTCTCTTTGGGAGGCAACACATACCTCGGATCACTTGCATAATAGGTGCCTTTATCTGTCATCTTATCGAGTTTGGCCAACGCTTGTTCAATAATGTACATACTCTGCCTCATTTCCTCCTGCCTAACCATGAACCGATCGTAGGTATCACCATTCTGGCCAACCGGAACAATGAAGTCGAATTCTTCATATGAACTGTAGGGATTCATCACCCGTACATCATAATCGACTCCGCATGCCCGAAGATTTGGCCCGGTAAATCCATAAGCTAGAGCCCGATCGGCAGAAAAGGCGCCGACGTTAATAGTACGATCCATAAAAATACGGTTTCTGGCCAGCAGGTTCTCAAATTCCTTCAATTTAGCCGGATATGTCTTCAGAAAATAGCGGATCTTATCCCACACTTTTGTACTAAAATTGCGTTCAAAACCGCCAATCCTTCCCATGTTGGTGGTAAGCCTTGAGCCACAGATTTCTTCATAGATCTCGTAAATGAATTCCCGATCCTGAAACACGTAAGTAAACCCGGTCAGCGCGCCGCTGTCGACACCAATCACACTATTACAAATCAGGTGATCGGCAATCCGTGCAAGTTCCATTATGACAATCCTGAGGTAGTCAACACGTTTGGGTATTTCGATGCCGAGCAACTTTTCAACAGTCATATGCCAGCCCATATTATTTAGCGGGGCTGAACAATAGTTTAATCGGTCTGTAAGTGGGGTTATTTGGTAAAAAGGTCTGCGTTCGGCAATTTTCTCAAATGCCCGGTGTATGTAACCAATTGTCTGTTCGGTATTTACAATAAATTCCCCATCCATCAGCATTACATTCTGGAATACGCCATGGGTAGCCGGATGCGTTGGGCCAACATTGAGTGTGTTATATTCCTTTGGTTCTTCTTGCCTGACCAAATCTTTGTCCCAATAATCAGTATCAAGTTCTTTTGCCATTTACGAATTATATTATATAACTTTGAACTTTAACCTTTTAACTAATATCTTATAATTCATTTCTTATATTTATCCAAAACTCTTACCTTCCAAACATGCTATCATCTTTGTCCTCACGGGTCTGATCTTCGAGAGGAAAGTCTTTCCGCATTGGAAATGCGGTCATATCATCAACATTTAAAATACGCACCAGATTTGGATGTCCATCGAATAGTATTCCGTAGAAATCATATGTTTCACGTTCCATCCAGTTAGCCGCAGGCCAGATTGTTGTTGCCGTGGGTAATTTGGGGTACTGAAGATCAGTGGATGTCTTGATCCGTATCCTGTGGTTGTTTTCGAAACTATGCAAATGGTATACGACCCCAAGTTGTTCAATATCGGGATAATGCATACCGCATAGCGTAGTTAAAAAGTTGTATTGCAGCTTCTTGTCATCATGCAGGAAAAACAGAACATCATGAATAACTTCTTTATTGACAGTAATACAAAGCATATCGGTTATTACTTCATGACGTTCAATGGCTTTGCCGAAAAGGTCAATAAGTTTGGTAACAACTAATTGGTTTCTATCTGGAATTATTTGAAACACTAAATTGTATTTTATAAAGTTAGTACTCCTCCCGCAAGATTTCAAGGGATAATATGGTTTAATCAAATAAACCCTTTTTCAGGGTTATTCCATATTGTATTGTTTCATTAAATCTTCATATTCTTTTGAATGTCTTCTCCTGAGCGATTCATTTTCAACCAATTCCTGAATTTTGATGATGCCGTCAATAATTTGCTCAGGACGCGGAGGGCAGCCAGGTACATATACATCCACGGGGATGATGCGGTCAATTCCTTGTAAAACACTATAAGTATCGAAGATACCACCGCTGGCAGCGCACGCACCAACAGCCATTACCCATTTTGGTTCTGCCATCTGAATATAAACTTCGCGTAGAATCGGTCCCATTTTTTTCGCGACAGTTCCCATCACCATAAGAAGGTCGCTCTGGCGTGGTGAAAAGCTTAACCGCTCAGAACCAAATCGTGCCAGGTCGTAATGGGCTCCCATGGTAGCCATAAACTCAATTCCGCAACAGGATGTGGCAAAGGGCAATGGCCATAATGAGTTTTTGCGGGCCAGACCTACGGCTTTTTCTATCGATGTGGCGAAAAATCCTTGCCCGGAAACTCCATCGGGTGTTTCAGCTACCGTTGGCTTACTTATTGGGTTTTGTTTTTCTGACATGAATTACGATGTTAACAGTAAGTATTAACGTTTATCCCATTTTAAAGCGCCCTTCAAAATGATATAGATAAAACCTGCCAGAACAAGGATCATAAACAGGAGCATATCAAGAAATCCATCTTTACCCAGCGATTTGAAGTTAACGGCCCATGGGTACATAAATATTACTTCAACATCAAAAAGGACAAAAAGTATCGCGATGAGGAAATATTTAACTGAAAATGGACTTCTGGCATTACCCATTCCTTCGATCCCACATTCAAAATTCTCAAGTTTTGCTCTCGAAGATCTTTTTGGCCCAATGAAATGTGTGAGAACCATCGTGGTTATCACAAAACCGAGAACAACAAACGTTTGGATTAAAATGGGTATATAATCTTGTGGCATTTTATATAAATCAATTATGAAAATAGTAACAATGAATATTTCATTTTGTTTATAAAATTAAGAAAAAGTGGAAGATTTGGATTGTGCCCTAATCTTCCACTTATATACTTTGAAATTCCTCAACGGAGAATCACAATATGACAATTCGAAATTACAACTTAATTTTTAACTTTGTGAAGACCTCTAAAGCCTGGGGGTCGTTTGGATCAAGGGCAAGAATCTTCCTGAAATAGTCGATTGAAGTAGCTTTTAAAGCTTCTGATTGCGCTTTGTCGGTCTTAGCCAATCTTTCACCGGTCAGGAAATAATACGAACCAAGATATTTATAACACTCGATTATTGATTTACGATTCCTTGCGGCATCCCCGGCTTCGAAAATTGCCAGCGCTTTTTCATAAGCTTCTTTCCCAACATTGGTTAAAACTTCAGGATCAAGCCTTGATTGCATTCGTCCTTTCCAAAAAAAACCTCCGGCATATTGCGGATTCAGCTCAGTAACAACTGTAAACGCACTATCGGCCTTTTGAATATACGACTGCTTTGTTTCAAATACTCTTGTACTATCCGTAAACGGAATCTTACTAACTTTTTGGAGCGTCATTAATGAATCATACATGGTCTGATAGACGTCACCTTCAAAGTAAAACTCTTTACCAATCAAAAACCAGGTGTTTACCTTGTCGGCGCCATTGGCAATCATTCTCTTATAATTGGCGGCAGCTTTATGGTGCATCTTATTGCCGGCATAGAGTTTCGCCAGATCATCCAATATTTCAGTCTTCGTAGAATCCAACATTAAGGCCTTATTATAATTGTCGATAGCCAACGTATCTTTACCATTTTTTTGCAATAACCGGCCATAATAAACATAGTCTGACGCAATAATTCTGGATGGATCGTGTAGTTTGAAAAATTTAGCCATATACTCTAATCCTTTCGAATAATCGCTGGTTTCAAAAGCAATGTAGCCCCTGATCCTTAAAAGCACAGATTCATCGGAATTCTGAGTCATTACATCTTCCAAAAGTTTAGCTGCTTCGGCATATTTTTTATTAAAGAAAAGGATGATTGCATACCGTTCTTTATCGTCGAAGGAGGTTTCAGCCTTACTCATATAGATTTTATAGTTCTTCTCTGCTTCGCCGTATCTTCCAATAGAATAAAACAAATCGCCAAGATTTTTA
>JAPLDR010000008.1:8581-11424 GCA_026391655.1 Bacteroidia bacterium | reverse complement strand
TCTGATTCTTGCAAACCACAAAACTCTTTTGCAACAAGATAGTGGTGATATGGATCCCAATTTTCAAAATGAGAAAAATGAGCAATCTTTATATTAAGAGAACGTAGTTCAGAATGAGTTGGATAATTAAACCAAACTAGTTCTTCCGGGCTTAAAATTTCAGAATATTGTTTGGGGTCAGCGCCACTCAAATAAAGGTTTATACTATCTTCAACATCGTAATAAGCAGAATTGCGGAGCTTGCTTGACCCACCATATTCTGTTTCACCTTCTTCTCCATACATTACAAGAGGTATATTTAAATTTACCGCCATTTTAAATATGACTGTTTGGACGGCTGTCATCCAGCCCAGCATAGGCCTACCGTATTCAACTAATCCAATTTTATCAATACGGGCTAATACTTGGGGATTAACATCAACTTGTAGAACATCATAACCATTCTTAATGAAATTTCTTAAATTTCGTTGCCCAATATCAAGCGTTGAGCCTGGTGTGATAGTAATGCAAAGCGGATTCATTTTCATTTTATGCTTCATTATATATGCTACATAAGAACTGTCTTTACCCCCGCTAACAGGAACAATACAATTAAATTTTCCAGGAAATCTATTTTGATCGCACAATTCAACAAGCTGTCTCCATCTTTGATTCCAATCAATCGTTGTTATTTTTTCTTCCGCCCAGCAACAAGCACTACAAACTCCTCTTTCATCAAACCAAATTCTTGGTCTCATTTCAGACATAAGACAGTTTGTGCAATATTTTATTTTCCTCCTTTTCATAATAGTATAAATTTTTATTTTAAAAATTCCGGTTTGAATTCGTCACGAAACAATCCAAAAAGTAAATGGTCAAGAAACTCACCTTTTACGAGCAGTTCACGCCGTTTCTGTCCCTCTTGTATAAAACCTACATGTAAAAAACATTTTATCATTGCAAAATTATTAGAATATGTTCCACCAGTTACTTTACGTAAACTAAGTATATAAAAAGCATAATTACAAGCGAGAATAGCTGCCTCTTTTGAATAGCCTTTACCTCTTGATCCTGAATCGCCTATAATTATGCCAAGATCGCATACTCCAGACCGCCAATTGATATGCCCCAATTTGGCCGTTCCAATGAATGAGTCGGTTTCCTTTTCATAAATGGCAAAAAAACAATCCTGATTGCTTTGATACATAGTTTTTACATACTCTTCAATTTTTGAGAACTGAATGGGCATTAAATACTCCATTCGATAAATCATAGATATAACATCTAAATCCCTTAACCATTCATGATATTTGGGATCATACAAATTACTATCGTCAAATTCTTTAAGTTGAATTTTTTTCCCTTCTAATATTAATTTCGCCATAATAATAAAGATTTATAAAGTGTATCCATCGTCTACCACAATATTTTGGCCATTTATAGCCATTGAATGAATTGATAACAAAAATATTAGTGTTCCATTTATATCTTGAGGATTTAGCATACCTTTGTTCAAACAAAGCTTTCGATATTTTATTAGAAATGATTTTGGTTGTGCGTCTTTTATTCCACCAAGTGATATAGCATTAACTCTGATATTTTTCCCTTTAAAATATTTTGCCATATACTTTGTTAAATGCAATAAGCCTGATTTAATAACTGCATATTCAACTGGCATTGTCATTTTTGTATCATCATATATATCAAATCTAGGTGCAATAATTCCATAAATTGAAGAAATATTAATAATATTACCAAAACCTTGTTTGAGAAAATACGCAGCAAATTGCTGCCCAACAAGAAAATATCCACCAAGATTAATATTAATGTTTTCACAAAAATCAGCATATTCTACATCAAAGTAATGCCTGCCATAATTTTTATTTCGGGGATAAGCATTGTTAACAACAGCATCTATTTTACCAAATTTTATATGGAGTTTTTCAATTAATTCTATAATGGATTCTTTGGAATTGATGTTAAGATGAATGAAGTGTACTTGGGCATTTGCATATTTTGCCTGCAATTCTTTTTGAGTTTGTTCTCCTGCTTCTGCATTGAGGTCTGCAATTATACAAATTCCATGGTTAATTATAATCTCTTCACAGAAGGATCGACCTAATAACCCGGCTCCACCTGTTACTATAATAATTCTATTAAGCAGCATATTATTATATATATAGTGTAACAATAAACTTTTACTATGAAAGTCCTCATTTGTCCAAGCCCATAAAGAATCTGCCCCGAACTAGATTGGTGGGTGTGTAGTTTTTCAATGATTTTCCTTCAGAGATCAAAGGTAAAAAAACATAAAAATATTTTTGCCTCCCTTATGGATAAACGCTAGTTAAATTGTCTAAATACAGGTTTAACAACTTTGCCTTGCAAATATTTTTCATAACCATCTTCCAGTGCTAGCTTAAACATGTTTAATGCTTTATGAGTAGCCTCTAATGTCTGTTGAAGTTCAGGTTCACCATGGGAATAGCTGAATGCAATCCATGGCATGAGTACACCATGCTTTATCATTTCCTGTGAAAATAGTGTGCGCAAGCCTAATGAAATTTGTTTTTTGCTGTCTTTGCATCCATAATTTGGACTTACCGGAACACCCTCAATAAAGAAATACTCGCCAATACCCATTTCAGATGCAATTTGGTTCATGCCACTCATTAATTTTTTACCATAACTCCATAAATGACCTACTACATCCAATTCTTCATATACCTTTATTGTTTCAACTAACGCACCGAGACCACACATTTCCGCACCATGTGTTGTTGAGATTAAAAATACCCGCTCTGCTCCTTCATCTTTTATTCCACCAATCTTCATTATATCACGTTTACCCATTAGAGCAGCTA
>JAPLDR010000008.1:0-8556 GCA_026391655.1 Bacteroidia bacterium | reverse complement strand
TTTACCCATTAGAGCAGCTACAGAAAATCCATTTGCCATTCCTTTCCCAAATGTGCAAAGATCTGGTATTATATTATAATGTTTTTGTGCTCCATGTAAATGCCAACGGAAACCTGTAATCATTTCGTCTAAAATAAAAACCGACTTGTTTTTATCACATAAATCTTTTATTTTGTGCAAAAAGTTGCCTTCTGGCTCAATTGTAGTCGCTGGTTCTGTTATTACACAAGCAATTTGATTAGGATATTTTTCGAATAAAACTTCAAGTGATTTAATATCGTTGAAGTTAAAATTCAAAGTCAATGCTGAAATTTCTTCCGGAATACCTCGTTTCATAGTTGTATCGCCAATAAACCAATCATCGTAAGAAAAAAATGGATGTTGTAAACACCTGGCTACTAATTTTTTTCCGGTATAAGCCCTAGCTAATTTTACAGCTGCACTAGTTACGGTAGATCCATTTTTAGCAAATTTGATCATGTCCATTCCATCGAATAAATCAACCATTTTTTCGGCGGCCAGCAGTTCAATTAAAGATGCACGAGTTAAATTATTCCCAAGATATATTTGTTCTATTGATGCCTTGACAATTCTTTCATAACCATAACCTACTGTAACAGCTCTAAGCGCCATGCCATAATCTAGATATTTATTACCATCGGCATCCCAAACATAACTACCGCGTCCCCGATGTAATATTTGAGGCGCATTTTCAGGGTATTGATCATCACCACGGCTATAAGTATGAGCACCACCAGGAATAACTTTATTTAATCTTTCACTATAATTCATTTTAAAATCCTCCATCTGAATTTTCAATTTTATTTAATATTTCCAGAATTTTAATATCATCGTCTATTGAATTTGGATACAATGAAGGAGTTGTAATTCCATTAATAAACATTTGAACTTCTTCAATGTACATTTCTTCTCCAATATTCCTATTATAACCTAGAGCTGCTGAGAATTCAGGCTGATTATATCTAATCCATCTATTATGACCAGCTTCATACAAGTTAAAACATGTTTTGTCCCATCGCCATTGAATTTGAGCTTTTTCTAAATTAACAATAAGATTTCTGACTGCATAGCGAGAGGTAACATCAACCACCACGCTTCCAACCATATTGTCGTATTTTAAAGTAAATGCATACGTGTCTTCAATTTTTGCCCCAAAATCTATTGTTTTTTCAAAAAAACCTTTAGCATCTTTAGGCCATCCAATTGTGTTAACAATCCAAGTTAATTCAAAAGGAACAATTTCGCGTGCACCCCCTGTTATCCTATTAGAAACATAAAAATCTTCAAGCTTTTCCCATGGATGCCAATCAGGAAGGTACTGTCCAGAATGATATGAAAAATTAGTGACTTTGCCATAATTTCCATTCTTAATTATAGATGTAATATCTTTAATCATAGGATGAAAACGTAAAGTACACGAAGGAGCTATAAACACTTCATTTTTATTGTAGGATTTAATTTCCTTTACTTCATTCAGAATAACACTTGCTTCAATAAAAGCAGGCTTTTTATTATCAATTGCTATTTTTGCATAATGTGTATGCTTATCGGGTGGTGTTGAAATAATAAAAGCATCTATCTCCTTAAATAAAGAATCATCCAATAATTTTACAGTTTTTATTTTATACAATTTTTCGACATCATCCAATCTGTCTTGCCTTAAATCAAATCCATAAATATTATTGAATCCTAATGCCTGAAGACATCTGACTCTTCTTTTTCCCATAGAACCCAATCCTATCACTAAAAATTTCATTTGGTATCCTTTTTTAAGTATTTTAAAATTGATTCAATACATATAAAATCATAGATATCATCCACCTCATAACATTGCCAGCGCTCAATAAAATAAGGGATAATATTATCAGTGTAAAATGCATGTTTTTCTTTGAAAACTGACGTTTTAATCATGTAAATAACTCCATACGGGAAGAAAGCTTTATCTGCCTGTTGCCTCTGGGTTATTTTTTTAACATCATTTATATATGATAATATTCTATTGTTATCTCCAACTTTTTTAACTATCATTGGATGCTCCATGTGAACCTCGCCGAGACTAACAATACCATCAGCTGATTGGTTCTGAATTGCTAATTCAATTGCAGAATCAATATCGTTCTCTTTTCTTAATGGAGAAGTTGGTTCTAATAAAATTATATAATCAAAATATATTTTATTTGTCTCATAATAGTTTATAACACTTGAAACAACATCCATTGAGGAAGTATTATCTGATGACAAATTTTCAGGACGTAAAAAAGGAACATTAATACCAGCTTGGATAGACACTTTTGCAATATCAGAACAATCTGTACTCACAAAAAAATCGTCGATATATTTTGAATGTTTAGCTTGCTCAATTGTCCATTCAATTAGTGGTTTTCCTAATAAAGGTTTTATGTTTTTGCCAGGCAACCCTTTACTCCCTCCTCTTGCGGGTATTAATGCTAATATGCTTTTTTTGTCAATCATATTGCTTGCAAATATTGAAAATTTCATTTAAAACATTTTCGCTAACACTACTATTTGTAGGAAAATTAATTCCTTTATAAGAAATATCAAGACTGTTCTTATTACTAAAAACAAATTTTTTATAAATCTCCATTTGGCTTAATGGGAAAAAAAAGGGACGAATATCAATCCCTTTTTTTATAAGAGCATCCATTATTTTTTGTTTATTTTTTTTAATTAATGCACAAATCAACCATGTAATTTTTTTTCTATTAGTGAAATCGTCTTTTTGAAATGAAATATTGAGTATATTTTTAAATCGTTCACGAAATTTATTTTCAAGAGCATGCCTATCTAATAAAATTTTTTCGATTCTTTCTAATTGAGCAACACCAATAGCTGCTTGTAAATTACTCATACCATGATCTCGCAGCACTCTCATTTTGTCATTTAGTTCGGATTTATTTGTAAGGCACATACCTCCTTCGCCTGTTGTGATTACTTTATTACCATAGAATGAAAAGCAAGCAATGTCGCCAAATGAGCCAACTTTTTTCCCTTCAAATTCAGCTCCATGAGCTTCTGCACAATCCTCAATAACAAAAAGATTGTATTTACTTGCAATTCCCATTATTGCATTCATATCGCAAGGCTGACCATATAAATGAACTGGGATAATAGCTTTTGTTTTGGGTGTTATTGCTTTTTCTATTTCAATAGGATCAATACACCAAGTATCTTTTTCTATGTCCACAATTACAGGTGTTGCATTTGCATGCAGTACAGTATTAATTGTTGCTGCAAAAGTTAAATCTGGAACTATTACTTCGTCATCTTTTCCAATTCCTAAAGTAATTAGAGCTAAGTGCAAAGCTACTGTACCGTTTGAAACAGCTATGCCGAATTTGCTATCACAGAATGTTGAAAAATTTTCTTCAAATCTGTTTATATAAGATCCAGTGCTTGAAATCCATGTTGAAAGAAATGCATCTATCAAATAATTTAATTCATTACCATTTAAATTAGGAAAAGCAATTGGAGTTTTAATTTCGGATTTAAGTAAAAAATAATCTTCAATTTTATTATTGTCATTTACTAAAGGTATTATTTTAATAGAATCTGTAATTTTGCTTAACAATTGCTGGTATGTTTCTGCCACATTTCCAAAAACACAATTAATTTCCATAATATTTTCAACACATTCATTTAAACTACCTCCAGATAATAAAAATCTTCTTATGATTCCATCTGTTAAAATCCCCAATAATATTTTCTCATCATCAACAATAAAAACGGTTCCTTTTGCGTTTTCATTAATCAGTCTCCATGCCTCAATAAGAGTGTTGTTTTTATTACAAAGTAATTGTGATATCATAATTTGGTTGCTGTTGCTATTATTGTATCTGTTTGATTGATTTTTGATAGAAATTTGCAATACTCATGATTCAATGAATCTGTTGAAAGATGGCTCCAGATTTTATGCCCCCCAGGTTTATTATGCCTTATCCAGTACAAATGGTTAGGAAATAAATATCTTTGAAAGTTTTCAATTTTTATGTTTTTAAATCCGGCTACTTCAAGCATTTTTGTTAAACTTTCTTTAGTGTGTAATATTAAATGTTCGGACCAAAATGTAAATTCCTTAAAAGCTTCTAAATCCATTTGATTAAATAAAAAATCATTCGCGTGAGGTACTTCAATTATAATTTTACTATCATTATTCATCAGTTCTCTAATTTCCATTAAAGTAACCATAGGTTCGAGTAGATGCTCAAAAACATGAAATAAGCTTACTATATCATAACGATTTGAGGAAGGTACCTCTTTTATACTTTCGTAAATAGTGTGACCCCCTTTTATTAAGAGTTCTCTTTGCCCTTTTTGTAATTCAACGCCATGTGCTAATGCTGTATGTTCCTTAAATAAATCTAAGATTCCGCCCAGCCCTGTCCCGACATCTAAATATGATCTTCCTTTTATTAAATAATAAAACATTTTAAATCTACGAAAATCATCGTTATAAGTTTCTTTTAATGCAATTTCCCTATCAGCTGAGGGTTCAAGATTTTTATAATAATCATAACTCATATGCGTACTACTAGACAAATAGATAACTCCAGACTTTCTGCAACGCATGACTTGAACATCATTGCGATCCCTTACTCTTCTAAAGAATATTTCAACTTGATTTTTATCTATTATTTCTAACTCATCTAATAAAATCTCTATTTCCTTCATTTCTATATTTTTAATATTAAACACCTTATTTCTTGCTAAAAGAGTGATTTGTTACTGTCATAATTTTTTTTTTAAAATGTGTCTACAATTTTTCTAAGAAAAAATATGTAGTTGCCCCAAAGATCATGAATTTAACGGATTCACATATTGAATGTCTTAATAATATATTCATTGTATTATATTGCTTATTAAATCATAAGTATTTTTAAGCTCATCTATATTTTGATTTATTTCAAGAGAAATTGTTTTGTTTTTCAAATTGAAAACCAACAATAAATCAAACAATTCACTATTTCTTTCAATTGGCTTATTGCTATCAGTAATACTATTATTATCGCTAAAATGAAGATAATCTGATTCACAAATAAGATTTGTCAATTCATTTTTTAAATCAAGATTAAGAGTATTACAAGATACTTTTAAATGTGCAATATCTAGCAAAAGTTTAAAGTCAATATAGCTTTTTAATTCAATATAGCTATTGTAATCTGTAAGTAAAAAAGGGTTGTATTTATTGAACTTATTAAAATTAAACTGAGAACAAACATTGTTTTCAATATATAATTCAATTTCGCCATTAGCTTCTTTTTCTAAAAGATAATAACCATTGCAAAAGCGAGCTAAGGATTCTTCTTTATCGAAAAGTAATTTTGGGTTAATAACTTTCCCAATTTCTGTTGTTGCTATGTCAACTAAAAAACCTGCATGAAAACTAAATCTATTCAAACTCAATTTTTTTGACATATTAATACTATTTATTAATTGTTCCAAACTTTTTTTGTAAACCTCATCATTTAAAGAAGCAAGATTAATTACAAATGGTTTTTTTGGTGGAGGGAAATAGTTATGAATAAGATAATTTAAATTGTATTTCTCCCTGAGAAATATTAAATCATTCAACATATTTTCATAATACTTTGTACCTCCTGATAATTCTATATTTATATAACCATTTTCGGCAAGAACAATAATCGATTCACTTATAAATTTAAAATTAAAAGCTGAAGTTGAAATATATATCATTTTATTTTCCTTATTGGATTACCAACATAGGTTCCTGGTTCAATTATATTATTTAATACAACAGAACCTGCACCAATTATAACATCATCACAAATCTTAATTTTATCAATAATCACAGAATTTGCTCCAATAAAACACCTGCTACCAATCTTTGTTCTTCCACAAACAACAGCATTTACTGAAATATGATTATGATTACCTATTTCTGTTTCATGTTCAAGAATGCAATTTGTGTTCAAAATATTATTGCTGCCAATAATTGAATTAGAATTTACAATAACATTTGCAAACAATTGATTAGCTATGCCTAAAGTTGAGTAATTTTCAATTAAGGCGCGAGGGTGTATTATATTATTTTTATAAATATTAGAATAAAATTTAGTAAAAAAAAATTCTCTTTTCTTATTATCTCCAACAGACAAAATAATTTCAGTATTAGGGTTAATCAAATCCAGATTACCAAATAGTTTAAATCCATTAATAAACTCATCATTCCCTTCAATAAATTGGTCATCAATAATGCCAATAATTTTAATTTTATTGTATTCCAATAAATTAATCAATGACCTTGTATGGCTACCTGCGCCAAGAATAAAACAAATGTTATTCATCTATAATTTCGTCTTTGCTATATTCTTTATTAGCTTTCCTTCCGATTAAACTTTTAAAATATAATGGAGAAATACCGAGACCCCCAGTTCTTTTTGCTGTAAGGTTTGTCTCGCTAAAAAATTCACCCTTTTTAATATCAAGAAAAGCTACCAAAGATTTCTGAAGTAATTTACGCGTTTTTAATTCTTCATACGTAGGAAATTTTTCAAATCTACCAAGATAAGTTTCCGCATTTCGTATAATTGAAACAAATTTTTTGAGTTCGTCAGGAGTCAATGAAGCATTATGATCAGGTCCTTCTAATTCTTTGCTTAGCGTAAAGTGTTTTTCAATAACCTTTGCTCCTAACGGTATCGCAAAAGGAGCTGCGCCTATACCACTAGTATGATCTGAATAACCAACTAATATTTGGAATCTGTTTTTAAATGATGAAATTACATTCAAGTTTGCATTGTCATCCGAAACAGGATAATTAGCTGTACAATGAAGCAAAACTACATCTTGATTTAATGGAAATATTTCTTGAAGTACTATGTCTATTTCGTCCATGTAGCTCATTCCTGTTGACAAAATAATGGGTTTCCCCTTTTTTGCCACTTTAATTAAAAATGGAATATTAGTTAAATCAGTTGAGGAAATTTTATATGCTGGCAAATTAAGGTTATCTAATTCATTAAGACTACTTTCATCAAATGGTGTTGTTAAAAATATTATTCCTTTTTTTTTGCAATAGTCGAGTAATTCGAGATTCTGTTCAAAAGTAACTTCTAATTTTTTTAACATTTCATATTGTGATTCTGATGAATCTGTAGTTTTTTGTTGATAAGGTGCTTTCGCTACATTGGGGATAATTAAGTCATCGGTGTGAAATGTTTGAAATTTTACGGCATCTGCATTTGAACTAACAGCAACATCGATTAATGCCTTTGCCAAACGCATGTCTCCATTGTGATTAACACCAGCTTCAGCAATAATGAATACTTTTGAATTTTCAGAAATCTCCTTATTAAAGATTTTTATTTTTTTATTAAATTGCAACATATTATATTTTTAATAATAAATTTATAAAGAAGTCCATTTACTTCCATCAATAATACCATAGTGTTTATAACGATTAAAGTTAATTAACTGTTTTATAATATATTGAAGAATAATATTTCAAAATTTATTGCATGATCTACTAAATCGTCTTGGAGTTGTTTTTCGCTATTCATCCATAAATTTCTGATTCACTTACCATGTAAAAAATAATTATTTGGTATAGATATTGAAATATCTTTAATGCCAAATTTGAAAACATAAAATTTTCAATACGACTAGTAACGATTCCGTAAATATCATTCCTAAATCCTTTTAAATATAGCACAATTTCAACATCTATGGTAATTTATTAGAAGCCCATGGCAATCATATCAGCACTAATTTTTTAGCATTATAGGGCAATTCCTGATGCAAAGGATGTTTCTCATCAATTGGCACAAATTTTTAGCAGTTCCGTTTACCCCGCTGGTAGGAGTATGAATAACTCTTTTACATCCATTTCCCAATGCAGCCAGATATATATTTAGCATGCTTTTAACATTTGTATCATAGTATATGTATCGTGAACTACATATAAGGAGGGTACTGTGACTAGGGTTGCTTGATAAAAAATCAGATCAACTCCTTTTGTGATTTTCTTAAAGAATGCAGAACACGCATATCGCAAGAGATTATATGAAGATTTTTATTGGCAGGAATGTTTTCGAGCCAATGCCAGTAGTTAAAAGAATTAAAATAAGATAGAGCTCCTGCTTTATAGCCATATTTGAGCAACAATTCATTTAAATGGTAACCATGAAGCCATCTGAACCTGTTATGAGTGTATTCATAAAAAGTTTATTTACAGGAATAGTTTTCCAATATGTTTTTACTAATGTCAATGATCATGTTCTGAAGAACCTTGGATGGTATCGAAAAATATCCATTCACAGTTATTTTGTTATAATTTTCAAATAAATTCATTTCACCGGCATAAATCGTTATTGGTGCAGTAACATCATCCACAACATCCATTGTAAGCTCACGGTTAAGTAGATCAGAAATATGAAAATATAAAGGATATTCACCTGGTCTAATGTATATATTTTTTAATTCAAGTTCAACACTTCCTTCTGATCCTGCTGTAATTCTTTTTTCAGATAGAATATGCTCAACTGATGTGACTGTGTC
>JAPLDR010000056.1:8842-15603 GCA_026391655.1 Bacteroidia bacterium | reverse complement strand
GTAGGTTTGCCGAGAATGAACTCGAAAAATCAGAAAGGATACCCCTTTCTTTATACATGAAAAAGCAACAGACCGACAAAACCCAATAATTAATTCAATTTCATCAACTTGCAGACTTTAGCCTGACGGCTATGCTTTTTCAAAGGGGGAGAACTTAGTATCAAATTTCTTTATCCTTATAATATCAGGTGTCAAAATATTCATCTTTAATAAAATAAATCATTTTCACGAACTCCCCCTTTCCTAAATGGGGGCCAGGGGGGATTTGGTCAATAAAATATCGTTTCCAATTACTTTTCAATTGTAACCATTGGTGGATTTGCAAAATCTCTCCAGATACTTTCTGCAAGTTGAGGATCAATTTTCCCATCATATACCAGCAACCGGTATTTTAATACGTAATCATTTCCAGGTTTCAACTCCCAGCTCTTGTCGCGAATCGGGCAAAATTCAAAGTAAACATCGCCGTGGCCATTCTGGTTTTCAGGCCACACGCGCATAGGTTCAGGAAATTCGCGGTTTGAAGGATGCGACATAAACAGAATTCCGGAAGTTCCGCCAGCTGCAAACTGACTACCAACATCGCACCAGTGTGCCCTTGAGCCGTCGGCATCTTTACGTGCCTTTCCTTCGGAAGTCATCACCCAGCTGTTTTTAGCATTCCACTCATCCGTTGCCCGATAGCCGATTCCGCCGCCATACCGATACGCTTCGAGTGTGATCGGTGAGGCTGTGGCGCAATTCAGTGTAGAAGTAAAATCCCACAGCCAGACTTTTACATCGCCATAGGAGCCAACATTCCAGACTCTTACATCAAGAATAAAGTTCAAGAACCTCATTCATTGTAACTTTATCTCCACCTTTACACTGAAAATCAACGTGTTCCTGACGAGCTTTAAAGCCACCGAAAACCGGTCCGCTGATGAGCGAATTAAACCCGCCAAATCTTACTGTTCCTTGTCCTTCGTATAAATTCCAATAGTCGGTGTTGTGCCCTTCGAACAGAGTTTTAGTATACGGATTCCAAATTCCAAGATGGTGCCAGTGATCCGGAGCATTGATACGAGTTAAAACATTTCCTGATGGTGACCAAAGCGGATGGATAAAAGCACTTCGTCTGTAAATCGCGCTGACTGTATCGGGAGGGAAAACCTCTGCCACATTATATTGCATCACCTTTTGTTTATTCTGACTGATAATTAAAGCCTTCGCATTTAATTCAGTGGTAATCACATTTTTTGAAACAAACGTCGAATCCTTTATCAGAATAAATTTCCTCGCAACATTTGCAGTCGTTTCTCCTTCAGGAATCCACCATAACCTTGGAGAATTGCCCGATTCAAGTTGACAGGCCACTTCAGACCGCGTTTTCCCCTTTAATTCAAACAAACGAAGTGCGCCTTTATCGGTATTATAATCCAGCCCTTCCAAAGAAACACTAACTGGTGTTCCACTCCGTTTTACATTGCCTGCCTCAATTGAAAATTTGGCCACGACCATTTCCTGTCCTGAAACCCGGAAAGTGATCAACAACATTAAAAATAATATTATTTGATTGAACTTCATATGATTATGAATTAGTACAATTTATAATTCAGATTTTGGGAAGCAAATTAAGAAAAATCTTTCACTGCTGAAACAAAAGCGTTTATATTTTCGGTGGAGACATTCTGGGGCACCCCACCTCCACATGACCAGATGATCCGGCGGCGGTCCGATACTTCCTGCATCATGGCTTGAGTAGCTAAATATACTTCGGCAGGTGAACCAGCTGCGAGGATATCGCGTGGTGCCAGATTACCAATCAATGCGACATCTGATCCTGCTAATTCACGGATTTGATTAATCGGATGATCGAATGCAAAATTAAAAAGATTAATCCCAATCTCCTTCAGAAATGGGGCACAGACCAAACCAAATGCGTCGTTATGAAAAAAACGAATCCTGGTTGGAATGGCATCGAAAGCCCTTCTAAGATAAGGAACTACAAACTCGCGGCAATCTTCATCGCCGACAAATCCCACAATATCGTCCAATAAAAGAATCCCTTCGATAGATGGGAAGCACTCCTTTTGATATTGAACCCAATCGCAAATAAATTGGGTGATTTTTTTAAGAAGTTCATGTGCCTTATCCGGCTCCATTACCAGCAACATCATAAACTCGGTCGTTCCCATCAGGAATGTGGCGATATTTAACGGCCCACGGGTTACAGCAAATTTTATGGAATGTCCCGATTCCACAATCCGTGGTTCGAGCTGATTCAGCCGGTTAATCATAAAAGGCAATAACCCGTCGCTTTTTACATTGGGTTGCGGCAGGCTGGCGATATCATCTGAAGAGTGAATTACCTTTTCAGCATGAGGCAGATTTTCGTTGTACCAGATCGAACGCGCCCCAAAAGCCGACGGTTCGGTACACATTCCGTATTCAGACCAGAAACCGGGTAAAAAAGTGACATCAGGGAATGTTTCAATTGCTTTAAAATTCGTTTTCAGCCAGATTTCGTCAGACGTGTAATAATCGAGGGTTGTAACCCCCGACCAGCCTGGTAACCAAGGACTGTCGATAATAAAACCAATATCTTTTCCGGAGACACTTTTTCCATCAATGACAGCCAGGAAATCCTCCCATTGTTTGTTCGTCATAATTTTTTTTCTAAGGTTGTTCAAAAATAGGTTTTAAACAATTATGTCACAGGTATATTATTTGCCAAGAGTAATACTATCTTTGCATATGAGATTATTTCAAGAAGTCATAAATTATCCTGCCGAAAACTCATTTTTGATCAAATACGATGACTTTGCGCATTTCACAGTTCCATGGCATTTTCATAACGAATATGAAATCGTATTTATTATCAAGAGTTTCGGCAAAAAATTTGTAGGCGATTCTGTTGAAGAATTCGCCCCCGGTGATTTATCGGTCTACGGAAGCAAGCTACCCCATTTTTATATGAACGATCAGGCTTTTTACCGTGGTGATCCTGACTTGAGGGTAAATGCTATTGTGGTTCAGTTTCCAACGAGCTACTTTCCGCAATCGCAATTGCAACGGACTGAATTCGGATCGGTGAAAAAACTGCTGAAAAGTGCTTCATCCGGTTTAACTTTTTCAGCAGAATCGGCTGCAAACGGGGGTAAAATACTCCAGGAGATGCTCCGGACAAGTGGAATGGAACGTCACCTTTTGTTTGTAAAACTGATCGATTATCTGGGAAATTCCGACTCACGGTCAATCGCAACGCCTGATTATATTAACGCGATGAATGATCAGGGAGAACCGCGGATGGCGAAGATTTATAAATTCACAACGAGAAATTACAACCGAAAAATCGCCCTCGAAGAAGTAGCATCGGTGGCTGGAATGAATACCACCGCATTTTGTCGCTATTTCAGGCAAAAAACGGGAAAAACATTTGCACAGTTTGTTAATGAACTAAGGATCAGCTATGCATGCAAATTATTAAGACATGGAAATCAAACTATTGCGCACATTAGCGATGAAGCAGGATTCAATAATCTTTCAAATTTCAACCGTCAGTTTAAAAGTTTTATCGGGAAGTCACCATCGGAGTACCGTGAGTTGTTTAAGGAAAAGTAGTGGAAAGTTAGAAGGCAGAAGTTATCAGCAAGATGCCAGCTGCCTGTTGCTAGTCGCTGCTTCTTGAAATTTACACTTTAATTTATTTACATATATTTCGCAGCAAAATCCAAATTTCGTATTTTTATAAAAATATCCAGAACATCATGTGCGGCAGATATATCCTTATCCAGAAAGCGGAGGTTCTCGAAAAACGTTTTGGGGTGATTGTCCCCGACACGATCCATCTGACTCCTTCGTATAACATTGCTCCCGGAAAATTTGCACCTGTAATCACAAATGACCATCCACATGAGATTCAATTGTTTCGATTTGGAATGACCGCTTCATGGATGACAAAACCGAGTCTCTTCATTAATGCCCGGGTCGAAGGCGACCACAATTCGGACAACAATCCGGCATATAACGGAGCCAAAGGGATCATCACCAAACCGGCATTCCGTAAAGCAATCAGAAGTCAGAGATGTTTGATTCCTGCTGACGCATTTATAGAAGGTCCCGAAAAAGAGAAATTGAATAAACCATACGTTGTTTATCTTCGGGAAAAGGTTCGGCCGTTTGCTTTCGCCGGAATCTGGGACAGCTGGAAGAATCCTGAATCGGGGGAATTGATCCATTCGTTTGCCATTATCACAACAGTTGCGAATGAGTTGATGCAAAAGATTCAGCACCGCCGATCACCTGTCATCCTTAATCGAGGAGATGAAAAATACTGGCTTTCAAATAGTCTGCCATTATCAGAAGTGACCCGGCTTCTAGTTCCCTATCCAGCCGGGTTAATGAATGCCTACCCCATAGCACCAACCATTAAAAATCCCGGAGCCGACGATCCCGGACTGATTCATCCGGCCGGACAAAGATTAATGCCGGAGACGATTATCCGAAGTAGTGCAGAAGTTCGGATCACAGGTATGGGTAGTAATAAAAATTTTGGGTTCGACGAACACAATCCGTTGGGAATATGAAGGAAAGAGGGAGAGGGTGAGAGAAGATGAGAAAATGAGAATCTATAAACAAAATTCAGGACGAGTCAAACCTTCTCTCAAAACAATCTGCTATTCCCCGAGTTTTGCAGTTCACGCAGTAGCAGCCATTTTTTCCGTTCTAAACCACCGGCATATCCGGTCAGTTTTCCGTTGTGCCCGATAATCCGGTGACATGGAATGATGATTGGTAAAGGATTTCTCCCATTTGCCATTCCGACAGCCCGGCTCGAATTTTCAGATTTGACCTCGCGTGCAATCTCGGCATAACTTTTAGTGGAACCATAACCTACCGCTGCCACCCGTTCCCATACGCGATGTTGAAATTCAGTACCTTCCGGATCAATTGGTAAATCGAACTCTTTTCGGTTACCTGAAAAATATTCTTCGAGTTGTTTTTGCGCAATGATCAGAATTTCAGGAATATTCAACTCACTCTTAATAAATTCGGCATCAAACGAAATCGATTTAAGATACAGTTCGTCCGAGCTCAGCTTTAAAACGCCAATCGGACTATCCATTGTTTTAAAGTAGATTGCCATTTTAAACAAAATTGAAATACGCCGAAATATATTGAAATAAGTTGAAATATTTGGATCGGCTGACAGTAAAAAAAGCTCCCCGAATATACCGGAGAGCTTTTTTCATTAGACAATCAGATATTTATAATTCTTTGATTTTTATATTTCGAAAAGCAACTTCATTACCGTGATCCTGCAAAAGGATATAGCCATCATCAAAATCACCAAAACCCGGAGCTTTGTTGAATTTACTCACGGCAATGTGATCTTTAAACTCCTGAGATCCTCTTGTAATTTCAAGTACTTTAACGCCATTCAGATAATGAGCAACTTTTTTCCCGTTTACTTCAATCCGGGCACGGTTCCACTGACCAACCCCGTTCACCCTTTTTACAGGCTGGCTCGGATCAAAAACCTGTGAATTGGCTTTTACTAAATCGTAAAGAGATCCGAGTGTCCGATTTCCATCGATTCCCAGTTTTGCATCCGGATGTTTTGCATCATCAAGCACCTGAAATTCGAATCCTACCAAATTAGGTTTGCCAGGCTCTGACTGGATAAAATATTTGATCCCGCTGTTTGCTCCTTCGGTAATTTTAAAATCAGCTTCAAGCACAAAGTTTTTATATTTTTTCACCGTCACGATATCTCCACCACCCTTGTTTTCTCCCTTATTCGGAATCAACATTCCCTCTTCGATTGTCCAGCCTTTCTCCGGGAAAGTGGCCAGACCAGCACCTCGCCATCCCTGGTTCGTTTTTCCATCCCAAAGTAATTTCCAGCCATTGGCTTTCTCATTATCGGTGAGGGTGTTATTAAGATAACTAACTTCAGGAACACTCTTATCCATCTTTTTACGATTGGCTTCCAGATTTTTAGTCATAATCTTTATATTTCTCCAGCAAATGGTCTTACCAGCATTAGCCTCTTCTTTACCAATCGCATGAACCTGCAAAGCAATGAAACCAGTCGGAGTCATATTATCGATTAGGTTTGCGCATGGAATCCCATTCAGCCATGTGCGGATAGAATTGCCGATTGCTTCAACTCTGTAAGAATTCCACTGTGCACGTTTGTAACTCTTTTTCGCGCCCTGATTGTACTCCATAGGATAAAGCCAACCCCGGCGAGCCTCATCATATATTCCTGCCGACCAGGCTCTTGGAGCGTCATCACATTCAATCTGATAACCATGTACGCGACCGTTATTATAATCTGGTTTGCTTTCTGACCTGATTTGAACCCCTGAGTTAAGACCTGTGTCCATTTTCATTTCGTACTCAAGAATAAAATCCCCAAAAGTCCGGGTAGTCGCAAGGAAAGTGTTTGGGGTATTTGCTTTGCTGGTTCCAACAATTTCACCATAGACAATGGTATATTCAGCAGTTCCGTTTAGCCTTTCCCATCCTGTTAAATCTTTCCCGTTAAAGAGTTTCTCCCAATCGCCACCAGCTGCAAAAGTGCCCAATGAAAACCCAATCAAAATTACAAACGCAACTAATCTTTTCATCTCATTTAAAGGTTTAATTCATAATTATAGTTTGAAAACCGGGTGCTAAGATAGCGCAATTTTGGATATACCGTTGCCGTAAACGGCGTTTTTAATTCCTCAAAATCAAATATTTTAGAGACCAAAATAACTTTATCTGATTAG
>JAPLDR010000056.1:0-8833 GCA_026391655.1 Bacteroidia bacterium | reverse complement strand
GATTAGAAATGGAAGCACTGAAGCCGGAAGTTAGATGACAGTAGCAAGCCGCCGTCTAAATTTTCTTCAGATTGTGATTAAACAAAAGTACTTCCCCTTTTTTGGTTGCCATTGTGCAGGTTTTATCACCATATCTCAATGTCAGCGGATAACCAACTGTTGAAACCACTTTTAGCCGCACAAGCTGACCAGCCTTCCATTCAAACTCAAGATCAAACCCTCCACGAGCTCTTACGCCGCGAATATAACCATCCGGAATAGCTGATGGCAGTGCAGGTAAGATATCGATCGCGTTAAGATGGCTCTGCATCAACATTTCGACAATGCCTGAAGCGCCTCCAAAATTACCGTCGATCTGAAATGGCGGATGGGCATCGAAAAGATTAGGGTACGATCCGCCACCCGAAGAACCACCTCCAGTCGCCTTGGTGCCGGTCTGGCCTGTAGGTCGGAGTAACATTTGCACCATATTCCAGGCATGATTGCCATCACGGAACCGAGCCCAAAAATTGATTTTCCAGGCAAGGCTCCATCCCGTTCCTTCGTCACCACGGGCAATCAACGATTTTCGGGCAGCTTCCATGAGTTCAGGAGTATCCTGCCAATTGATCTCTTTCCCGGGATGAACACCCCACAAATGTGATACATGCCGATGTTTATTTGTCGGATCATCATTGTCGGCAACCCATTCCTGCAACTGTCCAAATTTTCCGATCTGATAAGGGACAATTTTCAGTAAAATGATCTTGAGTGAGTCAGCAAACGCCTGATCTTTTTGAATCATAGAAGAGGCTTCAATGCAAATCTTGAAAAGACTCTTGATAATCTCGTGATCCATTGTCGGGCCGGAAACCAATCCACCGTTTTCGGGAGAATTGGAAGGGCACGAAACGAGAAAGCCTGTTTTGGGATCAGGTACCAGAAAATCCATATAAAACCGGGCAGCTCCTTTGAGAATTGGCCAGGCGCGCTGAGCTAGAAATGTAGTATCGCGGTTATAGAGGAAGTGTTCCCAAAAATGGTGCGACAGCCATCCGCTTCCTGAGACCCATATACCATGATTTGAATTATTGATCGGGGCAGCACCACGCCATAAATCAGTGTTATGATGCAAAACCCATCCTTTGGCATTGTAATGAACTTTGGCCACTTTCTGACCTGAAGGGACCACCTCTTCAACCATTCGGAATAGGGCGTCATGACACTCGCTTATATTCAAAGGTTCAACGGCCCAATAGTTCATCTCAGTATTAATATTCACGGTATATTTACTATCCCATGAAGGATTTAGTTTATCGTTCCAGATTCCCTGCAAATTGGCCGGATAGGTTCCAGGACGACTGCTCGAAAGCATCAGGTATCGTCCATATTGAACGTAAAGTGCAGCAAGCGAATTATCCATTTTTGCGGGTACTGCCTTTATCCGGATATCGGTCGAAAGATCATCAGAGACTGAGCTGCCCAGGTCAATCTCGAAACGATTAAAATAAAATTGATAATCCTTGATATGTGCCTGCTTCACCTGATCGAATTTCTTGATGCCAATTGCAGCTATGTATTTATTGCACAGCAGATCTGGCTTTCCTGAAACATCCTTCGGATTGACGAAACTGGTTGCAGCAACAAGATATATTACTGCTTCATTGGCCTTTTCAACATGCAACTCATTACCAAGGATGGTAACATTTCCACCTTTAATAACCAGTTTTATTTTTGCCGTTCCGGTTAATACCCCATCTTTTACTTTTACATTGAGTTCTATCGTCCCATCATTTTTCGGAGTTGATGTAAATCCTTCATGCAGAGATGTTAGCGACAAATCAAAAGATAAAGCTTGTTTCCTGTCTGCTTTTAAACTGACTGCGATAATCTGATCGGGAGTGCTTGCGAGGTATTCTCGTGTATAAGTTGTAGATCCCGATTTGTATAAGGTTCGGCAGAGAGCGGTGGAAAGATCAAGTTCACGACGATAATCGGATACTTCACCCTGATTGCGAAATTTAATCCATAGGTCGCCGAAAGGCTGATACTTGCGCTGCCCAAGGGGAACACTCATAAACTTTTCCATGGCAAGCGCTTCCGCCTCTTTTTGCTTACCCTGCCAGATCAGTTCGCGTATTTGTCCAAGGTATTGTGATGCACCTTCGTGAGAATAATCATGTGGCGCACCTGTCCAGAGGGTTTCTTCATTAAACTGAATATGTTCTTCTGTTGTTCCTCCGAAGATCATCGCCCCGAGTCGACCGTTGCCGATCGGAAGCGCCTCTTCCCAAATTGTGGCGGGTTGGCTATACCAAAGTTTCAACGATTTAGGTAAAGACTCGCCACTGCAATTTATTGAATAAATGATTACTGATAACAAGACACCTATTCCGGAAATACATTTCTTCATAGCATTTGGATTATATTTATACATCGTGATATTAGCAAAAGTAATAATAAAAAAATTGGGCTCTCCGATCCGAAAACCAAAGAACCCAATTCTATAAACAAAATCTTAAATTTACAATTCGTTTTCGCCGGCGACGTAACCAAAATTTGCGAGGATACCACCGTCAACAAACAGTAAATGACCATTCACATAATTACTTGCAGCTGATGCAAGAAATACCGCTGCACCGGCAAGATCCTCAGGATCTCCCCAGCGACCAGCAGGTGTACGGGTCATCACCAGATTATTGAAAGGATGGCCATTAACGCGGATCGCTTCAGTTTGTGAAGTTGCAATATATCCCGGACCAATTCCGTTGGCCTGAATATTATACTTTGCCCATTCGCAGCACATATTGGCAGTCAGGAGTTTAAGTCCGCCCTTTGCTGATGCATAAGCAGATACCGAATTCCGGCCATAAACGCTCATCATCGAACACATATTGATAATCTTCCCTCCGCCACGATTGATCATTGAAGGTACAACCCGTTTGGAAACAATAAATGGCGCAACCAAATCAATATCAATTACCTGACGGAAATCTTCAACAGGCATATCCAGAATTGGAATCCGTTTGATAATTCCTGCATTATTCACAAGAATGTCAATCGGGCCAACTTCCGATTCAATGATTCCAATCCCTTTATTGACATCTTCTTCGTTTGTAACGTCAAAAACAATCGTAAAAACATCCATCCCATCCGCTGCATAGGCTTTTTTACAAGCGATAAGACGATCTTCAAAAATATCATTCACACAAATTTTTGCACCAGCGGAAGCAAGTGCCTTGGCAATCGCCATCCCAATTCCGTGAGTTCCTCCTGTTACAAGGGCAACTTTCCCGGTTAAGTCAAACATTTTCATTTGTATGTATTTTAATATTAATAAACTGAAAATTCAGATCAAGAAATTCTTCCATTCGATGACGATTCGAAGATTACAAATTTCCAATCATCTTTATCTCATCTGATCTGGCGTAACCTTATCCATATCACCATAATCCAGGTTCTCTCCAGCCATTCCCCAGATAAAAGTATAACTTGAAGTTCCGGCAGCCGAATGTATTGACCAGGTAGGACATAACACTGCCTGTTCGTTTTGCATCCAAATATGACGTGTCTCTTTAGGGTCACCCATGAAATGACAAATCGCTTGCCCCTTAGGAACTTCAAAATAAAAATAAGCCTCCATCCGGCGACTGTGTGTATGGACTGGCATTGTATTCCAGACACTTCCTGGTTTTAACTCAGTCATTCCCATCTGTAACTGGCAGGTCTGTATAACAGAATTAACCAATAACTTATTAATTGTTCTTGCATTTGATTCAGAAGCAGTTCCCATTTCAACAACTTCTGCATCTTTCAGTGTCACCTTTTTAGTAGGATATTCTTTATGAGCCGGAGCCGAATTGATATAAAATCGGGCAGGAGTGGAAGGGCTTACAGATGAGAAAACAACAAATTTACTTCCACGGCCAACATACAGCGCCTCTTTAAAACGAAGTTCATATACCGCACCATCAATTGTAACAGTTCCGGTCCCGCCAACATTGATAATCCCTAATTCGCGTCTTTCGCAAAAGTACTCAGCCTTTAAAGGATCTATCGGTTCAAGTGTCAGACTACCGTTTACCGGAACAGCACCACCGACAATATATCGGTCATACTGTGAATAGGTTAGACATATGTGATCTTCCATCATCACATTTTCGACCAAATATTCCTTGCGCAAACGCGCTGTATCATAGTTCTTTGCATCCTCAGGATGGGTTGCATAACGCTCTTCAAAAACAATACTCATAAGGTTTAATTATTTTCATTTATAACAAATATTAATTCTTCGAAAACTGTAATTCTAAATTTCTGACTCTTGACAATTTATCCCCGAATTTCGCAAACCCAAAAACCTGACAAACTTCGAATCTCATTTTCATCCAAATTGAAGCTGTAAAAATAATACATTTGAAATGGATTTGCAATCGATTGCACAAAATAAATTTTTATTGAGACGAATACATAATTTTTTCCCACTTTTGCAATCAGAATCAACAAAAGGAAGAACTGTTACCGCGGCTTAAACTGACTCAATGAGAAAGTCTCCTGAAATTACGATCCATCATCTGGCAAATGAGTTGAAAATATCTGCATCAACCGTATCGCGGGCATTAAACGACAACATAAAAATTAGCGAGAAAACCCGGCAACTGGTTCGGCAAAAAGCAATTGAAATGGGCTATCGGCCCAATGTTCTTGCGGCTAATCTTCGGAGTAAGAAGACAAATACCATAGGTGTGGTAGTACCACGTATTGACCGCTACTTTTTCTCTTCAGCTATAAGCGGGATAGAAGATTATGCCTGGACCAAGGGATTTAATGTGATTATCACTCAATCAAATGATCTTCTTTTAAAAGAGATTAATTGCGTCCAGACCCTTTTTAATAACCGGGTCGACGGGATGATCATTTCGATTTCGATGCAGACAAATGAAGACAAGCACCTCAGATTATTTTCTGATAAAAATATCCCGATCATCTTTTTCGACCGATTTTGCCCTACGATCGATTGTGACAGAATTGTTGTTGACGACTTTAATACGGGGCATAAAATTACTTCTCATCTGATTGAGAGGGGTTGCAAACGGATTGCACATATCGCGGGACCGGAATTGCTTAATATTTACAGAGACCGAAAAGATGGATATCTTAAAGCGCTGAAAGAAGCTGGAATACCTGTTATTGAGGGATACCTTGAGATTACAGGTCTTACCAAAGAAGAGGGTAAACTAGCATTTGCCCGATTGATGTCGCTCCCGAATCCGCCCGACGGTGTGTTTTGCGGAAATGATACCACTGCGCTAAGTGCTCTTGAATATTGCCAGATAAATAACCTGAAGGTTCCAAATGATGTAGCCTTGGTCGGATTTAGTGACGAGCCTTTCAGTGCAGTTGTCACGCCTTCACTTTCGACTGTTAAACAACCAGGGTATCAAATGGGATTTCAGGCAGCACAAAAAATCATTTACCGGATCAAAAACAGCAATTCTATAATCCCATTTGAACATTTCATACTACCTACTCAGTTAATCATCAGAGAATCATCGAAATAAATTTGAATCGCTGATACAATTTATATCACTATCTTTGCATCGTCATTACTAATAAAAATGGAAATAAATAAACTCAGCTATAACTGGTATGCCGTTCGGGTAAAATCGAGATCAGAAAAAAAAGTATTTTCAGATTTGATCGAACAAGAAATTGAAGCATACCTGCCTCTACAACGAAAATTACGACAATGGAGCGACCGTAAAAAATGGGTCGAGATGCCTTTGATTTCCGGCTATGTATTTGTTTATATTAGCCGAAAAGAATATGAAGCAGTCCTGAAAATCTTTAATATTGTATGTTACGTCTACTTCGAAGGGAAAGCCGCTATCATCAGGGATGCAGATATCAACTTATTGAAAAGAATGCTGGGACAGGTTGAAGTTGAGCTTGAAATTACGGTTGATCAACTAAAACCCGGACAAATGGTCGAAATTATTTCAGGTCCGCTTTGCGGAGTTGTTGGAGAATTAATTGATTTTAAAGGAAAAAACAAAGTTGCGCTCAGAATTCCACCACTTGGATATACTGTCCTTGTTGAAGCGCCGGGAAAGAATCTGATCCCGTACAGTCCCTAAACTTACCAGATCATTTTACTCCATTTACTTATCGGAAAGTTGAACCAGTTTCTTTCCCATCCGTAAGTAGTAACCGCAAATAAATCAACTAAATATTATAATATTCTATTCATATGCTTTTGAAAGATTTTGCAACACTGTGGCTATTTTAAAGCGAATTGAATATCTATTATCAGTTAATTGAATAATGGTTACGTTAACTTTCGAACCTTTTGTACAGCGCTCGATAACCGGTAATTTGCAGCTTGCATTCATCGCGCGGCTCAGGGTTCTTCACTGTTAAGAATATCGTAGTCTCGTGTGTTACCTTATCTGCACCTTTTTTCGCACTTTAAATAAAAGCAACAATAAAATTCTGACTCTCAATTCTCATATTTCTTTTTTTGATACATTTATTGCACAGGTTCATACAACTGTTTAAAAATCTCATACATCTGCCAAGTTGGGGAAAAAATGACGTCTTTAGATTGAAATTGAATAAACTTAATTAACGACATTTGCTGCGGTTTTTTTGGATAAGTATAGTTATTCAAAAGCACATCCTGAAGTAATAACTTAAATTCAATTAATTGGAGAAGAAAAAGCGCATTGGCCGATTTTTCTTTGTTAAGGCATTATGAAATTATTGGGATTAATTATACCTTCGATATTTATTTCAATTGACAACTTCGAATAAATTAAGTATTTTTGTAAAATAGTAAACAAATGAAAACCGACGAACAATTATTTGTTCAAAGCGGATTATATTCTGAACGAAAGCCTTTGGAGGTCATATTATGTGACTGAGAGGGCGAAGCTGTATTGAAACATTACATTTCAGTGTATTGTTTGCTAAAGGAAACTATAAAATATTTTGCTTTTTTTTTAATATAATAAGCTGATAAAAAAGTATTTAAAAGACATTATCCTGAGAAATTTCCTAAATTACGAACATAAGCAACATGCAAAATCTCATATATCTATCTGCAAGTTTTATTTTGGCTCTTGGAATTTCACTCTACGCTGTACCAATTGTCATAAAAGTGGTTCATTCGTTGAAACTCTTAGACAATCCCAATGAACGATCATCTGCCGAAAATCCCATTCCCACTTTAGGGGGAATAGCAATTTTTATAAGTTTCGTATTTGCATCGACAGTAGGATTAAGTGGGGCTGAATTACCAGAGTTGATTTACATTATAACAGCCATAATCCTGATGTTCTTCGTCGGATTAAAGGACGATATTCTTACGTTGTCTCCCTGGAAAAAGCTTATTGCTCAGTTAATTGCCGCAAGTATTATTATTTTTCTGGCCAAAATACAATTTACAAATCTTCACGGTTTTTTCGGGATTGGGGAAATAGGAATGATTCCCGGCACTTTGTTGACTTATTTTGTTATAATAGTCATTATTAATGCATTTAATCTGATGGATGGAATTGACGGTTTGGCAGCCGGGCTGAGCATGTTGGCGGCAATCGCATTCGGCAGCTGGTTTTTCATCAGTGGACATATCGATTACGCAATCCTCTCTGTTTCTCTTTTGGGGGCAATCGCAGGATTTTTCTATTTTAACGTTTATGGAAAAGAGAATAAGATCTTCATGGGAGATACCGGTTCGCTTGTACTTGGAACCATTATGTCAGTTATTGTTATCCGTTTTAATGAGTTTAATATTGATCAGACACAACCGTTTGCAATTGCATCAGCCCCGGCAGTTTCATTCGGAATTCTTATTTACCCATTGGCCGATACTCTTAGAGTTTTCATAATTAGGGCAATACAGTTTAAGTCGCCTTTTACAGCTGATAAAAATCATCTTCACCACCGATTGCTCACTTTGGGTTTTTCACACAAGAAAGCCACTTATACTATAATTGCAATGAATATCCTTTTTATTCTTTGTGTTGTTTTCATGCAACATTACGGAACTATCATAGTGATGGGATTCATTGTCGTTATTGGTAGTTTGCTATTTATGATACCCGCCTTTTTTATCCAGAGAGGGAATCTGATTAAGAAAAATGATCCTCACCAGCAACTACTGATTCCCGGATCAACCTATCAAATATTGAGAAACAGAAGATCCGCAATCAAAACGGCGCAACGAAGGACTGCATTCCAAGGTATAAAACTTCAGACATTTCTTCAAAAACTCAATCTCTGGTGATATTCTCAAAAATTATTTTCATTTTTCTGAGCGTAATAAATTTTATTCATGAACATTGCAAACACATCAAATCTTAAAAAACATTTTTTGAAGACTGATCATTTAATCTCAAATCAGGGGAACAGAGAACTCCCTGATGAAATAACAATCTAGGGAGTTCAAATTTCAAACACCTAATGCAAACCGGTATAAGCCTCAGTTTATACCGGTTTGCCCTTAAATAATACCATTGAATTCTGATAAAACCAATTTTGATCATTTCCCTCCAAATTCACCATTTCAACTCAATCTGCTTTGTTAATTCATTAATAATCTTTGAATTGTATATCGCTAATCACTTTTAATATTATCAATTTTTAATATGAGATTTCATACGTTTACCGCTCTGTTGGTTCAATTTATTTTGATCGCTTCAACGCCCTTATTAGCCCAGGTTCCTGTTACTCCATCCACTGTCGATGTCAATAACCTGAGTGATGCCCAGATACAACGAATCATGCAGGAGATTCAGGCTCGTGGCCTGACCCAGGATCAGGCCATCGCTCTGGCAAAAGCTCAGGGGGCAACTCA
>JAPLDR010000063.1:94772-101997 GCA_026391655.1 Bacteroidia bacterium | reverse complement strand
CACAACCTTCAGGGTCCATGGTATTCATGCAACCATGGTGTTTATCAGTGTGTCAAAGATACAATTTGAAAGCAAATCACAACTTTATAATATTTAATATTTTAACAGCAACAGGTGTTTATCAGTGTGTCAAAGATACAATTTGAAAGCAAATCACAACACTAATATGCTGTCGCGTGTGCAATTAGCTGGTGTTTATCAGTGTGTCAAAGATACAATTTGAAAGCAAATCACAACCCTGAATAACCTGATTCTTATCCATATTTTGGTGTTTATCAGTGTGTCAAAGATACAATTTGAAAGCAAATCACAACCAATTCCCTCCCCATTTATTTAAAGGATTAGGTGTTTATCAGTGTGTCAAAGATACAATTTGAAAGCAAATCACAACTAAAGACGGCGACAATACCAACGGCGAAAGGGTGTTTATCAGTGTGTCAAAGATACAATTTGAAAGCAAATCACAACGGGTATTGTTTTGGCTTCATTTCTTTAATAGGTGTTTATCAGTGTGTCAAAGATACAATTTGAATTGGAGCGAAGCGGAAATCGGCGAAGCCAAAGCAAATCACATATAGTATGTAATATTAAATTAATCCTTCCTTTTTCAAAATCTCATTTATTTCATTTTGTGAAATATTTTCCATTTCGCTCTTGTCGTAAATTGTTATAAATGTGGCTTTTCTCTCATTTTCAGCAATCAGTATTTCAAATGAAAAATGATTTTAAATCAGATTCAATTGATTTGAACTTCTTTTTATATCTTTTAAATTTAACCTCAAAATGATGGGTATAATTTATTGAGATATTCATCTGTTAATAATTTCTTTTTTAAAGGTCAGATGGAATAGCCAGATTTAAAGAATTATTATCATCTCTGTTAGTGATTTGCAAATCATGGCTATTTCATTTGAAAAGTTCGCTTATTGGTTTTACTCTACCAGCTTTCATGTCGCGGACACCTTGCTGAACATCTTTATAAAGACTGCTTTTCTCTATTTTGGCAGATCCTTCCTTTTCCATCTCAGTAATAAGATTGACCAATTGTTTTCCTTTATTGCTGCGGGTATTGATTTTTATTGTCATTGTTTCCATAGCAGATTTTATTTTTCACAAATATATACAATCGGAATTAATATTCGAAAATTAGTAGTTTTGTTTATGATCAAAAAATCAAATTATCTTACACATGAAAGCCGCAATCCTATTTTCTTTCTGCTTTCTGCAATTGACTTTTGCAGTTAATGCAATAGGACAAAAGCCGATAAAACCCGCAAAAAATGACACCTTATTTCCATCTCAGTCTGCCCTGATCAAAGGCTATGTCGGAGGGAAACTGGATGTTTCTTACCAAAACAGGATATTGGCACAAGATGTTAACCGGCTTGTTGAACCATTTCGTAACCGCACCGAAGATCGATGCTGGCAGAGTGAATTCTGGGGTAAATGGTTTACTTCCGCTGTCCTGGCCTACCGGTATCGCCCCGAGCCTCAACTAAAATCTTTGCTTGATCAGGCTGTTTCAGGTCTTTTATCCACTCAGTCACCTAATGGATATATTGGGAATTACGCTGAGAATAAACAGCTTGAACAATGGGATATCTGGGGCAGGAAATATTGTATGCTGGGATTGCTGGCTTATAACGATCTCACTGGTGATAAAAATAGCTTATTGGCAACCAAAAAGCTGGCCGACCATCTGATCAAAGAGTTAGCAGATAAGAATGCCTTGATCGTGAAGCAGGGAAATCATCGCGGGATGGCAGCGACTTCAATACTGGAGCCCATTTGTCTCCTATATTCCAGAACCGGTGATAAGCGTTATCTCGATTTTGCCAATGAAATAGTCAGGCAATGGGAATCTCCGGATGGCCCTCAGTTGATCTCCAAATCGGGAATTGATGTTGCTAAACGATTTCCAAAACCCAAAAACTGGTTTAGCTGGGATCAGGGACAGAAAGCATACGAAATGATGTCGTGCTACGAAGGTTTGCTTGAACTTTACCGGCTGACCGGCAAACCGGAATATCGCGAGGCTGTTGAAAAAACATGGCAGAATATCCTCGACACGGAAATCAATATTGCCGGATCGGGGTCGGGTGTTGAGTGTTGGTTTGGAGGAAAACAATTACAGACCATGCACATCGACCACTATCAGGAAACCTGTGTGACAGCAACATGGATTAAACTTAGTCAACAGCTTTTACGACTCACTGGCGAGGCAAAATATGCTGATGCAATCGAGCAAACTTATTATAACGCGTTACTTGGTGCGATGTATTCCGACGGATCTGACTGGGCAAAATATTCCCCGCTTGCCGGACAGCGACTTCAGGGGAGCGAACAGTGCGGAATGGGTTTGAATTGTTGCGTTGCCAGCGGTCCACGTGGTTTGTTTACATTGCCACTTACCGCAGTGATGAGCAAAATTGATGGGATCAGTGTCAACTTTTTCGTTGAAGGTAGCTATCGATTACTAACTCCTGGTGGTAAACCATTGGAAGTTATTCAGCAAACCAATTATCCTGTTTCCGGGAATATCTCCTTAAAGATAGTTGTACCGAAGGAGGAACAATTCAAAGTTCGCATTCGTATTCCGCTTTGGAGTCAACGAACTATGCTGACTATTAATGATCAGCCAGTTGAAACTGTTATCCCTGGAAAGTATGCCGAAATATCCCGGGTCTGGAAATCAGGCGATTTTATCAGTCTTACCCTTGATATGCGCGGACGAGTCATTCGAATTGGTGACATGCCCGAGAATCTCGCAATTGTACGTGGACCAATAGTACTGGCCCGTGATGCCAGGCTTGGAACACCTCATGTCGACGAAACAATTAAACCAATAATTGACAAAGAGGGATTTGTAAATCTGGAATCGGCAGGGACGAATCAAAATGGCATCTGGATGAAGTATAAAGGCTCTTTTATGGTCGAATCGCACCAGGAAGGTGTCAATAAACCTGTTGAAATCACGCTTTGCGATTATGCGTCGGCCGGAAATACACTCGACGAGCATTCCTGGTTCAGAGTTTGGCTACCCCAATCTTATGATCCGAGGAAATAATACCAATCTGATTATTTAGAGAAATCAGGAAGGCAAGCCTGGTTTTAAATCACTTTTCTTATTTAATCATCATCATCTTTTCTGTCTTTCTTTGGAATTGTCATCTGCCTTGGATAAGGCGCATTTCCCTTAGCGGCAAACCATAAAATATGATTTAGAAGGTCATCATTTCCACCATCTATATTGTCATACTGAGAAGTGGCAGACAGTAGTGCATATTTTTTTGCTTGTCCGGTCAATGAAGCCGTACTCTTATTCATCTCGTTCAATGGAATCTGATTCTTCAATGGAGCATAGGTTGATTGATTAAAACCCGTATTGAAACAATCAAACATTGGAAGCGCCGTAGCATCGATCACATTCATTGGCGGTATGCCTAATATTTGTTCAATGGTGCGAACCATACAGGTTTGATTATAATTGGTATGAACGGTCTTTTGCAGATGGGAATAGGGACTCACCACAAATCCTGTGGTTCTGTAAGCCGACACATGATCCCATCCCGACTGAGAATCATCCTCAGTTACAAATACAACGGTAGAATTCCAGAATCTGCTTTTCGTCAGCGCTTCAATAATTTTTCCCAGAGCAAGATCATTATCAGCGATCATAGCTCTTGGCGTTGGATTTCCTTCGCGTGTGCCGACAGTGTGATCGGCCGGGAGGGCCAGAATCATCAGTTGTGGTAATTGATCGCCGGGCATATTCTCAAACTGGCTCAGTTCTTTAATAAATGCATCTGCGCGTAATTGATCCGGAACGACCGGACCGTTGTAACCCGGATAAGTGGGTGATAAAATGGGCCTTACTCTGGATATTGTAGTCTTGTTCTCAAATTCTGCAGGTTTCCCGTCAAGAAATTTCTGGTAGATGTCTGCCCAACCTGATGCTCCCTTCCAGGTCGGTTTGCAGGCTTCTCCATATATCCTGACGGTCTTGCCATGGTCGAGAGCATTATTCCAGATAAATCCTTCCTTGTTATAGACCAATGCATCTGCAAGAACATGAGGATAACTTCTGAACCATGCGCGAACGTTTTTCTCTACATAATCAGTTACTATTGCAGCATTAGCCCATGAATGACCCTCTGCCGATGATTTTCCTGAAGCATAATAATTATCTAACAGTAAAAAATCTTTGGCTAATTTATGCTGATTAGGCGTCACCTCATTACCGTAAATGCACAAAGAATCCATGCCATCTCCTTCTTTCATATCCCCCATTACCTGGTCGTAGGTCTTGTTTTCTTTGATAATGTAAACAACATGCTTAAAAACAGAAGGTTCGCCAATGCGTTCAGGAACAGGCTTGGGAGCAATTCCTTTTCTTGGCAGGCGTTGAGTGAGTTTGGTCCGGAACACCATGTTCGAAGCTTCCACCCTTGATGTATATGATTTTAAAGTGTTTTTATCTGGTAATGGAATGATTGACACAGTTGCCTCTTGCTCGTGAACCGTAAATCTTTTGTTATTTTCCACTCTTGCCCCTTCGCCTTCAAGATTTGCCACATACAAGGTATTTTCTGTTAAAACCAGTCCGGCAGGATATGCCTCGGTCGGAATAAATCCATTGACAACAGAGTTGTCCTTACCTGACACAGATGACTTCTCGCCTAAAGTGACCACAGCAACTGCATTATCCATGCCATTCGAAACATATAACGTGGTGCCACTTTTATTGATCGCAAGTGCATTGGGAGAATCTCCGATATAGGCATTTTCTTCTCCCCTTAATCTGACAGATATCGTATCAACAACCTTATCGTTTAGGGTGCTGATTACTGAAATATTATCACTGTTTCCATTTGCCACATAAACAAACTTCTGGTCCATGGAGGTGATGATTGCATTGGGATGTAAGTCTACCTGAATCTCGTTCAGCATTTTACCGGAATGCAAATCTATTACACTAACTGATCCTGAAGCTGTAGCGCCGGTTCTGGGATCAATATAAACAGCTGCATATGGAATGCCGGCTGTTTCCTTTGAAGCATCCGTGGGAACCGAACCTGCCCAATTGGTTATATAAGCTTTAGTAGCCGTGATAGCAATTCCGAATGGCGCCATACCTGTCAGGGTTGTCCATATTTCTTTTTTATCCCTCAGCCTTATCTTGGTTAACTGACTGTTACCGTTTAACACCACATATAAGTAATTTTCGCCGCCTTCATTACTGATACATATATCATTTGGCAATGCCATGGGCGACGGCGCTATGCCATTAAAAGAAAAAGAATTGTTTAAGGTTGCTTTACTGCCATCCCAAACAGCGTCCAGAATAAAGGAACTTTTTGCTTTGGGATCAGTTGCTCCCCAAAATATATGGACAGAATTTTCAATCTGCACTGCTTTTATACCCGAATAGGTATTCATCAATCCCTTATTAGTCCCTTCATAATCAAGATGAAACATAAATTTTTTTGCTTGCACATCTATAAATGCAACCCCATATCTGTCTTCAACTGCCAATACTTTTTCCCCTGGCAACAAGGCACAATCGAGGCTGTGATTTTCCTGGGAAAGCTTTCCAAAACGAATAACCGTACCGGCAGGGTCAATAAAACGGTTATAAGGCATAAGAATAGCTTTATTATCAATAGTTAATGTTGTATCGTCATAACTACTGTGATAACTTTTTTCTGTAACGGCAGATGACTGATAGGAACGGGAAGTTATGCAGGAGGCAAAACTTAATGACAAAATAGCAAATGAATATCTTAAAATAAATGAGACACTTAAAGGACGGACAACCTGAGAAATTTTCATTGTAAAAAATTAAATTGTTTTTAATATTTTTCAATACGTTGTAAAGCTTGATCCGCTTTCAATATATTGAATATTAATATATTGCGGAATAAATCCTTTTAGCCACCGGGCACAGTAGTTCATTCCGGCTGCTTCGGAAACAGCATGACCCAGAAAGATGACGGCTTTATTTTTACCCTGAAGCTGAGCATCATACGCGTATTGGTAGGTTTCCCATTCAGGCGCTTCTCCGGCAATCAGTAAATCAATATTCTTTTCACGCAACAATTTCAGGTGCATACCTGAACCCGGAGCACCGGCTGAAAAAGCGACATTTGTTATAATTATATCGGGATTTCCAACCACGCGGAATGAACTACCGGGGAATGTCAACTTTAAATGGCCGATAAAATCGGAGAGCTTTTGTTTTTCAAACCGGAAACGGAGCATCGAACTATCGGTCTGGTTATGACTCCACCCCAGTTTTTCAATCATCCCAACATAAATCCCGTCAGCAGAAGTCCGATGCCAATGATCGTGGAATCGCCATATAATCAGCTTGTTTTCATTAATATACTTCAATTTGTCCTCAAACACAGGATCATTTTCCAATGATTTGATTTCATCCTGATGGCTGTAAAATGTTGGTTCGTGCACAATAATCAGGTTGCATTTATCGGCAACTGCCTGTCTTAATACTTTCATATCGGCAAACATGCAAATAGCAACACCAGTTACAACATCCTCAGGATTGCCCGATTTAAAGGTGTCAACAGTTTCAGAAGACCACGGGCATCTCACATTCTTCCTGATCAAATCAATGATTTGATTGGCATTAAGCTGCTCTTGTTTTGCTGTCTGGCCAAATAATGAATCCGATACAACAAGAGCGAAGAAAACTAAATTGGTTGCTTTGAAATCCATTGTCATTAATATAATTTGACTCCAAATTTAATAAAAAAACTAAATTTGCTGAATATCTGTTTGGAACGACCAATTTCAATTAATGCAAATATTTACAAGTCAAAAGACTGGATTCACTGCCTTCCTGAAAGCGCTTATCTGTATTGCATTTCTCCTTTTAGCAGGATTTCAGGAGACGGCTTTTGCCCAGCAACGCTTTACGCTGAGTGGCTATCTTCGCGACTCGACTTCAGGCGAAGCATTGATTTATGCCACGATCTATCCCGAAGCGTTGAAAACGGGTGTTTCCACAAATGAATATGGTTTTTTCTCAATTACTTTACCTGAAGGGAAATACTCGGTGGTTTTTTCCTATGTTGGTTATCAAACGATTAAAAGGGAGATAAACCTTGATAAAAACATACATGAAAACTTCTCGCTTTCGCCCCTTGATACTAAAATAGATGAGATTACCGTAATAGGGCAACATAAAGAAAATATAATCAGACAA
>JAPLDR010000063.1:47565-94738 GCA_026391655.1 Bacteroidia bacterium | reverse complement strand
GCAGGATATCCTTAAATCAATCCAGCTGATGCCCGGCGTTTCGCCTGTAGGTGAAGGAAACTCAGGGTTTTATGTTCGCGGGGGAAATGCCGATCAGAATCTTATCCTGCTGGATGATGCGCCCGTTTTTAATCCTTCTCACCTGCTCGGCTTTTTTTCTGTTTTCAACTCCGACGCCATACGTGATGTTAAATTGTACAAAGGAGGCGTTCCTGCGCGATACGGGGGACGAGCTTCATCGGTAATGGACATCCGGATGAAAGAAGGGAATATGAAGGATTACAATGTCTCAGGCGGAATTGGCTTGATCTCTTCACGACTGATGGCCGAAGGTCCGATTGCTCAGGATAAGTCTTCGTTTATGATTTCGGGGAGAAGAACCTATGCTGATCTTTTTCTTCCGTTGTCGAAAGATGAAAAAATCAGGAATAACAAATTGTATTTCTACGATTTGAATCTAAAAACCAACCTGATCATCAATAACAATAACCAGGTATTCCTCTCCGGATATTTTGGCCGTGATGTACTGCAATCGAAGGATTTCGGATTTAGCTGGGGCAATAAGGCCGGTTCACTCCGGTGGAACCACCAGTTCTCGCCATCACTCTTTGCCAATACGACAATGGTTATCAACGATTACAATTATAAAACAGAGGGAGATATTGACGGAAAATTTTCGCTTGAGGCCGGAATCAGGGACCTCTCCCTGAAACAGGATTACGCTTTATCGCTGTTTAACCGACTTAGTTTTCTTTTCGGTTTTAATTCGGTGCTACACCATTTCAAACCTGGTGAAGTGATTTCGGGTTCAAAAAATATCAAAAGTTTTAAAATATCTGAAAAGGATGGTCTGGAGAATGCTGTTTATCTTTTTTCGGAGGTACAATTGTCAGAAAAAGTGAATATTGGTGCAGGCATCAGGTTATCAGTCTTTTCCAGAATCGGACCCGGAACTGAAAATACATACAGTGCCACTGAAAGTATTGTTAAAACCGAAACTTTTGCTTCAGGTAAGTTCTACCGTAATTATTTCGGATTTGAACCCCGGTTTAACTTAACCTGGCTCTTGTCGGATGTATCATCCATTAAAGCAGGATACAACCGGATGAGCCAGTACATCCATTTATTGTCGAACTCTTCGGCGGGCACACCTGTTGATTACTGGCTTCCAAGTTCAAATAACATCAAACCACAGTTTATTTCACAGATCTCGGCCGGATATTTCAGGCAGTTTAAATCAAGTGGAATCGACTTTTCGGTAGAGGGTTACTATAAGGATATGAAAAACCAGATCGACTACCGGAATAATGCCGATGTATTCCTGAATGAAAATGCTGAAGCTGAGCTACTATTCGGGAAGGGACGTTCGTATGGTCTTGAGTTTTTATGCAAAAAAGAAGTTGGTGTTTTTACGGGATGGATATCCTATACCTTATCCCGGACCGAAAAGCGATTCGATGATATCAACGACGGAGTCTGGTATCCTGCGCGGCAGGACAGAACACACGATTTAGCAATCGTGGCGAATCTTAGGGCAAGCAAAAAACTCTCATTATCTGCAACCTGGGTTTATTATACAGGAAATGCAATTACTTTCCCAAGCGGGAAATATACGATCGACGGCAATGTTGTAAACTATTATACGAGCAGAAACGGCTACCGGATGCCAGCTTATCACCGGTTAGATCTTGGGGCAACTTTATTATTGAAGGAAACGCGCAAATTCAGATCGGAACTCAATTTCGGAGTTTTTAATGCTTATGGCCGCAAAAATGCCTACTCCATTCTATTCCGCACCAAAGAGAGTGATCCATCAAAAACCGAAGCCGTAAAGCTTTATCTCTTCTCTGTAATTCCTTCAGTTACATGGAATTTTAGGTTTTAATGTCGATATTTTGATTTGTAAAAACGGACGGAAAGTTGCGGACACATAGAGACGGACAGCCGTCCGTCTCTACGACATTATAATGCGTCCGAAAAAGATGACTATGTTTCCATATGTATTCCGAATAACATGTATTTCATCAAAAATTTAATCTATATACGAACAGAATTCAACTTATTTTCTGAAATTTACAATCAGAATCTTATCTGGCTATTGACCTATAACCCTTAGCAATATGACTGAAAAATTTCAGGACAAATACCGGATACCATCTGCACGTTTACGAAACTGGGATTATAGTTCAGATGGTGTATATTTTATCACAATATGCACCGGTGAACACGAATGTTATTTTGGAGAAATCTCCAATAAAAAAATGATATTTTCCGAAATCGGGTCATTTGTGTAGGTTGAATGGGAAAAGTCATTCGCTATACGTGCCGAATTGTTTTGCGATTGTTTTGTTATCATGCCGAATCATATTCATGCCATTTTGCGGATTGAAAATGGGATTCGCAAACAAACAGGTGGTGAATTGCACGATGTAGAGACGCACGGCCGTGCGTCTCTACAACATGAATGTGCATTACAAACAACTAATTATAATACACCATCAAAATTTGGGTGGCATATCGTCCGCCAAAATCAATATCATCATTTGTGGCAGGATTTAAATCGATAGTAACAGTTAATACACGAAAAATTTATGTCAATTTTGGATGGCAAACGCGTTTCCACGATCATATAATTCATAACGATCTGGAATATCAACGAATTGCTGACTATATTGAGAATAATACTGCTACTTGGGAACAGGATATATTTTTCAGGGTTTAGTTTGCTTTTTCTCAATGTTCATTTTTACAAAACCTGAAGTTTGCATCGTGCAATAATAGAATATGCCCTCTCAAAGCCTGATAAATCGGGTATAATTTTGTACATCACAAGTATTTTACTGAAATTGAGTGGGTTTATTTGATAGAAGAAAAACAAAGAATTAAAAAAACTCCTGAGTAGCTTATTTTGGAAATTTATAATACATAAATTTGACCAAAAAAATACCAATGAGAAGATATGGTCAAATGATTCACCTAAAGCCTGAAGGAACAGATGAATACATCAGATTGCATGCTGAAACCTGGCCTGGAGTGTTGTCGAAAATCAAAGAATGCAATATTTCAAACTACTCCATTTTTAGAAAAGATAATTCCTTATTTGCCTACTTTGAATACACGGGGACGAATTTCGCAAAGGACATTGCATTAATGGCTGAAGATTCGGAGACTCAGCTTTGGTGGGATAAAGTCAAACCACTCATGGAACCTATCGAAACCCGTAAGCCCGGCGAATTCTGGGCTGACATGGTTGAAATATTCCACACCGACTAAAGAAGTTTCCATATCCATCTCTGAGCTAGCGGACAAATTTATAATTCTGAAAAATCAAACATTAAATTAATCAACTTAATCATCCTGTAAATGATTCAATCCAATCCGATCCTCGGCATGGGCTTACATGCTATCGGCGGAATGTCGGCCTCAAGTTGTTATACACCACAAACCAAAGTTAAAAACTGGTCGTGGGGAACTTTCTGGCTCGTACAGGCATTTTTTGCCTGGATATTTGTGCCAATTATTGCAGGAATGCTTACTGTACCAGGCTTTTTCGATATTCTGCACCGGGCTCCCTCTGGGGTATTTTGGGGCGCATTTTTATTGGGGGCTATTTATGGTTTTGGAGGTATGTCCTTTGGTTTTGCAATTAAACACATCGGGTATTCACTGACATACACCATTGCAATTGGGATTTCGGCGGTATTGGGCACCTTGACACCACTTATTCTTTACGGTGGATTAACCGACTATTTTATGCGTCCCGGAAGTGCAATTATTATTACGGGGATGTTGCTGTCAGTAGCCGGAGTGGGACTTTGTGGCTGGGCTGGATTTAAAAAGGAGAATGATCTGCAAAGGCAGGTGGGACAAACTGTCATCTTTAAAATGTCAACGGGTCTGCTGCTGGCCATTATCGCGGGAGTATTGTCGGCAGTATTCAACCTTTCGCTAGAGCACGGTCAACCGATTGCTGATATGGCCGCAAAAAACGGTGCTGGAAATTTTGAAGGAAATGCAAAGATGATTGTTTCTACTTCAGGATGTTTTGCCGTAAATTTCGTCTGGTTTATTGTACTGGGAATCAGACAAAAAACATTGAAAGAATTCACGGTTTCCGAAGGACTTTCACGGAGCCGCTTAGTGAAAAATACGCTTTGGTCGGCACTCGCAGGTACGCTATGGTTTGTGCAATTCCTGTTTTACGGGCTTGGGCATGTAAGAATGGGAAATTACCGGTTCATCAGCTGGGTACTGCATATGTCGATGCTCATTTTTTTCAGTTATGTGGTTGGGGTAATCATGAAAGAATGGAAAAACGTTTCGAAAAATACCTATATTACGCTGATAATTGCTTTGCTCACCCTGATTGTTTCGTTTGTCATTATGACCATCGGAAGTTACATCGGCGAACAAATCTGACGGATACTACATTTGGATAAGATTTTAAAATAAAGCAATGAAATGAGCATGATTGTAAATCACCAATCGGAATGAATCTAAACTTCATGCGAATTCCATGTGGCCTTTAAAAATGAATTATATACACATGAATAAAAATCAATTCTGGTTTTTACCCTTGAAGGAAATAACAATGCGGCAATTTGCCGGCATTTTTATCCTTGCAGTTGCCTCACAAAACCTTTCGGCACAAACGGTAACGGGCGAAAAAGCCGCAATACCACCTGTCCCGTCAGTTTATCAGACAGAACCATGGGAAGATCCACAGGTGACCAGCATCAACCGGGATTTGTCGCGGGCTACAGCTTATTCGTATGAAACTGTTGAAGATGCCCTTTCGTGCGATCGTTCGCGATCTTTACGCGTGATGATTTTAAACGGGGAATGGGATTTCAAATTTGCACTGAAACCATCAGATGCACCGACCGATTTTTACAAAAGCAAAGTTCAGGGCTGGAACAAAATAGAAGTGCCGTCGAACTGGGAGATGAAAGGCTACGATATTCCGATTTACAAAAGTGCTGTCTATCCTTTCCGCCCGGTCAATCCGCCTTATGTACCACGCGATTACAATGCCGTGGGTTCATATCAGCGTAGTTTTATTGTTCCTGAAAAATGGGAAGGGATGAACATCACGCTCCATTTTGGTGGAGTAAGCTCCGCATTTAAAGTTTGGGTGAACGGCAAATTTCTGGGTTATGGTGAAGACAGTTGCCTCCCTTCAGAATTTAACGCAACCCCGTATTTACAAAAAGGAGAAAATATTCTTTCGGTTCAGGTTATTCGCTGGAGTGATGGTTCCTACCTCGAAGATCAGGACCAGTGGAAGTTGAGCGGTATCCAGCGCGAAGTCATGTTGCTGGCCGAACCAAAACTGCGTATTGCCGACTTTTTCTATCAAACCAAACTTGATAAAAATTACCAGGATGTTGTTTTTAGCCTTCGTCCGCGTATGGAAAATCTGACCGGCGATACAGCAATAGGTTACACACTCAAAGTCCAGTTGTATGATGCTCATCAGCAGCCCATTTTCCCGGTGGCTTTAAGCAAACCCGTGGAAGCAATGATCAACGAATCATATCCGAGGCTCGATAATGTGAAATTCGGAATGTTTGAAGCGCTCGTGAAAAATCCGGCCAAATGGAGCGACGAAGAGCCAAATCTGTACACATTGGTGCTTGCGCTCGAAGATAAATCGGGTCAAATTCAGGAGGTAAAATCATGCAAAGTTGGTTTCCGGAGTATCGAATTCTCAAAAACTGACAGTAAGTTACTCATAAACGGCAAAGTGACCTATCTATATGGAGTCAATCGCCACGATCACGATCCGGCAAAAGGGAAAGCGCTTTCGCATGATGATATCCGGCGTGATGTGCTGCAACTCAAACAATTCAATTTCAACTGTATCCGCACCTGCCATTATCCTAACGATCCCTATTTCTATGATTTGTGCGACGAATATGGTATTCTGGTAATTGATGAAGCAAATTACGAGACACACGGAATTGGCGGAATGCTTAGCAACGATACGCGCTGGACTCATGCTTTTATGGAGCGTACCGACCGGATGGTGTTGCGTGACAAAAACCATCCGAGTATAATTATCTGGAGCCTTGGCAACGAAGCCGGTCGTGGACCGAACAATGCAGCCATGGCAGCCTGGATTCACGATTTTGACATCACGCGGCCTGTTCATTACGAACCGGCACAGGGAAGTCCGAAACTCGAAGGCTATATTGCTCCCGGTGAACCAGGTTATCCGAAGGATCACTCACATCGGGTGCAGGTCCCATTGGATCAGTATTATGTGGATCTGGTCAGCCGTATGTATCCGGGTCTTTATACTTCTGATTTGCTTCTGGCTCAAAAAGGCGATCGCCGTCCCATTTTCTATTGCGAATATTCCCATTCGATGGGTAATTCCACGGGAAATCTCAAAGAGTTCTGGGACCAGTTCCGCTCAAAGGAACGTATCATTGGCGGCTGTATCTGGGAGTTTAAAGACCAGGGTTTATATAAGACCGATTCCGTCGGCAAACGTTTCTTAGCCTATGGAGGCGATTTTGGAGAGAAATATTTCGATGATTTTACGATTAAAGGAGTTGTTCAGGCTGATGGCACACCACATGCTGCCATCTACGAATGCAAATGCGTGTTTCAACCTGTTGAATGTGAGCTCATCGACGCATCAAAAGGTTTGGTCAAAGTTACCAGTCGTCATGCTTCCAAATCGCTGACCGGCTATAACATCAACCTGAAAGTTTTGGAAAACGGAACTGAAATTGTAAACAAGGGAATTCCGTCGATTGCATTGGTTGCAGGAAAAGATACGGTTATCAATGTGCTGTCGGTTTTTCCGAAACAAAAAGCGGGAAAAGAATATTTCCTCAATATTTCATTCAGTCTGAAAAATGATTTGATTTGGGCAAAAACCGGTCATGAAATTGCATCCAACCAGTTTGCGTTAAGCGGGTTACCCGTGGCCAAAAATGCAAAAAATCCCGGAGGAAAACTGGCCATTCATCAGGATGGAGATTTATTTCTGGTCACTGGGAAAGGTTTTCAGATGACTTTTGATAAGAAAAACGGGGCATTGAGTTCCTATTTTTCAGAAGGGAAAGAGCAGATATTTAGTCCTTTGTTGCCCAATTTTACACGTCCGCTAACCGATAATGACCTTAATGGGTGGAAAGCGAATGTGGTTCTGAAAGAATGGTATGAATCAAAACCAAAGCTCGTGAGTTGTACGATTGAAGAAACGTCAGGAGTTGTAAAAGTCCAGACCGTTTATGAACTCATTGACGGTAAGGCAAAAGTCCTGATGAATTATACAGTTAATTCCAGGGGAGTTGTGAAAGTGGAATATGCGTTGAAAGTTGCCGACGACCTTCCTAATATTCCCAAAGTTGGGATGACCTGCGGTATTGCTGACGATTTCCGCCAAATCACCTGGTATGGCCGTGGCTTATATGAAAATTATATCGACCGCCGTTATGGTTCCGATGTTGGAATTTATTCGTTGCCCATTGACCGGTTTATGGAGCCGTATGTAAAACCCCAGGAAAACGGAAACCGAACCGATATCCGGTGGATGTTCCTGTCAAACAAATCACAACAAGGTATGATTGTGGTTGCTGACAGTTTGCTGAGCATGAGTGCATGGCCTTACAACCAAGCCGCTTACAAAACTGCCAGACACTTCAATGAGTTAAAAGAATCGGGCTATGTAACCCTGAATATCGATCTGATTCAGATGGGAGTTGGAGGAAATGACTCATGGTCAGAAGTTGCACAGCCAGTCGAACAATACCGGGTGAAAGCAAAGAATTATTCCTATAGCTTCTACATTCTCCCGGTAAAAGCAAATTATGAACAGGTTTCGAAAATCTGGAACCAATTGAGGTACTAAAAAACTATTAATACATTAAAGATCAATCTTAAAATATGAAAAAGTTAACCCTGCTGATTATTGTATGTACAGTTCTTCTGATATCCGGATTTAAAAAACCAAAATCCGTGGTGGTGCCTGAAGAGATGATGCAACAGGTTTATCAGCAGATAAAAACACCATTTAAATATGGATTGGTAATGGTTCCGCCCAACAATTCGAAAAAAATGGATTGCCCGGGTATTTTCAGGAAAAACGGAAAATGGATCATGAGTTACCTGATTTACGATGGGCGTGGTTACGAAACCTGGCTGGCAAAAAGCGATGATTTACTGCACTGGGAAAACATGGGTCGCATTATGTCTTTTTCGGGCGACAGTACGCGATGGGACTGGAACCAGAAAGCCGGATATGTCTCGCTTCAGGATTATAAATGGGGCGGATCGTACGAATTGGAGCCCTGGGATGGCAAATACTGGATGTCGTATTTCGGAGGAAATTTAAAAGGTTACGAGACTGGATTATTGTCGATAGGAATGGCATATACTGATAAGGACCCGGCAACAGTTCACGAGTGGAAATACCAGGATAAACCGGTTTTAATGGCTAATAATCCCGATGTACGCTGGTGGGAAAACAGCACCATGTATAAAAGCACCGTCATTCGTGACAAGGGAAAACTGACCGGCCATCCGTTTGTAATGTATTACAATGCCCGTGGCGATAGCATAAATCCCGGTCGGGGTGCTGAACGCATCGGTATGGCCGTATCTGACGACATGAAAACATGGAAGCGGTTTATGAAAGATCCGGTCATCAATCACCACAAGGGAATCAGCGGCGATCCGTACATTCAGAAAATCGGCAATGTGTATGTGATGTTTTATTTTGGGGCATTTTGGAATAAAGAACGTTCAAATGCTTTCAATAGGTTTGCCTGTTCGTACGATCTGGTTCACTGGACCGACTGGACCGGAGAAGATCTGATAGCACCTTCGGAACCTTACGATAATTTGTTTGCCCACAAATCGTTTGTAATCAAACACAAGGGAGTGGTATATCATTTCTATTGTGCCGTAAATAAAAAAGAACAGCGAGGAATCGCTGTAGCCACATCAAGAGATTTGGGTAAGAGTGAAATGGAATTTGTAAAATAGCAAATGAAGAAAATACTGTTATCTGCTTTAACTATTCTTCTGCTGACAACTTCTTTTCAACAGAAAGAAGTGATTCAGCAAAAAGAAGTTATGTCGCCTGATGAATCGGCTAAACCCTGGGTTTTCTGGTACTGGATGCATGGTGCGGTTACCAAAGAAGCTATTACTGCCGATCTGGAAGCAATGAAAGAAGCCGGGTTGGGTGGTGCCTACATTTTTGCAATCCGTGATGTTCCAATTCCGCCACTGTTCAATCCTTCGGTCCGGACACTGACGCCCGAATGGTGGCAGATGGTAAAACATGCCATGACCGAAGCCGAAAGGCTAGGTTTGAAGCTTGGAATGAATTCCTGTGACGGATTTACTGCCGCCGGAGGTCCGTGGATCACTCCGGGAATGTCGATGCAGAAAGTCGTTTGGGCAGATACCGTTGTAGCAGGTGGACAGACATTTAATACCAAACTTCCACAACCTGAAATGCTTGAGAATTATTATCGGGACATTGCTGTTTTTGCTTATCCGGCACCACAAGGCGCGGGTGAATCGTCATTCAGAACGGTTCCCAAAGTGAGCACAAGCGTAAAAGACACAGAGGTACAGTTTCTGGCAGAAAAAGGTAAAAAAAAGGTTTTTTTAAGCAGTGAACCCTGCTGGATTCAGTATTCATTTGAAAAACCGTTTACGTGTCGTTCGGTTACTATCGGAACGGGCTGGAACAATTATCAGTCGAACCGCCTGAAGATAGAAGTCAGTGATGATGGAACGAATTTTCGACCGGTCGGACGGATGGAACCACCACGTTCTGGCTGGGAAGATTTGGATGCCAATGCCACTCAACTAATTAAACCGATGACATCACGTTATTTCCGTTTTGTCTACAATCCGGTTGGCTCGGAACCTGGCGCAGAGGATTTGGACGATGCCAAATGGAGTCCTTCACTGAAAATTTTAGGGATCGAGCTTTCAGGTGAAACAAAAATCCATCAGTTTGAAGGAAAATCGGGTGCAATATGGCGCATCAGCAAACGGAATAATAAAGAACAACTGCCAATCTCACAATGTATTGATCAGAAAAATCTTAAAGATATTACAGCCAATCTTCAGGCTGACGGAAGCCTGAAATGGGACGTTCCGGCCGGGAAATGGGTTATACTGAGGATGGGCCATACCTCAACCGGTAAAAAAAATTATATCGGTGGCGGAGGAATGGGTCTTGAATGCGATAAATTTAATCCTGAGGTGGTCAAACTTCAGTTTGAAAAATGGTTTGGTGAAGCATTTAAACAGGTTGGACCTGATTTGGCCGGTAAAGTTCTGAAACGTTTTCATGTAGATAGCTGGGAGTGTGGGAGTCAGAACTGGTCGCCTGTTTTCAGGGACGAATTCAAAAAACGGAGAGGTTACGATTTACTTCCGTATTTGCCGGTTATGGCTGGTGTTCCGATGCAAAATATTGACTTCTCAGAACGGGTTCTTTCCGATGTAAGACAAACCATTTCCGAATTGGTGGCGGATAATTTCTATAAGGTGATGGCTGGGTTGGCTCACGAAAAAGGTTGTCAGTTCAGTGCCGAAAGTATTGCTCCTGTGATGGTTTCCGATGGTATGCTGCATTTCAGGGAGGTTGATCTGCCGATGGGTGAATTTTGGCTGCGCAGTCCTTCGCACGACAAACCAAACGATATTCTTGATGCCATTTCCGGTGCGCACATTTATGGAAAAAATATCGTTCAGGCTGAGAGTTTCACTGCAATACGCCTCGACTGGGACGAACATCCGGGTATGATGAAGACGGTTGCAGACCGTAATTTTGCATTGGGTATTAATCGGATGCTGTTTCATGTATTCACCCTCAATCCATGGAAAGACCGTAAACCGGGCATGACCGTTGATAAAGTCGGTACATTCTTTCAGCGCGACCAGACCTGGTGGAAGCCGGGAAAAGCCTGGATCAGCTACATTACCAATTGCCAACGACTTTTGCAGAAAGGGAAACCGGTGGTCGACATTGCGGTGTTTACGGGAGAGGAAATTCCGCGCCGTGCTGTTTTACCCGATCGGTTGGTGGATATTTTACCCGGAATAATGGGTGCCGAACGCGTGAAGCAGGAGCAGAACCGACTTTTGAATGAAAATCTTCCGGTGCGTGAACTGCCTGCGGGTGTAAAAACATCAGCGAAAATGGCTGATCCTGAAAATTGGTTAGATCCGCTCCGGGGATATGCCTATGATTCGTTCAATCGGGATGCCTTGTTGAGCCTTGCCAAAGTTGAAAATGGTCAGATTGTATTGCCTGGAGGAGCCAGTTATGGTTTATTGGTGGTTCCCGGAAAGCTAAAGATGGCACCTGACGGCGGTGAAATAATGAGCATCGAAGTAGCCCAAAAACTTCTTGATCTGGCTAATCAGGGTGCTACGCTGTTGATGATGGAAAAACCACAACGGTCACCAGGTTTGCAGGCTGGTCTTGTTTCCGATCAGAAACTAAAACAAGTGATTGATGAACTTTTCACCGGAGAAAAGTTAAAGATAACTGATGCCAGTGGCGGACAATTTTTGATGTGGAAGAAAGGCAAAGGATGCATTATTCAAGGGCCTTACGATGTTGCTACATTTAACGAATTGGGTATTCAAAAAGATTTTCAAGCGTTGGATGGAAGTGGAAAGCCGTCTGATTTTTTAGTCTGGAACCATCGGAAAGATAAGCAAAAAGACATCTATTTCATTGCCAATCAGCAGGAAAAACAAAGAACGCTTGAATTATCTTTCCGCATAGAAAATAAAACTCCTGAACTTTATAATCCTGTTACCGGTGAAACCCGCTCCTGTCCCCAATGGCAACAGAAAAACGACCGTACAAAGCTGAGTTACCGGTTCGAGCCAAATGAATCGCTATTCGTGATATTTACTGATACTAAAACAGAATCAAAACCTGTTTCAGGTAAAAAGTGGATTGAAACCAGCCCGGTGATGAATATCGATGGCATTTGGTCGGTGCAATTTGATCCGGCTTTTGGTGGCCCTGCTGAATCAGTAGTTTTTAATAAACTGACCGATTGGAGCAAAAATACCAATGACCGGATTCATTTTTATTCGGGAACGGCAACCTACTATAAAACATTCAAGTGGGAAAAGGATAAGTTAAAAGGTGAAGTTTTGTGGCTAGAATTAGGTTCGTTTGCAAACATGGCAGATGTAAAACTAAACGGCCAATCGTGCGGCATCTGTTGGACGGCACCATTCCGGATTCGTATTGATAAACAACTAAAACAAGGCGAAAACAAACTGGAGATAGCTGTTACCAACACCTGGGCAAACCGTTTGATTGGGGATCATGATTTACCCGAAAACAAACAGATAACATGGACAACAGCACCATACCGGCTCGAAGGAAAACCTTTGCTGCCGGCCGGTTTATTTGGTCCGGTGACGATCAGACGTACAGAATAACTAATTGTTGAAAGACTACAAAGTCAGTTTATTAAACAGGGCCAGAACTTCCCTCCTTTTGAGGGATTGAGGGAGGTTCCAAACATGTAAAAAATATGGATTCAAGAGAACGCTTTTTTGCAACCATCAATTACGAAAAAACAGATCGTCCGGCTTCGTGGCTTGGATTGCCCGTTCCTGCGGCTGAAAAAAATTTATTCAGGCACTTCGGTGTTTCTTCTGTTTCCGAACTCAAGCAAAAACTGGGCGACGATATCTGGCCCATCGAGGTACCTTTCAATTGTCCGCCAGCCAATCACATTGCCTGTGCCTTCGCTTTTGCCAAGTCAATGCACAACGATACTCCGGATGAACGGACTTTAACTGCTCCGGGCTTTTTCGAAGATTATGACGATCCGTCTAATGTGGACAAATTCAACTGGCCCGATCCTTCCGGAATGGTCTTACGTGAAGAATCCCTGCGACTGGCCAAAGAAATTCCTAATGACAAAATCAGCATGGGTGTGATGTGGTCTGCTCATTTTCAGGATGCGTGTTCAGCGTTTGGCATGGAAAAGGCACTGATTACCATGATGATGAATCCTGAAATGTTTCAGGCAGTGATCGACCGGATTACCGATTTTTATCTTAAGGCCAACGAGTTGTTCTACGACGCCACCAAAGGTCATCTGGATGCCGTGTTGATTGGTAATGATTTTGGTAGTCAGACTGGTTTGATGGTTGACCCGGAAAGTCTGCGTAAATTTGTGTTTCCTGGTACTAAAAAGATTATCGATCAGGCTAAAAGCTACGGATTGAAGGTGATCCACCATTCTTGCGGTTCCATTTTCCCGATTATTGGCGACCTGGCCCGTCTGGGTGCAGATGTGATCCATCCAATCCAGGCATTGGCAGCTAATATGGAACCACAAAGGCTGAAAACCAATTTTGAAAAGAAAGTAGCTTTTTGTGGAGGCATTGATGCCCAACATTTACTGGTGAACCAAAAGCCCGAAGATGTCAGGGCAAAAGTTCGCGAATTGATGGAAATCTTTCCGACCGGGTTGATCCTGTCGCCTAGTCACGAGGCCATATTACAGGATATTCCGCCGGCAAATATCGAAGCCATTTTTTCTACTTTAAAAGAATATAAAGCATGATACGACAAATACTTACAGTTCTTTTACTGATGATTTTTTCCGGAGTTTTGACTTATTCCCAGCCCGTGCAGCTCAACCAGTGCAATGTAGTTTGGGATAGTCAGAGCCAAAATTCTTCGGAATCAATGCCTTGCGGAGGTGGAGACATTGGTCTGAATGTGTGGGTTGAAAAAGGAGATGTGCTTTTCTACATTGCAAAAAGCGGTTTTTTTGACGAAAATAACGGTTTGCTGAAAGCGGGTCGTATCCGGCTGAAACTGAATCCCAATCCTTTCGATGGCGGAAAGTTCAGGCAGGAATTAAAATTGAAAGACGGTTTTGTGCAGATCGACGGAATTGAAGACGGATTGAACGCTCAGATTCAGATTTGGGTGGATGTATTTTGTCCGGTGATCCATGTGGAAGTCGTCGCGAACAGAAAAATTTCTGTCGAAGCCGGTTATGAAAGCTGGCGGTTTGTCAACCGTGAAGTGCGAAAACCGGAAGGTTTTGCCAATTCTTACAAATGGGCTGTTCCGGAAGGTTTACAAACACTAAAAGACGAAATCGGGTTTGAGAATAATGGTTTACTTTTTTATCACCGAAATCAGGAACCGACGGTTTTTGACGTGACGGTAAAACAGCAAGGATTGAATACAGTAAAAGACCAGCTTTTCAATCCATTGAAGGACCTGACGTTTGGTGGAAAGTTGCAGGGCGAGAATCTGGTTCCGTCCGGAAATTATAATGGCAAATACCTCGACACAGAATATAAAGGATGGTTACTGAAAAGCAAGATTGCTGCGCAGAAACATTCATTCGAAATAGTTCTGAATGGTGCTCAAACTGAGAGCCTGGACAGCTGGAAGAAACAATTGCAGTTCATTGTTCTGGAAAACCAGAAGAATAAAAAAGTAGTCCATGCAAAAACTCTGGATTGGTGGCATCAATATTGGGACCGAAGTTTTGTATTTATTGGAGATCAGCAGGATTCGAATCCGGAGGCATGGAAAGCCGGACGAAATTACCAACTATTCCGGTATATGCTGGCATGCAATGCGTTTGGTGAATATCCCACTAAGTTCAACGGAGGCTTGTTTACTGTCGATCCGGTTTTTACGGATGCCGCACGCAATTTTACACCCGATTTTCGAAATTGGGGAGGAGGCACTTTTACGGCTCAAAATCAACGTCTTGTTTATTTTCCGATGCTGAAATCAGGCGATTTTGAAATGATGAAGCCGCAATTCGATTTTTACCTGCGGATTTTGCGAAATGCCGAATTGAGATCGGAAGTTTACTGGGGGCACAAAGGAGCTTGTTTTACCGAACAGATGGACAATTTCGGTCTGCCCAATTGCAGTGAATATGGATGGGAACGACCAGCCAACTTTGATAAAGGGGTGGAATACAATGCGTGGCTCGAATACGAATGGGATACTTCTTTGGAATTTTGCCTCATGATGCTCGAAACCGAACGTTATGCTTCGAAAGATATTTCTGCTTACCTTCCGTTTATCGAAAGCTGTCTGACCTTTTTTGACGAACATTACCAGTATCTGGCAGCACAGCGCGGTATCAAAACATTGAATTCCGATGGGCATTTGGTGTTGTACCCCGGTTCAGCCTGTGAAACTTATAAAATGGCCACCAATTCCACTTCGACCATTGCCGGATTAAAAACAGTTTTGAACCGTTTGCTCCAACTTCCATCCGCGTATTTGTCTGATATTCAAAAAGAAAAATGGCAGGATATGCTAAAACGGATTCCCCCAATCAGTACCAGGGTTTGCGACGGTTTTACCACTATTGCTCCTGCAAAATCGTGGGAGCGCATCAACAATGTAGAAGTTCCGCAATTGTACTCGGTTTTTCCCTGGGGCATTTACGGTTACGGCAAACCCGAACTTGAAATTGCGCTGAATACCTGGAAATATGATTCGGAGGCTATAAAATTCCGAAGTCATGTGGGCTGGAAACAGGATAATATTTTTGCCGCCCGCCTTGGTTTGACTGAAGAAGCTGCACGGCTGAATTTCCTGAAGTTGCAGGACTCGGGAAGGCGTTTCCCTGCTTTCTGGGGACCTGGTTTCGACTGGGTGCCCGATCACAACTGGGGTGGAGCAGGCATGATCGGCATTCAGGAAATGTTGTTGCAGGTTGACGGGGACAAAATCCACCTTTTCCCAGCCTGGCCAAAAGATCGCGATGTACATTTTAAGATGCATGCGCCAAGAAATACTACAGTTGAAGTAAAACTAAAGGCTGGAAAAATTGAGTTTCTCAAGGTTTTTCCTGAAGAACGAAGGAAAGATATTGTGAGCATTTTTCAGAAATAAGAGGTTTTACTTTTAAAAAGCAGATACAATTTCCATTCAGATATCTTAAACGCTCTTTCCATTTTTTTCGATTATTATCGATATATTTGCATTTTGAAATTTTCGATCACGAGAATTGTCCAATTACGCTAATAATTTTGATGATTTATGCTACCACACCAACGACGCGAGAAAATCCTTGAAATGATTAAAGAAGACGGTCATGCCAAGGTGTTGCAACTGAGTAAAATATTTAAAGTTACCGAGGTTACCATCCGGCAGGATTTGGAAAAGCTTGAAAAAGACGATTTTGTAGTGCGCGAACATGGTGGAGCGTACCTTAAAAATGTAGGTATTCAGGTAAAAAACATCTCGTTACAAAACCAGGAAAACTTAACTGAAAAGGCTGCCATTGCTCAAAAAGCGGTGGAATTTATTAATAATGGCGATACCATAATATTAGATTCGGGTTCAACTACCACCGAAATAGCCAAACTTATTACCGGATTTAAAAATCTCACAGTTATTACCAATTCGCTCAATATCGCTTTAATTTTGGGTGCCGACCCCGAAATTAACTTAGTGGTGACGGGAGGCGAATTTAAAGCTCCAACCCTGTCGCTCACCGGACAAAAAGCTGCCGATTTTTTCGATAATTTGCATGTCGACAAACTCTTTTTGGCAACCGCCGGAATTACGCTCAAGTCGGGACTTACTTACCCGAGTATCAGCGATATATGCGTAAAACGGGCAATGATAGAATCGGCAAATGTTGTGTATTTGGTTGCTGACGCTACAAAAATAGGCAAAAGTTCTTTTGCAAGTTTAGGCGCTCTGTCACTAATCGAATATCTGATTACCGATTCGAAAATAACGGAAGAAGATAAGGTGATGTTTGAAAAACACGATATCAAATTAATAATAGCATAGTTAACATACTTGTAATTAGTCTTTTATTTTCAAATGCACTATTCCTGAAATATTCTTCAATTTCATTTCAATCTTTCGAAATATTTCGTTTATTTTACCAAGCGAAAGTAAACGAAGTATTCAAAAACTAAAAATATAAATAAATGCCTCATTTACAGAAATATATTTTAGCTATTGACCAAAGTACATCGGCTACTAAAATTATTCTATTCGAGCAGAATGGTGTTCTCCGACACCGGGTGTCAATTTCGCATCAGCAATATTACCCTCAACCCGAATTTGTAGAGCATAACCCCGTCGAAATTTTCGACAATACGCTATCGGGCATCAGGCAAATATTGGCAGAAACTTCATTAGATGCCAGTTCAATTACCGCTATTGCCATTACGAACCAGCGCGAAACATCGCTTATCTGGGATAAAAATACCGGTTTGCCGGTTTACAATGCTGCCGTATGGCAATGCCAGCGGGGAGCCGGATTTTGCGCTCAGCTTCGGGAAAAGGGATACAGCGAAACCATTCGAAATAAAACTGGTTTGATTATAGATCCATACTTTTCGGCAAGTAAACTGCACTGGATCTTAAACAATGTAAAGGGTATCGAAAGCAAAGCAAAATGCGGCGATTTGCTTTTAGGCACCATGGATTCATGGTTGCTTTGGAAACTGACCAACGGCAAGGTACACGCCACAGACTATTCAAACGCCTGCCGGACCATGTTATTTAATATTAACACATTAGAATGGGACGATGAACTTATCGAACTCTTTGGATTGCATAAAAGCATGTTTCCAAAGGTGCAGTTCAGTGACGAAATTTTCGGTTATACCTCTACCGATATTTTGCCCGGTCAACCAATTCCGATAGCCGGGTTATTGGGTGATTCGCATGCTGCGTTATTCGGTCAAAACTGTTTTGAACCGGGCATAGCCAAAGCGACCTATGGCACAGGTTCTTCCATCATGATGAATATCGGAAATCAGATCCTGTCCTCTCCTGTTGGTCTGGTCACTTCCATTGGTTGGGGACGTGCCGGTGCGATTGATTATGTGTTCGAAGGAAATATCCATTGTACTGGTGATACAATCAATTGGCTGGTCAACGATGCTGAATTGATTTCAAACGCCGCAGAATCGGAACCACTGGCATTATCGGTAAAAGACAACAATCAGGTATATTTTGTCCCTTCATTTGTCGGACTTGGCGCTCCTTACTGGGACAATCAGGCACGGGCTTGTATTTCGGGAATGGCGCGAAATACCAAAAAAGCGCACATTGTCCGTGCAGCACTTGAAAGCATTGCTTACCAGGTTAAAGATCTGATCGACCTGATGGTTGAAAACGCCAGTATTCCATTCCGCGAAATGCGTGTTGACGGTGGTCCCACGCGTAACAATTTTCTGATGCAATTCCAATCCGACATGCTTCGGAAAGAAGTGGTCAGAAGCAATATTGAAGAAATTTCGGCTTTAGGTTCTGCTTTTATGGCAGGATTAGCATGTGGTTTTTGGAAAGACCTCAATGAAATCAAAGCGCTTCGGAAATTAGATAAAACTTTCGTGCCAGCCATGTCGTCCGAAGAAATCGAAAAGCTTTATTCCGGATGGAAACTGGCTGTAAAACGTTCAAGATTAGTAGAATAAATATATTTTAATAAGAGATAATGGAACTGAAAAAACAAACATTTGGGGTCATCATAGCGACCCGCAACATTTTTAATTCAAAACTGGCTGTCGATGCCCGTGCCAAAGTATTGGCCAAACTCAATCAGATGGGTTATAACACCATCATATTACCCTCTTCAGAAACTCCGACAGGAAATATTGAAGGTTATGCCGATGCAGTAAAATGTGCAGATTTATTCCGCAAAAACAGCGAAGTAATTGAAGGAATCATTGTTGTACTTCCCAATTTCGGTGACGAGCTGGGTGTAGTAAATTCCATCAAAATGTCGGGGCTGAAAGTGCCTGTTTTGGTTCAGGCAGTTGACGACGATAATGACAAAGTTGATGTAAAAAGCCGTCGTGATGCATTCTGCGGAAAGCTCTCTGTATGTAATAATTTTTACCAGTACGGAGTTAAATTCACCGACACAACTTATCATACTTACAGTCTCAGCAGTGCTGAATTTACCAAAGACATCCTGAAGTTCGCCGGAATTTGCCGCGTGGTTAAAGGGATGAAAGGTTTGCGTGTTGGTGCCATTGGTACACGTCCGATTGGTTTCCAGACCATGCGTGTCAGCGAGAAATTGTTGCAGAACAGTGACATAACCGTTGTTCCGGTCGATATGTCCGAAATTATTGCCGCGGCAGAAAAGATTGGCGAAAATGATCCTGCAGTTATTGCTAAAGTTGCTGCGATCCAGAACTACGGAGTATGTGGCGCAGTGAACAAAAGCAAAATCGCCAAACAGGCCCGTTTTGGGTTGGCAGTCGAAAACTGGATACAGGACAATAATATTGATATTTCTGCCATTCAGTGCTGGGATTCGCTTGAGAAAAACTATGGCTGTGCCGCTTGTGTGACAATGAGTATGATGGGCGAAAAACTCATGCCATCGGCTTGCGAGGTTGACGTAGCCGGAACTGTTTCAATGTACGCATTGGCGCTGGCCGCTCAGACTCCTTCGGCAATTCTCGACTGGAATAACAATTTTAGTGAAGACCGTAATAAGGTTGTTTGTACTCATTGCAGCAATTATCCGAAATCATTTTTCCAAAGTGAAATTGAAATCGGAAGTCTCGACGTACTTGGTACTGTTTTGGGCAGCGAAGACACATTTGGTGCTGTGAAGGGGAAAGTAGCTGCGGGCGACATGACATATTTCCGCATTTCGACCGACGATAAGAAAGGCATCATCAAATCATATCTGGGCGAAGGTACCATGACTGACGATCCTTATGGAATGGACGGTGGCATTGCTGTTTGCGAGATTCCTAATCTCCAGAACCTCATGAAATATATGTGCAAAAACGGGTTCGAACATCATGTTGGGATGGTTCGTGGCCATGTTGCCGAAATTCTGGAAGAAGCCATTGGAAATTATATGGGTTGGAACATCTACACGCATAAGTAGTGAGATTTGAAAAACACGTATTGAGCTTGATAATAGTAAAATGATGCAAAAATATACTGATCTGGAACTTCAGGTTAAATCGGTGAATTACAGAAAATCGCTTCTGAAATACATTAAAATGGCCAATACCGGTCATACGGGAGGAAGCCTATCATGCACTGATATCCTGAATGTTTTATATAACGATGTATTAAATGTTTCACCGGAAAAATTTTCGGATAAAAACAGGGATCGTTACATCCAAAGTAAAGGACATTCGGTTGAATCTTTGTATGTTGTATTAGCCGATCAGGGATTTTTCCCCGAAAGCGATCTTGAAACAATCTGCAAATTTCAATCAAAATATGTAGGACACCCGACCAGAAAGGTTAACGGGATTGAGTTTAATACAGGAGCACTCGGACACGGGCTTTCGATAAGTGCCGGAATTGCCCTTGCTGCCAAAAAAGATAATGTTGATTACAAGGTTTACACTTTGCTTGGCGACGGAGAACTGGCCGAGGGATCGAACTGGGAAGCAGCAATGATGGCTGCCCATTACAAACTGGATAATCTGGTTGCCATTCTGGATCATAACACCCTGCAAATTAGCGGACGTAACCGCGATGTTTGCAGCCCCTATCCCATCGACGAAAAATTTGAAGCATTTGGATGGAGCGTGATTTCGGTTGACGGCAACAGTATTCCGGAGTTGCGGGAAGTATTTAAAAAAATCCCGTCGGAGCACGAGAAGCCAACTTTGATCATTGCCAACACGGTGAAAGGTAAAGGGGTAAGTTTTATGGAAGATGTTGCAAAATGGCACCATGGCGTACCGTCGGATGAGCAATATGCACTGGCGATGAATGAATTGGATCATCAATACGAAAAGTTGATTTCGATGTAATGTCCTTTTGCTTCATAAAAGTCCCTTAGGGACGACATATTTGTAGCCCCGGCTTTCAAGCCGGGGTGAACGAGTAATAAGAATTATAGCGCCGACGTGAAAATGTGGATCAAAGTGAAGCAATTTTTTCGGCGCAAGAGATCTGCACACATTTAAAAAATTGAATGGATAATAAAATATGACATTACAAACACTAAATATTGGAAAAGCCAACCTGGAAATATTTTCAGCGACCTTAATGGAGTTAGCTGAAAAAGACCGGAATATACTCGCAGTTACCAGCGATTCGAGAGGGTCGGGCAAGCTTGTTCCGTTTGGCGTAAAATTTCCGGATCAGCTGGTAGAAGTTGGCATTGCCGAGCAAAACCTCGTGGGAGTCGCTGCCGGACTGGCTTCTGCCGGTAAAAAAGTTTTTGCCGTATCTCCCGCCTGCTTTTTAACTACACGCTCACTGGAACAGATTAAGAACGATGTGGCCTACTCCAATCAGCCGGTTACCCTTGTAGGAATAAGTGCAGGAGTGAGTTACGGGGCTTTGGGCTCAACCCATCATTCCTTACACGATGTAGCTGTTTTAAGGGCAATTAACAATATCCGAATTGTTATTCCGGCCGATAATTTTGAGACCCGGGAAGCCATTCTTGCAGCCTCTGAATCAAATAAACCCATCTACCTGAAGTTCGGGAAAAAAGCCATGCCCAATCTTCCGCGTACACAAGAAAAATTCGAAATAGGGAAAGCTTCAACCATTTGTGAAGGGGATGATATAGCCTTTATTGCATGCGGCGAAACGGTTGCTCCGGCATACGAGGCAGCACGCATACTGGAAGGCAGAGGTATTGGTGCGGAAGTAATTAGTATGCATACCATCAATCCGTTGGATAAAGAAGCGATTATCAGAATCGCTACAAAATGCAAAGCGGTAATAACGGTCGAAGAGCATTGTGTGAATGGAGGACTTGGCGAAGCCTGTGCCTCGCTGCTGATGCAGGAAAAGCTATTTATTCCGTTTAAAATTGTTGGTTTTCCTGATGAAGAAACGATAACCGGTTCACAAACCGAAATTTTCAATTATTACGGAATTTCAGGTGAAGGACTCTGTCAATCTGCACTCAAACTACTTGATATGTAATGTCATGAAAAGATCTTTACTAACTAAACTTCTTCTGATTCTGCTCCTGTTTCCAGGAATAAATGGATGTAACAATACGTCAAAGAAAAAGCACTCCAATAAAATAGCAGTGGTTATTTCAACCCTGAATAATCCATGGTTTGTTGTATTGGGCGAGTCGGCTGCTGCAAGGGCCCGCGAATTAGGTTACGATGCCCAGATTTTTGATTCGCAAAATAACTCGGCCAAAGAGGCTGAGCATTTCGATAACATCATTGCAATGGGGTATGATGCCATTCTTTTTAATCCAACCGATGCCGATGGTTCAGTATTGAATGTAAAAAGGGCAAAAGAAGCCGGAATTCCAACCTTTTGTATGGATCGTGAAATCAATTCGCGCGATGCCGCTACTACCCAGTTGTTATCAGATAGTTTCACAGGCTGTGTAAAGCTGGGACAGTATTTTGTGCGGCAAATGGCTAAAAAAGGAAATTATGTCGAAATATTAGGGTTGGTTGGCGATAACAACACCTGGAACAGATCGAATGGTTTTCACAGTGTGGTGGATGAATTTCCGGGATTGAAAATGGCGGCACAGCAAAGTGCTGATTTCGACCGGAATAAAGCCATGGATGTGATGGAGACCATCATGCAGGCAAACCCCAATATTGATGCCGTATTTTGTGGCAACGACGCCATGGCACTGGGTGCATACCAGGCAGTTTTAGCTGCCGGTAAAACAGACAAAGTGAAAATCTTCGGTTTTGATGGTTCAAAAGATGCCATTGATGGTATTGCCGCCGGAAAAATTGCCGCAACCGTGATGCAATTTCCTGTGCTGATGTCGCGTACTTCGGCTGATCTGGCCGACCAATACATCAAAGGGAAACGCGATTTTAGCACAAAAACGCCTGTTGAAGTGGTGTTGGTGACTTCCGAAAATGTTTCGAAATATCAAACAGAAAAATGATGACCATGTCTAAAGTTATAAAATACACGATAGGTATACTTGCAGCGTTTTTGGTTCTCTATCTTTCATTGGATATTCAAAATCTTGAGAAACACAAGACAGCATCCGGAAAAACAAAATTTATTGCATCGGAATACGCAGCCAGATTCTGGAATGATAGTCTTTCATTGTGCATTGCTAATGCCCCTCAAATGATTGATTTACTGAAAATAATAAGGGAAAATCCTGGGAAAGCATTCGAAAAATACGGCCATAAACTGGGCATCTCGAAAACCCGCTATTTTATGGTTAGGGGGAAGGGAGTGATTGAAAAGGTTGAAGATGAATATTTGGTGTTAGCTCTGGATGAAAATTCGAAAATCAAAATAGCCATCGATTTTATCTATGGAAATGCCGTTCGCGATGGTTCAGGGAAAGTAAACGTTGATGACTTCCTGAATATGACCGACTTTAATAATGTTTCGGTGGCCATTAATAAGCTGGTTAAAGAAAAGGTAGTTACCCGTTTAGTAAAATCTGCCACACCCGGCAAATTGCTTGAATTTGCGGGAGCGATGGAACTCAGCGAAGAAAACACCGATTTGGCTGCCGTACTTATCCTTCCGGTTTCAGTAAAATTATCAGATGGAAAATCAGAATAGCTATATTGCACCTGTATTGGAAGTAAGAAATGTCTCCAAGGATTTTTCGGGTATCTACGCCCTAAAAAATATCGATCTGGAGATTTTTCCCGGAGAGGTAACAGCCATCATCGGTGAAAATGGTGCCGGCAAATCAACCCTGATGAAAATTATTTCCGGAGTTTATACTGAATATGAGGGTGATGTATTGCTGAATGGGGAAAAAGTAAACTTTAAAAATCCGAAGGAAGCCAGCGAACACGGAGTGATCATTATTCATCAGGAATTAAATCTTATACCCTATTTAAGCATTACCGAAAACCTTTTCCTGGGAAATGAATTACTCAACAGAATGGGGTTGCTCGATTCACCGAAAATGGCTAAAAAAGCCAAAGAGCTTTTAAGCAGGCTCCATCTGGACATCAATCCGGATACAACACTTAATCAATTGCGGGTTGGACAACAACAGCTGGTTGAAATTGCGAAAGCCTTGTTGCTTGAATCAAGAGTGCTCATTATGGATGAACCTACTTCTGCAATCAGTGATCAGGAAGTTAGGATTTTATTTCAGATTATCAATGACTTAAAGGCGAAAGGGGTTGCCATAGTTTATATTTCACACAAGCTAAACGAAGTGTTTGAAATTGCCGGCCGGTTTACAGTTTTGCGCGATGGAGCAAAAATCGGAGCGGGAAATGTCAGGGAAACTTCGCACGACCAACTCATTCAAATGATGGTGGGGCGCAATCTTGCAGATAGTTTCAGGAAGGTTCATAACCTTCATCAGAAGGAAGTTTTACGCATTGAAAACCTTTGTTTTCGCAATCCTGGGAATAAAAATGACTACCTCGTTAACGATGTCAGTTTTTCGCTGAAACAGGGCGAAGTTCTGGGTATTTGCGGACTAATGGGTGCCGGACGAACCGAAATACTCGAAGCCATCTTCGGCTTGTATCCGGCTTATGTTTCAGGAAAAATATTTATTGATGGGGTTGAAAAACAAATCAGAAAGGTAACAGATGCAATTGAGGCTGGAATCGCTCTGGTTCCCGAAGATCGTAAACTTCAAGGACTTATCTTAAATATGGATGTGACCCGGAATACCAGTCTGGCCAGTCTTGACAAGATTTCGAAATTCAATTTTATCCTTAAAAAGAAAGAAGAAGAATTAAGTCTGAGATTTATCAGGAAATTGAATACGCAGGTTTCATCTCCAAAAATGGAGGTACAAAAACTTAGTGGGGGAAATCAACAGAAAGTGGTTATCGCCAAATGGCTGGCTACCAATCCGAAAATTTTATTGCTCGATGAACCCACACGTGGAATTGATGTTGGGGCAAAAGCAGAAATTTATAAAGTCATTATTGAATTGGCAGAGAATGGGATGGGGATCATTGTAGTTTCTTCTGAATTGCCTGAAATCCTTGCTGTTTCTGATAATATTCTGGTATTGTCAGAATCAAAACTAACAGCAAAACTGAGCAGGACTGAAGCTACTGAAGAAATTATCATGAAAGCTGCACTCTGTGCAAAAGAATAAATCAAAACCTATGGAAGCACAACAACTAAAACAAAAACTGGTAAAATTTCAATCGGTCATTGCACTTTTAATCATGTGTATTGCCTTGAGTTTTCTGTCCGACCGGTTCCTTACAGCCGATAACAGCTGGAATGTAATGAGGCAAATTTCGGTGAACATGATCATTTCGGTAGGGATGACCCTTGTTATTCTTACCGGAGGAATTGATTTGTCAGTTGGTTCAATACTGGCCTTGTCAGGAGCAATAACAGCCTTTTTACTGAAATCAGGTGGCGAATTCATCAGTTGGAACCTTTATATCGGATTCACCCTTCTGGGAGCATTGGTTGGAGGAACCTTGACTGGCACATTCCTTGGCTGGTTCAACGGCCTGACCATTACCCGTTTCAAAGTACCGCCATTTGTAGCCACATTGGCAATGTTAACCATTGCCCGCGGTTTAACCATGTTGCTGACCGGTGGGTTCCCGATTACCGGATTCAGCGGCCAGATGGCGTTTATCGGTACCGGCTGGTTTTTAGAAATCCCAATGCCTGTATGGATTTCAGCAGTGGTTGTTTTGGCGGCAGTAATACTTACCAATAAAACCCAGCTGGGTCGTCACATTTATGCCATTGGCGGAAATGAAACAGCTGCTGAACTATCAGGACTGAAAATCAAAAAAATTAAACTGATTGTCTATTCCATCGCCGGAGCACTGGCCGCAATTGGCGGAATTATTGTCACTTCACGACTTGACTCAGCTCAGCCCAATGCGGGCATGGGGTTTGAACTTGATTCCATCGCTGCAGTTGTTATTGGCGGCACGTCTCTATCCGGTGGGAAAGGTACTATCTTAGGCACTGTTCAGGGAACGCTTATTATCGGAATCCTTAATAACGGACTGGTCTTGCTTAATGTTTCTCCGTTTTGGCAACAGGTTATAAAAGGGTTAGTTATTTTGCTTGCCGTTGTCATTGAAAAGTTTAACTCGAAAAAAAATTAGAATAATCTTATTAATAATTGACCACTAAAACTCAATAGCATGAAAATCAGTAGACTATATTTGTCTGTTTTCAGTTTTATGCGAAAATTGGTAATGCTATCAGCAATTGTAATTGTTTTTACTTCTGCTGCAGCCAGTGAAAAATGTAGGGTATTTGTGCTCACTGATATTGAGAATGAACCTGACGATGCGATGTCAATGGTTCGTTTTATGGTTTATTCCAATCAGTTTGATATCGAAGGATTGGCTGCAACCACATCCATCCATCAGCAGAAAAAAGTCGCTCCCCAGCGAATTCGGGAAATTGTTGAAGCTTACGGTAAGGTTAGGGATAACCTTGAAAAACAAGAGTCAGGCTTTCCAACTGTAGAATTTGTTCGTTCACTGATTACCGAAGGTATTCCTGAATATGGAATGCCTGCTGTTGGAGAAGGCAAAGACTCTCCTGCATCCGAACTTTTAATCCGGGCGGTTGATAAAAATGATCTCCGACCACTATGGGTAACTGTTTGGGGTGGTCCAAATGTATTGGCTCAAGCCCTTTGGAAAGTAAAAAAAACACGTTCAAAAGAAGAACTAAATAAGTTTGTATCCAGGTTGCGGGTTTACACCATTTCTGATCAGGACGACAGTGGCCCGTGGATCAGAAAGGAGTTTCCGGATTTGTTTTATATTGTAAGTCCGGGTTTTAATAGTGGAGGTGCATACCACTTTGCAACATGGAGTGGGATCAGTGGGGATAATTTTCATGGTCGTTTTGCTGGTGCCGACTTTACGACAGTTACAAATGAGTGGTTGGATAAAAATATCCGAAAAAAAGGACCGCTTGGTGCTGAATATCCGCGATGGGAATACCTCATGGAAGGAGATACACCCTCCTTCCTGAATTTAATCGACAATGGACTAAGCGATCCTGAACATCCCGATTGGGGCGGCTGGGGCGGTCGTTATGAATTGTACATACCAAGAATGCAAAAATGGTATCTGTATCCTGAATCTCGTCCAATATGGACAGATGCCATCGATGAAGTTTGGGGAACTGACAGCCGTTGGCATTCAGGCAATCATGAAACGATATGGAGATGGCGTGAAGCTTTTCAAAATGATTTTGCAGCGCGGATGGATTGGACAATTCTTCCAATAAAAAAAGCCAATCACCCTCCGGTAGTTAAAATTGATCAGGGTATGCAATTGGTTGTCAAACAAGGAGAACGGGTTAAACTTAGCACCAAAAATTCAAGCGATCCGGACAGAGATGCATTATCATACAATTGGTTCTGCTACAGTGAAGCCGGTACTTTCCCGGTGTCAAGTGCCTCCAGTGGTCAGCCAATCGAGATCAAAAATTTTGACCAGCCTGAAGCATGGTTTGATGTTCCGGTCAAACGTGTAATGCCTCCAGGTGTTGGAACTATTCATATTATACTGGCAGTAACTGATCATGGTTCACCTCGCTTAACCCGTTACCAGCGTATAATTGTAACTGTAGTTAAGTAAATTCAAAACATAAAACCATGCTAAACTCAAGTAAATCAACTTTTTTACAAATTGCCGTTTTCTTTATTGGGTTTTTATTGTTCCTGAATGTTGCCAAAGCCCAACAGAAAATTGAAAAATGGTCACGTTTTGAGCTGGTTTTAAATCATCCAAATCCGGAGGAAAGTTTCTCAAAGGTCAAAATATCAGCGAGGTTTTATAATACCGATACCTGTTTTGTAGTGCCGGGATTTTACGATGGAAACAACCAGTATAAAATTCGTTTCATGCCCAATGAAACAGGACCCTGGAGCTATACAACCACTTGCAATATTCCGGCATTGAATAATAAGAAAGGCATTTTCGAATGTGTTGAAGCCTGCGGTAATAATCATGGGATGGTTAAAGTTAGCAATACCTATAATTTCAAATACGCTGACGATAAACAGTATTATCCGTTTGGCACTACAGCTTATGCCTGGACACATATGAGTCAGGGCATTCAGGAAATGACGCTCAATACTTTGAAGAATTCAGGTTTCAATAAGGTGCGCATGTGTGTTTTCCCAAAAAATTACGATTTGGTAAAGGAAGAACCCGAAATCTATCCTTATCTGATCAAAGAAATAAAAAAAGACACTACCGGAAAAGAGATAAAAGTATGGGATTTTGACCGGTTTAACCCTCTCTTTTTTCAACATCTTGAGAAAAGGATTGACGATTTATGCAAATTGGGTATCGAAGCCGATTTGATTCTGTTCCATCCATACGACAAAGGCCGGTGGGGATTTGATGCCATGTCAAACGATCTTAATATCAGGTATATTAATTATGTAACAGCGCGTTTGTCGTCGTTTCGGAATGTATGGTGGTCAATTGCCAATGAGTGGGATCTCGTAAAAACCAAAACTAACGACGACTGGGATTTACTGTCGAAGAATGTGGCAACCTCAGATCCTTATCGTCATTTATGTTCTATACATGGCTCTACAGCAATTTATTACGAATACTGGAAACCTGAATTTACCCATGTAAGTATTCAGGATGAAGCACCCGTCATGAATTGGGGAGCTGCAGCTCTGTTGCGGAATGCTTATTATAAGCCAATAATCTATGATGAAGTGGGTTATGAAGGAAATCTTAAAAGTCGGTGGGGGCGGTATAGTCCCGAAGAAATGACTTATCTGGTCTGGATGGGAGTGATTGCCGGAACTTACGTTACACACGGAGAATCGTATATGTTTAAAAATAACACTGATACCATATTTTGGGCCAAAGGCGGAGCATTTAAAGGTACAAGCTGGCGACGTATTGCATTCCTTCGAAAGATTGTGGAAGAAGGCCCCGGTCCGCTTAAACTGTCAGATGTAAGTCGTGATAATCGTACTTCTTCTGCTGGTAATGGTTACTACATTATCTATTTTGGTAAAGAAATGAATGATTCATGGCTCTTTAACCTTCCTGTTAAAAACAGTCCCTGGGAAAAAGTAAAATCAGGTGCCCGTTTCAAAGTAGAGGTTATTGATACCTGGGATATGACTATTCAAACTTACCCTGAAACTTTCGAAACTACACCGGAAAACGATTATCGTGTTTATGACAAGGATTTTAAAAAAGTCAGATTACCGCTGAAACCTTATATTGCATTACGAATAACACAAATATCGAACGAAAATTCATCAAAAAAATCAAATTGATTATCAAATAAGCATAATGAACTATTTATGAATCATTTTTATAAAAAGATAATCTTTTCTGTACTTCTGATAACTTGTTCAGGACTACTTCATGCACAGAAAACGGAAATTCAGTATTTATCCGGGAAAGGGTGTGACCAAACTGTCGACTGGAAGTTCTTTTTGACCGAAGACCGGAATTCAGGAAAGTGGACAACCATTCCCGTACCTTCAAACTGGGAATTGCAGGGATTTGGAAAGTACAATTACGGTTCGGATAAAGATTCCCTTCAAGGAAGAGAAAAGGGGCTGTACAAATACGAGTTTGCGGTTCCATCTAACTGGAAAACCAAACAGGTTAACATTGTTTTTGATGGTTCCATGACTGACACCGAAGTTAAAATCAATGGAAAATCGGCGGGAACTATCCATCAGGGATCATTTTATCAATTCAGATACGATATCAGCAAACTCCTGAAATATGGAAGCAAAAATTTGCTCGAAGTAACTATCGCCAAGCATTCTGCCAACGAGTCGGTCAATAAAGCTGAGCGACATGGCGATTTCTGGATATTTGGCGGAATATATCGTCCGGTTTATCTGGAAGCAAAACCCATTCAAAATATTGTATACACAGCCATTGATGCCAAAGCCAATGGATCAGTTGAAGCCGATGTATTTCTGAATAATATCAGTTCGGCTGATCAGCTTTCTGCTCAGGTTTATACTCTTCAGGGCGAAAAAGTAGGTTCACCTTTTCTGACAGCTGTTACAAAAGGCGCTGAAAAGGTTCATCTTTCAGGTAAAGTAAACGACATCATTTCATGGAACCCTGAATTCCCAAGTATGTACCGAATTGGTTTCAGTCTGAAAGCGAATGGTGAAATACTTCACGAATCTTCTGATCGGATTGGATTTCGTACCGTTGAAATCCGCGAACGTGATGGAATCTATGTAAATGGTACAAGAATAAAATTCAAAGGTGTTAATCACCATACCTTCTGGCCAACCACGGGCCGTGCTTCGTGCAAAAAAATGAGTATCGATGATGTGAAACTCATCAAGGATATGAACATGAATGCTGTTCGTACATCGCATTATCCGCCCGATTCACATTTTCTGGAAGTTTGCGACTCACTGGGTTTGTTCGTTTTGGACGAACTAACCGGATGGCATGGTCATTACAATACAGAGGTTGGCACCAAACTGGTTAAAGAGATGGTTGTTCGCGATGTAAATCATCCGTCAATTCTACTTTGGGACAATGGCAACGAAGGTGGCCATAACCTCGATCTTGATCCGCTGTTTGGCAAATTTGATATTCAAAACCGGAAAGTAGTTCATCCGTGGATGGAGTTTAATGGATTTGCTACACAGCATTACCGCAGTTATGATTATGGTACAGGTACTTATTGGCACGGGCACGAAATTGTTTTTCCTACTGAGTTTTTACACGGTATGTACGATGGTGGAAGCGGAGCCGGTTTGTACGACACCTGGGAACTGATGTGGAACAATCCCCTGGCAGCGGGAGGTTTTCTTTGGGTCTTTGCTGACGAAGGTATAGTTCGAACCGACAAAAATGGCATAATCGACACCGATGGTTCACACGCTCCTGATGGCATCATGGGACCATTTCATGAAAAGGAAGCCAGCTATTTTGCCGTTAAAGAAATCTGGTCACCTGTTCGCTTTGAAGAAAAAGATATTACACCTGCATTTGATGGTTCGATGAACATCGAAAACCGCTACTTCTATACCAATCTGAATCAATGTTCATTTTATTGGAAACTTTCAAAAATGGCTTCTCCTGATGGGAAAACCATGAAATCTGAAATAACCGGGAAATGTGCTTCTCCCGATGTTCTTCCCGGACAGAAAGGACAACTCAAACTTGAGCTTCCGGTCAACCTGAGCACTTTTGATGTATTGTATGTAACTGTGGTCGATCAGGATAATCAGGAGCTCTATACATGGAGCCTGCCTGTTTCATTGCCAAAAGATGTTGTGAATAAAATGATGGCTAAAGATTCCGGAACCAAAAATGTTATAGTGACTGAAACTGATTCGGTGTTGATCGTTAAAGCAGGGACCATTCAATTTACAATTGGCAAAAAAGATGGATTACTGAAAAAGGTGGTCAATGCCAAAGGCGCTATTCCTTTCAATAACGGTCCTTTTTTGTGTGCCGGCGAAGCAATTTTTAAGTCAATGATCCAAAAGATGGATGGCGATACGCTTCATTTGGACTGTTCGTTTGATGAGAAAAACTCAAGGATGAAACAGTTTACCTGGACTTTCTATCCATCGGGTTGGGCAAAACTCAATATTTACAATGTGCCAGAAAAATATGATGTCGATTTCGAGTACATGGGAGTTAGTTTCTCATATCCTGAAAACCTTGTAAAAGGTGTTAAATGGTTGGGAAACGGGCCTTACCGGGTTTGGAAAAACCGGTCGCAGGGAGTCGAACTCGATGTTCATCAGAAAGATTATAACAAAACCATGACCGGCGTTCCGCCATTGGTATATCCGGAGTTTAAAGGATATCATTCAAATCTGTATTGGGCAAAAATTGAATCCAAAGAGCAGTCTTTTACTGTTGCAACTTCGACCGAAGATATATTCTTACGACTTTTTACACCAGATCAGCCCAATCCGGTTTTCAATCGTGTGGCGCCGCCATTTCCTTCGGGCGATATTTCATTTATGCAGGCTATTCCTGCGATAGGAACCAAATCAAACGATTCCTGGGACATGGGTCCTTCAGGAAAGAAGAACATGTTTTTCGATTATGGGCCTTATGACAACTGGCGTCAGCGCAGTAAAATTATGACCTTGTTCTTTAACTTCTCCGACAATCAATAAAACTAAATAGACTCGACTATGAAACTTAAAATCAAACAAAAATTCGGAGTTCTTTCTCTGATACTTTTGGTCACTTTCCCGGTCTCAGCCAAAGAAATATGGGTTTCGCCATCAGGCAACGATGCCAATTCGGGTACAAAAGAAAAACCGCTGGCCAGCATTTTAATGGCCCAAAGGCAGGCACGCGAACTACGCCGACTGAATGATCCTTCCATAAAAGATGGCATTCAGATTTTTCTGAAAGGCGGAATTTACCAGTTAGACGAACCATTACTATTCCGGCATCGCCTACCACTCTTATGGCTGCTCCGGGCGAAGAACCCGTGATCATTGGTGGCATTCAGGTGAAAAACTGGAAGAAATTAAGTGGCCCTGTGACTGGATTACCCAAAGAAGCCAGTGGAAAAATCTGGGTGACCGACCTTCCTGAAGTTGGTGGACGAAATCTTGAATTTCGCCAGCTTTGGGTAAATGGAGCCAAAGCACAACGGGCATCAAATTTACCAGATGGTAAATTGCCCCGGATTATATCTGTTGATCAATCGAACCAAATCATGTGGATTCCGAAACCTGCCTTTTCAGTGAAGGAAATCAAACAGTTGGAATTCGTGATTCATCAGTGGTGGGCCATTGCCAATTTACGCGTGAGAGATATCAGGATTGAAGGAGAAAGGGCTGCGATAACTTTCCATCAACCTGAAAGTCGTATCGAATTTGAACATCCGTGGCCGGCTCCCTACATTGATGTAAAAAAAGATAAAAACGGCAACTCTGCATTCTGGTTTGCCAATGCGGTTGAGTTACTCAATCAGCCGGGCGAGTGGTACGAAGATTTAAAGGCAGGAAAGATTTACTATTGGCCGCTTGAAAATCAGGATATGACAAAGGCAGAGGTGATTGCGCCAAATTTGGAAACGTTGGTTCAACTGAATGGTTCTGCTGATTTTCCTGTCAAAAACATTCATTTCTCCGGAATCAATTTTAAGTATACCAGCTGGTTGCGTCCGTCGAAGGCCGGTCATGTGCCGCTCCAGGCCGGAATGTATCTGCTTGATGCCTATGGATTAAAGATTCCGGGAACTCCTGACAAAGCGAAACTTGAAAACCAGGCATGGATAGGCCGTCAGAGTGCTGCCGTGGAAGCGAGTTATGCCAGTGGACTGGTTTTTGAAAGATGTAACTTCACACACATGGCCGCCACGGGACTTGATCTGATTATCGGAACCAGCCATGATTTGGTTGAAGGATGCAGTTTTACCGACATTGGCGGAACAGCTATACAGTCCGGTTTCTTTGGAACTGCCGGTTTTGAAGCCCATCTGCCATACAATCCGACTGACGATCGCGAAGTATGTCAATATGAAACCATTGTGAATAACTTAATTTCGAACGCAACCAACGAAGACTGGGGCTGTGTGGGTATCGGTATTGGTTTTGCCCGAAATGTGACCATTGCACATAACGAAATCTGCGATGTTAATTACTCAGGAATCAGTGTGGGCTGGGGCTGGACAAAAACGATCAACTGCATGAAAAACAATTTGATCCATGCGAATCTCATTCACCACTTCGCCAAACAAATGTACGATGTAGGCGGCATTTACACACTTTCAGCCCAACCGAATACTGAGATCAGCGAAAACTGCATCCACCATCTGGAAAAGGCGCCGTATGCACACGACCCAAAACACTACCAGTATATTTATTACGACGAAGGTTCATCCTACATTCGCGCAGTGAACAACTGGACCGAAGTGGACAAATTCTACTCGAACACACCCGGACCCGGAAACGAATGGACCAACAACGGGCCTCAGGTTGCTGACAGCATCAAAATACAGGCAGGTATACAAAAGGAATTTCAGAATATTTTGAAGCAGAAGTAAGCAGAAATCAGGAGAAAGGTCATTTATAGTCATTCGTTCCACGTCATTTATCGTCATTAAGAATCTCAAAAACAATAAATGACTACCAATGACCTAATTACAATCAGTGACTACAGACCTGAAATCGGGGACATGGAATTTTCCTGACTATTCGCTTGCAGATGACTTTCAGAAAGTATATTTTTGTGGTTAAACGTTTACATAAAAAATTAAATGCCTGTTTTTAATAAACCTATCTATCAGGCTATTTAAGTAATGTAATCGTTATCATTTATCTACGCTTTTTTCCGAAATATTTAAACTGAATTCCGATGAAATTATTCGTGGGGCAACTATCAATGATTGTGATGTTTTTTCTTTTTACAGCATGTGGTCAGAAAGGAAAAGTTACAGTTGTTGCCGAACAACTTTCTCCGAAAGATAAATTTGCAGTAGCGAAACTGGTCGATGCATTGACTTCCCAGGGATATAAGGTTCAGCTTGCTGACCAACCGGTTAAAGAAAATTTTGACAGACAGATTATTGTCGGGACATTGAAAGGAAAACTACTTTCTGAATTTGCCAAAAAAAATCGGTCACCCGACAGTCTGGCTAAAGAAGGTTTTACAATCCAATCTTCTGAAAAAATTATTTATGCTGCCGGCGCTGACCAAAGCGGTATGCTATACGCCTGCATGGAATTGGCCGACCGTTTAAAAATGGACGGCAAACTTCCAAATGAAATTAATATCACCGACCATCCGGAAATGTTGATGCGCGGAACTTGCATTGGTTTGCAGAAAACGACCTATCTTCTGGGGCGTACAGTGTATGAATATCCATATACTCCCGAAAATTTCCCTTGGTTTTACGACAAAGCTCTCTGGATCAAATACCTCGATATGCTGGTTGAAAACCGGTACAATTCATTGTATCTCTGGAATGGCCACCCGTTTGCATCACTTGTGAAACTGAAAGATTATCCTTACGCAGTAGAAGTGGATGAAGCTACCTTCAAAAAAAATGAGGAGATGTTTGCATTTTTGACCCAAGAAGCCGACAAACGCGGAATTTTTATTATCCAGATGTTCTACAATATTATTGTTTCGAAGCCTTTTGCCGAACACAACAACATGAAAACGCAGGATCGCGAACGTCCGATTATCCCGATTATTGCCGATTATACGCAAAAGTCGATCGCTGCTTTTATCGAAAAATATCCGAATGTAGGTTTGCTGATTACTTTGGGTGAAGCCATGAACACAATTGACGATGACGTGGAGTGGTTCACCAAAACGATACTTCCGGGAGTGAAAGATGGTTTGAAAGCGTTGGGGCGCACCGACGAACCGCCTATAGTACTTCGTGGTCACGACACCGATGCCAAACGCGTAATGGAAAAGGCACTGCCCATTTACAAGAACCTGTACACCATGTTTAAATACAATGGTGAATCACTGACCACCTACGAACCACACGATTCGTGGGAAACCATTCCGAAAGGACTGTCAGAACTGGGCACGGTGCATATTTCGAATGTACATATTCTGGCCAACCTGGAACCTTTCCGCTATGGATCGCCCGATTTTATACAGAAATGTGTGAAAGCGATGCACAATATTCAGGGAGCTAAAGGGGTACACGTTTATCCGCAGGCTTCGTACTGGGATTGGCCTTATAGCGCCGACAAAACAGAACCACGCGAATTGGAAATGGATCGTGACTGGATATGGTACCAATCCTGGGGACGTTATGCCTGGAATTACCACCGTGACCGGAAGGCAGAAATTGAATTCTGGGGCCGGAAACTGGGTGATTTTTATGCTTGTGGAGACGAAGGAAAAAACATTTTGGAAGCCTATGAGCAAACTGGCGAGATTTCACCCAAATTGCTGCGAACCTTCGGAATTTCTGACGGAAACAGGCAATCGATGCTGTTGGGAATGTTTATGGCTCAATTGGTTAATCCTCAAAAATACAATGTATATTCCAATTTTTGGAATTCCAGCGGTCCTTTGAAGGAAGTCCTTCAGCAATATGCCGAAAAGGAATGGAAAGGTGAAGCTCACAGTGGCGAAACACCTCCACAAATAATTGAAGATGTGGTGAAACGTGGCCAGTTTGCTGTTGAATCCATCGACAAAGCGGCGAAATCGGTCAATGCCAATCAGGAAGAATTTTCACGTCTGAAAAACGATGTGTATTGCTACCGTGCATTTGCAAATTGTTTTGCCGAAAAGGTAAAAGCAGCCATGTTAATACTTCGTTATCAGTATTCTAAAGATTTGACTGACCTTGAAAAAGCGGTTCCGCTGGTCGAAAAAAGTGTGGAATATTATACGGAACTGGTCAAACTCACGGAAAATACATACCTGTACGCCAACAGCATGCAAACCTCACAACGTCGCATCCCGATTACGGGGGCAAACGGCACCAACAAAACATGGAAAGAATTGCTGCCTCCTTATCAGGCAGAACTGAATAATTTCAAACGGAATGTTGAAATGCTGAAATCGAAGAAGAAGGGCGATGTAATTAAAGTTGCTGATGCATTTACTCCGGCAAAAGTAAAAATTCTAAATTCCGGTTTAAAAACATTTCCGCTTCAGAAAGGACAATTGGTTTACAGCGATAAAGATTTTAAGATTGAAGCGGTGGCCAAAGAACTAAGAAACCTGAGCGGACTTCAGTTCAGCAGTAAACAACAACAGGATCAGGGAACAGTGCTTCGGTTTGAAAATGGAAAGCCGGTGAAAGTGCTGGCGGGCTATTTCAATGGGAACAGTTACAGCATTCTGGCACCACCAACTCTCGAAACAAATGCGCAGGCCAACGATCGTGGACAAGCTGATATTCGGATTGCCAATGCGTTACATATCCCTGGGCTTTATCCGGTGAATGTGTACACATACAATTATCCGGCAGGAAAAAATGAGTTGGTCTTAGGCAAGGGACTCGTAATGATTTTAGGTTTCATTGACGGTGATCAGGAAATATTGATCCACGATGCCGGGATGGGTTCAAATGGTTTAACCGCTATCGACTGGCTTTTCTATTAATAATGAACAGATGACATTCAATAATAATCCCCTTTTAGGAAATCAGGTTTTACCGGTCGATATTGTGCTGGCACCGGAATGGTGGAACAAAAACGAAAAAATCACCTTTGACCGCGATTTCTTTTTTCATCCTTCGAAACGGGTTGAAGAGGAACAGCACATGGAAAAAATTCTCTATGAACGCTGGGGAAAAAATGGCATGGGACAGCACAAAAATGAAGCGCGTCCTGAAATCGGGGCCGTGCATCTGGCTGCAGGATTCCTACTTTCGGAAATGATGGGCTGTCAGGTGAATTATTCGGAAGCTCATCCGCCGCAAGTGCTTCCTGCCCATCAGGAATTACAGAATATTAATATTGACAAAGTATTCAGTTCGGTACCATTTAAGCGGGTAAAAGATCTGACTGATTCCCTGAAGAAAAAATATGGCTACCTCACGGGCGACATTAACTGGGGTGGCATACTTAATATTGCGATGGATTTACGCGGCGAAAATATTTTTCTCGACATGATGATGACACCCGATGAAGTGAAAGATTATTTTGCCGGAATTGCCAAAGTCATTGAAAAATTCACCTCATTTTTGCAGGCCGAAACGGGCACAACATCCATTTCTGTAAATCGGGCCGTGCGACACCTGCAAAAGCCTGTATTACTGCATTCTGAATGTTCTCATACGATGATTTCGGAGGAAGATTACGAAAATTTTCTGTTGCCGTTTGATCAGGAATGGAGCAAAAACCGGCCGTTCGGCATTCACTATTGCGGACCTGATCCGCACCGGATGGCGGCCAGTTTCTCCAAAATTCCGCATCTCGATTACCTCGATCTGGGTTGGGGCGGCGATGTAAAAATACTTCGTGAGCATCTGCCTGATACCTTTTTCAATATCCGGTTGAGTCCGGTGGGAATTGCCCGGCAGTCGCACGAAGAAATCCGCGAAACAATTATCCGGCTGGTTCATGACTCAGAAAATCCTTGTCTGACAGGTGTTTGCTGCATCAATATGGACGATTCGGTTTCGGACGATCGGATAGATACCATTTTTGAAACGGTTGAAGAGTTTAGAAGGGAAGCCTCCCCTAACCTCCGCCAGTTGGCGGAAAGGGAATTAAATCGGCCTTGGCAAAATATTTTGTGAAAATAGTATAATTTGAAGAAGATAAAATATTGACAAGAAGAATGTTGCGCTTATTGAATTTTATAAACAAATTTCACCCCTCCTTTGGAGGGGAAGGGGGAGGTTATGGCAAAAAAATTTGATACTCAGTTGGCAGATGCTCAGTCTACACAGGTTCTACCTGTGAAACCGGAGAATTTCGATTTTGAAAAATATGAAGAATATGCTGCTGAATTGAATCAAACCTGTGCATCCTTCCGGGAACAGAAATCGGGAGTGGCTGTTTACCGTCGGATGCGTGTGGGTGAATGTTTTTCATTTGGTTGCCGCGACATGAAACGTTCGCTCGAACTTCAGCTTGGTGCTTTGGAGAAGAGCATGATATTTAAGGCAGATGTTCCTAATTTTCTTGAACCATGGTATGGAATCGGGACAGTGGCGAGCGCTTTTGGCGGTGATTATATCTGGCCTGAAGGAAATGCGCCTGCCCTGAAAACGCGCTTTTCGTCGCTTGATGAAGTGCTGATATATGAACCACAGGAGATTGCAACAACCAACATTGGCCGGCATACCCTGAATATGATCGAATATTTCATGGATCAGACAAAAGGTTGCTTACCTGTTTCACTGACCGATACGCAATCGCCTTTGAATATGATTGGACATTTACTGCTGCTCGATCAGTTTTTCATGGATATTCTGATGGAACCGGAAAAAGTTAAGCAACTTTTTGATAAACTTTCTGATTTGTCTAACCGGTTCAATCGGGAGCAGATAAAGCTGATTGGCAGCGCACTGGCTTCTCCCGGACATGGGTTTGCATCTTCAACAAAATGGAGTGGCCTTGGCATGAGCGACGATAACGCGATCATGATTTCGCCGGAACAATATTCAGAACTTGCAGCTCCTTACGTTGAAAAAATTTGTATGCCTTTGGGCGGACCGGCCTTCCATTCGTGTGGCGACTGGTCAGGTTGGATTGATTCTGTTCTGAAAATGAAAGGGTTGAAGATGACTGATGCAGCTTTTTCGCCGCAGACCGATCCGGGGGCAACCAACAACCTGGAAGCTTATCATCGGTTTGCAAAAACCGGAATTGTTCTGAATGCCCGCATTGTAGGCGACCTTGAAACCATTAAAGAACAGGTTTCCCGGTTATGGACACCAGGAATGAAAATAGTTATAGTTACCTATTGCGAAACTCCTGAAGAACAGACAAAAGCATACCACATAATCAAAGAAATATGCCAGTAGTTAATCCATTAAAAATCGGCAATTACCGCTGGCGGATTGTGGTCCTTCTGTTTTTTGCGACGACAATCAATTATATCGACCGTCAGGTGCTGGGGATTCTGGCGCCGCAGCTACAACTGGAATTTGGCTGGTCGGAGTCTGATTACGGATTCATTATCATGGCCTTTCAGGCAGCTTATGCCATTGGCCTGATTTCGATGGGAACTTTGCTGGACAAGATCGGCACCCGTCTGGGATTTATCATTTCAATTGCCTTGTGGAGTCTGGCCGGAATGGCACATGCTGCTGCGCGAAGTGTTTTTTCTTTTTCGCTGGCACGTTTTGCACTCGGAATTGGTGAATCGGCGAATTTTCCGGCTGCCGTAAAAACTGTTGCTGAATGGTTTCCAAAGAAAGAACGTGCTTTAGCTACCGGCATTTTCAATTCAGGAACTAACTTTGGCGCCATTATTACTCCTTTATTAATCCCACTCATCGCCTTAAAATGGGGCTGGCAGTCGGCGTTTATTTTGACCGGTGCCCTTGGATTTATCTGGTTGCTGTTTTGGATTCCTTTGTACCGGAAACCTGAATCGCAAAAGCTGCTGACAGAAACCGAACGAAACTATATTCTTCAGGATGATCGGGAACCGGAAACAAAAAAACTTCCATGGAAATCGATTATTTCCTACCGTCAAACCTGGGGCATTTGTCTCGCACGGTTTCTCACCGATCCGATCTGGTGGTTTTTCCTGTACTGGCTCCCCAAATTTCTGAATACAAATTACCATATCAACCTGATCAATATTGGATTACCACTTATTGTGATTTATGTGGTTTCAATCGGAGGCTCGATCTTTGGCGGTTGGTTGTCGTCGTTTCTGATTAACCGCGGTAAAAATCCCGTGGCAGCCCGGAAACTAACCATTTTTTACATGTCGTTACTGGTTGTTCCGATCTTTTTTGCCTCATTTACTTCGAGTGTATGGGTCGCCGTTGCCTTGATTTCACTGGCTACTTTTGCACATCAGGGGTATGCTGCCAATATTTTCACCATAGTTTCCGATATCTATCCTAAGAATGCTGTGGGTTCGGTAGTCGGCCTTTCCGGGTTTGCCGGTGCAATCGGGGGTGTATTGTTTTCCGGAGCAGCAGGACTAATCCTTGAATTTACTGGCACTTACTATGTGATTTTCGGAATTGCCAGCGTAGCTTATCTCTTGTGCTGGTTGTCGCTGCATTTGCTGGTTGACGACCATCAGAAAATTCAATTGCATTAAAAATGTTTTAATATTGAAATTAGAATCGACTGCAACTAATGAAACAAACTAATTTTCAACTTTTTGACTTCATGGATTTTGATACGGCTTTGACCGGCGAAGATGTTCTGTGGAAAACCTGCGCCCCTGTTTCCATTCAGGTGGATGGAACGGATGTGGTGCTCGAAATCCCGTTTCAGAAGCAAAAAGTGGCCAACGATATAGCTCCCGACCCGGAAACTGCACGGAAAAACTATTTCCTTAGGATTCGTGCCTACGGAAATAAAATTCTTCGCGTGGCCATTGGTTTTGGAACTCCTCCCATGCCCGATTCTCTGATGCTGGAAATACATAAGAAGCTGTGCGTCATTCCGCTTCAGGTTGAAAAAACTGACGATGAATGGCTGGTGAAAGATTCAAACGGTATCATTCGCGCGTGTTTAAATCGCAGACCACTGGTTATCGATCATTGGAGTGACCTGCTGCCAATTCCGGAGGAAACCCTGGATCTGTCATTCTTTCCGGATGGGAAAAAGGAAATCAAACTGAGTGCATACGACCAGTTTTTTCCGGCGCGACACGATGCATTTGCCCTGGCTTTTGTGGAGAAAAATGGGAAATGCCACCGAACCACGATGTCGTTTCATGCTCAGGCAGATGAAAAATTTGTCGGAACCGGTGAACGCTTCACGAAGATGGACTTGTCGGGTCACACTTTTCAGCTTAAAAACCAGGATGGACAAGGCGTAAACAACCGTCGCACATACAAAAATATACCATTTTTTCTTTCGGGCAGGATGTACGGATTGTTTATGCATACCACAGCACATTCAAAGTTTTCACTGGCCGACCACTCAACACGATCGGTGCAATTGCTTACCGAAGAACCGGCTATGGATGTGTTCCTGATTGGTGGCGATAACCCTGAAGAAATTCTATACGGATATCGTTGTCTTACAGGATTTCCAGCTATACTTCCCCTGTGGAGTTTCGGTACCTGGATGAGCCGCATGAGCTACTTTTCAGCCGATGAAGTCAACAGAATATGCAAACGGCTTCGCGACGAAGATTATCCCTGCGATGTAATCCATCTCGATACGGGTTGGTTCATTACTGACTGGCTCTGCGAATGGAAATTCAATCCTGAACGTTTTCCCGATCCGAAACAATTTATTAAGGATCTGCGGAAAGACGGTTTCAAAGTCAGCTTGTGGCAAATGCCCTACATTGCGGCAAAAGCAGCGCAGCATGATGAAGCGCTGGAAAACAAATACATGTGCATCCTGAAAAAGACAGAAAAGCAGGGTGGCTCGAATTTCAGTGCGCTGGATTATGCCGGAACCATTGACTTTACTAATCCTGAGGCTGTTGAATGGTATAAAAATCTGCTCCGAAATCTGCTTAAAATGGGTGTAGTGTGTATCAAAACCGATTTTGGCGAAGATATTCATATGGATGCCGATTACCATGCGATGAAACCTGAATTGCTCAATAATTTATATGCGTTGCTGTACCAGAAAGCCGCTTTTGAAATTACAAAAGAGGTGACGGGCGATGGTATCATTTGGGCACGTGCCGGATGGGCTGGCTGCCAGCGTTATCCGCTGCACTGGGGTGGCGACTCGGCCTGCTCGTGGGACGGACTGGCTGGATCATTGAAAGGTGGTTTGCACATTGGATTGTCAGGTTTTGGCTTTTGGAGCCACGATGTACCGGGTTTCCACAGTGTTCCCAACTTTATGAACTCGGTTGTTCCCGATGATTTGTATGTACGCTGGACCCAGTTTGGGGTCTTCTCGTCTCATCTGCGTTACCACGGAACCTCGAAACGCGAACCGTATGAATATCCGGCCATATCGGGAATTGTCCGTAAATGGCTGAAGTTGCGTTATGCGCTGATTCCATACATTGTGGAACAGAGCAAAAAAATTACCACTTCGGGTTATCCAATGATTCGGGCGCTGATTTTCCACCATCCGGATGATAAAATGTGCTGGCACATTGATAATCAGTATTATTTCGGTGATGATTTTCTGGTGGCTCCCGTGATGAACAGCGAAAACCGGCGCGATGTTTATCTTCCGGAAGGAACCTGGGTAAACCTGTTCAGCGGGAAAATCACGAAGGGGAAATGCTGGCTGAATGATTTTGAATGCCCGCTGGATGAAATGCCTGTCTGGGTAAAATACAAATCGGTCGTTTCTGTTTATCCGTATCCTGTAAGTAATACTGACGAGATGGATTTATCGAAAGCAGTTTCTATAAAATTTGATGAAAGTTATCACGGAATTGAAAAAGTACTGGAGCCCCTCCTAACCTCGTCGGATGGGAGGAATAAAGAACCTTCGGATAATTGAAAAAGACAAATGAGGGGATTTAAAATATTTATTTCTGATTCTTAAATAAATTACATAATTGTAAATCATACCAATCAATATAGAAGCAAAACTGGAATTATAAATTTTAAATCCCCTAAACTGAAAAAGGTGCAGCGCACCGGTTATATTTGTAGTTTAGATAATGTAATACACACTGAAGGTGCAGCGCACCGTAATATTTTTCATAATGGCAAACACATACACACAGTGTTATTTTCAGCTCGTATTTGCTGTAAAAAACAGAGATGCCCTGATAAAAAAATCATGGAAAAATGAATTAGAAATGTATATAACCGGCATTGTTCAAAATCACAAACACAAACTTTTGGCTATAAATGCCATGCCCGACCATATCCACATTTTTATAGGCTACCAAATCAGTCAACTAATTCCCGATTTAGTTGAAGAAATAAAAACTTCAAGTAATGCATGGATCAAGAAGGGAAACTTATCAAAATTCAAATTTGAATGGCAAAAAGGGTATGGGGCATTCACATACTCTCATTCTCAGATTGATGCAGTTGTAAAATACATCATGAACCAGGAGACCCATCATCAGAAAAAATCATTCAGGGAAGAATATTTGGAAATACTCCGTAAGAATGAAATTGAATTCAAGGATGAATATGTATTCGAATTTTTCGATGATGTGAGGTGGGAATAAATATTTCGGTGCGCTGCACCTTTCCCAGCTTTCAATCGGCTTTTTGCTACAAATATTTTGCGGCTCTGCCGCTACCTGTCAGAAATGAACGGTATACAGAAACAAGTAAGGGGATTTAAAATATTTATTTCCGATTCTTAAATAAATTACATAATTGTAAATCATACCAATATAGAAGCAAGACTGGAATTATTAATTTTAAATCCCCTAAATACATTGAAAAACATGAATACTACCGATAAAACTCGAATGCAGTGTTCCCCTCCTAAGGAGGGGTTAGGGTGGAAAGAAAACCTCAAAGAATCAAAAAGACATTACATCGATTGGTGGAACGGCAAAGGAATTGTGCTGAGTATGTGGGAACACCTGCAGAAAGAAGGAAAGCCGCATCAACCGGTGTCTCCTCCGGTACCTGCCCTTGACTTAAAACAATACTGGTTCGATCCGCAATGGCGGGCCGAAAACCTTCATTATCAATTATCGCGTAGCTCATTCAAAGCCGACATCTTACCAATTGCCAACACACACCTGGGACCAGGTTCGCTCGCATCTATGATGGGTGCTGAACTTGAAGGCGGGAAAGATACCATCTGGATTCGTCAACAGGAAGGTGGTGAACTGAGGCTGGAACTTGACGAAAACAATCCCTGGTGGAAGTTGCATCTTGACTTATTGAAAGCCTGCAAGGCAAATTCAGCAGGCAAATATTACGTGGGTTGTCCGGATTTGATTGAAGGCCTGGATATTCTGGCAAGTATCCATGGAACACAGGATGTGATGATGGACATGATTATGCAACCTGAGGAGCTCGAAATGCAGCTTCAAAAGGTGAATGATGTTTATTTTCAGGTATTTGACCGCATTTATGATGTCATCCGCGAAGGCGATGAAATGGCTTTCTGCTACTTTTCCCTTTGGGCACCGGGCAAAGTTTCTAAGCTTCAGTCTGACATTTCGATTATGATTTCCGAAGATGATTTCCGTCGGTTTGTCCAGCCATATATACGTGAACAGGCGAAAAAAATTGAATATACCTTATACCATCTGGACGGTGTTGGAGCACAACGTCACCTGGATGCCATCCTCGAAATTGATGAGTTGAATGCCATTCAATGGACACCCGGAGTTGGCGAACCTCAAGGTGGTAATCCTTGCTGGTACGATCTGTATAAACGAATCCTTGCCGGAGGAAAATCAGTCATGGCAAACTGGGTAACGCTTGATGAACTTGAACCCTTGATAGATAACGTTGGAAATCAGGGGATGCACATCAATGTGGATTTTAAATCGGAACGAGACATTGACGCCGCTCTGAAAATTGTACAGAGATATCGATAAAAATGCTGCTGGCTGCGGGTTACAAGCAACTAGCCGCTAGTTGCTAGTTGCCAGTTGCTATTAGCCATCTGCATATAACTAAATATCAGACTAATACAAACCGAATGAAGGGAAATATTACTGATCATTTGACATCGCTCGACTATTTTATTGTAGTCGCCTATCTGGTAATTCTGTTTATCATCGGGTTTCGGGCAAGCTTTTCGGGGAAGAAAAAAACCAACGATTCGCTTTTTCTGGCCAATAAATCACTGGGTTGGGGAAGCATCGGATTTAATATGTGGGGTACAAACGTTGGACCGTCAATGTTGCTCGCTTTTGCAAGTGTAGGATACACGACAGGAATTGTGGCTGTCAATTTCGACTGGTACGCTTTCATTTTCCTTTTTCTTTTGGCTGTTGTCTTTGCGCCACGATATCTTGCTGCCAAAGTAAGTACGATGCCCGAATTTATGGGAAATCGTTATGGCAATTCGACCCGCGACATTCTGGCCGTTTATGCTTTGATTAAAATCCTGATTTCGTGGCTTTCGCTGGGATTATTTGCCGGAGGATTCTTAGTAAGGCAAATCCTGGGGATTCCCATGTGGGAATCGATCTACTTATTGCCGTTTCGTTGACCCTCACTGTGCTCGGAATCATAAAAGTAGGCGGACTGTCAAACGTATTTCATGGCGTGCCGTCCGAATTCTGGAACCTTGTCAGACCAGCCAGCGATCCCAAATATCCGTGGGTGGCTATTCTGCTGGGTTATCCTGTATCAGCGGTGGCTTTTTTCTGTACCGACCAGGCGATGGTCCAATCGGTACTTGGTGCCAAAAGCCTCGAACAGGGTCAGATGGGTGTCAACTTTATTGGCTGGCTGAAGATATTGTCGCTTCCATTATTTATCCTCACGGGTGTTTTGTGTTTTATCCTTTTCCCAAATTTGAAAGACCCTAACGAAGCTTATATGACAATGGTAACCAGCCTGTTTCCTCCCGGAATGAATGGGCTCGTGATTGTGGTGCTTATTGCAGTGCTGGTCGGAACAATTGGTTCGTCACTGAACGCACTAAGTACAGTATTTACGATGGATGTTTATGTGAAAAAAATCAATCCTGCTGCAACCAACAAAGACATTATCCGGATGGGGCGCATTACGGTAGTGGTTGGCTGTGTAATTTCGGTATTGGTGGTTTTGGCTATCGACAACATCAAGGGACTGAACCTGTTCGATGTGTTCCAGTCTGTGCTTGGTTTTATTGCACCTCCCCTTTCGGTTGTCTTCCTGCTGACAGTTTTCTGGAAACGAACCACACAACGGGCTGTGAACCTGATTTTATCAGCCGGATCGGCCTTTAGCTTAGGTACCGGAGTTTTGTATTTATGGGTGTTTACGGCTGATAAATACCCGATCTGGCCCCATTACCTGTTGTTGTCGTTCTATATCTTTGCCGTATTGATGGTTTCAGCCATCCTTATATCGTTGACCGACAGCAAAGGTGTTGTATTTGAGCATTCAGCAATTCATGGAGATCTTGTTAAACCAACCAAACGTGTTTGGCTGTTATGGGGCTCCCTCGCTGCGGTAATGGTTGTTTTATATATCGTGTTTAACGGGCATTAATCAATCCATTTTCTAAATATGCCCACAACAATTTGAATTGATCCAAAAAAAGGTTTGAGCGAAACCATAGGTTTCCGACCTCTAAAGCAAAACCAGAGCGAAAAACCTACTTAGTCACTCATTGGGTTATCCGGTAAATCCGTTGATAATCAATTAAAATAAACGACTGAAACATAGTTGATTTTGAGAAAAGTACTGTATATTTGCTGATATATACTAGTTGTCTGCGCATATTAACCGGAGCTTGAAAGGCAATCGGGTTTTAAGCAATTATTGGGTTTCGTTACCGAAACCTGTTTCGGGGTTTGAGAGAGACGAGCTGTTTGACAGGCGCCTGAAAAATCACTTTTTTGAAACGGCATCGGTGCTTGCCAAATCCTGTCTTTTCGACAGGCGGCTGGAAAACAGCTTTTTGACCCGGCATCGTTGACATGATGGAAATAAGTTTTAATGAACAAGGAATACGCGCAACAACAGCAAAATACCCGCAAGTCGGGGGTTTCAGCTTCGTTGACAGGAAAGCAATAAATTTGAAAAGCAAATCTTCGTAGGAAGTTCGGTGGTTAAATCCCGCCCTGCGTGTATTTGCGAAACGTTACCGGTCATGCTAAGAAGACG
>JAPLDR010000063.1:0-47539 GCA_026391655.1 Bacteroidia bacterium | reverse complement strand
AAATTAAACGACAGATAAATGAAAATAAAAGCAAACGCTACAGCAAAATCAAAAGAGGTGCAACCCCACCCACAACCTGACACACTGTTGCACCACATTTGCTTTTGCCCCAACCGCACATTGACAACAATCAAAAACAGACCATTTTAAAACCTCAAATTAAAGCGAAAAAACAATGTTAGAAGTTGGAAATATATATGAGCTAAAATTATCCCATAAAATTGAAGAACATGGACTTCTGATTTTTGATATAAACAGTAATATCAGTGCAAGACTTCATATAAGAAACTTATCCAACAATCCTGCTTTGAGTAAAAAGATGTTTGAACTATTTGATGTTGGTCATGAAGTAACAGTGTTTGTCACAGATTTTAATGAAGAAAAGAATTATTACGAACTCAGCACCAAAGCATTTCGCAACTCTCTAGATGATGTATTATCCTTTAATAAGTGTCGTGAAATTATTAATCGGGAATTTCAAGAATATTCACAATTAAGCGAAAGACACTTAACGCAATATAGAAATATTTTAAATAGACTAAGAGGAGATTTGGCTTCAACAGGACTTTCGTTTCTGTATGAGTTGCTTCAAAACGCAATTGACCACCCTAACAATAATTTTAATAAAGAATTATCAATTCATTTTGAGGTTTTTGACAATTATTTACTTTTAAAGCATAATGGAGCTTTATTCACCGAAAACAATTTCAAATCAATTTGCGGGATATTATATGGTGAGCAATTAAATGAGACTGGTTCAAATAGAATTGGTTATAAAGGCATTGGATTTAAGTCGGTTTTCAGACACACAAATAATGTTTACATACGTTCAGGTAATTTTAGTTTTTGTTTTAAAAAGGGAATAGATGGAGAAAACATGCCTTGGGAAGTTATGCCCATTTTTCAAAATGAAATTGATAAAATTGATAAAATTTCTCAATTTGACTTCTTCAATTCACCTGTAGCATTTGCATTTGAGTTTCCCTCAGAAGAATATAAATCCAATGTTATTCAATATCTTACAGAACTTGCCCAAAATCCTTATTTGGTAATATTTTTGGATAAACTAAAGAAATTAAAGATAACAACTCCAAGCAATGAACACGTCTTTGAAAAAGAAATAATTAATGATGAAGTTGGACGCAACACAATTAGATTAATAATTGACGGTTCAGTTTGTTCAGATTGGGTGTCATTTTCAGACACATTTTTAATTGAAGACCAAAAAATCATTAATGAACTTACTGATGAAAATAATAAATCTATACCGGAGCATTTCAGACAATTCAGGAATCCTCAAATCGATTTAATCGTTCCCTTAAATAAAATAGAAAATCCAATAAATTTATTTGCTTATTTACCATTATCAGCTACAAGATATCAGCTTGATTATATTGTAAATGGTGATTTTATTCCTAATTTGGACCGTTCAAATATCATTGAGAACTTATCCTACAATTTAAAATTGGCAGACTTTGCAGGCTTTCAAGTTTTAAGAGCCTGCGAATCATTCGCCATTAAATCTGAATTCAAAAAACTAAAGCAAATATTCCCAAGTTTTGAAGCAGGTGTTAATCGGTTTAAAGATAATGTGCAAATGTCATTTATTGAAAGGGTAAATGATTCTCAAATATTTCCTTCATACTATGATGGAAAACTTAACTCTTTCGCCAATACTTTAGTTGACAATACAGAACTTTACTTAATCCTGCCTCAAAATCAATATAATGATTTAACATATACTACCGGTAATCCTTTAAATCCTGCATCTGATTTACAAAGCGAATATTTCTTTTTGTATGACAAATTCGAGAATGGAAAAATCTTCAAAAAAGAGGATTTGCTGTCCTGCTTGAAAGCTGAATCTTTTCAAAATTGGCTGAAAAAACCTGAAAACTGTTTTTCAATTATTACACACTTCGACTCAAGAAGCGAATTGCAAGCACTTTTGAAAACTGAAAATGTGTTTCTTAATTCAAACAATGAACTTGTCAGTTCTAATTCGCTTTATAATGCCGTACCCGATGAAATTAGTTTTATTGGCATCAATGTTTTAAATTCAGAATTACTTGAGCTGGTAAAGCGTAAGGAATTATCCTTTAAATTGTTGGATTTTGAACCAGTTGATTTTTTTAAGAAACATATTTTGGGTAAAGAGCAAGCAACAAACTCTTTATTATTAAACGAGGATAATCTTATTGCATTCTGGAAGTTCATTTACATGTATTGGGAAAGCCTTGAAAAAGAAGCAGCAGTGATCAATTCTCTTAAAAATATTCATATTCTCTGTAAATCGAGAAATAATAATACAATAATTTATAAACCTATATCATCGACCTATATGTCCCTTGAATTCAACACTGCAAGCGACATCGAATCAGTAATCAATATTATTGGAATCACTGATGTAGAGTTCATTTCAGAGAAATATATTGTCGATAATTACAAGGTTGAGAATTGGAGAAGAATATTCAAAAAGTCAGATGCAATTACTGATTTACAAGCCGTAATTGGCGTTTTGATTCCACAACTTTCATCAATTGATGAGCAAAAGCATTATGATATTGGAAAGCAAATTTTTAAGTATTGGAAAGACAATAAGGACAAGGAAACTCAACTTTCAACAAATCAAATAACTGCCGTAAGTAATAACATTAAAATCAAATGCAATGATGGTTCATTCTTAAAAGCGAGTGATTGTATCATAGCAGACCATTACACTACCAATCCAATCATTGACACATTTCTACCAGAAATAAAACTCAACAACCAAATTTCAGATGATTATGACAAAAGAACTAGCAACATATTGGAGTGGTACAACTTTTTCAAATTAATTGGTTGCCAAACTCTTTCAGAAAGACAAAATGTCTTTGATGCAAAAATCAAGCACCTTATAAAAAATCAGGAATTATTCAGAGAAAAACATTTTGAAATTTTACAAACGATATCCCAACTACACAAAGAAAAGAAGGATAATAATTTTTCTTTTGACAAACTTTCTGAACTCTATCTGAAAACGACTACAGATGAATGGCTACTACCAAGTCAAATTCATTTTTCATCAGTTTACAATCCAAAGTTGGATTTGCAAAAGAATGAGGCTATTTGTAATAATTTTGTTTTTTTAAATAGTGAATATGTTCCTGAAAAAATAAGTTCTAATTTATTAAAAAATCTTGGTGTTCAAAATAATTTCAGGTTTGAAGTAATAGACAGTTTAAGATTTGATGAACTAAACAATAATGTCATTAAAAACAGACTTTTTAATGGTCATAAGTTTAAAAACAAAAAGGAATATTTATTAAGCAGATACAATCTGAATCAAATTCAGAATTATACGAAGTTTAAAAATCATATTGATTGTTATCCACAACTATCTACCATAATTTTACATCATTACAATAAACTATTTTTTGACGAAATATTAGATTTAAAAGACGATTATTTTAGTCCAACAAAAATAATTAATAATGGTACTATTTACGATTACTGTGATAATGGACTTATTTTCTTTATCAAAGAAAATGATACAGTAGAAAATTGTGACGGAGATTTTGTAAAACCAACAACGTTATATTCAGTAAAACTTTCAAAGTATATTAATGAAACCTCTCTGTTACCTAAGTCTGATATATTTTGTAAACATTTTAAGTCAGAAGAATCAGTCGAAAAAATAATCGGAATTCAACAAGAGATTAACCCAAATATTTGCATACAGTTGTTATGTAGAGATGAAGAAAATAGAATTTCATTCAAAGAATTAAAGGAACTGAATATTGTAGCGATTCTCAAGGACTATATTCCTACTGTTGAAGAGAAGAGCAAATTGTTTTTGTTAAATAAGAACCTTGAATGGAAATCATTAAATGAATTGTTTATTTCCTCAGATGAAAAATTTCAAATAGAACCATCTCAAGAACTTCACGAAGATTTTCGCACTATTGCAAAGAATTTTGGTGTTCAAGAATTGTCAAATGATAGCTGTGTTTTGAAAACAAAACCTGAAACGCCAAGCACTACAGAAGAAATAAAAACTATTTTTATTAGTAAAGCTAAATTTATAGCTTTCAAGATTGCTCATACAAATTATCAAGAAATAGAATCGGAACTTATTGAAAATATTAAGCAAATAGATTTTTATGAAGTTGAATCAATGGCAAAAGTGTTTCCCAAAGACAATCCTATATACAGAGAAGAAATAGAATCTTTTATTAAAACAGATGAAAATAAAATATTTTACAAAGGTTATTGGAAAACAAACTCGGATGTTATTGCTTATTTGTTTGGTTTAATTAAACAGGGTAACATTGAAAGGGTTTGGTTTGATAATGTAATCAATCGTTGGGAAAATAATAAGATAATTGAACTACTTGAAGGAGAATTTGGGGTAACACCATTTGAAAAGGATGAATCGAGCCAAAACACAAGAGAGGCAGAATTAGCCGAGAAAGAAGCTGAAATTGAAAAATTGAAAAGTCAAATTCAACATAAGGAGGAAGAAAGAAATACAACATTTTTAGATGAAATAAATGATTTTATTGCAGAACTTGAAGATACCGAAGAATGGAGAGAATATACTCCGGAATTAAAAAATATTCTCAGTAATTATACAACTCATCCTAAAGAAAAACAGAAACTTTTTAATTTAATTGCTAAATTAAAGTTAGCAAAAGAAAGAAACATACATTTTGAAATAGCCGATAAAGATTATAATCATTTAGAAAACGGTACTGAAAAATATTTTGTTCATAGTGCTAGAGGTGCCTTTGCATATATTCATCCGAATGAGATTTTGAAAATGAAAAGTGAGGGCTACAAAATGGCTTTAGATTTTAACACTATGGCAAGAATCAAGATTTATAAAACAGCAGAAGAAATACTTCAATTAAATACCAACCACATTCTTGCTTATCAAAATGAAAAAACAATGGAGGATTTGTTTTCTTTCTGTGAGGCAAATAGAGATGCAAACAAGCATCTTTTAATAATAGACCGTAACCATTCGGGAGAGAAGTCAAAAGCTCTTTTGAAATTATTAGACATAGAAGATGATTATCAATAACAATAAACATATAAACCTCATTCAAGACGAACTTATTTATCAAACAAATGAGTTTGAAAAGTTGTTAAGAAAACAAGCAGCCAAAATGTTTGTTGAAAATCAATTTTATCTATGTAGATACCAAGGTTTTGATGAAGCAAGAGGTAATATTATTGTAAAGTTTGACCACAAAATTTGCTTTCCACCTCGTAGAAACGAGAATCTACAATGCTTTGTTTCATCTATTCAAGACGAAAGTGTTAAGAACTGGGGAGGTCTTACTTATCAGGATTTAAGAACAAATGTTGCTGCTCAATTTGAATGTAAAACAGTTTTCTTTACCTATGAAAAAGCTAACACAATAGTTGGCTTATCAGGAGTGAAAATTGAAGATGTTCCAAAATACGAGAAAAATTCATTAGTGTTTTTAGCACCAACGGATCCTCCTTTACAATATCTTATCAATCTTGTCGATTTTTTAAGTCAAGTCAAACCTAACACAAATAAATTATTAGAACTTAACATTGAAAACCCAAATTGGAAGCCTCAGTCGCTCGTAATTGACAAGGATATTGTTACAAATATTCAAACGGATTTTATTGAAAACGATATAATAATAATTCAAGGACCTCCTGGAACAGGGAAAACATTTTTAATGGCTCAACTATGTGGAGCATTACTTAAAGCAGATTTTAGAATTCTTGTAACTGCATTGACAAATAGGGCACTCATTGAATTGGCAGAAAAAGAACATTTAAAATCTGCATTAGAACAAGGTAAAGTTTATAAATCTGCATTGACAGCTGATGAAAGCAAAAATAAAAAGGTCAAAGGACTTCTATCTTTTAAAAGTTTAAGTAAACAACAACCTCAAATGCTATTGACAACTTATTATATAATGAGTCAAATTGCAACAAAAGCTATTGAGGATGAACATTTTGATTACATTATTATTGAGGAGGCAAGTCAGGCTTTTCTTTCCACAATCGCATTGGCAAGAAAACTTGGAAAAAAGTGTATTATCATTGGAGACATAAAGCAGCTTGAGCCGATTTTTCATAAAGATTATGCACCAGAGGACACAAACAATTATCATTGGATGGTTTCTGGATTAAAAGCACTAAGTTACTATTTGCCAGCTAAACAATATATATTAATTGATTCATACCGTTTAACAGAGAATTCGGTACGGTTAACTAATTCATTTTATGGAGGAATGTTAAAATGTAAGTCAGAAATTAAACTTCCACTTGACTTTACAAATTTTCCTATACTAAAAAAGTACTTCAATAATTACGGAGGAACAAGCTTAATGAAGTTTAAACTTCCTGAAGGAAGACTTCCATCAGTTGAATGTTCTCAATTTATTGTAAAGCTAATTGACCAGATAAAATTGTTTAGTATTAAAACGGAAGTAGCTGTATTAGCTTTTAATCGAGATTCAGTTCGTTTACTTCAAAATGAAATTTTTAGAAAATGTGTAAATACAGGAGATGTATTGATTGAAACAATTGACAGAATTCAAGGGCTTACAACTGATTTTTGTATTTTCTTTATTCCCTTAGAAAGCATTCCGTTCGCATTGCAATCAAACCGTTTTAATGTGGCAACATCAAGGGCAAGGATTTGTACTCTAATTATTTCGGATGAAAACATAACCTCTTTTTATCCTCATATTGATAGTTGTGTCAAGGATTATCTGCTTTCATTAAAAGATATCTTTTCAGCCGACCAACAATTTTCCAGTATTGAACAGACTGAAATATTAAAAACAGAAAATGAAAATTCTAATGCTAAGATTGGTGTTAAAATTATTGATAAAATAGACCTTTCAAAATTTGAAAAGCCAAAAAAGGAGTTAAGCAAAAACAAGGAAAATATTTATATAATAGATACCAATGTATTTGTAGATTACCCTGATATAATTTCAAAAATTGACAAAAAATACCGTATTGTACTTTCTGCAAAAGTTATTGACGAATTGGATTATCTTAAAATTTCGCTATCAGATGAACAAAAGAAGAATGTTCAAAAGGCATTGAGACTTATTAACGATAATTTGGGTAAACGCGACATAAAAATGGAAACAGCAGATTTATCGTTGCTGCCTAATGATTTTAACAAAAAATCACCTGATAACTTTATACTATCAGTTGCATTAAGATACAATAACGAGAACCCTATTATGCTGACTTCTGACAATGGGTTACAGATAAAAGCCAAAGGGCTTCAAATAACGACAATAACATTAAAAGATTTTTTGAAACAATTAAAATACTGATGCCAACGCTTTTGGTGGCACATTTGCAATTCGCACAAACCAACGCTAAATCCAAAAATTGCAAAAGAGCCACCAAGCCAAAGCACTAAGACAGAAAAACAAAAAAAAATAATGACAAAAATAAAGCACGAAACGCTAACAAAGTGTAGCAGCAATAAGGGTTTCAGTGATAATTCAAGCATTCTACCCCGCTCAAATTTTCGTGTCGGCAGACAGGCAAGTAGCCCGCAATCCCTTACTGCATATAGCCTCAGCCGTTATGGCGCATAATAAATGCCCGAGACAGACACATCAATTTCGATTTGGAGAATTGTAACTTTAAAGTTACCTTTGGTTTTATTTTAAGACACATGGAGAAAATTCGCGAAGTAATTGCATACAAGAACTATTTTGTAGATTTCTTGACAAAGCAACCAATTAAGGTTCAGAATGGATATTCCGGTGATGCTGACCCCCTCCTCCGGTCATATTGACCCCCTACAAGGATGATGGTTCAGAGAACTCTAATGACTGACAATTTTACCGTTTTTTTCTTAAACTTTCACCTTTAAATTCAATTCTGTATGATGTGTGGACGAGCCTGTCCAGAATAGCATCTGCAATGGTCTCTTCGCCAATGACATCATACCAGCTTGCAACTGGTAACTGACTGGCAATCATAGTTGATGATTTACCATGGCGGTCTTCAATCATCTCCATCAGATCGAGTTGTTGCTGTTTTTCTAGGTGGGTCAGACCAAAATCATCAAGGATGAGCAAATCCGTCTTCGATATATTTTCAAATAACTTATCGATTGTTCCTTCAATGCGTGATATTTTTGTTTTAAGCAGGAGTTTCTGCATATTGTAATAGGCCACTTTGTAGCCCTGGGCACATGCCTGATGTCCCAATGCCGACGCCAAAAAGCTTTTACCACAGCCGGTTGAACCGGTGATAAGAACCGATTCTCCTTTTGAGAGATACTCACCCGTTGCAAGTGCCGAGATCAATGCTTTATCCATTCCCCGGGAAGCATCCATAGTGAGTTCTTCAACAGAAGCCTGATAACGGAACCGGGCATTCTTTCTTAGCCGTTCAAATCGATTGTTTGTCCGTTCTTGTTCTTCTGCCTGTAAAAGTAACTCCAGTCCATCGCTTAGCGATAGTTCGTGTTGCCGTCTTGTTTCCAGTAAGGCCTGCCAGGTGCGGCTCATCCCGTGTAACCGGAGCCGGCTTAATTGTGATTCAATTTGCATCATAAACAGTTAAAATTAAATGGTTAAAAACTAATAGTTGATTGTGCGTAATATTCTTTCCCTCTGATGTTTTGATGAGTAGGTAGCGGTTGTAATGGCTTTATTTCCTGCTCTTGGGTCATCTTGTTTTTAAGAATGTTCAGAACAAATACGTAGGAGTATTTTTGGCATTCAATAGCCATCTGACAAGCCTTATCAAAGTCTTTCTGATCTGTTTTACGTTGCAGATTCAATAGTCCGTCGCAGGTTCTGTAAAGTTGTTCCGGATGCCTGTTTTGTGCGAACAGGTGCTCCAGAAGCTGGTAAAGCAGTTCTGATTTTAATTTGGATTTGTTCAGGTAATAGTCGGGACTTCGGTCCATGTAATGCTGGTGTTGGGAACATAAATGCTCTTTATCTGTGGTATATCCACCTTGTTTGTAATCCCGGATATGTACTGCTATTTGCTGACCTTTGGAGTAAATATGCACCATTGATCTGGTATAAATTACTTTCACTACCAGACCGATAAGCGAATAAGGAACACTGTAATAATGCTTATCCTGTGCAAGATAGATATGATTGTTTTTCGCCACTTTCAACTCCCGGTAATACTTTAGCTCGAAGGGTTTGTCAGGCAGTGGTTTTAACAAAGGCTTTTCGTCAGCCAAAAACCTTTCTTCCCGGCAATAAGGTTTTTGTTGCATCCGGGTCTGATTGTGTTCTCTGGTTTTTTCTTTGACGGCCTTATTGAGCGAAGACAAATCGAAAAACGTGAGTCCCCGTAATCTGGCATATATCCGGGTATAAATCAATTTTACCTGATTCTCCACCAATGCTTTGTCTTTAGGTTTACGTGCCCTGGCAGGAATCACGGTTGTTTTGTAATGATTGGCAAAGTCTTCCATTGCCCTGTTCACATCTGGCTCATAAGAACTTGCTTTTACAATTGCGGACTTCAGATTGTCCGGGACCAGCACCTCTGGAACTCCTCCAAGATCTTCAAGACAACAACCCAGTGCATAAAGAAAGTCACTTACGCTTTGGCTTTTTACGACCATTACAAAACTATAATCTGAATATGGGAGACAGGCAACAAATACCTGACAGGGAACAACTTCTCCGGTATCCCGGTTGATATAAGATAGTTTCTTACCTGCAAAGTCAATAAAAAGCTTTTCTCCGGCTCTGTGTTGCAGCACCATCGAAGGTTTGCGGGCAATTAACTGCTGTAATAAATGATGACAGAACTGAGAGTGGCCATATCCCCCGGGATAATCACTGCGGTACTCTTCCCAAAGCAATTGTTTGGTTACTCCAACTCTACCAAGCTCTTTTGAAAAGTAGTCCAGATTGGCCTTAAAATGCTCAAAACGTTCGTCTTTGTAAGCCGGATTTCCTGCATGGAACTTCCCTTCAAGGATCGGATCATCCAATGTAAGCAGGGACTGTATATCCAGTGGAGTCGAGGCGACCTTTGCAAGGTAAGCCTTTACCGTATTCTTACTGATCCCTAAACTTCTGGCAATAAACTTCTTGTTCTTGCCCTGCTCGTGTAACTGTAATAGCTGTTTAATCTGACTCATTGGTTTTGGTTTTCCTGCCATTGGAATATCGTATTAGTGGTTACTATTCCACTAATGAACCAAAACCTGTGTGATTAATTGATAAAAGGGGTCAGCATGCTCCGGATTTGTGCTCCACCGCAAAGTGGAGGGGGTCAACATGCTCCGGATTTTTATACCTCTTTTCTCAATTTTAGGGGGTTATTATCTGCCGGATTGTCATGAAAACAAACATGAAAAACAGCAGAAAAATCTAATTTTTTACCGGTCACAGGGGGGTCAGCTTAGTCCGGATTATCCACAGAATAAGATTTTTAAAAACATCGGGGCTATTGAGACTTTAGAGAGAATTCCAACAAACGCCGAAAAACGAAATTGAAAAAGCAATAATTTTAATGAAAGAGTATTATGAAAGCAGAAAATAACAACAAAGACATTTCAACTTGGTCTCAAATCAAGGATCAGGTTTACGGAGAAAAAGGGACAGAAAGACGCGATAACCTTGAGCGAGAAGCCGAATCATTTAAAATCGGACTTTTGCTAAAAAAGGCAAGAGAATCTCGCCATATGACTCAAGAAGAATTAGGACAAATCATAGACAAGAAAAGAACCTATATTTCTCGCGTTGAGAATGATGGAAGCAATATAACATTGAGTACGCTTTTTGATATTGTTAAAAAAGGACTGGGCGGGAAAGTTAGTATTTCAATAGATGTCTAGTGTTGAATGAATTACGCACCATAACAGCAAAATACCTGCAAGCCGGGTTTCGGCGCTTCGTTGAAGGAAAGTAGTTAATTGAAAAACATCTTTTTGTAGGCAGTTCATCGGTTAACTCCCGCCATGTAGCTGCGGAACGTTATATGCGATTTTAGGAAATAGACAACCGACAGACAATTCCCAATATTTCGTCTGGAAATAAAAATTAAAGTTGCACATTCGGACAACATTAACTATCTTTGCATCCTATGAGCAATGAGAAGATAAGAACAGTGTTTTTGTATAAGGACTATTTTACTGACTTTTACAACCAGCAAAAGCAGAAAGTAAAGGCCAAAATCATTTGGACTTTTAGACTCATTGAAACAATACAACAAGTGCCAGAAGATTATTTGAAACACTTGGAAAGCACGGATGGACTTTATGAAATAAGGGTTCAACTTGGAAGTGACATTTTTCGGATATTTTGCTTTTTTGATGAAGGGAAACTAATTGTTTTAGCAAACGGTTTTCATAAGAAAACCCAAAAGACACCAAGAGCTGAAATTGAAAAAGCATTAAAAATAAAAAGAGAATATGAAACAGAACAGTAATTTAAAATCTCTCGACCAGTTTGTTGAAGAACAATACGGAAAGGAAGGAACTATTGAACGAGACAAGTTAGAGAAAGGCTATAAAGCTTTCAAACTTGGCTTTCTTCTGCAACAAGCCAGACTTGAAAAAGGCCTGACTCAAGAAGAACTTGCCGACAAATGCGGAACGAACAAAGGCTATATCTCGAAAATTGAGAACAACATTAAAGAAGTTCGTATTTCGACACTGCAAAAAATTGTTGAACTTGGTCTGGGTGGACACTTAGAATTTTCAATTAAACTCTAACAACCTCAAGACAGTAGAAAAACTGCCTGTAATAAATAGGACTTCATGTGGTCTGTAAGACCCAGCATGAAGTCTCGGTTGCACTACATCCCTGGCACCAAGCTAATTTTTCTATGTATTTGTCAACGGTTTTGTTGTTTATGCGGATTGGCTGAGTTAGCCGAAACTGGAAAGCTCAACCAAGCCCAGTGCATAACAGCAAGCTTCCAGTAGGGTTTTTGTGCTTCGTTGACAGAAAGTTTTGCTGTTACATTCAGGACTTTAGCCCAATTATTTCTGGCTCTCACTGATATTCACCGATTCAAGCAAACCAAACGGAATTAAGTTGTAGGTGTCGGTCCAGGTTTTCAACTCCTGACTGGTTTTTCGAAGGTCGTACCATTTGGCATCGCCCCGTCCATCCGGAAATCCGCCTACTCCGGTGAAATTGTTGGGTCCTGCTTTAATCAGTTCACCCTGTTTGTTATGGTGTGGCCCAAGTAAATTCCTCAGTGAATTGATCATGGTAATTTTTAATTCATTTTTTCCGGCTTTCAGTGCTTTTGAAATATCAGTTTTGTAAGGTGACCAGCAAAGCGTATCTAAAACTATTCCGTTAAGTTCAATCACCGAAACAATGGCTTCGCAGTTAGGTAGTTCCAAAATGTACTTGTTGTTTTGGTTTATTTCAGGAATACTAAATGACTGTTTCAGTTCAAATGCCCCGGCATAAAACGGGTAACCATCCATACTAACATCTCCTGAAAACTGATTTCTCTCAGCAGAAATTGAAAACGATTGAACCTGGTGAACCGGCCTGATCTGAAAGGTTCCGGCCAAATTGCGCTGACTGTTATTTGAATCGGTAACCTGATGCGCAGTTACTGCAAAATCGCCTGTCAGGTAGATACTTTCGATTTCTGTTCCGTAGCGTTCTTTGGCTACGCTACTATTGTCGATTGACGGTTTAAAATCAAGTTCAAGCTGAATGGTATTGGTGCCTTTTTGCAGCAGATTGGCTATTTCTGAAGTCTTAAACTGATGTTCGACGTAAAATCCATCGCTCCGGAATGAATACTCTTTTCCGTTGATTTGTATCGATTTGTACATATTGGGTTGTTCCAAAACCAGTTTGCATTTCTTCGGAATTTCATCGATCTGAGCCTGAAACCGGAGTTGCAGATTGCCTGTAAATTGTTGATCGGAAAGGCGGTTGAAAATCCCGATCACGGGTTCGGATTCGCTGAATGTCTTCCCATTATCGGTGGAATACGCAGCATAATCAAGTGTGATAGCATTGGGTGCCAGTCGTTTTCCCTGCCATTCGTTTTTCAGGGTTAATATTGTTTTTTCAGGCTTGCTTATTTCGTATTCGCCTGAAATTTGGGCTGTCTGGCTTAGTTCTCCCGTGGTGATCCACATCATTTCGGAAGCCGCAAGTTCCAACTCATATTTTCCTGACTGATTAGTTTTCAGTGAATAACATTTTCCCGAGGAAGGATTCCAAAGTACTGTTTTCTTCCCGGAGAAGTCGTGTCTTAAGGTGAAACTGGCCCGATTGGTGTGAGAAGTATTATAAAAGAGGATCATTCCCCCATTTGGAATGCCGCGTGACTGTGTCCAGACAGTTGCTGCATCTTTTCCTGAAAGAATAACATGAGGTACGATTTTACTTTTGATGATTTCAGCGATCTTCGGTTGATCCATCAAAATGGCTGCATTTTTTAAATCTTCAAGTTTTCTATTCCCGGTTTTGCCATCAACGGTTCCGGGGAAACGACCTGTGCTAAAGATCAGTCCACCATTTTTGTGCAACTGAAGCAGCAAATTGAGCGTTGATTCGCGAATAGAAATCATATCGGGTAAAATAACCTGTCCATAAGCCATATTGCCGATCACCAGTTTGTTGGTCGAAATAGATGCGGTATCTGCCATGATTTGCTCGTCACCTAAATCATAGTCGTAATGATTTGCCTGCAAAACTTCCATCACATTTTGTACGCCGGCGGTAAATTCGCCGTCAGCATTCCCTTTGGCATATTCACTTTCCAGCGGATTCAGGACCAAAATTTGTGGTTTGTATTCACCAATAGTTGCAGCATATGAAATCCGTCCCATATAATCCTCAATCTTTTTATTGTAAGGCCAGTAGGGTTGCTGATACGAAAAAGTGGGCGGGTAATCGCGTTTGCGCAAACCTTTCATACTGTAGAGTGTCAGGTGCGGACAAAAATGGTTGATTCCCAGTATACTGTGCCATCCGGCTATCCATTTGCGGTCTTCAAAATTCATATTCTGACCGCTGATACCAAACAGTTCGGTAAGCCGTCGCGGAATAGCATATTGGTTGGCCACGCTGCTCAGACTTCTCGCGGTGAGCAAACGATCGGCAATCGACAGTCCAAGAAGGTCGATACCCGGTTGCTGCATCGATCGGTAGTGTAACATCGAATTACCGATGCGGTCACGCACTTTTTCCAGGCCGTCTTCGCCCAGATAGTGACCCGTGAATTTAACCCCGTTCTTTTCGCAATAAGCGGCAATCTGTTTCGTGAAACTTTCATCAAATTGCTCAGCCACAGCACGGTAGTATTGTAGTCTTACTTCGCGCCAGTTTTCTTTTTCTTCAAACAGCAGATTAACGTTGTCGAGTAGATCATAACCAGCCTTTTGCCTGAATTTTTTAGCTACCCAGGGTGAATAGGAAAGAATTCCTTCATTTGGCGTGGCTTTATCGAAGTACCTGGCATGAATATGCGGTTCGTCAGCAAAAATGGCAAAGTGATAATTCTTAATTCTGGCAGAATACTTTTCAATATATGGCCGATAAGCTACTAGCAGAAACTGTCTGACGGTTTCCGGGTTAAACAAATCAACCCAACAGGTTCCGTTGAAAATTGGATTTCCCATCTGTGCCGTATGCTGAATGTATTTGTATTGTGCGTCTTCTTTCAGAACGATGGAACCGGCGGGCAATGGTGTTTCTTTCTTAAGCCGGACAAGTGATTTTGCGCGGAAGTCTTCACCCATCCGGGGAATGATTCCTCCGGCATATCCGCTGGGCCATTTATCTTCGTCGTAAAACATGATTTGAATCCCGGATTCCTGCGCTGCTTTTACAGCAGCATCCATGATTGTCCACCATTCATGACCCAGAAACTCAGTTAAAAGTCCATCGCGGCTGTGCATGTAAAAACCACCAAAACCTGCGTTCTTAAATTCGCGTACCTGTGAACTAATTTCATTAACATCCATTGAATCGTTAATCGAATAGAATGGGAACGATCGAAACTCAGCCGGAGGATTCAAAAACTTTCGGAAATCAAGGCCAGTCTCATATTGGCCTTTGACCGTCTGGGCTGCAATCTGCTTGTTTGCAAAGAGAAACAGAAAGCAGCAGCCCGCAATGATTAGAGCAGAAGCATATATTTTTGATGCTTTTGTAGGAATCAGGCTCATCCTTTGGGGGTTTTGTTGATTCATTGTTTGTCGGTATAAAATGAATGCAAAATGTCGTTGTTCTTCCGTTACGAAAGTTTCAGAAAACAATAATAAAATAATTTTTCCATTTCTCAATGAAAACGTTTACATTTGTCGCACTAATACCTATTTTTGTTACGTTTGAATTTTTAATGGCATAGAAAATCACAGAAGATATGGCAAGTATGAATGAGGTTGCAAAACGCGCCGGAGTCTCAATTGCAACAGTTTCCAGGGTACTGAATAACAGCGATAGTGTAAACGAAACGACTCGCATTAAAATTCTTAAGGCCATTAAAGATCTTAAATATCAACCAAGTAGGGTTGCCAAGAGGTTACGGTCCAAAAGTGTGTCAAGTAATCTGTTGGGTGTTTTGATCCCCGATATTCAAAACCCGTTTTATGTAGATGTATTGAGAGGAATTGAAGATATTGCCTACAAAAACAACTACGCCATCATCATGTGCAATTATGGACAGGACGAGAAAAAAGAGATCATGTACCTGGATATTCTTCAATCGGAATCAATTGACGGTCTGATTGCTGCCCCGGTAAGTGAAAACGATCAGCGTTTGAAAAGTATCATCAAAAATGGTTTGCCTGTAGTTTGTGTCGACCGCGGGCTTATCGGAATTGATGTTGATATTGTGTGGGTTAACAACGAAGAAGGTGCTTTTGCCGCTGTCAGTCATCTGGTAAAATCGGGGTACAAACGTATTGCATTTATTTCGGGTTTGCCTTCAATTCCTTCGAGCAGGATGCGCGAAAAAGGGTATCGCAGAGCATTGGAGAAAGATCAGTTGTTCTTGCCTGAATTGGTGAAATATGGCAATTCATCCTATGACAGTGGTGTAACGTTGTGTGCAGAATTGCTTGATCTGCCGAATCCTCCTGATGCTATATTTACCTGTAACAACCTGATTACCTTAGGAGCTTTGGAAACAATACATAAACGGAAAAAACAGATTCCGAAGGATGTCGCCATTGTTGGGTTTGACGATATGTTTTGGTCGAGTTCTTTAAATCCACCTTTGACAGCTGTCCGGCAACCTGCCTATGAAATCGGTAAACGCGCCGGAGAGCTGCTTATTCAGCGTATCAGCGACCCGCAACGGCCTTGTATACAAATGACTTTGAACGCTGAACTCATGATTCGAAGTTCATGTTGACACTCAATAAATAAGGTATCCTTCTTTATCTCGTACAGAGAAATTTGAGGGGTTAATTATGTAAAAAAATGTAAACGATTACAAATGGAATATATCACCATTCATCAACCATCAAAAATTGTATTTGGGACAGGGAGCTTTGATCAGTTTATTCGGGATATACGAGTATCAGGTCTGAAGCGTTTGTTTGTGCTTGTAGTTCCTTTTCTAAAAAATCAGATAGATCAAAAATTTAATTTGTTGGCTGATAGCGGGATCGCTTACCATATAAATGCCGGATTGAATACAGAGCCAGGGTTTAGCCATTACCATCATTATCTGGAAGAAGCAAAGGCGTTTCAACCTGATGGGGTGATTGGAATTGGTGGCGGAAGTGTTTTGGATGTTGCCAAGTTATTGGCAGCAATGATTAATAATACACAGAAGATAGACGAAGTGGTTGGAATTGGGCTGCTTAAAAAGAGAGATTTGTACATGGCTTGTATTCCGACAACTTCCGGTACAGGTAGTGAGGTTTCGCCCAATGCTATTTTACTGGACGAAAGCGACGGAATGAAAAAAGGGATTATCAGTCCTTTTCTGGTTCCCGATGCCGCATATATCGACCCATTACTAACGGATGGAATGCTGTCTGAAATTATGGCTTCAACTGGTATGGATGCGCTGACCCATTGTCTGGAAGCATTCACGAACAAGTTTGCTCATCCGATGATCGACTTGTATGCTCTGGAAGGTATTCGACTGATTGGAAGAAGTCTGGTGAAAGCTTGTGCGAATGATTTGCAAGCCAGAACGGATCTTTCGTTGGGAAGTTTGTATGGTGGAATGTGCCTCGGGCCGGTTAACACAGCCGCAGTTCACGCGTTGTCGTATCCTTTGGGAAGCGGGTTTAAGATTGCCCACGGATTGGCAAATGCCCTTTTATTGCCGTATGTCATGGAATATAACTTACCGTCTGATATTAAACGCTATAAGCAGGTTGCATTGGCCCTTGGAGCAGAACTAAAAGCCTCGGATGAAGAAACAGCACGAGAAGGAGTCGCCATTGTCCGGAGCCTATTGCAACAATGTAAGCTTCCGTTAAAGCTATCGGAAATTGGTATCCCGGAAGAATCAATTCCGGCAATGGCCAGGTCAGCAGTCAAAATTCAGCGCCTGATGAAAAACAATATTCGTGAAATATTATTAGATGATGCAATTGGCATCTATCAAAAAGCATATTAATGATGAAAAATAAACTAACCGGATCACAGGTTATTGTTCCGATGGCAAGTCCGTTCAATTCGGATCATTCCATTGATGAAGCCGCGGTATCACGTATATGTGCTATGTTTGTAAAAGCAGGAGTTTCTGTTTTTGTTCTTGGAACAACTGGCGAGGGCGATTCGATGTCACAGGATCAGCGATATACACTTTTACAATTGGCCGTCAAAGAGGTGAATGGAAGTTCGAAAGTCTATGCAGGATTAACCGGAAACTCACTTTCCGAATCGGTTAAAGATGCCCGAAAATATGCCGGTCTTGGAGCCGATTACCTCGTCGCCAAACTTCCTTCGTATTTTCCGATGGATGAAAACCAAATGCTCAGCTATCTCGAACGGTTGGCTGATTCGGTAACACTTCCGATGTTTATCTACAATATTCCGGCTACTACTCACCATTCCATTCCGTTACAGGTAATTGACCGGCTGAGCCATCATCCCCGTATTGCGGGTCTGAAGGATTCAGAACAAAATTCAGATCGGGTTGATGAATCCATCCGGCTTTGGGGCGAACGGCAGGATTTTGATTATTTGATTGGCTGGGCTGCTATGTCAGCATTTGGATTGATCAAAGGGGCAAACGGAATAGTACCAGGTGCGGGAAATATTTGCCCGGAATTGTATGTGCAATTGATCGATTGTGTTCGGAATGGTGATGGATTTCGTGCGGTGAAGCTACAGGAAAAAACCGACCTGATTACAGCTTTGTACCAAAAAGGACGTATTCTTAGCCATTCGATTCCGGCTTTGAAAGTGATGATGAAAATCAAAGGACTTTGCTCAGGGGAGGTGCTGCCACCTATGGTCCCGATGACTATAATTGAAGAGGAAACCTTTTATTCAGAAGTTAAAAATGAATGGGAAAAATTGAATTTCAGATGATTGATAGTCAAAACTATTTACCGATACTGGCCATAACGATGGGCGATCCGGCAGGAATTGGTCCTGAAATAGCTGCAAAAGTATTTGCCATGCCTGAGCTTTATCAGCAGTGCAGACCATTGCTTACTGGTAATACACAAATTATGCGTAAGGCTATTGAATTAATTAATTTTAAATTGAAAATCAATTCCATCACAAATGTAAAGGATGCTATTTTCCATTATGGAACAGTAGATATAATTGACTTACAAGTAGATAATCCGGACTCTATTGAATATGGGAAAATTTCCGTAAGTGCCGGTGATATTGCATTTCGCTCGGTTATAAAAGCCATTGAACTGGCGATGGCCGGCGAAGTCGACGGGACAGTGACCAACCCTATTAACAAAGGTGCAATCAATGCCGCCGGTCATCATTTTTCGGGGCATACCGAAATTTATGCCCATTATACCAATTCACCTAAATATGCCATGTTGCTGGCCGACGAAAAAATCAAGGTGATCCATGTAAGCACCCATGTTTCTTTACGTAAAGCTTGCGATCTGGTAAAAAAGGAACGGGTACTCGAAACCATTTGTTTGTTGGATGCCGGATTGAAAATGATTGGTTTTGATAAACCTCGTATTGGAGTGGCCGGTTTAAATCCACATGCGGGTGATAGCGGATTATTTGGGGATGAAGAAGAACTGGAGATCGTTCCTGCTATTAAATCAGCTAAAGCAAAAGGAATTGACGCAGAAGGCCCCTTTCCTCCCGACACCTTGTTTGCTTTAGCCAGGGGAGGACGCTTTGATGGTTGTGTGGCGATGTACCACGATCAGGGACATATTCCATTCAAATTGGCTGGTTTTGAGTGGGACGAAGAGAGCGGGTCAATGAAAAGCGTCAGAGGTGTTAACATTACACTGGGCTTACCGATTATCCGTACTTCGGTCGATCATGGTACCGCATTTGAAATTGCGGGAAAAGGAATTGCAAGCCCCGATGCGTTGATGTATGCCGTTGGATATGCGTTGAAACTATATCGGTCAGAATTAAAAAAATAAAAAACTAAATATGATAGCTGTTATTGCAGATGATTTTACAGGTGCTGCTGAGATAGGAGGTGTCGGGCTGCGGTATGGACTTAATGTACTTATAGAAACCGTTGTAAATAAGGTTGATGGAGTCGATTTGCTGGTGATCGCAACCGACACACGATCGTTGAGCGCCGAGGCCGCTTCCGAAGAAGTTACACAAATTACCAGCCAATTAATGCAGCTCGGGCCAAAGCTAATTTTTAAAAAAATAGACTCTGTTCTGAGGGGCCATATTGCCAATGAGTTAGAAGCCCTGATGCGTATTGTTAATAAGAACAGAGCAGTTATTGTTGCCGCCAATCCTTTAGGAGGACGGAAGATTGTTAACGGACAGTATTATGTCGACTCGTTACTTTTAGATAAAACATCTTTTGCCGATGATCCTGATTTCCCTGTCCGGTCGGCTTGTGTGACTGAAATTGTAAGGCCTGCTGAGTTTCCCGTTTTTTCATTGGGGTTGAACGACGAATTACCCGATTCCGGATTAATTATAGCCGATGTAACAAGTCATGAGGAATTAATCGCCTGGGCCGCACGCGTTGGTGAGGAGATGGTCATTGCCGGTAGCTCTGCTTTTTTCGACACCCTGCTCGGTTCTATCTACAGCCAAAAGGGTCTGACAGCCCATGCCGATTTGTCGTTTGGCGAAAGCACATTATTTGTTTTTGGGAGCATGTATCCTAAGAACGCAAGCATGTTTGAAAAATTCCACAACAACAAAGTGCTTAGAATGAATATGCCCGAAGGTATTTATTATGATTCGGACCTGAGTGCTGATTTATTGGACGACTGGTCAATACAAGTTGTTAATCAATTGGAAAACGGTTGCAGTGTGATGTTGACGATAGATCACCAGCCTGGAAACGAGGAAAATTTATCGCTTCACCTGAGGGAAAGTATCGGACAGCTGGTTGCAAAAGTTGAAAATAAATTTGCTCTTAACGATCTGTTCATTGAAGGTGGCGCTACGACATCAGAGGTTTTAAAATATCTGAATATAAATAAGTTGTTTCCTTTTAATGAAGCTGACTTTGGCGTTATTCAGATGAAAGCAGAAGGATATCCCAACCTTTGCATCACAACCAAACCAGGAAGTTACATGTGGCCCGACCACCTGATGTTTGAAAATGCAAACCCAACAACTAACTAACAATCAGAACTAACGACTAACAAAAAATGGGACATGCAACCTCCTTACATATTATTGATTACATAATTATAATCATCTCTTTCATAGTTTCTCTTGCTGTCGGGTTAAAGTTTGCCCACCGCCAGAAAAATACCAACAATTATTTTCTTGCCGGAGGCAAACTTCCTTCATGGGCCATCGGTATCTCGATTCTGGCCACACTTATCAGTAGCATTACCTTTCTTGCCTATCCAGGCGCAGGATATTCCTCAAACTGGATATTATTGGTCCAGGGCCTAATGGTACCTGTGGTACTTATCCTGATTGTTGGTTTTATCGTCCCTTTATTCCGGCAAGTCATCAAACTTAGCGCTTATGAATATTTCGAAAGGAGGTTTGGTGTTTTCGCCCGAATGTATAGTTCGGTAAGTTTTGTTCTTACCCATTTTTCGAAAATGGGTTCAGTTTTCTTTTTACTGGCGCTTGCCCTGTCTAAAATGCTTGGTCTTGATACGGTTACGTTGATCTGGGTTGTTGGAATAGTTGTAATTCTGGTTACGCTGATAGGAGGAATGGAGGCGATTGTTTGGCTGGATGTTATACAGGGTTTTTTGCTGATAATAGGAGGAATTATTTCTCTGATCATCATCCTGTTTACTGCCGACGGAGGACCAACGGCCGTTTGGAATGTAGCTATGGAAAACGGGCACATTGGCTTTGGTCCTTTTGACTGGGATTTTGTCAATCTTACGTTTATTGTGATGGCGTTGAACGGGATTTTTTATGCCATCCAAAAATATGGTACCGACCAAACCATTGTCCAGCGATACCTGACCGCCAAATCAGACAAAGATGCGGTGAAAGCTACGCTGATTGGGGTTTTGTTGAGTGTACCTGTCTGGGCAATGTTTATGTTTATCGGCACAGCGCTTTTTTCGTATTATAAAATTTCGGGTGATCCGGCACCTGCAGGAATGAATCCCGATGCCGTTTTCCCCTATTTTATTATGACCAAATTGCCCGTCGGTGTGGTAGGGCTTGTTATTTCAGGCTTGATTGCAGCAGCAATTTCAACGTTAAATGCTGACCTTAATTGTCTCTCAGCCATTTGTGTTGAAGATTACTACACCCGTTTAAGACCTAAAAGTACAGAAAAGCGTAGAATGGTCATGAGTAAAATTTTTGTCATCCTGGCCGGATTAGGGACGATAGGAATTGCTCTGTTTTATGTGAAAGCCGGCTCTGAAGGGGTGTTGGGTACAATATTTGCGCTTTATGCTATTTTTTCCGGTGGTATTGCAGGAATGTTTTTACTCGGTATATTTAGTATAAGAGCCAACATGAAAGGTCTCTATTTTGGCATAGGGACCAGCGTCCTGTTTACAGCTTATGCCCTGTTAACATCCAATCTAATTGAATGGGGAGGGCAAAAGCGGTTGCTTCTTGATCTGGGCTCACTGAATTTTACTCATCACGACTACATGATTGGTGTTTACAGTCATATTTTATTGTGTGTGGTTGGTTATTTGGCCAGCTTATTCTTTAAAGGTGAAAAGGATATCCGCTCTTTAACCTATTATGGTTACCTTGACTTGAAGAGGAAAAAATAAGTCACTATTTTTTGCATGTTTTACAACATTTTTTCAGGGTGTTTTTTATCAATTAAAAATAAATGATATATATTTGCAATGTAAACGTTACCATTTGTATAAAGTGCTAATACATTGATGATGTTTGATTTTAAATTTGTATTTCAATTGAGAACGATACCATTCCAAAAAAAAATAAGCACACAATATATTACTAATACTAAAATCTAAAAATCAGGTATGAAAAAAAAGATCAGAATTGTGTCTGCCATTCCATGTAAGCGGACCAGCTTCGTGCAATTTACGAGGTTTTTAATCATGTTTTTTTTACTGCAACTGTTTCTATCCGGAATTAAGGAACCTACATTTGCCCAAACCGTGAACATTAAACTTACCGGAATGGTTAAAGATGAAGCAGGAATTCCTTTACCGTCAGTAACAGTTATGGTAAAAGGTACAACTTTAGCGACAGTAACCGATAATGATGGGAAATACGCGTTGGAAACGCCGCAGGCTAATGGGATGCTTGCATTTTCTTTCATTGGTTTAAAAAAACAGGAAGTTCCGTTTAACGGATCCGGGACATTCAATATTATAATGGTATCTACATCAATTGATTTAAATGAATTTATCGTGGTTGGCTACGGTACCCAGAAATTGAGAAATGTTACCGGGGCAATCAGTACGGTAGATCCGAAGGATATTGCAGACCTTCCCACGGGCAATTTAGCCGCTGCACTTGCAGGTACAGTTAATGGTCTTAATGTAAGCGGAGGTCAGGCTCGCCCCGGCGTTGGCGGGTCACTAAGCATTCGTTCTCCGTTCTCCTTGTCGAAAGTCGGAGGATCCATCAGTCCTATTTATGTGATTGATGATTTTATTGTGGACGAAATAGCCTTTAATAATTTAGATGCCAATGAGATAGAAAACATTTCTATCTTAAAGGATGCTGCTGCTGCGGTTTATGGTGCCCGTTCGTCCCAGGGAGCTATCCTTGTTAAAACAAAACGCGGGAAAGAAGGGAAACCGAAAATCTCAATAAGTAGCCAGTTTGGGTACAATAATGAGGTCAAGAGGCCCGAAATGTTGAGTGCATATGAATATGGTGTATTTTATAACCGTTATATGGGAAGAAGCGGTAAGGATGTAACATCAAGTCCTGTAACATCTTTCTTTCAATCCGATGAGCTTGAAACTATGAAAGGACTGAATTACGATTGGCTCGATGATGCATGGAAAGGAAGTACAAGCATGAAGCAAAACGTTAATCTGAGCGGAGGTAGCAACAATGCTACTTATTTTGCCAGTGCTTCCTATTTTACCCAAAACGGTAACCTGAGTACGTTGGATTACGGACGTTGGAATTATCGTGCAGGTGCCGATATAAAAATTGCTGATCATCTTAAAATCAGTTTGCAGGTTTCAGGCGATTATGGTGAAAGAAAACAAACTTTTAATAAAATCGGAGGCGAAATCGACGAAAATGACTATCTCTCATTGCTGACAACTCCAAGGTATTTACCTGCTTATACGAGTGGATTGCCAATACTCAGGTATGGCCCTCTAAATAAAAGGACAGATAACGACATCATCTATTACAACTATTTTGAGGTAGAAAGATTAGCAAATATGAAGGTCAATAAACCAACGGATATGCGGATCAATACCGTTGCAGAATATGATTTCGGATGGAGTAAGATACTGAAAGGATTAAAATTTAAACTGGCTTATTCAAAAGGCATTACGACAAATTTATACAATCAGCTTGGTTCTCAGTATACCGGCTATTATTTCACAGCACGGTCAGGTACCGGAAACCACCTTTATGAGGGCGACATTACGGCATCGAAGACTGCTTTTACAGTTAAAAACGGAAACCGCTTACTTAGAGATGGTGACAGAGGTGACACCTACCAGTTAAACTTTTATGGCATGTACGAACGTACATTTGGTAAACATAGTGTAAACGCTTTAATTTCAGTTGAAAAATCAGAATCAGAGTATGAAAAAGTACGCTACTATAAAGACGATGTACTTTCGTTTACCAATGGTCAGTCAAATACAGCAACCGGAGCCGCTGATGGAGAAACAACCCGGACAGAATCTGGAATATTATCTTATATCGGGCGTTTCAACTATTCATATAGTGATAAATACCTGTTCGAATTCCTTATTCGCTCGGATGCATCAACAAAATTTGCACCTATAAATTACTGGGGAACCTTCCCTTCTTTCTCCGCAGGATGGGTTATTTCACAAGAAGGATTCTTCAAAGATCGCGTGAATTGGATGGATTATTTAAAACTCAGGGCTTCTGTTGGTTTTCTGGGTAAAGATAATACGGGTGCCTGGCAGTGGCGGCAACGTTATACTTATCAGACGAATAAAGGTGCAGTATTTGGAACAAATGCTTCTGCAAATGTTGGCTGGGGTTTAAAAATGGAAGCTGCACCAAACTACTATGCAACATGGGACAACACAACTAAAATCAACATTGGGATAGATACAAGATTCCTCAACAGCCGTTTATCTGCAACCATTGATGCATTTCACGACCGAAATAAGGGTTTGTTGGTACGACGTGATGCTTTGGTACCTGTAACTATTGGAGGTGCAATGGCCGAGGAAAACTTTGATGCAATTGATGCCTACGGAATTGAATTATCATTAGCATGGAGGGATAATATTGGGAAAGACCTTAGCTATTTTGTAAAACTGAATACCGGTTTAAGTGATGCACGTTATCGCAAGAAAGACTGGCCCCTGATTTTAGATTACAATGACGTATACGCTAATGGTCCTGTAGATATGGGACAATGGGGTTATAATTGTTTGGGAATGTTCCGCTCTCAGGCAGATATTGATAGCTATGTGCAGAAATATAGTATTACAAATGTATTTTCAACGGCTGTAGCGCAACTGAAACCTGGTATGTTATATTATCGTGATGTTCGCGGAACGATGAACGCTGATGGTACTTATCAGGGTCCGGACGGTATTATTGACGATAAGGACATGGTTCAGTTATCTAAAAAAACGAGCAATCCATACGGCTTTACCTTGAATTTTGGAGGAGAATGGAAAGGGATTAGCCTGACCGCTCTGATAGGTGCTTCGTGGGGCGGTTTTTCTGAAGTACCTTCATCTGCCAGATATATTACTGCCAATCAGGCAGATTATATGAATGTCCCTAATTTCTGGAGCGATATGTTTACGCTTCCCGCACTGGATGCTAACGGAGCTGAAATTGCCGGAACAGGAAACGTGAACGCCAGGTATCCAAATATGTACTGGAGTGCTTTCAATAATGTAACCTCTGATTTCTGGCAAATTAGTTCGTTCCGAATGGCTTTAAAAACCATAACTTTGGGATATTCACTTCCAAAAAAATTGGTCGGTAAAGTAGGCGTTGAAGGCTGCCGATTTACTCTGACCGGGATGAACGTATTAAGCTTTAATAATCCTCTGCCAGGGAGCTTTATGGACATCAACAGCAATTATGGTGCCTTCCCTAATTTAAGAAGTCTTTCACTAGGTCTTAATCTTTCATTCTAAACTTTAACAGCATAAAACCATGACAAATATTAATTTTAAGAATAGTTTATTGGCCTTGGTGTTAATGGCATTCTTTACAGGCTGTAACGACCAATTCCTCGTAGATAAAGGAGATTTTTCCGGCTTTAACGAGGAAATATACAATGACGTTCAAACTGCCCAGGCCAAAGTTGATTATCTCTATTATTTGTGCTTACCCGCAGCAACAGCTGGCAGTTCTGATACTTACAGTAAATCGACTGAAGAATTTCCCGGTTCGACTACCTATAATCAGCTCACCGAGAAAACTTCGAATGATATCGATGATGAATTCTTTAAAACTCAGACCGGTGGTCCGTACGCATTCATCCGCGAATGCAATATTTTCCTCGATAATATCGATAAGGGAACTTTGACTGAAGTGCAAAAGACCACAATGAAAGGAGAGATATATTTCTGGAGGGCATGGAATTACTTTAATCTTGTCCGCACTTATGGAGGAGTACCAATTATTTTAACTGCTCAGGACGCTATCGTGGGTAATGGCGATCCAACAGAAACCGGTTTGGCAGTTCAGCGTAGTTCAACAGCTGATTGTATGAAACTGATTACTGATGATTTGGATAAGGCAATCGCCTTATTACCTGGCAGATGGGCCGACTCAAACTGGGGACGTATTACTTCAGGAGCTGCTTCTGCTCTCAAAGGTCGCGCATTGTTGACCTATGCCAGTCCATTGTTTAACAGGAGTATGGATGTTACGCGCTGGCAAGCCGCTTATGATGCCAACAAAGCAGCCAGGGATTTACTGGTAACCAATGGATTCGGTTTGGTAAGCTCAACAACATTAAGAGCTAAAGACTGGGAAAAAATGTTTGTTACTATTAAAAGCACAGAGGCTGTTATGACAGTACTTAACAACACTGTCACAACCGATTCCTACAAGAAAAATAATGGTTGGGAAAACTCTGCACGCCCAAAAGAAATTCAGGGTGGCGGTGGATATGCAGCAACTGCTGAAATGCTTGATCTTTTCCCAATGGCTGACGGGAAACGTCCGGGTATAAGTACTACATATCCTTATGATCCACTCAAATTCTATAAAAACCGTGATCCACGGTTCTACCGGACTTTTGCCTTCAATGGTTGCATATGGCCTTATGCTGCCAACACAACCTATCCCGTTTGGTCCTATCAATGGTTTAAAGACCAGGCTGCGGTAACTGCCGCAACGACGAAAGAAGGTTCTGGTTTTGCTGAGTATGCAGGCCATGTCAATTCCGGTATCTACCTTCGTAAAAGGACTGATCCCGCTGCCGGTTATACTGACGTCGATAAATTTGCGCGCTCGGCCTCACCATTTATCGAAATCCGTTTTGCGGAAGTACTTCTCAACCTTGCAGAATCTGCTGTTGGTATTGGCAAATTAGGTCTTGCTGATGAAGGTTACCAGGGATTGATTGCCCTCCGTGCCCGCGTTGGTATTCCTGCCGGTACAGACGGTTATTACGGAGTTCCTTCAGGTTTGGATAAATATGGTCTGTTCAGGGAAATTCTCTATGAGCGTCAGATTGAATTCGCTTATGAAGGCAAACGTTTTCAGGATATGAGAAGATGGATGTTGTGGAACGATGATGCTGCTGACCAAAATACAACTTGTGCCCAATTGGGTGTAGCTCCAATGAACGGTGCCCGTCGTCATGGTATCATTCTTGCAGTGAAACCTACTGTATATGCTTCAACCAGTTCAGGTTTAGCTAATGATATCTTTAACCCATTAAGCGCAAAGTATAATTCGGCTAAGGTTACGCGTATCAGTAATGGTGTCACCATTGCCATAAATCCGGATGACGCTGATGCTACTTTTGCTGCTCAAATTACAAAGTTGGATCTTTTCTATGATACAAACCTTACTCGTGTTACTACAGATTTTATTGATCCAACAACCACACCAACATTTATAACTACTTTTAGGAGTAAATATTATCTTATAGGTATTAAACAGAGTGTTCTGAAACAATCACCATATCTTTTCCAAACAAAAGGATGGGATGATTATTATGGTGTTAACGGAACATTTGATCCGTTAAAATAAATATTGGCAGCGAAGGGAGAATTAAACAGCTCCCCTCCTTGTTTTAATAAGGCTGTTTAGTTATATGTATTTATTTACAAAATATTGAATTTCAATTTATAACACATAAAGAAGAGGATAAACCATGACGAAGTATTTTAAACTTACCGCATCGATTGTATTATTATTTGCTGCCAATCAAGTGGTAAGAGCTCAATATCCAACCATACCTGCCGACGTTCAAAAAGCCAGTGACATGTTGATGAACGAAGCCAAGCGTCACTCCGATGAGGCATGGAACAAGGCTTATCCCATTATTCAGGCAGAAGCGGCAAAGGGTCGGCCATACGTCCCCTGGGCTGCAAGACCAGTAGATTTACCTCAGTCAGAAATCCCTGCTTTCCCGGGTGCAATGGGAGGTGGTGCTTATTCCTTTGGAGGTCGTGGTGGTAAAGTGATCGTAGTGACCAGTCTGGCTGATAATGGACCAGGAACACTTCGCGAAGCCTGCGAAACAGGTGGTGCCCGTATTGTTGTGTTTAATATTTCCGGGATTATCCGGTTAAAAACACCTTTGAGTGTTCGTGCACCGTATATCACTATTGCCGGACAAACTGCTCCTGGCGACGGAATTTGTGTTGCCGGCGAAACCTTTTGGTTAGATACACATGATGTGATTATCCGGCACATGCGTTTTCGTCGCGGCGAAACCTGGGTGGGTCGGCGTGACGACGCGATTGGAGGCAATCCGATCGGGAATATCATGATTGACCATGTTTCGGCAAGCTGGGGCCTTGATGAGGATATGTCGATGTATCGGCATATGTATAACGACAGCACAGGCAAGATTGAAGCAAAATTGCCAACCGTAAATATTACCATTCAGAATTCTATTTTTGCTGAAGCATTGGACACCTGGAATCACTCATTTGGTAGCACCTTAGGCGGTGAAAACTGTACATTCATCCGCAACTTGTGGGCCGACAATGCGGGTCGTAATCCTTCAATTGGCTGGAACGGAATTTTCAATTTTGCAAATAACGTAGTATTCAACTGGGTACACCGGTCGACCGATGGTGGTGATTATACAGCTATGTACAATATTATCAATAATTACTATAAACCGGGACCATCGACTCCGAAAGACACACCAATCGGTCACCGGATTTTGAAACCTGAATCAGGAAGAAGTAAGCTTGCATATCGTGTTTATGGACGTGCCTATGTAAACGGAAATATTGTAGAAGGAAATGACCGTGTAACAAAAGACAACTGGGATGGCGGTGTGCAAATTGAGGAAATGCCTGATGCAGGTAAATATAAAGATGCCCTGAAGTGGAATAAACCGCTTCCGATGCCTTCGTTTCCGCTCATGTCGGCTCAGGAATCTTTCGGCTTTGTGTTGGACAATGCTGGTGCCACTTTCCCTAAAAGAGATGCTGTTGATCTGCGTGTTACAGGTCCGCACCGGAGTAATCAAATATCCGGAGCATGTAAACCTCGATAGTGTGCCGCAATTTAAAATCCGCCGTCTACCCAAAGATTCCTATAAGATGGGGATAATAACGGACATTGCCCAGGTAGGCGGTTACCCCGAATACAAAGGAACGCCTTACAAAGACTCGGATAAGGACGGAATGCCGGATAGCTGGGAATTGAAATACAAATTAGATCCCAACAATCCAGCCGATGCCGTACTTGATTGTAATGGAGATGGTTACACAAACATCGAAAAATACATCAATGGCATTGATCCGACGAAAAAAATAGATTGGAAAGATCCGAAGAATGACTATGATACGCTGGCAAAGAAAAAAGATGGTTTATAGTAAAAATAAGGTTAGTAAAGGTAGGTGACGTAATGTTGAAAAGGCCTGAAAAGGTTAGGTCTATTGCCGGAAGCCAGTTATTAGCTTCCGGCAATTTTTCTATTGAGAACGAAATTATTAACAACAATTGACAAAAAAATGAAACTTCGTAATTTTTTGATCGTCCTTTTTTTTGTTCTTGCATTTCAAGTGTCCGGACAAACTATAGAGGATAAGGATGCCGCTTATACAAAAACAATTACCCTGCGTGCAGATAAAATTGTTGCTCCGCTGGCAATTGCCGATTCGGTGAAAGCAATAAAAGTGCGTGACATTATCATACAGCAGTACCGCAACTTAAACGAAATTTATACCGAACGGGACAATAAACTGAAGGCAGCAAAAGAACTGAAAGATAAGAACAAAACTTTGGCAGAAGAACAAATCAGGTATGCCGAAAACGAAGTCAATGCCCGTTTGTATATTCTGCACTTCGATTATATCTCAAAACTGATGCTGTACCTTAATACCGAACAACTTGAACAGGTAAAAGACGCAATGACATACGGAGTATTACCCATTACATACAAAGGTTATTGTGAAATGGTGTTGGGCCTGACCGATGAGCAAAAACTTCAGATCAAAGTCTGGCTGATCGAAGCCAGGGAGCATTCCATGGATGCCGGATCTTCGGATGAAAAGCATCAATGGTTCGGTAAATATAAGGGCCGCATCAACAATTACCTCTCGAAAGCGGGATATGATATGAAGAAAGAAGGTGAAGAATGGCAAAAGCGGATCAAAGCGGCTACAAAATAAGACCCGGCTACTCCCTGTGTTCTGTTTTTTTGTTGTATGTGTTGCTTTATTGCTTGAAATACAATAATTTTAAAGTTTCATGGCTAATTCGCCTGATAAATCGGTTAACGATACAACAATGACAATTAAATCGCTGATATATTTCAGAGGCATAAATAGGACAAAGCTCTCTCTGACTGTATTATTCATTCTTTTAACTGGAGCCCGCGGTTATTCATCGATGGGTTTAGCCCCGAAAGTTAAGTTAGTTCCACCTGTCATAGTAGGTGCTGATGGTCGGATGGCTTATACCACTGATTCTCGTGGCAACCGTGTTCCCGACTTTTCGTATTGCGGTTACAAAACCAGTGAACAAACTATACCGAATGTGCCGGTAAAGATAATTGTGCCCTCGCAAAAAGGTGATGCAACCCTTCGGATTCAGTCGGCCCTCGATTATGTGGCGTTACTTCAGCCTGACAAAGAAGGTTTCCGGGGAACTGTTTTACTGGGAAAAGGGATTCATTCTGTTGAAGGAAGTTTAAAAATAAACGCTTCGGGTATTGTTCTTCGCGGGTGCGGAACAGAAACAGTTTTGATTGCTGCCGGAAAAGATCGCCGAACTCTGATTTTCGTTTCAGGGAAAAATGACAAAACCTTTTCTTCAGAAGTAAAAATATCAGATGCATATGTTCCGGTAAATACCTTCCGGATTAAAGTGGCAAAACCTGTTGAATTTAAGGTTGGTGATCAGGTTCAGATTCGTCGGCCAAGTACCGCGGAATGGATTGATACGCTTGGTTGTGGCCATTTTGGCGGCGGAATTACATCCTTGGGATGGAAACCTGGTCAGCAGGATATTTTTTGGGACCGAAAAGTTTTGTCTGTTGATAATGATCAAATTATCCTCGATGCGCCATTGACGACCGCTTTGGATTCGGTGTTTGGTGGCGGGTTAATTACCTCCGTTATATGGCCTGGACGAATTAATCAAATCGGTATTGAAAATATGCTGCTTCGTTCGGCTTACGACAGCAATAATCCAAAAGACGAAGATCATTGCTGGATGGCCATTACCATTGAAAATACGCTGGATGCCTGGGTGAGGCAGGTTACTTTTGAACATTTTGCAGGTTCTGCAGTAGCAGTTTATGAAACAGCCAAACAGGTGACGGTTGAGGATTGTAAATCGCTGGCACCAGTTTCTGAAATTGGTGGTCAGCGCCGGTATACCTTTTTTACATCCGGTCAGCAAACGCTTTTTCAGCGCTGTTTTGCCGAATACGGATACCACGATTTTGCAGTTGGTTCTTGTGCTGCCGGTCCAAATGCTTTTGTACAATGTGAATCGAAGCTTCCCTTTAGTTTCAGCGGAACAATTGACAGCTGGGCTTCCGGCGTTTTATTTGATATAGTAAATGTTGATGGACAAGCCCTTTCGTATCTGAATCGCGGGCAAGACGGGCAAGGTGCCGGATGGAGTGCGGCCAACAGTGTTTTCTGGCAATGTACTGCCGCGCGCGTTGATTGTTTCCGTCCGCCAACAGCAAATAACTGGGCATTTGGTACATGGGCACAGTTTGCAGGAGATGGATATTGGAACGATTCGAATAACCAGATTCGACCGCGTAGTTTGTTTTATGCCCAGCTAACCGATCGTTAGGGCAAAAAGACGGATGTACAAGCCCGTTTGTTCCCCATGGAAACCGAGGCTTCGAGCAGTCCTTCAGTCGAAACGGCTGCCATGCTCACAGCAAAATCGGTTGAACCAAGAATGCAATTGACTGAGTGGATTGATCTTGCTGCCAGACAAAATCCAATTTCTATACAGTCTGAAGGAATTAAAACCATCGATCAGATTGGTGTTCAGAAACAGACAACTCCGGGAAAAGCTCCGGCAATGCACATTCAAAATGGATGGTTGGTACGTGGAAATCTGGTACTAACAGGAAAAAAACTTTCAGTTCCATGGTGGAATACAAATCCTATTCCTGCTGTAACCCGCTTTGTTCCTGGTCGTGTCGGGAAAAACGCTACGGATGATTTAGTCGAATTAACCGATTGGATGCAAAAAGAGCGGGTCGTTTCGCTCGAACAAAATTATGGATTGTGGTATGACCGTCGCCGCGACGACCATGAACGTATCCGACGGATGGACGGCGAGGTTTGGCCTCCGTTTTACGAACTTCCGTTTGCCCGCAGCGGCAAAGAAACAGCATGGGACGGTCTTAGCAAATATGATTTAACCAAATACAACACCTGGTACTGGTCACGATTGAAGCAATTTGCTGACCTGGCCGATCAGAAGGGACTGGTTTTGGTTAATCAGAATTATTTTCAGCACAATATTATCGAAGCAGGCGCTCACTGGGCTGATTTTCCATGGCGTCCGGTTAATAATATCAACAATACAGGCTTTCCGGAACCAACACCTTATGCGGGCGACAAACGCATTTTTATGGGCGAACAGTTTTACAATGAGAATCACCTGGTGCGCAGGCCATTACACGAGGCGTTTATCCGGAAATGTCTGGATAATTTCAGCGAAAACAATGGCGTGATTCAATATATTGGCGAAGAATTTACGGGTCCATTTCATTTTGTACGCTTCTGGCTCGAAACCATCCAAAAATGGGAAATTGAGACGGGCAAAAAAGAAACCATCGGTTTAGCTGTAACCAAAGATGTACAGGATTCGGTTTTAGCCGATCAAAAACTGGCATCAACAGTCGATTTGATTGATATCCGTTATTGGTTTTACCGCGAAGATGGTAGCGCTTATGCACCTCTGGGAGGACAAAATCTGGCACCACGCCAGCATGCCCGTCTTGTTAAACCTGGGAGAACGTCATTTGAGCAGGTATATCGCGCAGTGAATGAATATCATACAAAATACCCCAACAAGGCGGTTACCTATTCTGCAGATAATTACGATTCATTTGGATGGGCAGTTTTTATGGCGGGAGGTTCGCTGCCTGTTTTACCACAGATTCAGACTCCCGGATTTTTGGAAAGTGCTTCAGGTATGTCGGTGGCAGAAGTATCTCACAGCGGACAATATAAACTTCAAAACAATCAGGGAGAGTGCATCATTTATTACCGGAAAGGAACCCAGCCTGAACTTGATCTGAGAACAGCAAAAGGAAAATTTCATTTGGTGGAGATCAACCCTGTTGATGGTTCAATAATTGGCAAACAACAAACGATTACCGGAGAGGAATTGGTTTCGGTAGAAATTGACAGGACGGGCGATAAGGTGATTTGGGTAGTAAAAAACTGAATATCTTTGAAACTGAATTAAAACGAATTAAATCGATTAAATGAGAAAATTTCGACTGCCTGCTATTCTATTGGCGCTGGTTTTTGCCCTTGGTGCTTGTACTACAAAAGTTCTTCCCGGAAAGAAAGGACTTCCTGCATTAAAAGTGTCTGAAAATCATCGTTATCTGGTTGACGAAAAAGGAAATCCATTTTTCTGGCTGGGCGATACAGGATGGTTGCTTTTCACAAAATTAAATCGCGAAGATGCCGAAAAATATTTGACAGACCGGGCTGATAAAGGTTTTAATGTTATTCAGATTATGATGCTTCATTCACTGGGAGCCAAAAATTTTTATGGTGATTCAGCTTTGATTAATCAAAACGTGGCAGATCCACTGGTTACAGCAGGAAATTCTTTTAAAGATACTACGCAGTACGATTATTGGGATCATATGGATTTTGTAATTGATAAGGCTGCAGAAAAAGGACTTTATGTCGGTTTGGTCCCTATTTGGGGAGGAAATGTTAAAAGTAGCCATGTTAAAAAAACCGATGCAGCGGTGTATGCAGCATGGATCGCCAATCGTTACAAAGACCGTTCGAATATTATATGGTTGAATGGTGGTGATGTCATGGGAAGCGATTCTATCCAAATTTGGAAAACCATTGGTTCCACCATCAAGGCAACCGACACCAATCACTTGATAACCTTTCACCCTTTTGGAAGAAAAGCTTCATCTATTTGGTTTCACAATGAAGATTGGCTGGACTTCAATATGTTTCAATCTGGTCACCGCCGTTACGATCAGGACGATAGCCAATGGGCGTTTGGTGAGGACAACTGGAAATATGTAGAATTGGATTACGCCAAAACTCCGGCTAAACCGACGATTGACGGTGAACCTTCATATGAAGGTATTCCGCAAGGGCTCCACGACACCTTACAACCATTCTGGAAAGCTGAGGATGTACGTCGTTATGCGTATTGGTCTGTATTTGCAGGTGCTTTTGGCTTTACTTACGGGAACAGTGCTGTAATGCAATTTCACATGCCAACTGATAAAGGTTCAGCTTATGGAGCAAAAGAATACTGGTACAAAGCGATTAACAATCCTGGTGCCTGTCAGATGCAATACCTGAAAAAGCTGATGCTTTCGCATCCGTTCCTTGAAAGAGTTCCTGACCAGTCGCTGATTGCCGGTGAAAATGGTCAAAAATATGAACATTTGGCGGCCACCAGAGGGAACGACTATGCCATGGTTTATACTTATACCGGAAAAATCATTCCAATTCAGATGGGAAAAATCAAAGGCAAAAAGGTGAAAGCTTCCTGGTTCAAACCCGCAAATGGCGAAATCACCAAAATTGGTGAATTTACCAATACGGGAACGCACGAATTTGATCCTCCGGGTGAACCGGACAACGGAAATGATTGGGTATTGGTACTTGATTCTGTGAAATAGAAAAATAGGCAACAGACCTTCAAGGTTTTGAAAACCTTGAAGGTCTCAAAGAAATAGAAACGATGTTTAAAAAACTATCCATATTCCCGACTCTATTGATAGGTCTTTTGGCTTGCAGCCAACCGAAGGAAATGTATCTGTTCTCCACTTTTCGCGAACCTGCGACCGAAGGCTTGTATTTGGCTTACAGTTCGGATGGTTATCATTGGAACCATCTGGGCGGACCTTACCTGAAACCTGAAATAGGTCTACAGAAGGTGATGCGTGATCCCTCAGTCGCTCAGGGTCCGGACGGAACCTTTCACCTGGTCTGGACATCCTCGTGGAAGGGAGATTTGGGTTTCGGTTATGCCAGTACCAAAGATTTTATACATTGGTCAGCACAACGTTTTATTCCCGTGATGGCTTATGATACATCCACTGTAAATGTTTGGGCGCCTGAACTTTTCTATGATGATGAAAATCAAGATTTTATTATCGTTTGGGCTTCAACAGTCCCTTTCAGATTTGAAAAAGGAGAGGAAGAAGAACGTAATAATCACCGGCTTTATTACACGACCACGAAAGATTTTGTTACTTTTTCAGAAACAAAACTTTTTTTCGATCCCGGCTTTAGTGTGATTGATGCGATGATCGTAAAAAGAGGTAAAGATGATTATGTACTTGTTTTGAAAGACAATACACGATCTTTCAGGAATATTAAGGTCGCTTTTGGGAAGTCGGCCATTGGTCCATACCAGAATGTTTCCGCACCGTTTACGGGATTTAAAACCGAAGGGCCCACTGTTGCCAAAGTTGGATCTGAATACCTGATTTACTACGATTCATATGGTGATAAAAAATATGGAGCCGCCAAAACATCTGATTTTAAAACTTTTGTAGATGTTACATCACAGATTTCATTACCGGTTGGCCATAAACACGGAACGATTTTTAAGGTGAATGAGAAAATTGTGGAGGCGTTGAAAAACAGAAAATAGAACTTTATGCTACTGGCAGCTTGCGGCTAGCTGTTGGCTACTGATTGCTCGTGTTTAGAACAGCAATATAAAATTGAGAAAATCTATAAGCTTAAATGAAGTATTCTACCATTTATAAAATAGGTCTTATTTGTTTGCTGGGAGTTGGACAAGTGTTCTCCCTTGCTCAGAATCAAGTGCATTATTCCGGAAAAACGCTGAATAATCCCGATTATCATCATGGACAACTGAGCCCGGCTTTGGGAGTTCATAATGTCCAGGTGATGCGGGCCAACCGTGAATTTCCCGGGCTTGCTGACGGTTTTGGCTGGACTTACAACCATGCGCCAATGCTGGCTTACTGGAACAATGTTTTTTATCTGGAATATTTAAGCGATTCGGTGGGCGAGCATGTCCCTCCGGGGCAAACCTTGCTCGTAACTTCGAAAGATGGTTATAGTTGGGTTAAGCCGATGGTAGTTTTTCCTAAATATAAAGTACCAGACGGAACAACACAGGAAGGCGAAACGGCTGTTGCTAAAGATTTGTATGCTGTAATGCATCAACGTATAGGTTTTTATACAACTGACGATCAGCGATTTCTGATACTTGGATACTATGGAATTTGTCTGAATCCGAAAGACGGACCAAACGATGGAAATGGTATTGGACGTGTGGCACGGGAGATTTTCAAAGACGGTTCTTTTGGCCCGATTTATTTCATCCTTTACAATCACAGTTGGAATGAAAAGAATACCGATTATCCGTTTTTCGCAAAAAGTAAAGACAAAGGTTTTGTGAAAGCCTGTAATCAATTGTTGGCCGACCCCTTGCAAACGCAGCAATGGAATGAGGAATCAGATCGCAATGATCCGCTTATTTCGTTGAATGACAATTATAAAGCATTAAGTTATTATCATCTGCCCGACGGTTCGGTTGTTGGTCTTTGGAAAAATGCATTGACCGCTATCAGTAACAATGAAGGTAAAACATGGTCTGTGCCACAGCGTGCACCTGGTTTTGTAAACAGCAATGCTAAAATTTGGGGACAGCGTACTTCCGACGGGCATTACGCCACTGTTTACAACCCTTCTGATTTTCGATGGCCTTTGGCTATTTCAGTTAGTGACGATGGTCTGGATTATAAAAATTTGCTGCTGGTAAATGGTGAAATTCCAACGATGCGCTATGGCGGTAGTTACAAATCGTATGGACCTCAGTATGTTCGTGGCATTCAGGAACGGGACGGGAAACCTGCCGATGGGAAAATGTGGGTTACCTACAGCATGAATAAAGAAGATATTTGGATCTCATCAATTCCGGTTCCGGTAAAATCAATCGCTGAAAGCCAGGTTCAGGATGTATTTAATGAGCTTCCGGAAGGAAAAGAGCTTGATAACTGGAATATTTACAGTCCGGTTTGGGCAAAGGTTGGAGTTGAAAAACACCTCGGACAGAAATGTTTATCTCTTCAGGATAAGGATGAATTCGACTTTGCCATGGCAACACGATTGTTTCCTCTTTCAGAAAAAATAAAGGTTGAATTTACTGTTGAACCGGGGCAAAATGACCATGGAACATTGTTTGTCGAGCTTCAGAATGAAAAAAATACAGCAGCCTTGCGCCTGATTTTTGATGCTGACGGAAAATTGAAAACCAAAGCAGGTTATCGTCCGAAAAACTTGTTGAATTATCAGGCAAACCGGAAATATAACGTACGCATTGAAGCACAGACTTCCAATCGTTATTTTGAAGTGTTTGTTGATGATAAAAATGTGGGGAATGGCCTGTTTTTCGCTCCGGTTGCCAGTTTGCAGCAAATCGTTTTCCGTACGGGCGAGATCCGCCGATTTCCCAATGTGGACACCCCTACCGATCAGGATTTCGATGTCAAACAGGATGGGAAGCAGGCTCAGGAGGCAAACTATTGGATCAGTTCAGTAAAAACCTGGAATTAGCTGAAATGAGCATGATTGGGAATCACCAACCGAGATGATAATAAACTTCATGCGAATCGAAGATCAACGAAATGAAATGGAGTTAATTCCATTTGGCAACTAAAAAACAAATTATTATCAAATGAATCATGTTTAAAGACAAAAAGTTATATCGAATTTTACTCACCGGAATATTGGTTTGCGGAATGTTTGGTTCTTCCATTGCTGATCCTGGAAAGAAATTAAGAAAAACTATCCTGAAGGCAGATGACTACAAGCATTATGTCGATTATTTCAACCGGATGGAAGATGAAAATATTGCACAGGCTATCCCAAATTCGGAGGCCTGGAATTGGATGAAAGTCAATATCCCGCTGTTCGAATGCCCTCAGGACAATTTTGAGGAAATGTTTTATTACCGTTGGTGGACTTTACGTAAACACATTAAGGAAACTCCGGCGGGTTATGCATTTACGGAGTTTCTGATCCAGCGGTCGTATGCTGATAAATTCAACCTGATCAGCTGTGCATTGGGGCATCACATCATGGAGGCCCGCTGGTTGCACGATACGAAATACCTCAATCAGTATGCCCATATCTGGTTCCGGGGGAACGAAGGCAAATCAATGGCCAAGTTGCATAAATTCAGCAGCTGGGCGCCGAATGCTTTGTTTCAGAAGTATTTGGTCGATGGGAATGCCGCATATTTGGCCGATCTGTTTCCTGATTTGAAAACTGAGTATTCCTACTGGGAAAAAGAGAATCGCCTGGCCAATGGTTTATACTGGCAGTACGATGTGCGCGATGGCATGGAAGAGCAGATCAGCGGAGGACGTAAGGTAAAAAATGCCCGCCCGACTATCAATAGTTATATGTTTGGAAATGCTATAGCACTGAGTCAGATTGCCCGGTTAGCTGGTGATTCCAAAGCTTCTGCATTGTTTCAATTAAAATCTGATACATTAAAACAGCTGGTTGAGACCAAACTTTGGAATCCTGAAAGCCAGTTCTTTGAAACCGTCAAAGAGGACGGGGCGTTTGCCAAAGTACGTGAGGAGATTGGGTTTATTCCCTGGTACTTCAATTTGCCGGAGAAAATGCACGGATCGGCCTGGGAACAGGTAAAAACTACTCAAGGTTTTCTGGCGCCTTTTGGCCTGACAACAGCTGAACGCAGTCATCCTTTATTTCGCACACACGGTTGCTGCAAATGTGAGTGGGACGGCGCTATCTGGCCTTTTGCTACTTCACAAACTCTTACGGGAATGGCAAACTGGATCAATAAAGAAGAGATATCGGTTGTCAATGATTCTGTTTATTTCCGATTGATGGAACTATATGTCGAGTCGCAGTACAAACGAGGTCGTCCGTATTTGGGCGAATATCAGGATGAGGTTACCGGATATTGGCTTAAGGGCGATGAAGAGCGAAGCCGCTATTATAATCATTCCACTTTCAATGACTTAATCATTACCGGGCTGGTTGGTTTACGTCCACGCGAAGATGGAAAGATCGAAGTGAATCCGCTGATTCCGGCAGGAAAATGGGACTGGTTTTGCCTCGACAATGTATTATACCATGGAAAAATAATTACGATTTTTTGGGATATAGACGGTTCAAGATATAGCCGTGGAAAAGGTTTGGTAGTGCTGGTAAATGGGAAAGAAGCTGGCCGGTCCGTTACGCTCACTAAAGTAGTTTGTGAAAATGCTCTGAAATAAAAAAAATTAGTATGGATAAAATAATATTGAGATTCTGGCTACTTGCAACTGGCTGCTTGCTGTTCATCACAAACAATTGCCAGCCGCTAAAACCAGATCATTTAAAAAATATAAACAAAGTTTTACCCACAAAAATCGTTATAAAACCATAATACACTTTGATATGAATCTAAAATTTAAGCTTGCAGCTATTTTATTACTATTTATTACTTCGCTTCTTCACGCCGAACGAATTGACATGCTCAAAGCCGGTGCAAATCCTTCAGGTTCAGAACTGAATACAGAATTGATAAATACGACTATCAGTAAACTGAATACCAATGGTGGCGGAACCTTGTATTTCCCGGCCGGGAAATATCTGACAGGTGCGATCAAACTGAAAAGCAATATTACCATTGAACTGGAAGCCGGAGCAACGCTTTTGTTTTCAGATAATTTCGACAATTATTTACCTTTTGTGGAAATGCGCCACGAAGGAATTTTGATGAAAAGTTTCTCTCCGCTAATTTCTGCCGCCGATGCCGAGAATATTACGATTAAAGGTGAGGGAAAACTTGATGGTCAGGGTAAAAAATGGTGGGAAGAATTCTTTCGCGTTATTGCAGACCTTAGAACCAACGGAGTGCGTGATTTCAATAAATATCAACCAATGTGGGATAAGGCAAATGATGTAAAGGCGTTGTATGCAGAAACTAATGAAGAATACATTCCTTCCATGAAACGTCGTTTTTTTCGTCCTCCGTTAATTCAACTTCTTCGTTGTAAGAACTTTAAAGTTGAAGACATTACTATTGTCAATTCACCATTCTGGACGATTAATCCCGAGTTTTGCGACAATGTTACTGTGGACCGGGTTACAATCAATAATCCCCCTTCGCCAAACACCGACGGCATCAATCCCGAATCGTGCCGTAACGTACATATTTCCAATTGTCATATTTCGGTTGGCGACGATTGCATCACACTCAAAAGCGGTCGTGACCTGCAAGGGCGAAGACTAAATGGCGCTGAAGAGAATATCACAATTACCAATTGCACCATGTTAGCTGGTCATGGTGGCGTGGTTATCGGAAGTGAAATGAGTGGCGGCGTAAAAAAAGTGGTAATCAGTAATTGCGTTTTCGATGGCACTGAACGTGGAATCCGTATCAAATCAACCCGTGGTCGCGGAGGAGTAGTTGAAGATATTCAGGTGAATAATATCGTTATACGAAATATCAAACAGGAAGCCATTATTCTGGATCTGTTATATACCAAAATGCCGGCAGAACCGCTGAGTGAACGCACACCAATCTTCCGTAATATTAATATCAGCAACGTTACCGGCTCCGATGTGATGATTCCCATTAAAATACGCGGGCTGGAAGAATCACCGATTACAGATATCACGCTCACAAATATCTATATTCAGGCAAAACAAAAAAGCATCTTCGAAAATTGCAAACGGGTGAAAATGAATGATGTTTTTGTAAATGGAGAGAAAATAACTGCGGAATAAAAAATTAGAGAACGATGAAAAGAATACTTATAGGTCTGGCTTTAATCATCACATTGACAATAATATCTGAGGCTCAATCATACGAAACTCAATTTTCAAAACCCCTGGGAAAAGTGCTTCAGGAAATTGGAACCCGTTTCAATGTAAGCCTGAAATTCGAGGTCGACACAACAGGGAAAGTTATTCCATTTGCCGATTTTCGCATTCGTCCGTATTCGCTGGAAGAATCACTGACCAACGTCCTGGCTCTTTTCGACTATAAATTTGTAAAACAAGACGAAAAAACCTATAAAATAAAAGGTTACGAATATCCCCGCCGTATTGCCGATGATGGGAAAAAGATGCTGACTTATCTTAATACGCTTTATAAGGATTCATTAGAATGGAATGTTCGTAAAGCCTGTCTTCGCAAGGAAGTCCGTGAAAAACTGCAGATTGATTCCATCCTGAAAAAACGGGTAAATTCAAAACCGATTCTTTCTGAAATCCGCAAATACGACGGTTATACCGTTCAAAATTTTGCCATCGAAACATTGCCCGGTTTATACGTGTGCGGATCTATTTACAACCCGCTCAGCAAAGGAAAACATGGGGTGATTCTTTGCCCTAACGGCCATTGGACTGATGGTCGTTACAATTCCGATGAGCAAAATCGTTTTGCCACGCTTGCCCGCATGGGAGCAACATGCGTGAGTTACGACCTTTTCGGTTGGGGTGAATCGGAATTGCAGGTTTCCTATACGGCTCACCGCACTTCAGTTGCACATATCATTCAAATTATGAACGGCTTAACCATTCTGGATTACATGCTTACCCGTAAAGATATTGACGCTTCAAAAGTGGCAGCCAATGGCGGTTCGGGGGGAGGCTCTCAGGTGGTTTTACTTTCGGTGCTGGATGATAGATTTACTGCGGCATGTCCGACTGTAAGTCTTGCTTCACATTTCGATGGCGGTTGTCCCTGTGAAAGCGGAATGCCTGTTTCGCTGGCCTGTGGCGGAACAAATAATGCTGAACTGATGGCTACTTTCGCTCCGAAACCTGTTTGCGTAATTTCGGAAGGTAAAGACTGGACAGCTTCCGTTCCGGAACTGGAATATCCTTATCTTCAACGGATTTATGGTTTTTATAATGCCGGAAAAAATGTTTCGAATGTACATTTGCCAACCGAAGGTCATGATTTTGGTCCAAACAAACGAAACGCCGTTTACAACTTCTTTATCAGCACATTTGGTTTAAATGCCAACCTGCCCGACGAAAGTAAAGTAATCGTAGAACCCAAAGAAGCCATGCTGAGTTTTGGAGTTAACGGAGAAAAAATGCCGGCAAATGCTATCTGCGATTTCAAAACGGTTGAAAAGTACTTCAATAAAAAAGCGGATGCCAAAATCAATTCGGATATCGATGCCGAAAAACGTGCTCAAACATGGACTGATTCTCTTAAACTGAACGATAAAGATAAGGAAGCTCGCGTTAAATCGGTAATTATTAAACACATAAAAGCAGTACGCGACTGGAATAATGAGCATTCCTACTCGTTGGTTCCCGATGGTATAAACCCACTCACAGGAAATCAACTAAGTAATCTCGACCGTGAAGTGATTATTAATTCCACAAAGCCAAAATCAGTCCACGAAGCCTTAATGACAGGACTTCGCAAAGACCTTACAGAAGATCAGGTAGAAAAAGTACTCGATTTTTATACTGTTGGAAAAGTAGCGTTTACCATGAAAGGTTACCATGCCATAGTTCCGGATTTAACTTCGGAGGAAGAAGCCACCATCCTTGGTTTTCTGAAAGAAGCACGCGAAATGGCTGTTGACTATAAAAGCATGAAACAGATTTCGGCCATTTTTGAGATATACAAAACCAAATCTGAACAATTTCTAAACGCTAACGGACGCAATTGGAAGATCATGTATAAAACATATACAGATATGCTGAAAGCAAAGAAGGCTGAAGCAGCTAAAGCGGTGAAATAGATGAACAGGAAAATCTAATTAAAAATACAAAATATGTCACACAGTCGTCCCATTATCGCACTCATAATCATTTGCTTAATAAATATTGGCGTAAAAGCACAAATTCCCAACTGGAAACAGGGAATTTTGGTTGATGAATTTATTTATACCGAGGCACCTTATCCGTCATGTCATGCAGCCACTATCGCAGAAACACCTGTTGGGTTAGTTGCGGCCTGGTTTGGTGGCACAAAGGAGCGTAATCCCGATGTTGGAATTTGGGTCAGTCGTTTGGAGGGAGGCAAATGGACTCCATCGGTTGAAGTGGCCAATGGTGTGCAAAACGACACCTTGCGTTACCCAACATGGAACCCGGTTTTGTTTCAGATTCCAAACGGAGAATTGATGTTGTTTTATAAAATTGGTCCAAGCCCCTCAATCTGGTGGGGTATGCTGCTTAAATCTTCTGATCACGGGAAAACATGGGGCAAGCCTCAAACTTTGCCCGAAGGTTTCATCGGGCCGGTAAAAAATAAACCGATTCTGCTTGCCAATGGAACCTTGATATGTCCATCAAGTACGGAAGGCAAAGGTGGCTGGAGGGTTCATTTCGAATGTACACCCGATTTTGGAAAGACCTGGGAGAAGATTGGGCCAATCAACGACGGGAAAACATTCTTCGTGATTCAGCCAAGCATACTAACCTATCCTGATGGAAGCTTGCAGATACTTTGCCGGAGCCAAAACCGGGCTATTGTTGAATCAAAATCGGTTGATGGCGGGAAAACCTGGTCGTCAATGACTGCCATTTCACTGCCAAACAACCATGTTCTGCCTCCCAAAGGTGAAACCAAGGGAGCCCGTACACCATTGAATGTTTCAGTTTCTAAAGACGGGCAAACCTGGTATGCAGCGTTGATACTGGAAGATTCGGAAATCAGTCAGTATTCTTATCCTTCTGTGATTCAGGCTTCCGACGGGCTGGTACACATTGTTTATACCTGGCGCAGAGAGCGGATTAAACATGTGGTGGTCGATCCTGCAAAGCTTCAGTTAAAGGAAATCAAAAATGGGGAGTGGCCGAAGTAAGACCCGGGAATGACTTGTATTTCATAAACTATTTATAAATCAATCTGATGCTACTGATATTTTTGTAAAATAAGTCATCTTAAGAGATTGAAAATAATCCATATCCCCCGCCTCCGTCATCCGACAGGCGGAGTTTCTTTTTTAACCCCAATCTGAGTTCTGAGAAAGTTTGCTGTTACACTCAAATTACGGTGCAATCCGTCAATTGACGGAGATCGCCGCCCGGAAAAGTCAAGGGACTTAAGGTCGCTGCGGATTAAAACACCTAGTGCAGCGCCCTCCGGCACTTCGTGTTCGGTCAGCTTTTGCCCAATATAATCCGGTGCCTGAACTTGTCGAAGGCAAAACCAGACATTCACCCATTGACAAGAATCCGCCCGGCTCAATTTGGTCTGCCCGAAATTTAATGTAACGGCGGGCCAGATGCCAATATAAGCCTTCAGGGCAGAAGCATAAAGATTATGAATAAATCAAATGTTGCAGAGAAAATCACCAATGCTGCTGAAGTTGTTGAAGTAAAAACCGTAGAAGCTGCTGCAACTCCGGTGATGACGATTGTGAAAGATACGCCTGAAGAGCCACGCAAGCTCAGTCTGGACGAGAAGATCCAAAGGGTGGAAGATCTGACACTGCTGATCGACCGCTGGAGGACACTGAACGAATCACGCCGTAAATTGCAAACCTTCCAGATCGGAGCCGATTCACTCAGCTCTGTGATTCTGTTAAGAGATGCTGCCGGCAATGAGTTCAAAACCTCCAATTCATGAGAAGATAAATTTGTTTTTTAATGGCCTCATGGAACTCACCCCGATAAAATCGGGATTCGTTTCATCAGTGATCACCTCTGTTATCGACGAGATGAAACGCACACTGGATGGGAAAGTCAAAGAGGTTGAAGAACAAATCAGCCTTTGAAAAAGGAGAGCGAAGCTCTCTTTTTTTGGTCGCTAAGAAATCAATATAATGACCTAAAGTAACTATCTGATAATGACAAGATGAATATTAACCTTATCAAGAGCCTTGATATTGAGTTCAATAATTTAGATATGATACCCAATACGGCAAACCCTGACATTGAAAAGATAAAAGTAAAAAACAAAAAGGACGATGATCTGGCTAAAGCTAAAGACGATCTTCCATTTTAAAAATATAAGTGAAATTACTTGCGCGAGTATATTCATCTCAACCTCATCTACTTTTACTACTTTTTTAGTTATCAACAAATTATATCAATATCCTTAATATAATACGTAATTATAGAATATAAAAACAAGGTATTAACGATAAATATTTTTTGTTCCTGCAGTATGTAGTATAGCCTAAACCTTGTTCTGAATATTCATTTTATTTTCATTGCCCCTTTCTAACCCCAAAAAGCACATTTTTTTCGCTTTTATGCTATTCTACCTTTGGCGAACAAACTTTTAATAACATTTGCCATGAAAAATTCAAACTTTTATCCTGTTTTGACAAGCCGAGTGTTGATAATGCTATTATTAATCTTGTCGTTACTATTTGCATCCTGCGAAAAAGACAACAATGATAATAGTGAAATAACTCCTCAAACGGAAAACTATCAACTTGGATTATTACCAACACCTGCATCTGTATATTCAAATATACCAAGTGCTTCTGCTCCAGTACCAAGTGGCGCTTTACCAAGCTCCTTTCAATTGCAAATACCTGCCATTCCTTTTTCTCAAGGTCAACAAGGATCTTGTGTAAGTTGTGCATCTGCGATGGCTAAAAGTATCCTTGATCATGTCAAGTATAATGCTTCCTACCCCAATAGTTCCATAATATATTCTCCAGCATTTCTGTTTAATCAATGTCATGTTAATCCAAATAATTGTCTGGAAGGATCTTATGTCACTTCAAACCTTGAAGTATTGAAAGATCAAGGTATATGCAAGTTATCTGATATGACCTATGACCAGTCAAATTGCTCAACACAGCCTAATAGTACTCAAAGAAATCTTGCAGAATTGCATAAAATTGATCACTATTACAAGATCGACCCAATAAGTAACTCATGGATAAAGGAATTCATTAATGCTGGATTACCTGTTTTGATAGTCTTTCAGGTGGACGATTTTTTTTATACTGCAAAAACTACTAGCATTTGGAAACAGTTTAGTTCAGGTTCAAGAGGGTATCATTGTACGCTGCTTTATGGATGGGACGATAGCAAAAATGCATTCGCGATGCTCAATTCCTGGGGGAAAAATTGGGGAAATAATGGAACCATTTGGGTGGATTATAATTTTGTACAGACTGGTTCTTCATTAATATATGGCAAAATATTTACTGAAGCCTATATCATACAAAATCCAGCTGTAACCAGCAATAAACCTGTCGCTCAATTTGCAGCAACAGGGAATACTAATATTACAACTGGTTCCTCAATATCATTTGTTGATCAAAGCTCAAACAGCCCTACATCGTGGTCATGGAGCTTCCCTGGAGGAACTCCAAGTTCGTCAACAGCCAAAAATCCGACAGTTACATATGCAAATCCAGGTCTTTTTAATGTTTCTTTGACAGTCAGTAACCAGAGTGGTACAGATACAAAAACCATTACAAACTTTATTCAGGTTAATCAGGCTGTGCAGACACCTGTTGCTCAATTTGCAGCAACCGGAAGTACAAATATTGTCGCAGGTTCATCAGTATCATTCCTGGACCAAAGTTTAAACTCACCAATCTCATGGTCGTGGAGCTTCCCCGGAGGAACTCCAAGTTCATCAACTTCTCAAAATCCAACTGTTATTTATTCAATCGCGGGAAATTACAGTGTTACGTTAACGGCAGGAAATCAGAGCGGGAACAATGCAAAAACTTTGACAAACTATATTCAGGTTAATCAGGCTGTGCAGACACCTGTTGCTCAATTTGCAGCAACCGGAAGTACAAATATTGTCGCAGGTTCATCAGTATCATTCCTGGACCAAAGCTTAAACTCACCAATCTCATGGTCGTGGAGCTTCCCCGGTGGAACTCCAAGTTCATCAACTTTTCAAAATCCAACTGTTATTTATTCAAGCGCGGGAAATTACAGTGTTACGTTAACGGCAGGAAATCAGAGCGGGAACAATGCAAAAACTTTGACGAACTATATTCAGGTTAATCAGGCTGTGCAAACACCTGTTGCTCAATTTGCAGC
>JAPLDR010000077.1:5205-23839 GCA_026391655.1 Bacteroidia bacterium | reverse complement strand
CTGACTCTCCCTTCGGAAAGGCCGAACAGAAAAGACAATTCCTTTCGTGAATAGTGTTTGGATGTTAGATGATATGAATTTTCCAAAACCATCTTTCTATGATGATCCCATGTTTGCCTTGGTTTAGTTTTATTCGCCTGAACAGCCAACGAATCCATAAAAGTTCCAATAAACTCTTTGAATTTCTGCATTAGATTTAAATCTTTTTGTTCCATAATAATTTAATATGGATATTTACCATTAGTAGCACCCGTAATATAAGCTTTCAAAGCTTGTTTGTCGAAAACAGATCCGTTATTACGATTAAAAATGCCCATACCATTGTTTCCGGTTGCTCCATTGTCCCAGACAAATGGAACTAACCCATATTGTTTAGCTTGTTGCGCAATATATTGCATATAATAAGCTCGTGAAGCAAGATGATTTACGAGGGTGCTTCCGGTTAACGATGAACGACGCATAGCGCCATATTCACCCAGGATAACCGGATAACCTTTGTTTACAAAACTTGTTTTCATTTTTTGAAACTGTGCCAGCTGACCCCATGAAGCTATTGGTCCATACTGGGCATAATCAACACCCCAAAGATATTTTATTGTTGCCCAGGCTGCATCGGCTTCTAATCCGCAAAACTCCCATGGGTCGTAATAATGCACTTCGACCATTAACCGACTGTCGGCAGCATCAGTTGATACAACTAAATCGCTAACCGCCTGGTCAATATTGGTGTTATATGATTGAATAACAAGATTGCGGTAAGCATTTTTCCCACCCGTAGAGCGGACAGCATTCACAAAAGTTTGATTGTACGACATTTGAACTTTGAAATTCTCGGAAGCAGCATTAGTGCTTGTATGTACCTCATTGGTTCCTGCAAAAAGCAAATGCTCATCATATCCGCGGAAATAGACTGCTATTTGTTCCCAAAGCGCTTTTTGTTTTAAATTGACGGCATCCTGTGCAGCATATGTTGGATTTTCCTCGAGCCAACCGCCATCCCAATGGATATTTATGATTACATACATATTATTTTTGAAGCAGTAATCCACCACTTCTTTCACGCGGGTAAGCCATACTGCGCTTAATTTACAGGTGGCAGCATCTTCAATATAACCATTCCAGGCACAAGGAATACGTATTGCATTGATTCCTGCTGCTTTTATAGAGTCAATCAATGTCTGTGTTGTCTTAGGATTTCCCCAGGCAGTTTCGCTTCCGGGAACTTCGAGTGAATTACCCAGATTCCAACCTGCAAACATTTTAGCTGCAAGTACTTTGGCATTACTACTCATTCCGGTAGCATCAGCGGCTATCGGATAACTATAATCAGGGTAACTGGCTTTTTTTGCATCTTGCGTAACATTGACAAAAACCGTGGTTTTCTTGTCCATGATGAACGTAAGTTTAGCTGTACGCACTTCTTTGACTGAATTTGAAGTAGTAGTTATAATTACCTGATCGCTTGCTTTTGAAGAAGTACTAAGGGATAAGGTACACCAGGTTTGGTCTGAAGTGACTTCCCATTTGCTACCATTCATGGTTATGGTTAAATTCCCGGTTCCTCCGGCATCCGTAAAACTATAGGTATCGGGAGTAACCGTAAAGATAGGATCGGATATAACAGGGTTTGGAACAACATCAGTTTTCCCTTTACTGCATGAAGTAGAAAGCATTACGATAATAACCGTAAAAATGAATAAAGGAAAGTGTTTTGTTGTTTTTCTAATTTTCATATTTTTAAAAGATCATCACTCCGCAATTGTTAAATCACAACGAAAGTGAGAATTAATAATTCTGTAAACTTACGTGATTTTTCATAATTCAAATCCTCAGAATGTGATTTTCTTTTAAGGAGATTCTACGAATTGAAAACTGCTACTAATCAGGCACTGTCTCCGGTATTGGGGCATTGTTCCATCCTAAATAATTCAACATAAGTGCACCTGACGATCTCATTAATCAGGTGTCGGATTAAGTTTTTCAATCGCCTCTCCTAGGCCAAGTCCGGCCTCAATAATCAGCTGATTGCGGTCTTCGGTAACCGGATGAACCGAAAAGGCGATGCCAGACACTTCCGACTCCACCATTTTTTGAATCACCACCGCAACGGAAATAATAGTCTTATGAAGTTTTTTTTCAAAACGATAAAAAATAGCGCGAGGTGTAAAAAGCGATGCCCAACACTTTTTCACATTCTCCAAAAGATTTTTATCTGTTGTGTTTAAGAAACTGTCCAATTGGCCGGCCCAAGCGGCTTCCGATGAATCTTCGGCAGTAGCGCTTGACCTCACCGCCACAAATTTCGCTCCGAGTTTTTTGAAATTTTTTAAAATATATTGATCGTCCGAAGTTTTTGTGAGCGTTTCAGAGGACGCTGTAAACCAGCGTACCGATATCAAGCCCTAAAAATCCCATTCAATAGCCGGTTTTTTTTATGAACGGTCCACAAATGGGAACGACTCAAAGATCGATTGATTCAGTCCGGGCAACTGGTTCACAGGTGCAATGATTCAGACATCAGAGCTGGACGGGTTTAAAATTTGATTTTGAATTAAAAATTTATATATTTGTATTTTATGGTGGGAAGACCACGGAAACGCGGTAAATTCGCGCCCCCAACAAAGGACGGTTTGTAGCTGCCCTTTGTTTTTTATATCACCTTCCCAATGTTAAACACTGTCTTTTTACACCTTTTTTGTTTCTATAAATACTTTGTCCCTATGGGACAGGGAGTTTGAATTTTATTTCAACCTCATCGCCCTTTTAAAATCATCCTCGTCTACATCATAAATTCGATAATAAAACCAATCCCAATTGATATCTATGATCATTCTTTCATACGCGGTTGTTTTCTTTTTGCTTCTAAATTTTTTTAGGATCAGGTAAAGGTTCTCATAATTTGATCGGTTTTTTATGGCTTTATTAATCTGATCTTTCCATAATCCAATCAGCACCACATGCCTGGCAATATTGTTGTGTAAAGCAAAGTCATGCAGTTTCTCTATGCTTTTAAACTTACGCTCCAATTGTTTTTCGGTCTGGTTTTGACACAACCACTCTACATACTTTTTTTCATTTTGTATGCAGTCTTGTATCTTTTCCTCGACTTCATCTTCAGAATGAATTCTCATTTCCCCTCCACAATTTTTATTTCATCATCCGTCAATTCGTAAAGCTGATAAACGATTTCATTGATCCGGTTTTCACAATAGTCAATCTTGCCTTCAATCAGCGCAACTCTTGATTGTAGTTTTGCTTCTGCTTTTTCTTCGTTGAGCTTCAGAAGTTGGTTTACAAGTTTTACAATTTCATTGTATTGTAATAATTCACCATTATTGTTTTGATTAATTTCCTTAATAGGAAGCCTTTCGACATAAATCACTTTAATTTCTGAAAATACTTTCCCAACCATCTGTGGATTCTGTATCTCAAATAATCTTTGAAGTAATTTTGAGTTAAGTAATCCCAATAAATATTGTAGATTAAATAATGGACTTATGTCGTTGCGGAATTTAATTACATGACAAGAATTTACGCAGATTCCATCTGAAAGATCTATTGTGGATCGAAGCTTATCATCAGTTCTGCGCATCAAGATCTTCTCTCCTAGAAATAATTCTGCACTCCTTGGAGCGGCCAGCCATTTACCATAATTTACAAATTCAATGGCACTGAGATTCGTATATCTTTGTATGTCTAGTCCTCTATATATCGGACGCCATTCTCTACTTACTACTTCTCCTTTCTTAATTGTGAAAGGCTTATCTTTAACTATTTTCTCAGTTTGAGGAGGAATACCTTTCCCTTTCTCATACAATTTAACACCAGCTTTAATGTCGGCAAAATGGGCAAGCGATTTAAATGATTTAAATTTATTTAAAAAAGTAATGGACGCATTACTATTTCTGTAATCAATTTTATTTAACTCATTATTAAAAAATTCAATTAATGGTCTAATGTAAGTTAATGCTCCAATGGAGATTTTCAAAGTGTCGTTTTTATTGCTTTTTTCATTTACAGCAATAAAAACCAGCGTATCAACTACTGCATCTTTGAATGCCCATCCCGTTTGATTAAATAAAATCGGCTTTAATTCTGTAAGAAACCAATCTCGAAATGCTGAACAGTTCTCAAGATCGCAAAAAGTATTTGGAACAATAAATCCTAAAAGACCATTAGGTTTTAATAATCTTTTAGCTTTAACAATAAATGCACAATAGCTGTCGGGAAATTTATTTGATTCGGGATATGTACGAATAATATAATTTAACTCTTCCTTACTAAATAATGCACCATACGGCGGATTCCCAATCACCACATCAAAACCTCCAATTGAACTCAATTTGACAGTTGGTTCATTGACAGTATTTAGTTTTTCTTCCAACTCCGAAACATACTGCAATGCTTTAGAGGCGTGTTGTTTGGCTTTTTGGGCAATGATTTTAAGTTCATCCTCCGGTTTTTCTGTTTTCCTGCTGAAAACTTCAGGAAAACCATTTCGCCAACTAAACGGTTTGATTTTCTTTTCCTCTCCAAAATCTAATAGCGAAGCATAAATATCTGTATCAACCAAACTATTTCCGCTTTTGATAGTGTTGTCGAGCGTCGGTAAAACCCGCTCGTGAAACATTTTAAACTGATGATTGATTGTAGCGTCTGTTTCGCCTTCCATACATTTGAGGAGCAAACTCAGCTTGGTTACTTCCACTGCATTGACATCAATATCAACCCCGTAAATATTGTTGAGCAAAATGCGTTTCTTCTCGGCGGTGGTAAGGTTGCCTTCGGGCGTAAGAACGTCACTCTTTACACCTCTCCGGATTGCAGAAGAACTTGCACTGAGCTTACCGTTGCTTGTGTAATAGTCTTTGTGCCAGTCTAACAAATACTGATAAGCTTCTATCAAAAAACTTCCGCTGCCACAGGCAGGATCAACAATCTTTATATCGCAGATCTCTTTCGGTGCCTTACCTTCAACCAATTTACCAACAGTGTTTTTTACAATGTATTCCACCACATATTGAGGGGTGTAATACACGCCACCTGCCTTACGGACTTCGGGTTTCTCTTCAATCTTTGCATGATGACCGGGCGTTATCCTGATTACTTTACCAAGAAACTGCTCGTACGCACTACCCAATATTTCAACAGCTAATACGGAAAACTCGTAAGGAGATTCGGGATAATATAATTCCTTGATAATGGTTTTGATGACCTTGTTATCGATCTTTACATCACGGCTGATTTTATCTTTTTTAAAATCGAAAATTCCGGAATTGTATTTCGCGTCGGCCTCACCGAAAATGGTAAAAAGGTTCTGGTAATAGTCGCCATGCAATAAAGCGTTTTGCAAATTGCCGTAAGGTTCAATACTTCTGTCTTCGGCAATGCGCAAAAAGATAATCCGGTCGAGGGTTTGCTGAACCACAAAATTTATTTCGTCTTCGTCGAGCGTCTTGTTGTTCCAGCTAATCGAAGTAGCAAGATAGGTTCTCCAGCTATCCAACGACAACAAAAACTCCTTATCAACCGTTGCGGTTCCTTTTTTATTGGCATTGCCTTGAACATACTTGTCGAAGCTACCTTTAAGAACCTGTTCTTTGCTGAAAGTATCCCAGATGAAATCAAACTTTTTAAGGTAGTCGCGGAAAGTCAGGTATTCTATTCGGGCCACAGATGCTTTGTCGGTGGGGAATGGTTTTTTAGTGCAGTCGTAAATAGCGAATTCTTCAAAGTCGGTGATGATGCTTATTGGCAGTTTGGCACTCCAACCATATCGTCTGATTTGGTAGGCCGGTAAAATATCGTCTTTTACAGCAACGCTTGGTTTTTTTGCTTCAACAAAGAATAGTCGTTTCCCTCCGGGAAGTTTGAATGAATAATCGGGCGCTTTTGTTGCCTTACCAATCTTCACCCGGTCTTCGTGAATCACCTCCCTGTAAGCTTCGGCATATCCTTGTTCGTTGTCGATATCCCAGCCCAATGCCTTGAAAAACGGATCAATAAAATCTCTGCGGGTCAGTGTTTCGTTATAGTTTGCGTTTTTATACGAATCAATTTGCTCCTCAAACCGTTTGACCAGTTCTGATATTTTTTGATACGCAGTCTCCTTATTTGTCATTTTCGCCTTGTTCATTTAGGTTTGCTAAAAATACGAAATTAAAAGCAAATCAGGATAATATATTTAATCCAGAAAACCAAAACTTCCATTTAAGCCTTTGCGTCCTTTGCGAAAATCCTTGCGTTCCTAGCGGCAAAAATGATTTACATGTGATAGAGGTTCTAAGTTCCCAAGTGCACTCATATTTATCAAGAAGCCCCGGACAACCAGGGCTTCTCTTCTTGACCTTAACCTTAAACCAAACACCAAATCCCGGCTTACTCCGTTCAAATTCGTTTGATCATGGTCTTTTTAAATACGACAGGATGCCTTGCATGATCCTGATCGCCAAGAATTACATCAACAAATGTTTCTTCCTTGGGCTCTTGCAACAGGACACCTTCAACCGAACACTCATCAGGAGCTATTCGTAAAAAGCTAACCGGAATTTTTCCTACGAATGCTAATAATGGCTGTGCTACTGCTTTGAAGTTTCTACCCTTAATAACAATGGATATTGCCTTACGGGATTTCTCCTTCTTATTCGATGGCAAAATTACCTCTTCCATTGTATAATCACTAATGTGAATCCCATCACAATTATGATTCAATTTTGGGTCAATTGGGTGAGTTATTCTTATTTTGTTCATTTTACAGTAATTTAAATTGGTTTTGGTACGAATTCAATATCATCAATTTCAATATCTCCTGTTGGCTTTGAATCAAATTCAAACGTAATAGATTCAATATTTGCAATGTCAACAATTGGAACATTAAGGCATTTTGTGGTCCATCCATATAAAGGTATCCTGATTGTTTTAAGGGAAGCCTTGGTATTAGGCCCTTCATTTCCGTCATTCATTGCCCTATATTCTGGTTTGTACGGAAATGGAATGTTATTAAAGTATCCAACACGTAATGCCCTGGAATTTCCTCCGCCTGCCGTGTTAAGCCTGACATGCATATCCTGAAGCTGATCAATTGGATTTGATGCAGAACCCACTTTCTGGCTCACACGAAAACTAAGGAACTCATAAGCAGAAAGATCTCTCAGTCCACCTAAAGGAATTTGTGTCTGATAGGTTCCTGTCATTGCATTCCATTTCAAGCGAAGTCCTTTTGTCTGATGGGGTGAGTTGGAATCAATTGTGCCCAAAATATCCTCCTGAGGACTACCGTCAAGATTTACAAAGTTCACATTCCCACCCAGAGTATTTTGATTGAGCGAAGGGTTACTTTCAAAATCATCCAAAGTTCGATTTACAGCTTTTCTATATTGTGAATGAACATCAACCGTTGAAACCTGCGGGATTTTTAACTCCCCTGTCATATAATCTACCTGCTCAGTCCTTCCCTGTAAATGCACCTGCATAAAAGCTGTCATATAACCGCATAGTAACTTTTGGTGTTGGTCAAATGAAAGCACTTTAGGTGATGCCACATCTACTATACTTTCCGTTCCCCATTGTGTATTGAAGCGGTTATGTGTTGCTCCGTAGATAAAGACCATTGCTTTTTCGACTGTTGCACGATCATAAAACCTGAATCCTGTACCTGCATACTGAGTCGAAGGATTTTCTCCTCCCCATACATCTCCATCATTACTACCGTAAATACAAAAGAGCTTTGAGGTTGTCAGATTAAGCGGAGATGGACTGACACCACTGAAATCGGTTGGGGCTAAGGGTACTATGGCTTTTATATTCCAGCCAAGTCCAAGTGTCTGGTTATAGATTTCCGCTTGTACTACTCCATCACCTCCACGCGAATGCCCCATAATGCCGATATTCGTCATATCAATCTTCCCATTAAACAAACCCGGATTGGTATTTTTACTTTGAAGAAGTGAAAGATGTGCCAAAATGGCCTGTCCCCGGGTATCCTGCATCCCACCGATTGCATTGATTGCGTTACAATCTATACTCAACGCAATAAAACCATGGCTTGCCAGATGGTCGAGCAGATAATTGTAGCCTAAATAACTTGGGTCAGTATATGAATGCATTCCGTGCATAATAACAATTACAGGATAGTTGGATTGTAGGGCTGATACCGGAACATTCAATCCGTTTGAATCTGCCGGATAGCGAACTTCTGCAACCATAGGTAAACTTAAAGTGCCGGATGGAGTGTTGCCATAAATAGGATATCCCCATGGAACTGCCCATACACCAACTGCCGGGATTGTAACTGCCGGATCGTTGAAGCTGGTTTGTCCTACCGCATATGATCCGGGAATTGAAGGATCGTCGGTTACATAAAAACCTACATTCAAGTATCCATCTATCATATCAAAAGGTGGATCGAATGAATTATCTGCTACAAAATCTGCAGGGTTTGGAGCATTATTCCCAAAATCTACAACAAGATCATATTTTCCAACTTGTTGCGGATTGGACCAGACAAGTGTAGCATTTGCATTTACACAGCTTGAACTTGTAATTATTTCAGGCGAACCACTTGTGGGAACACTTACCAAACTGCTGCTCACCGACCAATCAGCTGCGGTTTTATGTTGGATGACATAGAATTTCACTTTCTTACCAATATTCGCCGGCATTAATCCTGCCGGATCAAGCGCCGCCCATACATCTGTTCCTTTTGGAAAATTATTGGTGTATTTTACTTCTTCGGGAACTCCCCACAACATTGTTGCAGCAATTTCCTTCATGGCCATAATACAACCCATTTGAATCGGCTTATAATGAAAAATATCATCTCTCACTACCACACTCGTGATAAACCGGTCGGATACTATATCGGAGGCCCGAAACTTTCTTTCATTTCTTAGATATTCATGTTCCACTGTAACCCGTGCTATGATATCATAACTCCCGGTTTTAAGCTGTTCTTTCGGCCATAACAATATATTAAAACTATCTTTTTTCAAATGAATACTTGCAATGACCTCTGAACCGTCTGAATTACGAACAGGAATAATCGGATTTCCCTCCTGCCAGTTAAACTGACGTTTTACAAGATAAATGTCAACTAAAGAGCCTGGCGTAAATTTTCTCCCCTGTACTCTCAACTCGTCTTTACCTATCAATAAACCCCTTTTTAAGGCCCCGGATTCTGTGGATGAATACAATTTTTGTTCGGTACTTTCAGCATTTATTTTAAAAGTATTTTCTCCCACTTTCTTTTCACCTTCAAATACTTGTAAGGAAAACGCTCTGTCTTTCATTGCTGCCAAAGCTTCTTCGTGGGTTTCAAAAGCATAATCTCCGCCTAATTTAGGAACACCTATTCCAATATCGGGCCACAAAGTTGTAGGTGCTATTACTCCAAAACGGTTTGAAATCAATTTTGCCGTGAAGACTTCCTTGTTTTTATCATCAAGAAGTTTCATATCGTAAGACTGATTTGGAGCTAATCCTTTGAAATTGACCATCAGAGATTCACCAGCCTCAAATTCGGTCTTATGCTTACCCTGTGCATCTATTAATGTAATTTCAGAATTACTTTTAGGTGGGAGTTTATGCAAAGGTATTTCTATTTCAAAGAATTCTTCAGTTCCGGCATTCCAGCGAACCGAATCGGATGTGGTGTGTATAACATGTTTGCCAGATGCATCCATAATCTTGAAATAGATATCCGGATGTTTGTCGAATAACTCTATAAAATCACTGCCTGCATAGCTCATTTCGAAATGGCCTGCTTTATCCGTTACTGCATTGCCTAGTAAATCATCATAAAGCATATCTTTGTCATATGCTCTGACGTGTAAGCCAGGTAGAAATTGTCCTGACTCATGCTCACGTATAATTCCTGTAATTTTAAATTCTAATTTCATAAAATTCTCTTTTAAATGGTTATTAAAACATTTTGATAATTAAACATAGATTTTCCCATTCGCTTTAATTGTTTCTTCAACTTTCTTCGTTTTTCATTTTTTTGTTTAAAAAATTTCGCCTGTTAATCCTTTTCTCTTTTGTTAAGGAATGATGCGTATTATTAAAATATGTGAGGTAGGTCCATACAATGCATCCTATATCAGGTAGACATATATGTTTATTCCCGTTTCTATTTGTAAGAACCTATTTTTATGACGTTCAATTTTATCATCACACTATTCGGGATTATATACTTCGGGGATTAATTTGACTTTAATCACACTAAGTTCGCCTTTAATGACAGCAAGCGTAATGGTCTCTTCTTTGTACCCAGCTTTCCAGATTTTAAAGACATAGATTCCGTCACCGAAGGGTTTGCCACATTGAAATCATCGACTGTTTTTCGCAAAGCCAGTTGTGATGGCGCTGTCACTCCATAAGGAATAAGTGCCTCGGGCGACTCCAGCGCCAGGTTAAGAATTGTATTTCCAAAATCAAGCATTTTCCTGTTTCGTTTTCATGAGGTATTATATTAGCGTTAATGATTCAAAGCTATATTGAAAATGTAGCTTTTTATAGCGTAGAAATACCTGTTTTGCAAAATCAGGTAAAATTACGTGATCAAAAGGATATACTGTTTTTGAATTTTATCCCGGATGATTCAAAGTGATAGTTTGACATATTCATATCCCGAACAAGTCAAATTAACACAATATCCAATCCCGGTGTTTATCTTTACTAATCCGCCCCCCCTTACTACTATTCCAGCTGTTCTCTTTATTATTCTATTAACTTTTGTTTCTCCTTGTATCCCGCTCCTATATATCTGCAACAATATTTTAACAGGAAACCTTTCTTTATTATTTAGCAAAGCCCGCTAATAATTGTAATTTAGCAATCGCTGATACTAAAAAGGACGATATGAATACTACCGAAATTAAAACTCTTTTTGCAGTGATTTGCCTGCATTTTTTATCATTTTTGGCTTTACCTTCAAATGCACAAAACTTAAAAGACATTGAGTCAAACCGCGTCTCATTACCCAACGGATGGAAGCTTTCACCTGTCGGGAAAATGTTGCCGGTTGGCGATCTCCCCTTAAATATTGCTGTCTCTTCAACCGGAAAAATGCTGGCAATAACCAACAACGGACAAAGTGATCAAAGCATTCATCTGATCGATTCTGAAAAAGCGGAAATTCTCGATTCGGTGGTTATTGCAAAAGGGTGGCTGGGACTTACTTTCTCAAAAGATGAAAAGTACCTGTATGCATCGGGAGGGAATGATAACTGGATCATGAAATATCAGGTCAAAAACAGGAAGCTGGTTCCGTCCGACACGTTGATCATTGGCAAACCCTGGCCAACAAAGATTTCGATTGCAGGTATAGCCGTTGATGACCGGAAGCAGGTACTTTATGCAGTCACCAAAGAGAACAATTCCCTTTATGTTTTCGATATCAAAGAGAAGAAAGTCATAAAGCAAATACAATTAGGGGGCGAAGGTTACACTTGCCTTTTATCGGATGATTATAAAATGCTCTATATATCATGCTGGGGATGCAATAAAGTAATTTTATTTGACACTCAGGAACAGCTTGTGACCGGTTCCATTGCAGTAGGTGATAATCCCAATGATTTATGCCTGACAAAAAATGGTAAATATTTATATGTAGGCAATGCCAACGACAATTCAGTATCGGTTGTTTCACTTGAAAAGAACAGGGAAATCGAAATCCTTAATTCAGCCCTTTATCCCAATGCTCCAACCGGATCAACTCCCAATAGTGTTGCTCTCAGTAAAGATGAAAAGACCTTATATATTGCCAATGCCGATAATAATTGTCTTGCTGTTTTTGATGTAAGTAATCCAGGCAATAGTAAAAGCAAAGGATTTATCCCTACAGGCTGGTATCCGACCTGTGTTCGTGTCGTGAAAAACACCATTTTTGTTACCAATGGAAAGGGTTTAAATTCCAAGGCAAATCCATACGGTCCCAATCCAATCAGCAGGAAAGAAGATGTGGTTTATCAAAAGGGGACTAAAGAGATAGCTAAACTGCAATACATTGGCGGCCTGTTCATGGGAACTCTTGCAGCTGTACCTAACCCTGATGATAATCAGCTAAAAATCTATTCTCAGGCAGTTTACAACAATACCCCATATAACAAAGAAAAAGAAATGCTCTCGCAGGGAGAATCGGGCAACCCTATTCCCGGCAGGGTTGGTGATTCATCTCCCATCAAATACGTGTTTTATATTATAAAAGAAAACCGAACCTATGATCAGGTGTTGGGTGATATTCCCGAAGGTAACGGCGATACTTCGCTGGTATTATTCGGTGAGAAAATAACACCTAACCAACATGCGCTGACCAAACAATTTGTTTTGCTCGACAATTTCTATGTCGATGGTGAAGTTAGTGCTGACGGACATAATTGGACTATGGGTGCTTATGCAACCGATTATCTCGAAAAAAACTGGCCAACCAGTTATGGAAGCCGGGGAGGCTCCTATCCCGGAGAGGGAAAACGTGAAATAGCCAATAATAAAAATGGATTTTTATGGGATTATTGTAAAAGATTTGGAGTGACCTACCGGAGTTATGCTGAGTTTATTGATGAAAAAGAGGCATCGATCCCTGTATTAAAAGATCATTTCTGCGCTTCTTATGCCGGTTGGGACTTGTCGGTTCGCGATACTGTTCGTTTCTATCAATGGAAACGCGATTTCGATGCCTTGCTTGCTAAAGACAAGGTTCCTCAACTGAATACGTTACGTTTTGGAAATGATCACACGGAAGGTCTAAGCCGTGGAAAACCTACCCCATTTGCGCATGTGGCTGATAATGATCTCGCGGTTGGTCTTTTTGTTGAATATCTAAGTCATTCACCGATCTGGAATGAAAGTGTGGTTATTATTGTGGAAGATGATGCACAAAATGGACCCGATCACTACCATGTACTCAACCTCATCGATGCTTCGTACCATTGAATTAATTCTTGGATTACCTCCCATGAGTCAATACGATGCCTCGGCTGAACCAATATGGAGATGCTTTAACAAATCAGCAACCCATCCTTCGTTCCATTCAATGGCTAATCTTGTTGATTTAAATCTGAAAAATAATGTTGTTAATCCATTATCAAAACTGAGTGAAAAGTTTGATTTCAGTAAAGAAGACAAGGTTCCCGATGCATTGTTTAATGATGTGATTTGGGCCGCAGTACACGGATTAAATAGTCCTTGTCCAGCTCCTGTTCACGCTGCTTTCTTTACCGCAGAGACGAACGAGGTTAAGGATTGATGATAACTTCTTTGTAGCATCCTTTAACGTACCATCATTGAATTCTTAATTTGATCATATTGTTTCATTGCCGAATCGTCGAATTGACTAATTGTCACATTGTCGAATCGTCGAATCGTCGAATTGATACTAATGAAACACAGGAGCCTTTCGAAATTTAGTGCCTGTTTCATAAGCATAAGCGATTTCCAATAATACGGGTTCGCTCCATGCTCTTCCGAAGAAAGAGATCCCAACTGGTAACCCATCGATGAAACCCATTGGAACTGTTATACTTGGGTATCCTGCCTGGGCAGCAGCAGAGGAGCTGCCAAGTTGAAAACTATCACCATTGGTGTGATCGGTTTTCCAGGCCGGTGCCCCCGTTGGTGCGATAATTGCATCGAGGTCATGCTCATTCATAACACGATCGATACCCTCTTCCCTTGATCCTTTTAGCATCTGGGCCAATGTTTTCTGATAGTCAGCCGATGACAAATCACCTTTCGTCTGCGCCACTTCAAGATAATGTTGGTTAAAATATTTTAATTCAACTGAGTCTTTGCGGTTAAAGGCAATCAACTCCTCAACGCTCTTTACGGGAGCATTAGGTCCAAGAGATTTGAAGTATTTATTCAACCCATCCTTATATTCATATAGCATGATTTCGAAGGAATATTTATCCACTTTCCGGTCATAGATCTGATTGATCTCAATAATTTCCGCACCCTGGCTTTTCAGGTATTTTACTGCCTGGATCATGAGTGTATCAACTTTATAATTTGTTCCCATAGAGGCTTTGTAAAAACCAATTTTCTTTCCTTTTAACCCATCTTTGTTTAAGAATTTGGTGTAATCGGTATAAAATTGTCCTTTGCTGGCTAATGTTTTCACATCAGATGAATCTACGCCGACCAATGCACTCAGACAAATCGCCGCATCGCGTACTGTCCGGGTCATTGGGCCGGGAGTATCCTGTGTAAATGAAATGGGGATAATACCTGAACGACTGATAAGCCCAACCGTAGGTTTTATCCCAACAATGCCATTTGTTTGTGATGGGCATACGATAGAACCATCTGTTTCTGTCCCAATTGCCACCATGGTCAGATTAGCTGCAACTGCCACAGCAGAACCCGAACTCGATCCGCAAGGGTTACGACTTAAATCATACGGATTTTTGGTCTGCCCTCCGACTCCACTCCAGCCGCTTGTTGATAGTTGTCCTCGGAAATTTGCCCATTCACTTAGGTTTGCTTTTCCGATAATAACCGCTCCTGCCTCTTTCAATCGCATTGAAACATAGCTGTCTTTTAACGGGAATGAATTCATTAATGCCCTTGATCCGGCAGTCGTCGCCATTTTATCGTGGGTATCGATGTTATCTTTCAGAACCACGGGAATGCCATGCATCGGACCTCTTGATTTTCCGGCCTTCATTTCCAGATCCAATTCTTCGGCAATCTGAATAACATCAGGATTGATCTGAATTATCGCGTTAAGCTTCGGACCATTCTTATCAATTGCCTCAATTCTGTCGAGATAAGCCTGAACCAATTCCTTTATCGTAAATTTTCCATCTTTATATCCCTGCTGAATTTGCCGGATATCCTGTTCCTCAAATTTGAATTTCTGCGATTCCGCTACCTGAACTTTTACGGTGCGAGGCTGACAGGAGACCATTACCAGCAAAAAAATGATCAGCATAATTCGATTCAATAATTGACTGTCAGTCCTTTGAGATTGTTTTTTCATATTTGGTTCTATTTCAATTTCAAATGTCGTTGTTTAAATATTATTGCCCCTATAAAGAAGTACAATATTGTAAGAACAACCATGGCTATAATTTCAGGAAGAATGCTTACAAAATCCATATTCATGATCAGGGTTTTATTCAACGCTGAAATAGCATGCGAAGGTGTCATTAGTCCCTGAATGGGTTGGCCGATTTGGTTACTGCTGCAATAATCAGGCTAAACGAAATGATTGACAAGCTTGTTAAACCAGCAATAAACAGCATGATTGCCAACGAACCTTCATACTTAAATCCCAGCAGAATAGCTGTTGCCAGAGTTAAGACCACTGATGCCAACCCCACAAGCAATTGCACAAATCCGATGCCTCCCAGAAATTCAATCGTCTTCAGTTTAGATAGTTTAAGCCTCAATATTGTCTTATTTTCCACCTCCGATACAAAGGCTATGCTGGCTGTAAACATGAGCATGATCAGCGATACAATAAGTATTCCCGGAACAATCATGTTGAATTCGCTGATATTTCCTGATGTTCCAAGGGCCGTTTCTTTTACTTCAATTATTCTTTTATTATTGGTGGTTTGAAGCGCAAATTCATTTACAATTTCGTTGGCCCAGACAGCACTGATTAAATAATTTGTATTGGTTAAATCACCAAAAAATTCAATTTTTGATGCCACCAGACTGTCGTTGTTTTTCCGGGCAATTAAGGTTTGAGAGAACCTTTCTGGAATTATAATCAATGCATCGGCTTCTTTGTTTTTAAGTTTTTTGATCCCCTCATTTTCCGCAGCAATTTTCTGAATAACAAAGGGTGCTGAATTTATATGAATGTTTGCTGAGGTAAAAAAAGTGATCAGGTTTTCACCGTAGTTTGTTTGTTGTCCATTTGCATTAATACCGCTGTCGGTATTTACAACTAGCAGGTTATACTGCGGCTTATAAGATTCGGTGATCAGAAAATAGACAAAAATAAAGAACGGCCCCATTGATAAAGAGAGTACCAGTATCCAGAAGCTTCTTAATTGCTCCTTAAGACTCTTTATGAATACGCTAATTAGCTTCATGACCGCAAATTTCTACCCGTTAAATGAATAAATACATCCTCAAGCGTATTTTCCCGAAGTTTGATTTCAGAAATTAATAGTCCACTGATATCAGCAATATTTTTTATTGCCGGTAAATGTTCAATAATATTGGGGTGTTTTATCAACAGATAATTCGAACCCTTTTTTATGTTTTGAGAAAATGAGGAAACTTTTTCAGCAAATTGACTGATTGAATTCTCATTTGCATTTTCAATAATAATTTCCAGGATATCACCCTCTCCTATGGTCTTTTTTAGATTTTGGGGCGTGTCCAGCAACAATAATTTACCATAGTCGATAATAGCAATCCGGTCGGCCAGTCGATCGGCCTCATCCATGTTGTGCGTGGTCAGAATAATGGTTTTTTCTTTACCTGATGCTTTAATAAAATCACGTACCAAAATCCGGCTTTGAGGATCCAGGCCAGCTTCCGGCTCATCAAGAATAAGGATCTCTGGATCATGAATAAGGGCCAGGCAAATGTTTAACCTCCGCTTCATACCGCCCGATAAGTTATTTGCTCTAACATCCGTTTTTTCTCTCAAACCTAATAGTTCCAATAGCTCAAGGGCTTTTGGCTTTAAAGTTTTTGAAGCGATACCATACATTTGACCAATGAAAAGTAACTGCTCATAGCAAGTTAATTTCGGATAGAAGATATTTTCCTGCGGACAGTAACCGATCAGTGATTTATGGTCGTTTCCCTCATAACCATTGAAGCTGATTGTCCCTTCGGATGGCGGTAATAACCCGCAAATCATATTGATTGTCGTTGTTTTCCCGGCTCCGTTCGGACCTAAAAGACCAAATATTTCATTTTTATGGATATCAAAACTCAATCCGTCTACAGCGGTAAAATCCCCAAATTTCTTTTTAAGGTTAGAAATCGAAATCGTTGTATCTGATGAAATTAAATTCATAGTCAGTAATCATTCACAAAGTGTCTTACATCTCAGTTGCTGAATCGTGCCGATATATTTGGTTAGTCCTTTTTTAACATTGTCCAGTTCAACTCAAAATTAACAGATTGTCAAATATCGTGATTATTCTGTTATCTTCCCCTTTTTCTTCCCTTGTTTTTGGTTTCACGCGTCTGATTACTTTTCTGATTAACACTGTAAGGACTACTTTTAGTCTGCCTTGCCTTTTTTTCGTGAAACGCCCCTTTAAATTCAGGGTTGGCCAATCTTTTCTGACGATCGATTTCGCGGTCGATGCTCTGCTTTTCCGGTCGGCTTAACGGGACAACATCAATCTCTTCGGGAAAAGGCAGCTCTTCGATCTTCATTCGGATCAGTTTCTCAATATTATCAAGATGGAAATCCTCGTCAGGAGCAATAAATGAGATAGCTACACCATCGGTGTTGGCGCGTGCAGTCCGGCCTATCCGGTGGACATAATCTTCGTATCGTGGCGGAAGATCAAAATTTATTACGTGAGATATTTCGGTGACATCAATCCCGCGGGCTGAGACATCAGTTGATACCAGAACCCGTACACTTCCGGATTTAAATGCTTCAATGGCATTGATCCGGGAGCTCTGGGCTTTATTGGAATGGAGTATCCTTACTTCGCCTTCTGTTCTTCGGGTGAGAACCTTAAATACATCTTCGGCATTCTCTTTGGTCCGGCAGAAAATAATCACCCTTTTAAACTCCTTATGGTTTAGGAGCAGGTAACTCACAAAGTTCAGTTTCGTCCTGAAATTGGGTACGCGGTAAAAATATTGTTTCACCTTATCGACCGGAGTTGCAGATGGAGCAACCTCAACCCGCTCGGGAAAAGCGAGAAATTCGTTGCTCATTAATTCAATACTCTCCGAAAAAGTTGCAGAGAAAAGGAGGTTTTGCCGTCTGGGAGGTATCACTTCGAATAGTTTGTTCAGCTGAGGCATAAATCCCATATCGAGCATGCGGTCTGCTTCATCAACAACAAGTGTTTTTATACTTTTCATGCCAAAAGCTCCGGCACGGTACAGATCCCACAGACGGCCTGGCGTGGCAACAAGAATATCAACCCCTGGTTCGAGCAGTGCTGCATGTTTGGTCCAGCCAATTCCACCATAAACCGCCGCATGACGTATATCGGTATATTGCGATAGTTCTGCAATGTCTTCGCCCACCTGTATAGCCAGTTCTCGTGTAGGAACCAGAACAATAGCCCGTGGATCTTTCCCTTCTGCTTTCACGAGTTTCATTAATAACGGAATGACATAGGCAGCAGTTTTGCCGGTTCCGGTCTGAGCAATCCCTAATACATCTTTTCCCGATTTAATCACTGGGATTGCCTGTTCCTGAATTGGGGTTGGCGTTGTAAATCCAATCTCATCCAACGCTTTTAATATCGATTTGCCAATCCCAAATCCTTCAAATGTTGTCATTCTCAATCCTTTTAATAGGTTGCAAAGTTAGCCTTTCTTTTGCAGAATCAATTTATGGAAGTTAACAGATAGATTTTGAGTTAATTCGTTGAGCGAACTCCTCAGTCAAGTATAATTCTATTTTCAACTCTAAGTACATAACCAGTATCTTCTTGAAATTTTTTCATTCGTACTGTATGTTTTTCTTTTG
>JAPLDR010000077.1:0-5121 GCA_026391655.1 Bacteroidia bacterium | reverse complement strand
ATCCGCATCTTTTGCCCATGTCTTAGCATCACCTTTACGCTCCTTAATTTCTAAAAAAATAATTGTGTCATTGTATGTAATTACACCTTCGCATCTACTCTCCATTTTCCCATTCGCTTTATGTATTTCAATGCAGTTGTCCAATGCTGTAAAGGTCACCTCTTGTCTCGTATCATTTTTTATAACAGCCATCCATTTCCCATTATCAATAGTATCTATATAAGCTCTCTGATGAGGTTTGTCGTCACAAATTCCAAAATATGTTGCTTGTGTCACATCTTGGCACAGCATTTTAAAAATATCACTCATAATTTTTGCTCAATTTCTAAAAGTCTTGCAAATAATTCGTTTCCTTCGCCCAATTCGTCATTCAATTTATTTTCATCTGAAGGAAGACCTTTATAATTATCTAAGAGTTTTATCGAACCATCATTTTCATCTAATTGATAAATAGCCAATTCATCTGGATTTACTGTAGAATTTAGTGGAACAATATTTCGAAGTTTATTTTTAAGTTCATCCGCTTTTACTCTTCCTTTCAATTTATTTGCTTCAACTGCTAATGTCAAATAATTTATCAGGTAAGGGCTATGCGTTGTCATTACCAACTTATTTTCTTTGCTTAGATTATTGAACTCCAACAAACTAAATAGCATCTGTTTTTGAGAAGTGGGAAATAAATTTAGTTCAGGTTCTTCAACTATATTAATGAAGCAAGTATTTAAATATTTTGAATCAATTTCAGTTACTTTTCTGGTTTTCTCAGATTCATTGAGACCTGTATTAAACATTACTTCCGCAATTTCTTTATTGCGTCTAACACTTTGTTCCACATTTAATTGTTCCCTTAATACATTTTCCCCTTTTTGAAGTTCATCGGTCAAAAACTTTGTAACCAAATACAATGGAACAAATGATTGGAAACCACTCGAAGATTCAAGTAAATCTAATTCAAAGTTTTTGCCAACGATATATGAAGTCTCGTTGTCATTGTTATACTTATACTTTAGTTCTGAAATCGGTAACTGAAGTAATCTCCCATTTAATTCAAGCTGACCTTTTCTAAGTTCTTCAGCAAATGTGTAAAGTGTATCAGGTAAGTTCTTTAGGCCATAAGCATTTTTAATTACACTTAAAAAATTCCTTTCTGCAGGAACGTACATGATTTTAGGCACATTGAATTTATTGTTATTTACCATTTGATCTTTAGGCAAACTCAATGATTTCTTATTATATATAATTTTTGCTGAATCTCCTTCATATTCAATAACCGTATCCTCTCTAAAATAATTTGGGATACGCTGATATTTAAAGAAACTATAGAACATGTCAAGATTTAATTTTCCTTTGTCAATATCACCACGGTTTAGTGCCTTTTCCATCCATGTTAATGTAGAAAACACCTTTGCCACAGTGCTTTTACCGCTTCCCTGATTACCAATAAACACTGTAACCTTTTTAATATCCAGCCAGCCATCGTTTTCCTGATAGCCTTCTTTGATGGGTCCGAAATTCTTTATTTTTATTTTACTCATTTTTATTTGTGTATTAAAACCATTCAAATTTATAAAATTATCAGTTAAGTTCAATATTATCTCTAAATGACCTTAAACACTTTTCCCGGAAGCCCTTTTACGATTCCGGCAAATTCGAGGTTGAGTAGGGTTGGCGATACTTTGTTCATTGGAAGCATTGTTTTGATGCAAATCAGATCAATTGCCGTCTCCCCTTCACTCCGGAGCAGATCAACAATCAGTTTTTCGTCGGGCGTAAGATCATAAAAAAGACATGGCTGAATGGCATCAGGTTGACTTTGGGTAGCACTCCAGTTCATCATATATTCCAGATCGGATACACTCTCAATCAGAACTGCCCGATTCGATTTTATTAAAAAATGACACCCTTCGGAATACAGATCACCGACCTTTCCAGGGAATGCAAAAACGTCCCGATTGTACGAATTGGCAATATCTGCTGTTACTAATGCTCCTCCTTTTTTAGCCGATTCAACTACAATTGTAGCATCTGACAAGCCGGCAATAATTCGGTTCCGGCGCAGAAAGTTAGTTCTGTCAATTGGTGAATAACTCTGAAAATCGGATACTAAACCACCCTGATTATCGATCATTTCCTTCGCGATAGCGGTATGTAGCGGAGGATAGACTGTTTCGAGACCGTGTCCCATCACCGCAACAGTTGGCAATCCTGTTCGTAGCGCTGATTTATGCGATTGAATATCTATACCATACGCCAGTCCACTCACAATAATCATCCGGTAACCCCTTTCTGCCAGAACTGAGATAAACTGGTCAACAATTTTTCTTCCGTATTCTGTGGCATGTCGCGTTCCAACAATACTGATGACTTTAGGGCAATTCAGAAACGGATTTCCTTTGACATACAGGAGGATTGGAGCATCATAACAGCCAAGCAATCGTTGCGGATAATCCTCATCAAGGTAAAACAGCGCATTAACAGCGTTTTTTTGCAGGAATTCCACTTCCCGGCCAGCTCTTGTCATCACCTCCGAATTGATGATATTTTTCGCCACGACACTTCCCACACCTGGAATCTGACGCAAAGCTTTCTCTTTTTCCCGAAAAACCTGTTCAGCAGATCCGGTGTAGGCAATCAGCGATTTTGCTGTGACACTTCCGATTCCCGGAATCAGCGACAGGGCAATTTTATAGATAAGGTTGTCGGTCATTGAGTATGATTAGCTGGGAATTCGGAATACTCTATTTTTTCTCTGTTGTTTTGGGGACAATCACCCGGTATTCAGACGAACCACAGGCGCCAAATATTCCCAACGCACCGCCGGTAAAGTTAGTAGGAGGATTGCCGGGAGCCTGGGAATTGACCCCCTGTTGGACTGACTCGCTCAATCCTTTAATGTACCTCCATGTACTCCTTTCAAGATTTAAAAGCTCCACCACAATAGTATCACCCGGGGTAAAATAGCGGTAATAAATTGGAGCTACTATTCTTTCACCGTCCGAAAATGCATCTGTAAAAAGAAAGTAATCATTTATTGCGTAACGGCGGTTGCGGAAAAGCTTAATACGGTAAAAATTTTCTATTATCGCCGGATCGCGGAATCCGATAAAAATATTCAGACTGTCATTTCGGAATAACCCGGGTTTGAAATAGACGGTGTCAATGGGCACGGCACAGGGGAGTTCTACCGTAGCGCCGAAAGTCTCTCCGGCTGTTGTAACTTTAAGCGTATATGCTCTACCCGATATCCCTTTTATCCTTGAAGAAATATAATAACCGTCACCTTTTTCGGTCAGTTTCTCACTTACAGAGAGACATTCCAACTTTACCGTGGCATTTTTTACCGGAGTAAAATCACTTTGGTTGAAGAATCCCTGGCTTTTTGTGATTTTTACGATAACCGGAATCTCACCGTTTGAAATAAAGCTTTCTATTACCACTTTAGGGTTTTCGTTTTTTAAGTTCACTTCAATCATCTCTTCACATGACCAGAGAACGGGGAGAATGAGAAGCATCGGGAGGGACTTTTTAAAACAGGTAGAAATCCGATGCCAGGTCACTATGATGTTGCAGATGCTCAAATGTATGTTTTTTAGTGTATTAAATAATAGTGGATTTTGTGTTGCAAGCCATTTCTATTATTGCAAGTTTAGTAAAAAAAGGGGTAAAATCAATATTACTGGAATTTTCTGTAGCCACCTCCCCTGTAACCGTAATTTCTGTGACTGCTGGGTTCTCGTTGACATTTGCTTTGCCAAATTGCATTATTGAATTCCTTTAAATCGCCATTCCCTGATGAGTGAATGGCACTGTTCCTGTTTCGGTATCCTGATTCCATTGTCGAAACCCGGTAATTGATTGGCATCGATTCTTTAACCGAAATAATATTCCCATTGAACGACGTGTTGTCCAGCTCTTTTAAAGCCTCATGCGCTTCATGATTATCTGGCATTTCAACAAAACCGTAACATTTCGATCTGCCAGTTTTTTTATCAATGATGACTTTAACAATATTGACTCCACCGTAATGTTCAAAGAGTTTTTGCAGGTCTTTGGTCGTTGTGCAGGAATTTAGTCTGGCCACAAATAAATTCATAAGGCAATAATATTCAGGTTCAAATTTGCGGTAAAGGCGGCAGAATAAGGACAACTACTTATAATGGAATGAAATAGAACAGGGCTTTCGCCTGTTTTTTTTTCGCTCTTTGTAAAGTTAAGCAATAAAAAGTAGAAAAGAAAGGTCGTGTTAAAAAAATTTGAGTTAATCATTAATGAAATAATAGATTAGCTGAGTCATGAATAATTGGTTCCCTGAAGCGTTGATCAAGCAAAAAAGCAGATAATTGTTAAGTACTATTTGGAGTAATAATCCGTCTCTGACTAAGCAGTTTTCATTACCTTTGTTCGGATGATTGATCAGGGAACTATACAACAAATACTGGACGCTGCAGAGATTGCGGATGTTGTTGGTGATTTCGTCACTTTAAAGCGACGTGGGACGAGTATGATCGGACTATGTCCGTTTCACAACGAGAAAACGCCTTCATTTAATGTTTCGCAGGCAAAGGGGATTTATAAATGTTTCGGTTGCGGGAAAGGCGGATCGTCTGTCAATTTTATCATGGAACACGAACACTTAGCGTATGCTGATGCGTTGAGGTGGCTGGCGAATAAGTATAACATCCCAATCAGGGAAAAGGAAGAGAGTCCTGAAGATGTTATTGAACGGAATGACCGCGAGAGTCAATTGATTGTTTCAGAGTTCGCTCAGAAATTCTTCAGCAATCAACTTTGGGAGACCAATTCGGGCAGATTAATCGGTCTCTCTTATCTGCGGCAGCGTGGAATGAGGGATGATATTATCAGGAAATTCGGTATCGGGTACTGCCCCGAAGGGAAAGATACAATGACCACTGAAGCGGTCAAGGCAGGTTTCAGGATGGAGTACCTCGAAAAGACCGGACTTACCATTAAACGCGAAGACTGGGTACGCGATCGTTTCGCGGGGCGGATGATGTTTCCGATTCATGGAATCTCGGGGCGCGTTATCGGCTTTGGCGGACGAACACTGACGCAGGATAAAAGAATTGCAAAGTATTTAAAGAGTCCTGAATCAGATATATA
>JAPLDR010000013.1 GCA_026391655.1 Bacteroidia bacterium | reverse complement strand
AATTTAAATAAATGAAATTGACAGTAAAACAAGTTCTTTATAGGTTACCCAATAATGCTACACAAGAACAAAACAAATGGCCATTAACATTCTTAGGATATCAGGTTTCATTGCTTTCACCTGGTTTATTAAGCCTTGGGAAATATGGCAGAAATCCAATAATTAATCTATTATGGTATTTGGCAACGTATGGCAAATTTAAAATACTCTACTTGCTTGATGGTAAAACAGTAGTGCATTATTCCTACATTACCCCGAAGAGTTTTAGATTTCCTTTTATGGAAAAAGATGATTTCATGATTGGTCCATGTTTTACGAATATAAGTTACAGGGGTAAAGGTATATTTACTGAAGTTCTCAGGCTAATTAATTCTGTTTATAATGACAAAGAACTATGGACTTACACAACCCTTACAAATATCACTTCTCAAAAAGTTTTTGAAAGAACTGGATATAAGTTCTATTCCTTCGTAAAAATGTCTCGGTTGTCTAAGATTGTTAGGCTAATAAAATAATCTATATGCTTATGAACAACAAAGTATTAATAATTGCTCCCCATCCCGATGATGAGGTGCTTGGTTGTGGAGCTATCATCAAGCGGTTTACCGAACAAGGCAATACTGTTTATATTCTGATTGTTACGCGTGGAAGTGCAAAAATGTATTCAGACGATGGAATCGCTAAAGTCAGAAAACAAGCTTTACAGGCACATGCATTATTAGGTGTAAAAGAAACGATTTTTTTTGATTATCCGGCCCCGGAATTGGATGTGATATCGAAGGCAGCTATTTCTTCTTCAATCTCCGAGCTTATTACCAGGTTGAAAATAGAAATATTATTTATTCCTCATCGTGGCGATATCCATCACGATCATCATATCGTATTCAATGCGGCATTGGTAGCAGCAAGGCCTGTCGGTAACTACACCATAAAGACTATTTATGCTTACGAAACATTATCAGAAACGGAATGGGCAGCTCCTTATACAAATGATGCATTTATTCCAAATCACTTTGTAAACATTGAACGGTATATGCCTTATAAACTCGAAGCAATGTCTTATTATACAGGGCAATTAAGAGTATTTCCTAATCCGCGATCGATAGAAGCGATCGAGGCACTTGCAAAATTCAGAGGTGCAACAGTAGGTTTAAATCGAGCTGAAGCTTTTATGACCATCCGGACAATTGAATAAGCAATATAAGTAAGAATGCAATGAGAGATATCGCTATATATGGAGCCGGTGGTTTTGGAAGAGAAATAGCTTGTCTGGTTCATTAGCTTAATCACATTAATCATCAATGGAATTTGATTGGCTTCTTTGACGATGGAATACCTGTGGAAACAAAAAATGAATATGGTATTGTTTTAGGTGGTATTGATGTGCTTAATAATTATAGTAAAGAATTGTCATTAGCAATTGCCATCGGAAAGCCTTCGATATTGTCGCTATTGATTTCTAAAATAAAGAATCCGATTATTGATTTTCCGAATCTTATTGCTCCTGATTTAAGATGTTTAGATGAAAACAATATGTCTATTGGAAAAGGAAATATTTTCTTCTCGAAATGCTCAATCAGCTGTAATGTTCATATCGGAGATTTTAATATCTTTAATGGTTCGATAGCATTAGGACACGACGTTATAATTGGAAGTTTTAACTCCTTTATGCCCGGAACTAGAATATCCGGCGAGGTAATTATTGGTGATAGAAATTTATTTGGAGTATATTCGATTGTATTACAACAAAATAATATAGGAAATAATACCACAGTGGCCTCGGGAAGCGTAATCATTAGAGACACCAAAGACAATTCAACATATATTGGTAACCCTGCAATTAAATTAAAATATTAACTATTAAAATGTTGACAAATGGAATTAGGAGATTTTATTCAAAATTTTGCAGATCAGTTCGATGATACTGATGCAAGTACTTTTACCGCAGAAACAAACTTTAAACAACTCGAAGAATGGAGTTCACTAATGGCATTATCCATCATTTCGATGATTGATGAAGAGTACAATGTACGTATGACCGGTAATGATATCAGAGGTACATCAACTATTGGTGAATTGTTCAATATCGTAAAGGGCAGAATCTAAATGGCCTATTCTAAACTTCATAACGTTTCAATCATAGGTGTTTCGGCATGTGTACCGCGTAATATCGTGGAGAATAAAGATTATGCGATTTTTGAAGAGGGCGAAGCGGAAAAATTTATTGCAACTACAGGAATTGAAAGGCGGAGGATTGTTGAAAATGGGGTTTGCACCTCTGATTTGTGCTTTGCGGCAGCAGAAAAGCTAATTATTGATCTGAACTGGGTTAAATCAGATATCGAAGTTTTAATTTTTGTATCCCATACTGCTGATTATAAATTGCCTGCAACTGCTTGCATTTTGCAGGACAGGTTAAAATTGCCTATCAATTGTATGTGTTTCGATATTACTTTAGGTTGTTCAGGATATGTTCACGGACTGAATGTTATTTCGAGTCTGCTCTCCTCCGGAAATTCAAAAAAAGGGTTGCTATTAGTTGGTAATACGCAGTCGATGTATGCAGCTTATGACGATAAAAGTGCTTATCCCCTGTTCGCAGATGCAGGTACGGCCACAGCTCTTGAATATAATCCGGATGCCAATGAAATGTTCTATCATTTCTCTACCGATGGATCGGGTTATCAGGCAATTATTGTTCCCGATGGCGGATGCAGAAACCCCGTTAACGAAGAATCTTTCAAAATGATAGATTTCGGCAGCGGCATACGCAGATCCAAACTCCATGAAGCATTAGATGGCATGGAGGTATTCTCTTTCGGAATTAGGAGGGCACCTGAAACGGTCAATCAATTGATGGAAAAATTCAGTCTGTCAACTGATGACGTCGATTATTTTCTGTTCCATCAGGCAAATAAATTTATGAATGAGCGGATCCGGAAAAAACTGAAAATTCCTTTAGAAAAAACGCCATATAATATTGAAAATTTCGGGAATACAAGTTGTGCAACCATACCCTTACTGATGGTAACAAATCTTCAAAATGAACTCAGTAATCAAAAATTAAACCTTGTATTATGTGGTTTCGGAGTAGGACTTTCCTGGGGAAGTGCCTACCTATCAGTCGAAAAGATTGTTTGTTCTGATTTAATTGAGATATAATAATGAAAAATATTTTTTCTCTCGAAGAAAAGAACATTCTTATCACAGGTGCTTCTTCCGGTATTGGCAAATCAATTGCGATTGAATGCTCAAAAATGGGCGCCAATCTGATTATTACCGGCAGGAATCTGATACGACTAAACGAAACTTTTCAGCTTTTATCTGGAGAATCGCATCAAATGATCTGTGCCGATTTAGTTAATTCAAATGAAATTAAATCGCTTACAGATAGGTTACCTATCCTGGATGGAATTGTTTATGCAGCCGGCATTAATACTAAAACAACGGCTAAATATATCAATGAAGAGAAAATCAATGCGATCATGAAAATAAACTATTATGCCCCGGCATTGTTGATTCAGTCTGTTTTAAAGCAAAAAAAATTGCAGAAAGAAGCTTCAATTGTTATAATCTCATCGATTGCCTCTACATACGCAGCAGTATCAAATGCCATTTACGCCTCCTCAAAAGGGGCTATTAATTCTTTAATAAGAGTTCTTGCCCTTGAATTAGCTCCCCAAAAAATCCGTGTGAACGGGATACAACCAGGAATGGTGAAAACCGATATCCTGGAGGCCTATGATCTCAAAGAAGAACTGGAAGTGTTTACCAGGACGATCCCTTTAGGCAGGTTAGCCCGACCTGAGGAGATTGCTTATGCAGCAATTTATCTTTTGTCTGATGCTACGGTATGGGTGACCGGTACATCTTTGATCATTGACGGAGGAACTACATTGAGATAAATTTAGTTCTATAACGTAGATGTTGAGTGTAAATTATACGTTCAATTAAGTGGTTAGGTGATTTGCTACTCGCGGCTGGCGGTTGGCTAATGATCAAACAGAATCCCATTTAATCAGAGATCAAAACACGTATTCTATGTATTAAGTAATAGGCGACCGTCTTCCAACAATCAGAAGCCAGCTGCAAGCGGCCAGTAGCTCAATTATTATTACCCGCATATACGGCTTTTGAACACTAATTATCTCTTTAAGGTTCAATAATTTAATCGTTTTAAATTATCTAATTATAAAAAATAATGTCTTTTCTGGAAATTAAAAATGTTGCTGTCAGAGGGGTTGCTGCCTGTGTTCCCAAAAGAGTGATCGAGAATAGAGATTGTCCGATGTTCAGCATAGAGGAACTTGAAAAATTCTTCTTTTCTGTTGGAATTGAAAGAAGACATTGCGTTGAAGAAGGGGTATGCAGTTCCGATTTATGCCTGAGCGCAGCAGAAAAAATTATTCAAGACTTAAATTGGGATAAATCAGAAATCGGAGCCCTCGTTTTTGTTTCACAAACACCTGATTACAGAAATCCTGCTACTTCATGTATTTTGCAAGACAGGTTAGGATTACCCGTTACATGTATGGCCCTGGATATCTCTCTCGGATGCTCCGGTTATGTTCACGGATTGGCCGTGTTATCCTCCTTGATGAGCTCTGGTTCCATTAAAAAGGGATTGCTTTTGGTTGGTGATACCGCGTCACTGGTCTCTTCTCCGGAAGATAAAAGCAGGATCTTACTTT
>JAPLDR010000144.1 GCA_026391655.1 Bacteroidia bacterium | reverse complement strand
CGAAAGTCCCGAAGCAATTATTGAGCAATTTATTGAAGGCAAGGAATTTACGTGCGGAGTCGTCAGGATTGGCGAGCGGAAGTTAGTATTTCCTGTTACCGAGGTAATCCCTAAAAACGAGTTCTTCAACTACGAATCGAAATACACACCTGGAATGGCCGATGAAATAACCCCGGCCCGGATTTCTGAAGAATTAACACTAAAAGTCCAGTCACTCTCTTCCCGAATATACGATCTTTGCAACTGCAACGGTATTGTACGCATTGATTATATCCTTAACGGAGGAATCTTCTATTTTTTGGAGGTAAATACTGTTCCAGGGATGACTGAAACCAGTTTTATCCCACAACAAATTAAGGCAATGGGACTGAATCTGACCGATTTATTAACCGATATCATTAATTCCGGATTGAAAAGTTGATGTCTGCAAGACTCACTTTAACAGATGGTTAACTACTAAGAATGATTTGAACATTTTGTGGATAACCATGTTTGTTCAGGTGTTGACAATTTTTCTTCAGAGCCCAAACCTCTGAACCGGGAAACAATAGGCCTTACTTAGCTCTTCAACGGGTTTCATAATCCAAAATTGAATGGTATTTTTGATCGGATAAGAACATTTCCTATCAATATAATTTTGCATAAAGAAATTTATTTTAATATCAACCTATTTCAATGTAATTCAATTAATTATATTCGTATAATTAAAAATATTCTGTTACTAATCAATCGTTATGCCTACCGAAACAAATAATTTCCGTAACCGGACCAAACCCAAAATGACCATTGAACAGCTGAATGCCCAATACGGGAAAATTCCGCCTCAGGCTCCTGAAGTGGAAGAAGCTGTGCTCGGAGCATTAATGCTTGAACGTGATGCTTATATTATTGTAGCTGCGATACTTAAGGCTGAAAGTTTTTATAAGGAAGAGCACCAGAAAATATTCAGGGTCATTCAGCATTTGGTCACGAACGAAAAACCGATTGACCTTTTGATGGTTACCCAGGAATTGAAAAACAGGGAGGAACTTGATGAAGTGGGTGGCCCGATATATATCACTCAGTTAACCAGCCGAGTTGCATCAGCAGCACACATCGAATTCCATGCGAGAATTATTGCTCAGAAATTCATTCAGCGCGAATTGATCAGGATCGCTTCCGAAATTCAGGTTAAATCATACGATGACTCTCTGGAATTGGATGATCTGATCGATTATGCCGAATCATCACTTTTCAAAGTCACTGAAGGAAATATTTCGAAAGAGTCGCAAGCCATAAAACCATTGCTTCGCGAAGCCATAGAAAGGATTGAAGAAAACTCGAAAAAGCCAGATGGTTTGAGTGGAATTGCGTCCGGGTTTTCTAAACTCGACAAAATCACCTCGGGCTGGCAAAATACCGATTTAATGATCGTTGCATCACGTCCGGCAATGGGTAAAACGGCATTCGCTCTTACGATGGCTCGTAATATGGCTGTACTTAAACAGGTTCCCGTTGCTGTGTTTTCGCTCGAAATGTCATCTATACAGTTAGTTAACAGGTTGATTGCCGCCGAAACAGAGCTTGAATCCGAAAAAATAAAAAGCGGGAAACTCGAAGATTGGGAGTGGGAACTATTTAATCGCAGGATTAAAAGTCTGGAAAACGCCCCACTCTATATCGATGACACCCCGGCATTATCCGTTTTCGAATTCAGGGCCAAGTGCCGGAGGTTGAAAATGCAATACGACATTGGAATCGTGATTGTTGACTACCTTCAGCTGATGACTGCCGGAAGCGACATAAAGGGGAACCGGGAACAAGAAGTCAGTACTATTTCACGAAACCTGAAAGCCATTGCCAAAGAGATAAACGTCCCGATTATAGCGCTTTCGCAGTTGAACCGTTCAGTTGAATCACGCGATGGTAAACGTCCGCAGCTTTCCGACTTACGCGAATCGGGAGCAATAGAACAGGATGCAGATATGGTCATGTTTATACACCGACCCGAGTATTATGGAATTACGCAAGATGCAGATGGTAATTCATTAATAGGGGTGGCCGAAATAATAATCGCAAAGCACCGTAACGGCTCAACCGGTGATGTTCAGCTCTCATTTAAGGCTTCTTTGGCTAAGTTCAGCGATATTGAAGAGGTATCAATGGGCACTATGCCAGATGACCTTGGAGAGGGTAAAAAAGAGGCAATCTACCGTTCAAAAATGAATGACGAATTCACTTCTGCTATTGCGAATATGCCGGCTTCCCGATTTGGGAGACCAGGTGATCAACTGACTGAAGGATCACCATTTTAGTTTAAATTGTCGAATTGACTAATTGTCGGATTTTCAAATTTATATTCCAATTTCCTCTTTCAGGTATTTAGCAGTATAGGATTGATTCATGGAAATAATCGCTTCGGGAGAGCCGCTGCACAACAGACGACCACCGTCTTTCCCGCCCTCAGGTCCAATGTCGATAATGTGATCGGCTACTTTGATCACCTCCATATTGTGTTCAATCACAATCACCGTATTGCCTTTGTCAACCAATTTATTGAGTACTTCGAGCAAAACGCGGATATCTTCGAAATGGAGTCCCGTTGTGGGTTCGTCGAGGATATACAGGGTCATACCCGTGTCGCGTTTGCTTAATTCCGTAGCCAGTTTCACGCGCTGAGATTCACCACCCGACAACGTGGTGGACGACTGTCCTAAAGTGATATAGCCCAGGCCTACCTCCTGGATGGTACGCAACCGGTGGACAATGGCAGGGATGCTCTCGAAAAACTCAACTCCCTGATTGATCGTCATATCGAGAACATCACTGATCGATTTTCCTTTGAAGCGCACCTCGAGGGTTTCGCGGTTGTACCGTTTGCCATTGCATTTATCGCAATGTACATATACGTCGGGGAGAAAATTCATCTCGATCACTTTCATTCCGGCACCTTCACATTCTTCGCAACGTCCCCCTTTAACATTAAACGAGAAGCGTCCCGGCTTATAACCCCTGATTTTAGCTTCGGGCAAGAGTGTGGCGACTGATCGACCTGCACGACCTTGTCAATTAGATCAATTCCTTCGATAGAGATGTAAGCCAACGGGTCAAGTAGCGATTTATAAAAATACTGACTTAAAATAGGTTGCAAAGTTTCGTTGATCAGTGTTGATTTACCGCTTCCTGAAACACCTGTGACACATATAAACTTACCAAGCGGAAATTCTACATCAATATTTTTCAGATTGTTTCCTGAGGCGCCTTTCAGGATCAGCGATTTCCCATTGCCGGGTCGGTGTTTGGACGGAATTTCTATCTTTTTCTTCCCGGTAAGGTACTGAGCTGTTAATGTATTGCTTTTAAGCACTTCAGCGGGTAAGCCAGCAGCGACGACTTCACCGCCATGAATTCCGGCCATTGGTCCCATATCAATCAGATAATCGGCCTGCAACATCATATCGCGGTCATGTTCTACCACAACTACCGAATTGCCCGTATCGCGTAGTTGTTGCAATGATTTGATCAGTCGCAGGTTATCGCGGTGATGCAACCCGATACTTGGTTCATCGAGAATATAGAGCACATTAACAAGTTGTGAACCGATTTGTGTGGCAAGCCTGATCCGTTGCGACTCTCCGCCCGATAAAGTTCCCGCAGGGCGATCGAGCGAAAGGTATGTGAGTCCGACATCAATCAGAAAACGAAGTCGTGTGCGAATCTCTTTAATCACCTCGGTGGCAATCTGTAATTGTCGGCTGCTCAATCGTTTTTCGATATCTTCGAAGAAATCGGAAAGTTCGCAGACATCAAGTTGTGCCAGTTCAGAGATATTTTTCCCGTCAATCTTAAAATGGAGTGGTTCTTTTTGCAATCGCTGACCATTGCATTCGGGACACTTCATGCTTTTATGAAACTGGTCGGCCCATTTTTGTGCCGTTTTCGATGGATTATCACTTTTCTGGTTGAGAATATACTTGACGACCCCTTCGTAGGTCATCATATAATCTATGGAACTTCCTAACGGAGAGTTTTTTAATTGTATTCTTTCGCCGGTTCCAAACAGGATGGCGTTGAGCGACTCTTCGGCGATTTCGCCGACCGGAGTTTTTAGTGTGAAGCCATATTTATCGGCAAGCGCCTCGATCTGCCAGAAGATCATCGTGTTCTTATGCGGGCCGAGCGGTGCAATTCCTCCCTGGGCAATCGATAGTGCTGGGTCAGGAACCAGTTTTTCAAAGTCTATTTCTGTGATCTCGCCCAGCCCGTTGCATTTGTGGCATGCTCCCTGAGGTGAATTGAACGAAAAACTATGAGGGGCAGGGTCGTTGTATGAAATTCCAGTGGCAGGGCACATCAGGTGGCGCGAAAAGAAGCGCGTATCTCCCGTCTGCTGATCAAGGATCATGATGATTCCCTGACCGTGTTTCATCGCAATATTTACCGAGTCGCGCAACCGTTTCCGGTCACTTTCATCGACTACAAGCTTGTCGATCACCATCTCGATGCTGTGGATTTTATAACGATCAACTTTATATCCGTGAGACATTTCACAAATTTCGCCATCGACGCGGGCATACAGGAACCCCTTTTTGCGGATCTGTTCGAAGAGTTCACGATAATGACCTTTGCGTCCGCGTACTACCGGGGCAAGAATCATGGTTCGTTTGCCGTTGAACTTTTCAACAATCAGGTTAATTATCTGCTCATCAGTATATTTTACCATCTTTTCGCCTGTATTGTACGAAAAAGCTTCACCAGCCCGGGCAAATAGCAGACGGAAAAAATCATAAATTTCGGTAACCGTACCAACAGTGGAACGGGGATTTTTATTTGTAGTTTTTTGTTCAATGGAAATGACGGGGCTTAATCCGGTGATCTCATCCACATCGGGACGTTCCATATTACCGAGGAAACTTCGCGCATAAGCCGAGAAAGTTTCAATATAACGGCGTTGACCTTCGGCATAAATCGTATCAAATGCAAGCGATGATTTGCCGCTGCCACTCAGTCCGGTGATCACGGTCAGCTGATTACGGGGTATTTCGACATTTATATTTTTAAGGTTATGCTCTCGCGCACCCCTCACTACAATTTTATTTTCTCCATCCATGAATTGGTACTCTCTTTAGAGCTAAAGGGATAATTTATTGCAAATCAGTACTTTCCGGGAAGACAAATTTGCGGTATTTCCCGACATCCGGAATCTTTACAGTGTATGTTTTACCCTTCGGGTTTTTCAGGAAAGGTTGCCTGAGCCATGGATTAAACTGTTTGAACAATTTATAATTGATGTTATTGGCACGGGCAAAATCTGTAAAACTATTTATGCTTCCGGTCAGCTTTACTTCACTAAACGGAATAATGGGGTATTTCTCCTCATCACTAATCTTGAATCCGTATTTTTCAGGTTCACCGATTACCAGCTTAAGGGCAAGAATACGAAAGACGTACCTCGATGTTTCTTCGTTGAGAAGCAGATCGTAATAGTTTTTGCTGTCCTGCACCTCAATCTGCCGGTTCATCCCGCTAATCCCGGCATTGTAGGAGGCGGCTACCATTGTCCAGTTGCCATATTTGGCAAACGATTTTTTCAGGTATTTGCATGCAGCTTCTGTCGCTTTTTCGATATGATAACGTTCGTCGACCTCTTCATTTACTTCAAGTCCGTATTCGACAGCGGCACTTTTCATAAATTGCCAGATCCCGACAGCGCCGGCGGGGGAGATAACTTTATCGAGAAATCCACTTTCGGCCAGAGCGAGGAATTTAAAATCGTCGGGTATCTCATTTTCCTTTAGAATCGGTTCAATAATAGAAAAATAGCGATTAGATTTTTTAAGGTAAAGAAGTTCCTGCGAGTGATAATTTGCAACGATAAGCATTTCCCGGTCAAGCGATTCGCGGATATCGAAGTTTTCAAGCGGAACCGGCTCATTGGCAAAGTCGAGCTTTTCGGGAAGTGTTACTGCCGTAAAATAGATCTCCTGAGGCCCGGTAGCTGTCCCGACAACACGGTTATTCACTCCGGCAGGACGTGAGTTAAAAAATAGTCCGCCTATGATCACACTAACTGCGACAACTGAAAGGAACACGAATACCTTCGACAGATCGGATTTATTCTTTGAGGAGTTTTTATCTTCCATTGATATACGTAGATTAAGCCTCCAAAGTTAGTTGTTTTGAAGGTTTAATCAAATGAATGATAACAAACTTAATTAAAAGAATAAGTTAATCCGGTTACGATTCCCATCTGTGATGGCTTATAATTAACAGATTTGCTGGTGCTTAACGAGTTAATAAATTGTTTTACGCGTGGTTCAACAGTTAGTGTAATCCGGTTGGTGATCTCGTAACCAACCTCGAGTCCAACGGCCCCGGAATAAACGACGCTGCGCATATTGGCTGTTTCACCGCTACTGACACTTGCACCATTATCAGTTAAGGTCGCTTTATTTCCAACCAGAATATTGGTACTTATTCCACCTGTAAGACCGACTTTTATCTTTTTGTCAATCATTTTGTAGGTGGCCTGAACCGGGATTTCGATAAATTCGATATTCTGTTTTAATTCACCTGTAGCTGAATATTTTGCTGAACTACTGGCCTGAAAGTTTGAATTCATAACAGCATCCATTTGAGTATTACCCGTTTTATTCAGATTAACCTGTCCTGCTGGTGTAGAGGCAAGGGTTGTGTTTCCAGGAACATCGTAAAGTGGGTTTACTCCCAGGAAATCAACATTGCGGGTTGTTTGCCGGATGTTGTTATAGACGAATCCCGATTTAATTATGAGCCGATTACTGACTTTATAACCAGCAACCATTCCACCCGAGAAAGTGTTTTCGGCAGTGGTTTCCTGAGGTTTAATATTTGGGGAACTGATGTAAAATAGATTGCTTCTTTGTCCGTTGTTTTGTGCCTGGCTGTTAAAAACAGGTGCAAATTCAGCTTTCAGACTCCAATGTCCTGCGTTGTTTCTGATTGGGTTATTGAGCGCAATAGTGACTGATCCTTCCGAAGCAGTGCGCATAAATGGATTGGTGGTGACAACTTTTGAATTTGATTTGGAGGTCGTTACACTATCCTTTCTTACATTGGCGAACCAGTCGGTAAGCTTCTTCACCATTTTGAAGTTTTGATGAAGTTCATCAATAAATTCTTTTTCTGTACTAAAGAGTTCCAATTCTCCTGACTTAGGGACTGTTGTACCATCCACATTGTTGATAAAGGAGGTGCTTACCGCAAAAGTAGCTATCGACGAAAGATTCGAAGAAGTCGTGCGATTCACCTTTTGTGGAAGTCCGGTAGTGTTTGACGCGACTTGATCAGTCTTAACAGATAGTATTTCAGTGGTTTCTATATTCTCTTTTGTTGATCGATCAATATTGCTGTTGATATCCTTTTGTACTGCAACACTATTTTGTGGTATTGAACCTTTGCCTGAAGGATTTGTCATTTGCCATCCGGCAAGAAAAGCAAGGACGATAGCAGCTGCAATTCCGACTATTTTCAATACAACAATACGCCGTTCTTTTCGACGGGCATTGAGCTTTCCCTGAATATTTGTCCATAGAACCATGGGAGGAGTCTTTTCATAGTTTCCCAGTTTCTCCCGAAACAATTGGTCTATATTTTTGTTTTCATTTAACATAGCGTTGTCGTCACTGTATTTTTTTCTAATCCGAATTCATCTATTACCTTTTTTTGAAGAATTACCCTTGCCCGCGACAGATTTGATTTGGAGGTGCCTTCTGTGATACTCATTAAACTGGCAATCTCCTGATGAGAATAACCTTCGATTGCGTAAAGGTTAAAAACCATCCTGTAGCGTGGGGGAAGTCCCTGAACAATTTTCAATAAATCGTCGGCCGAAATGGCAGAGATGGTTTCTTCTGCAATCTGGACATTTTCGTACACTACCATATCTTCGACCGCATAGAGATGGTTATTCTTACGGAATTTCTCAAGCGAGGTATTGACCATGATACGGCGCATCCACCCTTCGAACGACCCCTTGAATCCGAACTGATTGATTTTCGTAAAAACCCGAATAAACCCATCCTGAAGGTTGTCTTCAGCTTCGGTCGAATCTTTTGAATAGCGCAGGCAGACTCCGTACATCTTTGATGCAAATTGATTGTACAGCGTTGTCTGGGCTTTCCTGTCGCCCGATGCACATTTTTGTATCGTTTCTTCGAGGTTGATCACAAATTCGGCATTTTAGTTGATTATAGCAAAAATCAGGCACGAAGGAACATAAAAAGTTGCATCAATAGTTTTAAAATATGTTAAAGAACGAAAAAGAATCTTATCTGCGAACGGTAATTGTTCAGGTTGCCATGTTTCGAATCGATTTCTCATATTTCTTAACTCCTGTTAATTGGTTGAAAGGCTCTTTTGGTGTTAAGATGGATTTATTTGTCAGATTGGTTGCGTTATCCGCAAAAAAAATGCAACTTTAAGTTGACTTTATGCATCTACAAGTTGATTGAAGAGAGAGCGACAGAGAAAGTTAAACGATGAATGAAGTCCTTTGAGACAGTTGTAAACCCTTTAAACGATATTGGATGCTTTGGGAGTTGTAAATCCTTCAACAGTTTTGGGGGATAAGTCTGATGGACGAAATTCAAAAATTGAACAATGAACCTGATACAGTAGGCATCATATCTTTATGGAAAACAGGACAATCTCACTACAAGCGGAGCATCCTGAAAGGTTATATAATGATGTAAGGCTCTATGCTCCGCAAGACAAAAAGGCAATTTTAATCGTCATCCGTCTGACGCATCTAATTATCGAATCGTAGAACTATCATTATCCTATGTTTGAGTGCATTATATTAAAACTTTGAAAATGAAAACTAAAATTAATACTATTTTATTGGCGCTGATCTTTTCAGCTGCCGGGTGTTCGAGAGATGTTGCACCGGTCCCTGAACCGGAAGATATTGTTATGACCACCAAATCGTTGCAATTGGTTAAGGCAGATAACACATTTACATTCAGCTTATTCAATAAGATTCCCATTAGTCCCGGGAAAAATGTGATGGTTTCGCCGCTGAGTATTTCATTGGCTCTTTCGATGGCGCTTAACGGAGCTGAAGGCACGACCAAAACAGATATGATTAATACATTAGGACTTAGTGGGCTAAGTGTTGACGAGATCAATCAGGTTTATTCCGATCTGGTCACTGCACTTAAAAAAGCTGATCAGAATGTGGTGATGAATGTGGCCAATTCGATTTGGATCAAAAAAGACTATCCGGTACTGGAACCGTTTATTGTTTCTAATCAGAAATATTACGATGCCAGTGTTCAAAAACTTGTTTTCGATTTATCTGCAATAACGACAATCAATAACTGGGTAAACGAAAAAACTAATACTAAAATTCCAACTATTCTGGATGAGATTTCAGCAAATGAAGTATTGTTTCTGATCAATGCGATCTATTTCAACGGTAAGTGGCAGGTTCAGTTCGAGAAATCACAAACCCAGGATGGATCATTTACGCTCAGGACTGGTGCATCTGTAAATGTTCCTTTGATGAAGCTAAAAGAGAAATTTGGCTATTCTGAGCAATCGGGATATAAAGCCTTAAAAATGCCTTATGGACGGGGGAAATTTGGTATGGTCATACTACTTCCCGATGTTGGGAAGACGGCCGATCAGATTATGGCGCAGATGACACCAACGATATGGGAAACCTTAAAAACATCACTCACAGCTACTACCAAAGTGGATGTCTGGTTGCCGCGTTTTAAATTCACATGGGAGAGCGATCTTAACCAAATACTCTCATCGCTGGGGATGGCGGTGGCATTCTCCGAAAGTCAGGCTAATTTCTCAAAAATCAATGCCAATGACCAGCTTTATATTACCAAAGTTAAGCACAAAACTTTTGTGGAAGTGAATGAGGAGGGTACAGAAGCAGCCGCTGTTACTTCGATCGGTATTGGTACTACAAGTATTGGACCAACTGAGCCGGAGTTTCATGCCATCCGACCTTTCCTGTTTTTTATCACCGAAGAGGATACAGGTGCAATACTTTTTGCCGGAAAGGTTGAAAATCCCATACTGGCGAAGTAATGCCTTTAATTTAAATGAGAAATACCTAAATGCAAACAAAAGATGCTGAAAAAGTATGTATTGCTGTTTCTGGTTTTATTGTTTTTGGTTTTCTGTAATAAAAAGCCACTTGAGGACCAAAAGGTGAATTGCTATTTTCAATGCGAATATGTAAATTTTGCTTGGGCGTATAATCATTCAGGTTTTACCATAACGCCTGATGGTGAAGTATTTTCGTTTAACACCTCAACACCATGGGAGTTTGCCGACAACGATAAACGGACTTTGACAGCCTTAAGAAAGAATATTGAGGCTTCAGTGAAAATTGATACGGTTATAAATCGAACAGATATTGATCTTTATCAGCAACTTGCCTACATTGCACTGACAGGTAAGTTAAGTGAACCTGTTTCTGGAGGTGCAGATCAGGGAGAATTATTTTTTAAAATAATAGTTCCCTATACTACTAATCCTCAAATCGGATATCACGAAGTTATCCTAACGGAAAATGGTGATTTCAGGCGATACAACCTCTCGCCTGAAGCAGCAGTTATTTCCGAATGGCTATCCAAATTACGGTTTAAGTAAGAGACAAAGGACGAAAGACATTTAAACGGGTAGAGACGCAAGGCCTTGCGTCTCTACAATTATAACCCATTTTATCACATTCCCGGGTTTCCTTTTAAACAAAGAAAAGCTTAGCTTTGCGAAAAATTATTTTTATGGGGGCACTTTTTCAACAGGTTCTTAGCTGGTACATGGGTCATATCACTTATTGGGCAGTTTTTTTACTGATGATGGTTGAAAGTACATTTATCCCTTTTCCTTCTGAATTGGTCATACCCCCTGCTGCTTATAAAGCAGCAAACGGTGAAATGAATATCTTTCTGATAGTTTTCGCCGGATCGATGGGTGCCATTGCCGGGTCGTTGGTTAATTACTATTTGGCTAAATGGCTGGGAAGAACTTTGTTGTTTAAGTTTGTAAATACGCGTCTTGCCCATTTGATGATGATAGATCAGGCAGGAATCGAAAAATCGGAGAAATATTTTTTGGAGCACGGAAAAGCCTCAACTTTAATCGGGCGCTTAATTCCGGGTATTCGTCACCTGATTTCGATACCCGCCGGATTATCTAATATGAAGATCCGTGATTTTATCCTTTTCACTGCTATCGGAGCGACAGCCTGGAATATGATCCTTGCCCTTTTAGGATATTTCTTCTATTCTCAGAAACAACTCCTTGATAAATACTATAAGGAGCTTATTGTCATTATTATAGTGATAGGTGGCTTGTATGTTTTCTACCTGATCTACAAAGGAGTTACGAAAAAAAAGGTAATGTACTGAAAAATAGTTGGTGATTTTTACCAGAATAATTTGTAAACTCGCGCCGTTAATCTAAGAGGAAACAGGCTCTGGTGGAGACCAACCTGCGAGCAATAAGATTAATGCATTTACAGTAATATAAGGGCAGT
>JAPLDR010000141.1:22884-28671 GCA_026391655.1 Bacteroidia bacterium | reverse complement strand
TCGAAGAAAATTCAGCAATGGGAATTTCTCTTAGTAACGACATACAAATTCTTGTTGTCTTGGTTAAAATCTTTTTCCCATTACTGTCCTTTTGTTATCTTACAAACGTATTAACTTTAAAAACGCAAACATAAGAGGTTAAAAAATGGAAATAAGGTTTTAGACAATATCGGCTATTTTGTGTGTTATTTTTTGACGTTTTCATAAAATACATTCCCCACAACAATGCCATATGATCTGTAATAGGCAATAATCGGAAGTCAGAAGACCGAAATCTTAGAAATAGTTTGGGAGTGAAATTGTCTAATCGTCGAATTGTCTAATCGTGTAATTGCCAAATCAACCATTCGTTTTCCGACCCTTACGCCCAATGGCTCAATTGCCTGATGTTGTTTCTTAAACGGCGGATACGCTGTAATGCGGGAGAAAAGAAGAGACGGCGAACCTTCGGGAATTCGATTTTACTGAATTCATAACCCTCAGCCTTCAATGTCGCAATTGCACGGGGAAGTGCCCAATAGAGATGGCTGGCTGCCTTCTTCGAATCATGAAAAGTAATGATGCTTCCGGCTCTTACAAAATCAAGCACGTATTGCAAAACCTCTTCTTTTGTAATGTTCTGGTTGTAATCGCATGAGATGACATCCCACATCACAATTTTGTACTTGCCGGACAAGTAACGGTATTGAGCTCTTTTTAACCATCCGTGCGGCGGGCGAAAAAGATTTGATCCAATCAGCTTATTGGCATTAACGATATCTTTGTAATAGGTACGGTTATCCGATTTTAGTCCCTGAAGATGGTGATAAGTGTGATTTCCAACGGCATGTCCATCTTCGACGATTTGCTCAAATATTTCGGGATAACGAAAAACATTCTCTCCGACTGCAAAGAATGTCGCTTTGATATTATTCTCGCGCAGTAAATCCAGAACCCAAGGGGTAACTTTCGGAATAGGACCATCGTCAAACGTGAGATACACCGTCTTTGAATCGTCGGGCATCCTCCATACGGCTAACGGAAACCATTTGGTAATATAATGTGGCAGGTGAACCTGTGGTTTAAATCTCATCCTTAGGTTATCTATCTAAGCAATTTTCTTTTAATGGTCGTAAAAGTATATAAATCTATTCAGAAATAACAAATATTTTATTTTTTCAATTCAGGAGAGGCTAATTCCGGCTGATAAATCTTCACCAAATCATTTAATCGCTTAGCCACCTCATCACTTAAAGCTTTTTCGCCATAATGACCGGCAATGTTGCTCAACTCCCTCATGATATAGAACGATCGTTGCAGGTCTTCCTGAATTGTAGCACGGAATCGTGGTTCAAGTGAAAAATAGTATCTCAATTCTTCTTCGCAATTATTGGCCATTATTCTCACCACATTGTTTGCCTTTTTAGTGGCAGCAGGGAAAACATTCACTTCAACAGATAAACTATCCCTGTTCATGTTTTTAAAATTATTGGTTGCAGCCCTGTAGTACGATTCCGCCATCAGCAGATTAAAATAGTTGTATTCAACTTTCTCATTAGGAACCAATTCATTACATCGATCAAGCACAGCGATGGCTGAGTCACGTTTCCCTTGCTCAAGCAATCCGTCGGCTAATCTGACGAAACTGTTCCGTACATTCATCGACATACGCATGTTATTCTCATCAAGGTAAACCTTTGGGTCATTCATGTTACCCCACCTGAATTTATTGATGATATTATTGTACATCACATCTGGGCGCACACTTCCAACCTGCCCGTTTGTCGCAGGAGTTTTAATCGGGACAAGACGGTAGGCAAAACCCTCGGTCTGAAAATAATCCTGTAGATTAAGGTACTTATCGCGTCCCACTGTTATTGCAAAATATACGGGGCGTTTCCAGTTGTTATTGGCAATAATATCAAGAATCATGAGCTCATCTTTGGTCACATAATTTCCTGTGAGATTAATCTCCATCTGAGAAACTATTGAGTCAGCTTTCTTAGGATCAATCACATTATTGGCCAGAACAGCAGCCTTATCAACAGGATAAACCAGATGTCGCGAGGGGAAGAATGAGGCATTGTCAGCCTGCGGTAATTTGGTTCCCTGATCATCGGAACGGACAAAATCAAGGGCTTCCTTAAGGCCTATTGGCCGTTTAATCTGATCTAAAATATAAATTACATCACGGGTTCCCTGAACATACTGGTTGTGCTCGAATTTGATGGGTAATGGGTCCGATTCGTAAGCTTTGCGTCGCATTTGATCGACATACCAATCAGTCTGAAAGTAACTTAAATTACAAACGCGAACATCTGTTCTGATCCCTTCAACCATCTGGGCATACCATAACGGGAATGTATCATTATCGCCGTTGGTGAAGAGAATCGCATTTGGTGCGCATGACTCAAGGTAGTCTCCTCCAAAATCACGGGCAGTGAACCGATTTGACCGATCGTGGTCGTCCCAGTTTTGATTCGCCATAAGGCATGGAACCGCAATCAACGAAACGGTAGTTGCTGCAATAGCACTGATTTTAGCCGGCGAAAATTTATTCAATAACTGGTATAGCGAAAGCACGCCAAAACCAATCCAAATGGCAAAGGCATAAAAAGATCCGGCATAGGCATAGTCCCGTTCCCGTGGTTGTAGCGGTTCCTGATTCAGATATAACAATATAGCCAGGCCGGTCATGACAAAAAGCGACATCACCACCCAAAAATCTTTTTTCCCCTTATCTCCGGCATTAAACTGGAAGAATAAACCAAGCAATCCCAGAATCAATGGCAGCATGTAATACTTATTTTTGCCTCTGTTGTTTGCCAGCGCCGAGGGAAGATGATCCTGATCGCCCAATCGTATCGAATCAAGGAAATTAAATCCGGTGATCCAGTTTCCATTTAAAATATCACCATTCCCTTGAATATCATTCTGCCGTCCTGAAAAATTCCACATGAAATAGCGCCAGTACATCCAGTTAATCTGATAATATAAAAAGAAGGTCAGATTTTCTCCAAAGGTAGGTTTAATCAATCGCTCAGGCTCACCTTCCCTATTTGTTACCTGAATTGGTGTTCCTTTGATATTTGCCCAGTTCTGGTATTCTTTAACATGTTCGGGATTCGAACTAAACATTCGAGGGAAAGGGGTATTGAACCGGTCGTCGTAATTGGGTGACTGTTTGTAATCGGAAATTTCGTATTTTCCGTTTCTCTCAATATAATTGGCACTACCTTTTGAGTATGGATTTTCGCTATTGAGCGGCGCATCATAATATTGTCCGTATATCAAAGGTTTACTACCATATTGTTCACGGTTCAGATACGAAAGTAACGAGAAGGCATTATCCGGGTTATTCTGATCCATCGGAGGATTTGCACAGGAGCGAATAACAATTAGCGCATACGAAGAATACCCTATTACCATCACGGCAAATCCTAATATTATCGTATTCGCTAAAGCCTTTTTTTTCTCAATCGTATATTTTAATCCCCAGACAATCCCTGAGATAAGCAACAAAATATAGACAATCACACCAGTATTATACGGCAGTCCTAATCCATTCACAAAAATTAATTCAAACCATTGAGCTATTATGACAATACCCGGTATAAAAATAAACATGACGAGAGCAACCAGAAGCATTGAAATTGCCAGGGCGATAATTACTCCATTTCGTGTTGTCTTGTACTTCCTGAAATAGTATACAAGAACAATCGCCGGAATGGCTAATAAATTTAATAAGTGAATACCAATGGAGAGTCCGGTAAGATAGCAGATCAACACAATCCAGCGGTTGGCAAATTTCTCGTCAGCTTCGTTTTCCCATTTCAGAATGCACCAAAAAACAAGGGCAGTAAACATAGACGAAGTTCCGTAGACTTCACCTTCGACAGCCGAAAACCAGAATGTATCTGAAAAAGTATAGGCCAGGGCTCCAACGGCTCCGGCACCTAAAACTGCAATCATTTGCGGCAATGAGAGCTCCGATGTTTCTGAGGCCATAATTCTGCGCGCCAAATGTGTGATTGTCCAAAACAGAAACACGATGGTAAACGCACTTGCCAGTGCCGACATAACGTTCGCCATTACGGGAACCTGGGCGGTACTGCCGGCAAACATGGTGAAAATACGTCCCATGATCATAAAGAGCGGAGCACCCGGCGGATGACCCACCTGAAGGGTAAAAGCAGTTGTAATGAACTCGCCACAATCCCAGAAACTGGCAGTTGGCTCAATCGTCATCAGATAAACAACCGCCGCCACAAGAAATATGAACCATCCAACGACAGTATTATAAAACTTATACCCTTTTGTATTCATGCGAATATTCTATATTTTACAATAATTATCAAAACCTGTTTTGACTTTATCAGGATATCGAAATTTTTGCGAAGATATTAATAATCTTTATCCCCTCCTCCAATAATATGATGAACATTGTGATTAATTAACTTTTAATGCGACGAACAGGTCAATTTGTATTGATTTCGATGGAATAACCAAACAATCCGAAGTCGGAAGACAGAAGTCCAAGGTCAGAAGTCGGAAGATTTTATATATTTGCCGTCAAAATTTTACAGAATAATATTATGAAGGCATATGTTTTTCCGGGGCAGGGCGCCCAGTTTATTGGCATGGGTAAAGACCTGTACGACAATTCACCCATGGCACGTGACTTGTTCGAGCAAGCAAACCATCTACTTGGTTTTCGCATCACCGATCTGATGTTTAACGGTACTGATGAGGATCTGAGACAAACAAAAGTGACTCAGCCGGCCATATTTCTCCATTCAGTACTCCTGGCAAAAACGCTGGGCGACAGTTTCAAACCAGAAATGGTAGCCGGACATTCGCTGGGCGAATTCTCAGCTCTTGTTGCCAATGGAGCTTTGTCGTTCGAAGACGGGCTTCTGCTTGTTTCAAAGCGTGCGCTTGCTATGCAAAAAGCTTGCGAAGCTGAACCCTCGACAATGGCTGCGATCGTTGGGCTCGATGATGAAGTGGTTGAAAAAGTTTGTGGAGCGATCGACGATATTGTTGTTCCTGCGAATTACAATTGTCCCGGGCAGCTTGTGATTTCCGGTTCAGTACAAGGGATCGATCTTGCATGTGCAAAGCTTATTGAAGCCGGTGCAAAACGCGCCATTAAGTTGAGTGTTGGAGGAGCATTTCATTCTCCGCTTATGGAACCTGCCCGTACTGAACTGGCCGAAGCCATTAACTCCACGCACTTCAATACTCCTGTTTGTCCGGTTTACCAGAATGTAACTGCCGGTGCTGTGACCGATCCTGAGATGATCAAGAAAAACCTTATCGCTCAACTGACAGCACCTGTTCGCTGGACACAGACTGTAAAGAATATGATTGCTGATGGATGTACCTCATTTACTGAAGTAGGTCCCGGACAAGTGTTACAAGGTCTTGTGAAAAAAGTTGATCGAACAATGGAAACTGCCGGGATAAATACTTATCAGGGATAGAACAAGTCATAATCAACTATACATCCTTATTCATTAGCCCCAATTTTGTGAACAGCCAGAAAATCAGCGACAAAACTACACCAACGATTGCAGCAAATGCCATTCCTTTCAATTGAACTGACCCGATACTGATGCTGGCGCCACTTACACCAACAACAAAGGTGATTGCTCCGAGAACCATATTGCTGTTTTTACTGAAATCGACTTTCTGCTCAACATACATTCTGAACCCTTGAACTGCGATTACGCCATACAGAAGCATGGTAATCCCACCCATAACGGGTGAGGGAATTGTAGAGATAGCTGCCGAAACTTTACCAAT
>JAPLDR010000141.1:0-22842 GCA_026391655.1 Bacteroidia bacterium | reverse complement strand
ATAGCGGCACCGCGAATGATCCAGACAGAATAAACACGTGTAATGGCCATGACTCCGATATTCTCGCCATAAGTTGTGTTTGGGGGAGAACCGGCAAATCCGGATAATACATTACTCAGTCCATCGCCCAACAATGACCTGTGAAGACCCGGTTTTTTCATCAGATCGGTGTCTGTAATTTTACCTGTAACGATCAAATGGCTAATGTGTTCGGCCAATACTACTATGCAGGCGGGGGCAATAATTATAATGGCATTGAAGTCAAAAACGGGAGCCTGAAATTTTGGTAAAGCGAACCATGCAGCATTGCCGATAGTTGTAGTGTCGACCATCCCCATGAAAAGCGCTAAAAAATAGCCTGCAACAACAGATACAAGAATGGGAATCACCTGCATAAATCCTCTGAACAATACTGAACCAATTATGCCTATACACAAGGTAAACATCGAGACAAGTAACACGTTGGGTGCCACTATAAATGGCGCGACAACCTGACCAACCGCAGTCGGCCATGGAGCAAGTCCGGCTTGTTGCGCCGCGACCGGAGCAAGTTCCAGTCCGATAATGGCTACTACTGCACCCATCACTGCCGGCGGCATCACAACATCGATCCATTTAATCCCCCAATACTTAACAACAAAGGAGATCGCGATGAAAAATAATCCGAAAAAGATAAAGCCTGACTGGGCATGACTGAAACCGCTGTAAGTGCTTATAATCAGTAGTGAAGGGGCGATAAAAGCAAAACTTGAACCCAGATAGGCCGGAATACCACCCCTGGTTACCCAGGAATAAAGCAAAGTGCCGATTCCATTCATTAATAAAGCGATTGCCGGATCAATACCCAATAAAATCGGGACCAGTATTGTGGCGCCAAACATGGCTGTCAGGTGCTGGAAACTAAGTGGCAAGCTCTCTAATAAAGGTAGCTTTTCACGGATACCGATAATTCGTCTTGACATTTGCTGATCTCCTTAGTAATTAAAAGATTAGTATGATTTAACTTTGTAAAATACAACTGCTTGAAATTAGCACAATGTTTTCAAAAAACAACACAGGAGTAATAAAAAAACCTGACAGGTTTAAAAAATGTTTCAAAGTATACAAAGCCCCGACTGGGGATGAAACACTCAAGGTTTTATAAACATTGAGGGTTTGTGTATGTGGGTTTAGGTTTTCGAAGGAATGGAAAAATAAAATACGGAGCCTTTACCTTCTTCGCTTTCCACCCAAATTTCCCCTTCATGTTTTTCTACAAACTCTTTGCAAATCAGCAATCCCAACCCTGTACTGGGTTCGCCTTCGGTACCTTTCCGGTTTGTTTGAACATCGAGCCGGAATAAATTATCAATCATTTTCTGACTCATTCCGATACCTGTGTCGCTGATTGATATCTCAACACTTTTGTTACCGGTATCTTTTGCCGAAAGACTCACTTTCCCTCCTTTGGATGTAAATTTCACAGCATTTGAAACAAGATTACGGATTATTGTTTGAAGGATATTACTGTCGGCAAAAACCACTAAGTCTTCCGGAATATCGTAAGCAATTTCGATTCCCTTGTTTTTGGCAGGTTCCAGCATCATTGATATACATTCATCTACAATTGGAGGCAATTCCACAGTCTTCGGATCGAAAGGAATTAATCCTTGCTGCATTTTTGCCCATTCGAGAAGGTTTTCGAGCAAACGGAAAAGATTAGCAGCTGAATTTCACATACTTACTGATATCTTTTGTATCTCGTCCATTGTCAGATTTGGTAAGTCTTCTGCCATTATTTGTGTTAATCCCAAAAAACCATTGAATGGGCTGCGCAGGTCGTGGGCAATGATGGAGAAGAATTTGTCCTTTTCAGAATTGGTTTTTATAAGTTCTTCATTTTTAAGTTTGACTTCTTCTTCTGCCTGTTTGCGTCCGGTAATATCCCTCGATATACCGAATGTACCGATTATCTTCCCCTCTTTGTCGCACAATGGAAGTTTAAGCGTTGAAACCCAGGTATCAGGACGATCTCGGTGTGTCTCTTTTTCTTCTATGTTCAACATTTGCCCGGTTCGTATAATATTCTGTTCATCTTCATATGCCTGCCTGGCATGTTCATTTGTGAAAAAGTCAAAGTCTGTCTTGCCTGCCGCCTCCATGGGATCAATAAGGCCGAACAATCGTGAATGAGCTTTATTAATTCTGATAAAGCGGCTGGTCAGGTCTTTGAAATAAATATGGTCAGGAAGGTTATCCATAAGAGTATTCATAAGATATTGTTCATGTGCCAGCTTTTCTTCTGCTTTTTTGCGTCCGGAGATATCCCTGAACGACCAAACACGTCCGATCGAGGAATCTTGCATCGCAAGAGGTGCTGAAAATCTTTCAAAGATTCTCCCATCCTTAAAATAAAGCAAATCCAAATCTTCGTCAACAGAGTTGTAGAGTTTCTGAACTTTTGAAATAAACTCATCCAGATTGGTTAGTTGGTTCGATACGAATTCTATTAAAGCATTGTCATCACCCGAATCAATTAAAGTGTGTGGAATTTTCCAAAGTTCAGCAAATCGTTTGTTCGTTTTGATAATCTTGCCTTTACCGTCAACAGCCAGGATACCATCGGCAGTAGATTCAAGAATTACATTCAACTTAATTTCACTTTCACGAAGCGCTTCTTCCGCTTGCTTACGGCTGGTAATATCACGCCCAATTCCTACTAACCCAATAATCTGACCATAACTGTCATGCAACGGAATTTTAGAGGTAAGTAGCCACCGTTTATTCCCATTCTTGTCAAGTATATATTCTTCCCTGTTCAGAACTGGTTTATTGCTTCTTAGTACAGTTTGATCGTCAGCAAAGAACTTCTCGGCAAGTTCTTTTGGGTAGAGATCAAAATCATCCTTACCCAGAACTTCAGCTTCTGATTCGACCATCAGGTTATGTATTTCAGCTAAGTTGACGTGTGTCTTGCGGCAATTGAGATCTTTGGTATAAATTGAATCAGGGATATTATCGATCAGTGTACGCAGCAGATATCGTTCATTTCGCAAGGTTTCCTCTGCCTGCTTGCGCTCAATAATGAGAGCAATCTGACTTCCAATAGTGTTGAGAAATTTAATATCGCGTTCTGAATAGACATTCTCTTTCTCATAGTGCTGAAGTACTAAAACACCTATAGTTCTGGTGGGGGTTTGTAAGGGCACACCGATCCACGAAGGTGAAGACGATCCAACCAATTCCACTTCGTTTTGTTCTTTAAGCTGCTGAAATAACTCCGGCGAAAATAGAATTGGTTTTCCGGTACGAAATACATATGCAGTCAAACTTTTCCGCATGGCCACAGGTTCGGGGGTTGAATCGAATTGATCTACAAAATAGGGAAAGCTAAAAAGCCCGGCATTTTGATCGTGGAATGCTACAAAAAAATTATCAGCAAACAGCACTTTCCCGAGCGCGTGATGGATCATCTTCAGTAAATCATTAAGATTGGTTGTCGTTGTAACGCCTTGTGTAATTTCATAGAGGACCTGGCGTTCTGATTCCAACTGTTTCTGCCCGGTAATATCTTCTATGGTCCCATCATAATACAAAGTCTTGTGGTTTGAATCACGAATAGCCCTTGCACTTTCGCGAATATAAATAAGTGTTCCGTCTTTTCTTCTCCATTCAGCCTCTAAACCAATAACATCACCATTCTTTTCTATTTGTTCGATGAATTGTTTGCGCTCGTAAGCTGGCTCAAAGTCACCATTTTCGAGTTCCCTCGAACTAAAATCTTCAAAAGATGAGAACCCGAGCATTTTAACTAAAGTATCATTCGCTAAAAGAATCTTTCCGTCGGGAGTAGTTCTGTAGATACCCATCGTTGAATTCTCGTAAAGCGACCGAAAGCGCTCTTCACTCTCGCGTAATGCCTCTGCCGATTTAATTTTTTCTTTTAAGAACAGGGTTCTTTGGTTCTTCCAGATAAATATAAATCCCATTCCAACAACTAAAAATATACCGAAGAAAAATATCATCGTCTCCCGACATTTATCTTTTAATGGTGCATAAGCTTCACTATCCTCTATCTGCGCTACCAGGAACCAGGGTGAATGTGAAACTTTTTTTACATATGCAATTACTCCATTTCCGCGATATCCTATTCCTTCTATTATTCCTGCATATCCGGAAACTGACTTAACTGACAGAACATTTTTATTATCAAGTGGTACCCGTAAATTTAGTGCAGCATTCTTTCGAAACTTAAGATCATTTAGATATACAACTTCGTTCCCCTCACGTCTTAAAATAAATGTTTCAGATGTTTCACCTGGAACAGATAATTGGGTTAGAATCGGATAAAGCCATGGCCGGGGGTCAATTCTTAATTCAACAATTGCGATCAGTTTATGTCCATCAATTATGGGAATAAGTACTTTTAAAAATATTTTTTGTTTCAATTCATTGTAGTAAAAATCTACAAATACCAATTTATTTGCCTTGAGCGAATCTATATTGCCGGGCGAAAAGTATGCCAGGGTCTGTTCTACAGCTTCCGGAATAATTATTTTCTTTACGAGTTGCGGGTCTATCAGCTTAACCACGTCAAAGTTAAACCCGATTTGAAATTCCTTCATCCATACTTTAATTTCCCTTTCTGCATTGCCGTCTTTGGGGCTTTTAAAATAGCTTTTGATGTATTGGGTAAATACTTTATTCCCGAATATAGTCTCTGCATCTGCACGCTGGTCTCCAATCCAGTGTTCAACTTCTACAACCTTTAAATCAGCAATTAATCGAAGCTGATTTTTAATATTGATTTTGAAATTTTGTTCAAAGTTTTTATAATATTGGTATCCGGCTATCACAATACATACCTCTATAACTAAAAATATCACGATGTATACATGTGGTACGCGGTACTTTTTAATGCTTTTTGTTTTCATAGATACCATTCTCAATTATTAACCATTCCCAACTTCGGACTTCTGCCTTCCTTCTTCTGACTTCGGTCTTCCGACTATTTCTTAAAATATTTTTTCATTAACTCCATGAATTGCTCTTTCTTAATCGGTTTTGAGATATAATCATTGCATCCTGCTTCAATTGCCCTTTCCTGGTCACCAGTTAGTGCATAAGCAGTTTGGGCTATAATAATCACATCCCGGTTAAATTGCCGTATTTGTCTCGTGGCTTCATGTCCGTTCATATCGGGCATTTTAATATCCATCAGAATCATATCAATGTCAGGGTAATTGCGGCAAGCTTCAATCGCTTCAACTCCGGTTCTTACTTTAATAACTTCCTTACTAAATACTTTAATTGCTAATGCAAGGAGAATTGCCGATTCTTCATCGTCTTCGGCAATTAAAATCTTTAGTGGTTTATGCTGGTTTTGAGATCCTTTGTCCGAAACCACTATTTTATTGACATCTTTTTCTTCCGGTTCAACCCTATAAGGAATGGTGAAATAAAATACTGAGCCTTCCCCTTCCTCGCTTTCTACCCAAATTTTCCCTCCAAGCATTTCCACATAAGCTTTCGCGATAGCGAGGCCCAATCCTGAGCCTTCAAATGACCTGGTATTTGAACCATCAGCCTGCATAAACCGCTCAAATATAGCATGTTGTTTGCTTTTAGATATGCCAACTCCGGTATCTTTTATAGAAAATTGTATCTGTAGAGACGCACGGCCCTGCGTCTCTACAACTGTATCAATCAAACTAATTCCAAATTGAATTGATCCTGTTTTTGTAAATTTAATAGCATTGAGTATCAAGACAGACAATATGGCATTTAGTTTTATACTATCTGTGTGTATGTTTTCTAAATCATTGGGTAAATCGTTTTTGATATAGAATTTCAGCCCATTGCTTTCGGCCTCTGATTTAAAGTGGCTGTAAACTTCACTGGTAAGCTTGCGGATGTTGGTTTTTGTAACCGACAGTTTAATTTGTCCTGCCTGAATCTGTGATATTTCAACAATGTCGTTGATCGTATTCATAAGCCGGTAGGCACTTTTGTTGATAATGCTGATGTACTCGTCCCTTTCATTAGCTGTCATATCATCGTCTTGTAAGAGAGACAAAAATCCAAGTATACCATTGAAAGGGGTTCGAATTTCGTGTGAAATATTGTTCAGAAAAGATGTTTTGAGATTATCGCTTTCTTCTGCACGTTCTTTGGCTACAATCAATTCTTTCTCGGCACGTTTACGCTCAGAGATGTCGGTTGCAACTCCAATCAATCCTAAGATATTGCTCTCTTTATCTTTTATAGTTGTGGTCGAAAGAAATATCGGAAATTCACTTCCATCGCTTCTTTTATTCAACAATTCACCTTGCCATCCTCCGAGAATCGTGGATGTCGAAATTTCCTTAACTTGTTCCTGCTCATTATTTTGCGAACTTACTATGCTTATATGTTTTCCAATCAATTCATTTATTTCATATCCATAAGTTTTTAAAAATAATTCGTTTACAAATAAAATTTTATCATCCAAATCAGTGATACTTACACATTCATTTACGCTTTTTAAAGAGTGAGCAAGCATGGCAATTTCTTTTTCTGCTCTTTTGCGTTCGGTGATATCCCGAATATTGCATTGAATCACCTTCTTTTTATCTACTAAATAGACATTGCTTACAAATTCAACATTGATATTTCGCCCGTCAGCCGTTTCAAGTGGTAAATCTTCGTAACGGACATATTCCATTTGTTGTAATTCTAAAAATTTATCACGATTGGCGACTATATCCTTGAAGAATCCAATTTCCCAGATTGCTTTTTCAATAAATTGATCTTCTGAATAGCCCAACATCTCAATCAAAAATGGATTAACATCCAAAATCATCCCGGTTTCTGCATCAAGGATAAGAATCCCATCTTTCGCCGATTCAAAAAGCCTGCGGTAGCGGATTTCCGAAACGGACAGCGCTGCTTCACGCTCATGAACTTTTTGTTGAATTAAATTTCGCTTTATCATTTCTTTTAAAAAACGATTATAGGCTAATATACTTAATATTATCAGGATTAAATAAATCAATAAGTATGAAATTATGATAATTTTTGAATGAGATAATGCAATCTGATAATACTTATCCATTGGAATTGACACGCTTATGCCTCCCCTGATATCTCCCAGTTTATAACCTTGTCTGGAATGACATTTCAAACAATTACTTTCAATTTTCATTGAATGCATATATCGCAGGTATTCTCGTCCATCCATTTTTTCGATACTGCTGAATTCCGGAACACCTTTTTCGAATAATTTTAATGCTCTTGTTTCCCATACATTTTCAAGCTGGTTATATGACCTTTTACTCCATATTGTGATTCAGCAATTGTATGTATCTGCCTTGTCATATAGGCGTGATCTACCAGGGTCAATTTTTTACCTGTCGAAGTTGCGATGTCTCTATCGGGTAAAAATTCCAAATACGGATTAGGCGGTGTAGTTTCAGTTATTGGCACATAAACTCCACCATGCATTATTGCCCAGCGACGAAACAAAAGGTCTTTGTTGAAATTTGCAGAAGCTTCAACTTTGGCATATTCATTTGCGGATTGATGTTCCTGGTAAATGCTCCATGCTAATGAACAGCCCATAAGAATAGTTAGGCCGATAATGAAAATAACGAAAAAATACTTAAGATCATTCCTTTCTTTGTTCATCTCATTTCCTAATTCTTAAAATACCTTTGCAATAACTCCAATAAATGATCCTTCTTAATGGGTTTTGAGATATAATCATTGCAACCCACTTCTATTGCCTTTTCCCGGTCACCTATTAAGGCATAAGCTGTTTGTGCAATAATAACCACGTCTTTGTTAAACTGACGAATTAACCTGGTAGCTTCATATCCGTCCAAAACAGGCATTTTAATATCCATGAGCACCAAATCAATATCAGGGTTACTGCGGCAGATTTCAACAGCTTCATCGCCGGTTCTTGTAGTTAGAACTACTTTGCTGAATTTTTTGACATTCATTGCAATGAGCATTGCTGACCCTTCATCGTCCTCGGCAATTAATATTTTGAGGGGTTTAATTTGATTCAGCACTTCAACATCAGAACCGGTATTTTTAATCACAGTTTTTTCCGGTTCAACATTGTAAGGAAGAGTGAAATAAAATACAGAACCTTTCCCTTCTTCGCTTTCTACCCAAATTTTACCGCCAAGCATTTCGATGTAGGCTTTGGTAATCGACAAACCCAGACCAGCTCCCTGAAAAGCTCTTTTATCACCAATATCGGCCTGAACAAAACGTTCAAAGATAGCTTCCTGTCTGTCTTTAGGGATTCCTATACCATTATCTTTGACAAAAAATTGTAGTTCGACAGGCTCACTTACCGCACCTGACGAACCGGTTGTTGAGCCTGTCGAAACATAACCAAATTCAATAGTGCCTCCAAAGCTAAATTTAATGGCATTTTTGACAAGGTTAGTAAGAATTGCAAAGAGTTTTTCTCTGTCGGTTTTAATACAGGCTTCTTTTGACGGCAAGCCGTTTTTAAAAATAAGCTCTATTCCTTTACTATCAACCTCCGGTTTGAAAAAGGTATAAATGTATTCGATTTGCTCATTTACATTCGACTCCTTAATATGAATATCCATCAGTCCGGCTTCTATTTTCGAAATATCAACAATGTCGTTGATGATATTGAGCATACGTGCTCCGCTTTTCTCGATGATGCTGATATATTGCTGTTGCTCCTCGCCTGTAAGATTAGGTTCTTTCAATAATCCGGCAAAGCCCAGAATTCCATTCATGGGTGTGCGTATTTCGTGGCTCATATTGGCTAAAAATGCAGATTTCAGGCGTTCGCTTTCTTCGGCTTTTTCTTTGGCTTCGATCAGGTCTGTGGTTAACCTCTTATGTTCTGTGATATCCTGATTAATAAACTGATAATGTTTGATCCCGTTCCAAAGAACTTCTTTGCGAGAAACCATTACATGGCGGATTCCCCCGTCTTTACGTAAAATACTTATCTCATAGTCAGATACATCCTGTCCCTTTTTTCTTTTTTCCTTTATTTCCTGATGATGGATATAACTTTCGGGTGTGTAACGATTTTTGTCAGGAGTACCTATAAATTCTTCCAGACTCCCGAATTCATAAATATCGAGGAAAGCTTTATTGGCATAAATTGTTTTGCCCTCATCCGAAACAATACGTATGCCCAAAGGAGATTCTGAAATTGAATGACGGAAATTTTCTTCCGATTGGTGAAGATCTTCTTCGGCCTTGAACCGTGCTTTTTGAGCCTGCGCTTCATTGAAAGCCCGATGAATAGCCGATACGAGACGTCCCATTCTATTTTTGAGTACATAATCGGTTGCACCATTCAGCAACGATTCAATGGCTACCTCTTCGCCCATTGTTCCACTTAAAAAAACAAAAGGAAGGTGCTGGTAATTATTTTTTGCAAACAGCAAAGCTTCCGAACCACTATAGTCAGGCAGGTGGTAGTCGGACAAAATAAGGTCGATTTTTTGATTTTCGAGAGCGGATATGAAATCTTTTTCGTTATCAGCCAAAAAGTATTCAAAATTAACATTTGCTCTCTTTAACGCCGATCGTACCAATTGAGAATCTGATAAGTTATCTTCGAGATGAAGAATCCTGATTGCACTTTCCATTTGTTCTTTGCTATTAGTTCAAACTTTAATAATTATACAGGCAGTTCGTTTATCACCACCCAATATTGCCCAAGTTCTTTTACAACTTCCATAAAATCATTGATATTGACCGGCTTTACTATAAAAGAATTAGCACCATTATCATAACATTGGTAAACTAAAATAAAATGTTGCCCCTTTGTCTGGTTCGCCTTTAGCCCAGCAGCGGCCACCATGACGTGTGATAATCCGCTTAATATTGGCCAGCCCAATCCCAATACCCTCAAAATCACGTGACTTGTGAAGGCGTTGAAAAACTCCAAACAATTTGTCAACATATTTCATATTAAAACCAGCACCATTATCCTTAACAAAGAAGACATCTTCGTTGTTTTCAACAAAGCTGCCAATTTCAATGATGGCTTTTTCTTTTTTCCCGGTGTATTTAATAGCATTAGATATCAGGTTAGTCCAAACCTGACCAATGAGGTGATAATCGCCGTAGGAATCAGGAAGTGGGTCTATTTTTATTTCAATAGCGCGTGCCTTAATTTCTGCCTGGAAAATTTGTAATCCATGCTGTATTATTTGCATTGTGTCGATTGGCTTTTTTTGAAGTTCTGCCCGATTAAGCCTTGAAAAAGAGAGTAAAGCATCGATTAATTCTCCCATCTGGTTGGCTGAATTGGTTACAGTTTTAAGGTAGCCAAGTTCTTCATCGGTTAATTCTGCCGTTTTGTTTTCAAGGAAAAGATCAATAAATCCACTGATATGGCGTAATGGTGCCCGTAAATCGTGTGATACTGAATAGGAGAATGCTTCAAGTTCCTTATTAGCAGCTTCGAGTTGGGCAGTACGTTCAATTACGCGTTGTTCCAATGTTTCGTTGAGTTTATGGATTTCTTCTTCTGCCAGCTTACGTTCAGTGACATCCGTTGTTACTCCAAGCATTCCCGTGATTTCACCGTTATTATCCCGTAAAGGTAATTTAGAAACAAGCAACCAGATTTGGTTACCATGATTGTCGCAACCGATTTCTTCATTGTTTAATAATACTGAACCCTCTCCGACAATTTTCTGATCATCAATGAAATACTTCTCTGCCAGTTCTTTGGGATAAACCTCGTAGTCGGTTTTACCAAGTATATCAATATCTGAATTTAAACCCAGATATTTTAAATGATCTTTAACCCCATTTTCATGCAACGGATTGACAATAATTTTCCGGTATTCTTTATCTTTCACAAAAACACCACTCGGTAGGTTATCTATCAATGTCCTGAGCAAAGTTCGTTCCTTTAATACAGTGTCTTCTGCCTGCTTGCGGTCGGTGATGTCGGTTGTTACTCCAAGCATTCCAGTGATTTCACCGTTATTGTCGTGTAACGGTATTTTAGAAACAAGCAACCAGATTTGGTTACCATCATTGTCATAACCGATTCCTTCATTGTTTAATAACGCTGAGCCATCTCTGACTACTTTCTGGTCGTCAATGAAATATTTTTCTGCCAGTTCTCTTGGGAAAACCTCGTAATCAGTTTTACCAAGTATATCAATATCAGAATTTAAGCCCAGTTTTTTTAAATGTCCTTTGACTTCATTCTCATGCAGAGGATTGACAATGATTTTTCGGTTTTCTTTATCTTTTATAAAAACACCGTTCGGCAGGTTATCTATTAAAGTTCTGAGCAAAGTGCGTTCCTTTATTATGGTTTCTTCTGCCAGCTTGCGGTCGGTAATATCGGTTGTTACTCCAAGCATTCCCGTGATTTTACCGTTATTGTCCTGTAACGGTATTTTAGAAACGAATAACCAAATTCGATTACCTTGATTGTCACAACCGATTCTTTCTTCGTTTAATAATGTTGAACCCTCAGCGACAACTTTCTGATCATCAATGAAATATTCTTCAGCCAGTTCTTTTGGAAAAACCTCGAAATCAGTTTTGCCAAGTATATCAATATCAGAATTTAAACCCAGATATTTCAAATGACCTTTGACCCCATTTTCATGCACCGGATTAAAAATCACATTCCGGTATTCTTTATCTTTTACAAAAACACCACTTGGCAGGTTATCTATCAATGTTCTGAGCAAAGTTCTTTCATTTAATATGGTTTCTTCTGCCAGCTTGCGGTCGGTAATATCATGGACTGAACCAACCAGATGGGTACATTGACCATTTTTGTCTACAACAGGGGCAATACTCACATCGCCGATTAAACGTCCGGACGGATATTCAGAAACTTCTTCCCAACGGATAATTGAATTTTCTTTAATTGCCTGCCTATATTTTTCAAGAACCATCTTTAGGGAGGGTTGAGGGATAACTTCGTTCACCAATTTCCCGACAATCATTTCCTCTTTCAGACCTGTAACGTTTAAGAATGCTCTATTGACAGAAATAAAACGATAAATTCCTTCGGCTTCGACTGCCAGGTGATATATTATATCTCCCACAGTCTCAAATATTATAGAAAGCTGACGTTCACTTACCAGTAGATCTTCCTCTGCTTTTTTGCGTTCGGTAATGTCATTTATCATCGCCAGGGCGTAGAATGACTTGCCATCTGAGCTGCTGATTCTCGTCAGAGCCCGCATTCCCCAGATCACATCACCGTTTTTCTTCAGGTATCTCTTCTCAGTATTGTGTTTCGGAATTTGTCCTTCCCGCATTCTCCTGACCGCTTCAATGTCCTGGGTGCGATAATCGGGATGAGTGACATCCATGAACGTAAGCCGCTTCAACTCTTCTTCCGTATATCCCAGCATATCGCAGAAAGCTCTATTGACACTGGTGAAATGACCGTCGGTCAGATTGGCCATTGCCATGCCCATTGACCCTTCTTCAAAGACCTTTCGGAAATGTTCTTCGCTTTCGCGCAGAGCCAATTCAGTAAGTTTTCGTTTGGTAATATCAAGCACAGTCCCAACAATCGAAATGAGATCGCCATTTTCATCATAGTTACCCTGAAAAGTTGAATAGTAGTGCCCAATACTCTGATCCGGACGAAGAAAATTTTGTTCATAGGAACCAGGTTCATGTTTTTCGATCGCCCTATTGATTAACTCCTGGTCGCGCTGATGGTCCTCTGCCCATGGCGATAAAGCAAGTATTGAATCAATTTGTGGGGTGAATTCGTTTGGATTGAGGGAAAATATTTTATAAACTTCATCAGACCATTCAACATCGCCTGTCTTAACGTCCCAGCTCCAGAAACCCAAATGTGCCATTTCCTGAGCTTCTCTCAATTTTTTCTCACTCTCACGCAATGATATTTCTGCCAGTTTGCGTTCAGTGATATCGGTTGTAACTCCAAGCATTCCCGTGATTTTACCATTATTGTCCTGTAAAGGTATCTTAGAAATTAGCATCCAAATTTGGTTACCATCGTTGTCCCAACCGATTCTTTCCTGGTTTAATAATGTTAAACCATCTACAACAACTTTCTGATCATCAATAAAATATTTTTCTGCCAATTCTATAGGGAAAACCTCGTAATCAGTTTTGCCCATGAGATCAATATCAGAATTTAAACCCAGGTGCTTAATATGACTTTTGATCCAATTTTCATGCATCGGATTAAAAATCACTTTACGGTATGCTGTGTCTTTTACAAAAACGCCGTTTGGAAGGTTATCAATCAATGTTCGAAGTAAAGTGCGTTCCTTTATTATTGTATCTTCGGCTTGTTTGCGGTCGGTGATATCGTGCATGCTTCCAATGATTTTTTCTATTTGTCCTTCAGCATTTAAACATATTTTTGCAGAAATAGAACAATAGATAGATGAACCATCGCGGTTCCTGAGTTGGACTTCGAAATCATTCACACTTCCGGTTTTCCGCATTGTCGCTATCAACGTATCGCGAACTTTTGTGTCGCTATAAAATTCGTACATCGATTTCCCTATCAAATCCGCCCGATGATATTGTCCTTTCGAAACGACCTTGATCGAAGGACTTAATTCGATTATCGTGCCATCTAAAACAGTTTCATAATACACATCCTGTACATTCTCAAATATACTGCGATACTTTTGCTCGCTTGAATTCAACGCTTTCTCTACTCGCTTGCGCTTGGTAATATCCTGAATTGTCGTAATAAAGTAAAGCGGTCTATTTTCATTATCACGCTGTAAAACAGTACTTACATCAACCCAAACTATATGTCCGTTCTTATGAATGTATCGCTTTTCCCAGCGCCTGGATAAGTACTCACCGGATATAATAGAATCAATAATTTTTTGATTTGTTTCAATGTCAATAGGATATGTTATTTCCTGCCACTTCATTGTGGATAATTCATCATTGGAATAGCCCAGAATCCTGCAAAATTCCTTATTGGTTTTTAGCTTCCCATCTAAGGTTGTAATGGATTTTCCCACCGTAGAATACTCGAATATATTTCTGAAATATTCTTCACTAAGCTGCAGGGCTTCCTCAGCCTTCTTGCGTTCGTTGATCTCTTCCAGAAGTAACTTATTGGCTATCAATATTTCTTCAGTTCTCTCTTTCACGCGATGTTCAACTTCATCATAAGCCTTATGCAACTCGCTCTGTGTGAAAAGAAGCTTATCCTTCTCTATCCGCAGTTCGTCGTTGACCATTTTCAATTGTTTAGGACTTGGAATAGATAAGATTTTGGGCAGGTAAGGCCATACAACAATGGCAGTTGCAAGCGAAATAAGCGCACAGAAAGCATCCACCGTTGCCTGCCACCAATTCACAGAAACCCAAAGACCGATCACATGAAATATATGGGTAGTACCACAGGCCAGGATGAACAGTCCAAAGAGTAAAATGATCCATGTAAATGGCATATCCTTACGCTTTCTGATAAAAACGATCAGGAAAAAAGGAATGGAAGCGTACGAAATGGCAATAATGGCATTCGACAGAGCCATAACCATCATCAAAAATGGCGTCATATTTCCAGGGTTTGCGCCCCGGATTTCCATATTATTACCTGGCATAAAGATCATTGGCCCTATTATAAGGATAGTCAATGCCACTGCCGGTGCAATAATACGGGGTAACAGTTCCAAAGATTGACGTAAAATCGTTTTTTTCGGAGCAAATGTCTGCACTTTGTAAGCCCGCAAACGGAGACTGTTGGTCACCACAAAAATTGAGCTGAATGCCATGGCTCCTGCCGCGAACATGGGGCTAAGTAATCCATAGGCAGCAATGGGAATCAATGCCACATTGTAGAATAAGGCCCAGATCAGATTCTGAACTATGGTTTGCGAAGTGCCACGGGATAAGGAAATGGCCCGACCAATCCCCGACAAATCGCCACTAATCAGCGTAATACCTGCGGTTGCCATCGCTATATCGGTTCCGGTTCCGATGGCAATACCAACATCGGCTTGTGCGAGTGCCGGAGCATCGTTGATGCCATCGCCCACCATGGCAACCACAGGATGAGCAAAATTACCCAGAGTGCCGGAGGATTGTATTTTCTTTATTGCATCGGCTTTTTCTCCCGGCAGAACTTCAGCTATTACGCGGTCAATACCTACTTGTCTCGCAATCGCATCAGCAGTGTACTGGTTATCGCCCGTAATCATTACAATATCCAAACCCAGTTGACGTAATTCTGATATGGCCACTTTTGCTCCGGGTTTCACTGTATCAGCAACTGCTATTATTCCGATTGGCAGTGCCGGTTTGTCGCTATCTACAAGCCTGACAGCTAAAATCATCGCAGTCTTTCCTTCAGATTGCAACCTGATAACATCATTATGTAGTGCATCAAGGACGATACCTTCATTTTGCATCATCCTTAGATTACCAATCAGGATGGTTTGCTTATCCACATCAGCACGAATGCCAAAGCCACCAAACGCGCGGAATTGTTGAGGATCGACAAGCCGAAGCCCTTTATCCTGTGCCGCTTTTACGATCGCCTGGCCTATGGGATGTTCCGAACCGCGTTCAGCACTTGCAGCAAGACGAAGAATTTCGTCGGTATTCTGATCATCCAGTGCAATAATATCGGTTACTTCCGGTTCTCCCCGGGTAATGGTGCCGGTTTTATCAAGCACAACAACGTTTACCCTTCCGGCTCGTTCAAGTATTTCGCTGTTTTTGAAGAGAATACCATTTTCAGCTCCTTTTGATGTGCCTACCATGACGGCTGTTGGTGTAGCCAGACCAATTGCACATGGACAGGCTATAACGAGTACCGCAATTGCATTAATCATCGCACCGGTCCAATCGATATGAGCAACATACAACCAGCCAAAGAATGTAAATAACGCAATGCCGATGATGATTGGAACGAAATACTTACCGATTTCGTCGGTTAATTTCTGAATGGGAGCTTTACTTCCCTGTGCTTCCTGCACTAGTTTTACAATCTGTGACAAAGTGGTCTTCTTGCCGATCCTGGTTGCTTCGAATCTGATCAATCCTTCACGGTTGATCGTTGCACCGATCACTTCATCGCCGGGACCTTTGCTGACAGGCATCGACTCGCCCGTAATCATTGATTCTTCAAAAGCCGAGTGGCCTTCAATAATAATTCCATCAACAGGTACTTTACTTCCCGGGCGCACTACTATTGTGTCACCAACAACTACCTGCTCAATGCTAATTTCAATTTCGGTTCCATTCTGTACCACACATGCTGTTTTAGCGCGTAATCCCATCAGTGCTTTCAAAGCTTCTGATGTTTTTCCTTTGGCGCGTGTTTCGAGGTACTTGCCGAGTCTGATAAGCGTGATAATAGCAGCTCCGGTTTCGAAATAAACATTAGGACTGTCTATTATACCCACAGTGACGCAGAGACTTGAAAAATAGGCAGCTGATGAACCCATCATGATTAATACATCCATGTTTGCGCTACCAAAGCGAAGGCTTTTGAATGCCCCAACATAAAACTGCCAGCCTACCACAAACTGGACGATAGTCGCCGCAAAAAGCATTGCAAATTGGTCGTATTCGAAACCAACTACGCGAAAGTCGCGCATCATGCTGAAAATAATGAGTGGCACCGTAAAAACAAGTCCAACGATGAGCAATTTTTTTTGTTTGCTGAGTTCAGATGTTCGTATTTTAGTTTCTACGTCCTCGATTTCTTCAGTATCACCGGCCTGAACAATATCGAAACCCGCTGAGCGTATCACGCTGGCAAGTTCGGCAATACTTGTCATTCCAGGGATATATTCCATTGTTGCACGTTCAGTCCCGTAACTAACGCTTACTGCAATCAAACCGCTTTGTTTGGTAAGTATTTTCTCCAATGTCAAAGCATCGGTATTATCCTGAAGACCAGTAACAGGTAGTTCGATCTTACCCGTAGCCACACCATAACCGATCCTACGGACACAGGTAATAATCTCTTTTTCGCTGATCAGGGCAGGATCAAAGGAGATGGTTAGTTTTTCACTGGCAAAATCGACATTAGCCTCTGAAATACCCGGAAGCTTGCGTACGTTCGTGGCAATTGCCGATGCACAATTGACACATGTTAAGCCTGTAACAGGCATGACAGAACTTTTGATATTGACCATTTGCTATAAATATTACGTACCTGAAGGTACGTTGGTATTTGTCTTGCTATTTCTAAAATAAGATGTACCTAAAGATAAATATTAAAATACTATTTTTGATCAACCTGCTCCTGACAACATGGATGAACAGATTTCATATCATTGCTAAACTGGTTTTATTTGGATCAAATCTGACCTTAATCGTGGCTTTAAGGTAATCAGTTTTTATATAATAAACACCATCGATTTGGTTTACAGCCTCTTCAATAATCGTTTCGTACCTACTACATTGCATTCCTGCAATGTTGAATTCTTTTGTAACAATCATAACTTATTCCGGCTAGTTCTAATCTGTTTTTATAACGTTCAATGATTCACATTTGTTCAAATTAACATAGTACTAAACAAGCGTTTATTGTTGAGTAAGTATTTTAGAAATGGTTAAAACACCTTAATTTTCAAACAGATTCTTTTCTAAAAACCATGGTTTGTTTTGTTGTTTGATTATTTTTGTCATTCGTCCGGATATTTATGATGATTATTCTTAACATGATTATCACCGCATCGAAATAACAACTTAATAAAATAAGCAAATGAACTCAAATGAAAATTCGCGCAGATCATTTCTAAAACATGCCCTTTTGCTTTCGGCAGCAACTGTGCTTCCAACTATTTGGACTAAAGCGTCGGGCAAAACTGCACCTGCACCGGAACTTACAAATGCCGGTGAACGGGTCAATCTTGCCTGTATCGGAATAGGAAACCAGGGCGGATCGGATGTTATGTCCTTATTTAACACCGGCTTGGCTAACATTGTGGCATTTTGCGATGTCGATATGGGAGCTCCGCACACGCTGAAAGTACTCGAAAAATTCCCTGATGTACCACGTTTCCAGGATTTCAGGACAATGTTCGACAAAATGGGCAGTAAAATTGAAGCCGTTTCTGTGGGTGTTCCCGATCATTCGCATTTCCCGATTGTGATGATGGCAATGGGCTTAGGAATACATGTTTATGTCGAAAAACCTATGGCTCGTACTTTCAACGAAATTGAGTTGATGATGAAGGCTGCCAAAAAACACGATAAAGTTGTTACCCAAATGGGGAATCAGGGGCACTCCGAAGCGAACTATTTTCAATTTAAAGCATGGACCGAAGCCGGAATTATTAAAGATGTGACCGCCATTACCGCTCATATGAACTCAGCCCGTCGCTGGCATGGCTGGGATACCAATATTAAAAGTTTCCCTCCTGCTGAGCCAATTCCGGGAACACTCGATTGGGATATCTGGCTGGGAGTAACTCAGCAACACGACTATAACAAGGATTTTGTCAACGGACAATGGCGCTGTTGGTATGATTTTGGTTTAGGCGCTCTGGGCGATTGGGGTGCTCATATTATTGACACCGCCCATCAGTTCCTGAATCTGGGACTTCCTTACGAAGTGAGTATGCTGAAAGCGGAAGGTCATAATCCTTTTTTCTATCCCCAGTCTTCAACCATTTTATTCAGATTCCCTGAACGTGGAAAAATGCCACCACTCGATATTACCTGGTACGATGGGGTAAATAATATTCCATCTGTTCCCGCCGGATATGGCGTATCGGAATTGGATCCTAATATTCCGCCAACAAATACAGGTAAAATTCAACCTGCCAAACTGAACCCTGGTAAGATTATTTACAGCAAGGAACTTACCTTTAAAGGTGGCTCACATGGCAGCACCTTATCGATCATCCCCGCAGAAAAAGCAAAAGAGATGGAATCAAAACTTCCTGAAGTGCCTAAAAGCCCTTCGAACCATTATGCCAACTTCCTTAAAGCTTGCAAAGGGGAGGAAAAAACCCGTTCTCCTTTCGAGATTGCCGGTCCTTTAAGCCAGATATTCTCACTGGGTGTGATGGCACAAAAACTGAACACCAAGCTTGTGTTCGACAGAGATTCAAAGAACATCACCAATAATAAACTGGCAAATGAACTTTTAGTCGGACTTCCACCGCGTAAAGGCTGGGAACAATACTATAAAGTGTAAGTGACTATATAGATAAAAAAAGGGATCTCCGGAATGGGGATCCCTTTTTATTTTGCCTATTTATAACTTGAGTTCCACAAAGAGCTGGTGTATTGACCTATTACTCTGTCTTTAAGAATTTTTGATGCTTTTTGAAAACTGTAATTTTAAACGAGTGTTAAATAGACTGAACTAACCCACTGTTCAGTAGCAATTTTTGTCCATTTTCCATTTGTTTCGATCGCCGTTACGATATCACCCTTCTTCAGTGTTCCAATTATGCTGAAGCTGATACCAGGCCCTTTTCTGATATTCAATTGCGAGGCATTCACCCCAAACTGTATACTTACCGAAAAAACTTCATCTAAAAAGGAATTCCATACTTGATTGTCAATCATCATTTGTGGACAATCTTTACCGGTAATATCAAAATGACGCAAAATGTTATTCCTCTCAACATTATATTTATGAGCTAAAAATCTGGTCAGTTCAACTGTTTGCGCTCTGGTAATATTAAAATCTCCATCGCTATTCACGCACATTTCTATTCCAATAGAAACGTAGTTTGGACTACCGGTACTTCCCATTATCCTTACTCCTTCCGGTTTATAAGTTTTACTTCCTACATGATAGCCAACCTCATCGTCAGGTAAGCATTGAACAATACAAGTAGAATCTACAATATAATGCGCTGAAGCATAAATTGGCTTTCCGTCTTTACCAACCGGACTCGAACTGAAATAGTTTCTGTTCGCTACTGCCCCGGCCTTTGGACTTAAATTTGCGGTCCAGTGAATTATAATGGCTGAAATTCGACTTAATTTGCTTTCTGGTCTGCAATGACCCGAAATAAACATCTGCCTAATTGTAAACATATCTTGTGTTTTTATTATTAGCAATATTTATCAAAGATATGTTATTTTCCAGAATTTAAAATCACTTTTTACCACCTTCTATTTTTAGTAATTCAGATTTTGTATTGGTTAGGGTTGCTGTGTTAAAATATATATTATCAGGAAGTTGCAAGCTGTAATACCGTATGTACGCCACTGAAACTTTACCACGTGACAAAATGCAATTCAACAAATGTCCTCCTTTACTTTTGTCTGTAGAAAGGTAATGGAGGTGATAATTGTCCATATTCACATCTTTTAAATATTTCGGGAATTTATAACCAAACAGAATCCCATCCTGATGTGTGAAAGTGTAGATTCCCTGCGCCTTATAGGCTTCAATGAGTCGTTTATACGGTTTTTCCTGTTTAGGAACACTTCGAATTACGATAGAATCAAAACTTCCTGAAATTTTGTAGGCATACAGCAAATTATTTGAAGGCACTACGCTATCAACATAGAGCTCAAGCTCTTTCAGTTTTAAAGCACGATCTATATGAATTACGGTATCAGGTACGAATGTACAAACTGCTGCAAAAGGGGTTTTCTCTGAATCACTGACCTTTACAACTTTAGAATCTGAGGTCACTTTATAACATTCGCCTTCGTACAAAACCAATTCACCATCAAGCGCATTAAAAGTTCCGATACCATAATTCCCGTGTTTTTTCAATTCTCCGATTGTCATTTCTCCATCATAAACACCTTCGAGCAAAGCACTTAATGTAGAGTATTGAAAAACAGAATTGGTTTTTAATTCAACAGGGTTGTTTTTGCTGCTGCATGCATTCAGACAGAAAAAACAAGTAATAATAAGACAATATAAAATAATGGTTCTCATATGGGAGGTTTAAGTTTTTTTCCTAAATAATTGAAACGACAACAATTGTTTGTTTCGAACAGATCCCAAAATCTCAGGAAGCTTAACAAAGATATTAATTTCTTATTGTTTGTTCTGTCAGCATCTTAAAATTTTGCTTTTGACTATTGTAATTTTGCTGATATTCTGCAACTTACCTTTCCCCTTTTTTGTACCATTAATTAGTTTTTGAAGAAGTGAATAATTATCTTTACAGGTATAAAATTAAACTTCGCATGAAGAATTTACGTGGTTTGTTTGTTGTAATTGTTTTGCTTATTCTTTCGTCAAATGCCTCTGCGCAAAAAACCTACTGCAATCCAATCAATCTTGATTACGGCTATTGTCCAATTCCCAATTTCACAGAATCGGGTAAACACAGAGCCACAGCCGATCCTGTAATTGTCACATATAAAGGCGATTATTATCTTTTTTCAACAAATCAACGGGGATATTGGTGGAGTTCCGATTTAAACCATTGGAATTTCGTGTCAAAGTCTTTCCTCAAGCCGTACCATAAAGTGTATGACGACCTCTGTGCTCCGGCTGTTTGGGTACAGAACGATACCATGCTTGTCTTTGGATCAACCTACTCAACCAATTTTCCGATCTGGATGAGTACCAATCCAAAAGCCAACGAATGGAAAGAAGCTGTCGATTCCTTCGCGATCGGTGGATGGGATCCCGATTTTTTTACCGATGATGATGGAAAATTGTATATGTATAATGGCAGCAGCAACACCTATCCGATTTATGGTATTGAAGTTAACCGGAAAACATTTGCTCCGGTCGGTACACGAAAAGAGCTTTTGCTATTGAATGATGAACGCTACGGATGGCAACGTTTCGGCGAATATTCGGACAATACGTTTTTAAATCCATTCCTCGAAGGTGCCTGGATGACCAAACATAATGGCAAATATTACCTGCAATACGGGGCCCCCGGAACAGAGTTTAGCGGATATGCCGACGGTGTAGCTGTTTCCGATCAGCCGCTTGGCGGATTTACACATCAGCCAATGCCATTTTCCTACAAACCGGGTGGTTTTGTTCGTGGAGCCGGGCATGGCGCAACCTTCATGGATAAATGGGATAACTATTGGCATGTCAGCACATTGGCCATTTCAGTAAAGAATAATTTTGAACGAAGGATTGGTTTGTGGCCGGCCGGTTTTGATAGAGATGATGTAATGTATTGTAATACTGCTTTTGGCGATTATCCACTATATCTGCCCGACGGAAAAGCGGATCATCTTGCGGGCCGCTTTACAGGATGGATGTTGCTCAATTATAATAAACCGGTTGCCGTTTCCTCTTCATTTGGCGGTTACAATGCCAATTATGCAGTTGACGAGAATATCAAAACTTACTGGTGTGCTGCAACTGATAAGGCTGGCGAATGGATTACCTCCGATTTAGGGGCGATAGTTACTGTCAGGGCTATACAGCTCAATTATGCCGATCAGGATGCCACTTTTTTGGGAAAGCAAACAAATATCTTCCATCAGTACAAACTCTGGTTTTCCGTTGATGGAAAAAAATGGATGCTTTTGACTGATAAAAGCAAAAATACCACCGATGTACCACACGAATATGTAGAACTGCAAAAACCTGTCGAAGCACACTATGTCAAATTGGAGAATATACATGTTCCAACCGGGAAATTTGCGATTAGTGGCTTCTGTATTTTTGGAACAGGACATGGCAGTAAACCAGATTCCGTGAAGAATTTTATCGTCCTGCGAACCGAAAAAGATAAACGTAGTGCCTGGCTAAAATGGACGCCCGTTGACAATGCCTATGGTTATAATATTTTTGTGGGAACAGCTCCTGATAAAATGTACAACTGCATCATGGTTTATGGCGCTAACGAATATTGGTTCAAAGCAATGGACAAAGATTTGACCTACTATTTTACCATCGAAGCAATCAACGAAAACGGGACTTCGCAATCATTAAAAATCATCAAATCTGAAAAAAAAAAAAAA
>JAPLDR010000062.1:20283-90758 GCA_026391655.1 Bacteroidia bacterium | reverse complement strand
CTTTTTCACTGTTCCGGGTATGAAAAGTAAGGTGGTAAAGGATTTGACGATAACTTGACATGGCATAAGATTTGTCAATAAATAATTTAATAATCTGAGAGTTACAAAATATCGTGCAATAATTTTAAAGTGGTGTTTCGTCGAATAACATTTAATTCAACCCGTTTCGGGTTGCGGTTTAGTAGTCGTGCGAAAACCCCCAATAAAAATTGGGGGTCATTATTATTTATCCACCTTCGGTGGAATTATTCCGAAATCAATCCTATTAAATCTCTTATCATTTAAGCAATTACATTGTAAATTCATAATATTATTAAATCACAAAGTTATCTGTTTTGAAGTTCGATCCCAAAATCGAGGGGACGTAGCAGCAATGGAAGATCAAAAACAAACCAACCTTATTTATTTTGTTATGCCCTTTGCCTACTTTTCAAGCAGTAGAATATTCTCGATTTGGTTCTTATTGTCAGGCAAATAATGTAATGCCACATCCCAAATTATTTCATAATCAATCCCAAAGTATTCATGGGAGACTTTATTTCGTAATAAATACATTTCAGCCCAGGGGACTTCTGCATGTTTTTCTTTAATCTCTGAAGATATATTTTTTGCGGCTTCTCCGATTATTTCAAAATTTCTTATAACCGCATCAACTGTCTTGTAATCCCTTTTAAAATCTATAAAAGACATTCCTTCAATATATTCCGCGATACGATTCATCGCTAGAAGAAGATCTTCAAGATACATAATATATGTGCGGTCTTCCCTTTTCAAGCTATACGTAATTAATCTGTTTAAGTATTCGATCTTTAATCTGATCTTTTAATGCATTCTTGGTTACAAGGTCTATTTTTCTATTAAAGATCTTTTCAAGGTATAATTCAAGGGAAAAATATTTCCAGCCTATTGGTCTCTCCAATTCAACCAATATGTCAATGTCACTTTCATCATTAAAGGTTCCATCTGAAAAGGAACCAAACAATCCAATTTCCTTTACAGAAAACTCCTTATGAAGAGTTGGTTTTAACTCTTTCAACTTTAATAATATGTCATTCTTGGTAATCATGTATCAAAGATACTATATTTAGATATAAATAGCGGAATTGTATGAAAAAAGGAATAAGGTTTTTGTTGCCCTGATTTGCCAAACCTTATTTAATCTGTACCAGAAGTGAACGGGTGACTATACATAACCGGAACAGTCACCAGCTCACTTTTCAAGATTTCCAAAACCATGAAGGTCTTTTGTAAAAAGATGAATTAATTGCAGATTTTAAACCGTTTATCATCCGGTCTCGCGATTTTTAATCGCGCAATAATTAAGGCGATTAAAAATAAGCAGATCGGTCAACGGTTGACGATATGGTTAGTTGCCGATTTCGAAGCACCTTTCCTATCAGGTTACACTGACCTTGATTACTTGTAAGCCCTTTAAAGATGTCACTTACACCCCAATTAAATTTATGCATTGTTATGCCCTTTTGCTTTTTTTCTTCATTAATAGTCAAGAGTCTTCCGTTCTATGGTTGCAATGACGTAATTTTATCTGGTCTTTGACCTGTTCCGATATTTTTTTTGGTTTGGTCATTTTTTTATTTTATTTTTATAAAGTTTAAGAGTTTTATTTTGCAGTATTTACACAGAACAGTTATTATGTAACTATTTAATAACTAATTTGTTTAACAAAAGTCTAACGAGCGATAGACAACATCATTAAGGGAGAGCTTATGTGCAATTTAGCCTGTATCCAGTTTGGAAAGTCTCAACTTTCCCGCGACGAAGTAACAAAGAAGAAGGTCCTCGAAGTTGGAGCATTTGACGTCAATGGTTCGCTCAGGGCAGTTGTTGAAGATATTGGACCTTTGAGCTACTTGGGTGTTGACATTATGAATGGTCCGGGTGTCGATGAGATATGTGATATCAACGATTTAATTTCTCATTATGGAAAAGAGAGCTTCGATGTAGTTATCTGTAATGAGCTGTTCGAACATGTTCGCAACTGGCGTAATGCAGCCTCCAACTTGAAGAATGTTCTGAAACCAAATGGGACACTAATCTTGACGACTAGGTCTAAGGGATTTGGATACCATGGTTACCCGTTCGACTTTTGGCGGTATGAGGTAGATGATATGGATGTGATATTTGCTGATCTATCGATCGAGGCGAATGAAAAAGATCCTTCAATGCCTGGAGTATTTGTAAAGGCGCATAAACCTGTTTCTTTTACCGAGAAAAATCTCGAAGCTTATAAGTTGTTCTCCATAATCACGCTCAAACGGTGCAAGAACATCAGCGAGTTCGATATTCTTATTTTCAAGGTGAAGATGATAGTACGTCGGTTTCTTTCGTGCGTACTGCCTACCGGAGTGAAAGCAACCTTCAAAAAACTGATTCTCCGGAAATAGGATGTCTAACAAGGTTATGCTCAAGGAACGGGCAGGGATTTCGTTGCGCTTCATCCCCGCTGGTGATGCCCGGTGTTAATCTGTATAATCAATCCCATTTTTTTCTTAAAGCAATGGGCATAACGTAATAGTGTTTTATTTAACGTTTCCCAAAAATTAGGTTTTAAAAAGAGGAATAGCAAATAACCAATTGAATATTAATTGAAATGCGAGAGGGAAATGGATTTTCTACCAAGGTTAAGAAAACGGGAATAAGGTTTTTATTGTCCGGTTTTGCCAAACCTTATTTTCAACCCCAAACCTTAGCAGCGATGGAAGATCAAAAACAAAACAACCATATTTATTTTGTGCCCAAAGTGAACGGGTGACTATTCATAACCGGAACAGTCACCCGCTCACTTTTCAAGGTTTCCAAAACCATAAAGGTCTTTTGTAAAAAGATGAATTAATTGGAGATTTTAAACCGTCTATCATATTTTGTAAATACATTGTTGTGTGTTCGGCTTTTATTCACTCCAAATTCCGTTTTTAAACAATTGAAACCATCTTTCAATATAATCATCGCTAAATAATCCAATTGTCTTAAAAATATCTCTGGCAAATTCAATTGGAGCAATTCCTTTCGCAGTAATTATATTTCTGTCTGTCACTGCTAATGAGTTTTGATAATTCTCTTCTCCATAGTATTTCGGAGCAATTCCTTTTAAATAATTCAAGTCATTACTGGTATGTTTCAACCCATTCAATAATCCTAATTGTCCGAGATAGGCAGTCGCAGCACAGATTGCAGCAATTGGTTTTCCTTTTTCAAATACACTTTTTGTTAATTTCTCAATCTCTGCATTTTCTCCTTTTTCCCAGGCTGTACCACCAGGAAGAATCAACATATCTATATCCTCAATTTTTAATTCATTAAGCGAGGTTGTTGGTGTAATATGTAATCCACCCATTGAGGTTATTAGGCTCCCATCCTTAGAAAAATAAACCAAATCAAATTGCTCACTTTTATTTATTTCCGGAGTGAAAAATGAAATTTCCCAATCAGAAAATCCATCAAATAGAAATACAAATATTTTTTTCCTCATATTATTCATTCTTTCGCCCATACTTTAATATCTTTTCCTCGCCGTGTATTGTGTGTGTAAAAGATGATGCGATTTTTCACTCAATGGTTTTCCAAGAAAATCCTTGTAAATCTTTATGATTTCCGGATTCTGATGTGATTTCCGGAGCGGCATCCCTTCGTCTTCGGCATAAATGGCTTTGGCACGTTTTAGGCGAATTTCGGGACTGGTTGGAATAGGTTGACCACCACCACCCAGACAGCCCCCGGGACAAGCCATAAACTCGATAAAATGATAATTGGCCTGGCCTGAAATAATCGAATCCATCACTTTCTTAGCATTGACCAGGCCATGTGCGACGGCACATTTCAATTCAACGCCATCCAGAAATGCCCATTCCTTCAAAGGATTTTCAATTTTGATCGAAGCTTCCTTGACTCCATCCATTCCGCGAACCGGTGTAATATTCAGGTTTTCGAAAGGCACATCGCGCCCCGTAACCAGTTCATAAACTGTACGTAGCGCTGCTTCCATAACACCACCTGTGGCTCCAAAAATAACAGCTGCGCCTGTCGATTCGCCCATCAGCCGGTCGAAATGCATATCGTCAAGTTTCATAAAATCGATACCGGCCTGTTTTATCATGATGGCCAGTTCGCGGGTTGTCAGTACATAATCAACATCGCGATAGCCGCTGTCATGCATTTCGGGGCGTGCAGCTTCAAACTTTTTGGCGGTACATGGCATTATTGAAACGGAAACAATCGTTTCAGGATCGAGGTTCCGGGCTTTGGCATAATAGGTTTTTGCCAGTGCACCAAACATTTGTTGCGGCGACTTGCAGGTTGAAAGGTGATCAAGATAATCAGGAAACAGATGTTCAATGTACTTGATCCATCCGGGTGAACACGAGGTTGCCATGGGAAGTTTAACCGCGGGATCATGATCAACCAATACCGCTTTCAATCGCATAAGTAATTCAGTTCCCTCTTCCATGATGGTCAGATCGGCAGTAAAATCGGTATCCATCACTGCATCGAAACCTAATCGTTTTAAAGCTGCCACCATTTTACCTGTAACCCGGACTCCCTGACCCAAACCAAGTTCTTCTCCAAGTCCTACCCGCACTGCCGGGGCTGTCTGCACAACCACATGTTTGGTTTTATCCGAGATTGCATCCCATACTTTTTCGATGTAATTTCTTTCGACCAGCGCACCTGTTGGACAATGATTGATGCATTGTCCGCAAGTGGAGCAAACCACATCATTCATAGGTTTTTCAAAGAAGGTGGTTATTTTCATCAGGTCACCCTTGTAAGCCACGGTCAACGCATTGACACCTTGTAATTCGGCACAGGTCCTCACACATCGCTGACAACGGATACATTTGCTGTCATCTTTAATAATTGAAGGCGAATATTTATCAATGGTGTAGTTTTTAAAAGGAACGAGCCTGATAAAATCCTGTTTTAGAATTTTATAATCCGATGCCAGTTTTTGCAACTCACAATTCCCGTTTTTAAAACAACTGGTACAATCGGCATTGTGTTCCGATAATAATAGTTCAATAATTTGCTTACGGGAGTGAAGTACATTCAACGAGTTGGTGAAAATTTCCATCTCTTCTTCACAAGGCGTGGCACAGGCAGCTGCCAGACGTTTTTGTCCGGCAACTTCGACCACACAAACCCGGCAATTTCCTGCAATACAAAGGTCTTTGTGAAAACACAGGGTTGGGATGATGACTCCTGCCTTACGGGCAGCATCCAGAATAGTTGTTCCGTCTTCTACTTCAACAAAAATTCCGTTGATACTTATCTTAATTTTTTTAACCATGGTAGTTCAATTTTGCAGAATTAGTAAATCATTTCTTCCCTGAAATTTTCAACAATCGAGGAGAAAGAATTTGCGACAGACTGTCCCAAACCACATTTAGCAGTTAATTTCATGGTTTCTGTCAGACGAAGCAATTTATCAAGATACTTTGCGTTTTTTTCGCCCCGCTTAACCGCTTTGATCCCCATTAGCAATTGCTGACAACCTACACGGCAAGGTGTACATTGGCCACATGATTCTTCGCGGAAAAATTCCAAATAATTGTCGAGTACGTTGAACATGGAGCGCGAGCTATTGAACAGCATCATAGACCCTCCCGTAGGCAATGAAATCCCGGTCAGTTTGCCCTGAAACCCGATGGCAGTTTCATCGAACCGCTTACGCGGGACCAAAAAACCGGATGCACCACCCACCTGAACTGCCTTGGTATCACCATCACCAAACTCATCCACAAAATCGGCCAGGCTCATCCCCAGTTCAAGTTCATATATTCCCGGTTTGGGAGTATCACCTGAAACAGAAAACAATTTCGATCCGCGCGAATATTGAACTCCCAGGTCATAAAACCGCTTGGCTCCGTATTTAAAAATAGTATAGGTATGGGCCAGTGTTTCAACATTGTTGATTACAGTTGGCTTGCCCATATAACCGTAAGACGAAGGAAACGGAGGTTTATTCCGTGGCTCACCGCGTTTCCCTTCCATCGATTCGAACAGTGCAGTTTCTTCTCCGCAGATATATGCCCCGCTGCCCATAAAAATCCGGATGGTAAAATCAAGGTTGATTCCCTTACAATAATATTCAAACTCTCTAATAGCTTTATTCAATTCGGGTTGTAGAAAAAAGTACTCACCTCTCAGGTAGATGTATCCTTCCTTTGCCCCAATCACATAACCGCAAACGGCCATTCCTGTCAACACTTTATAGGGCACCATCGACAGGATTTCACGATCTTTGAAAGTTCCGGGTTCGCCTTCATCAGCATTGCAAATGACATATTTTGTTGCATCAACTACTTCTGCAGCAAGTTTCCATTTCAATCCTGTAGGAAATCCGGCCCCACCTCTGCCCTTTAACTCTGAACTAATGAGTTCATTAATCAATTCCTGAGGAGTCCTGCTGATGCATTTGCTTAATATTTTTTCCCAGTCGTTTTCATATTTAAAAATGAAATCGGCTCGTTTTAGCTGGTAACTAGTTGTCATATGATCCTCCTTCCTTTTTCTTATTCATATACATTCTCAATATTTCACGCACTTTTTCAGGAGTCAGATCAGTAAAAACCTCATTGTTCACAAGCATTGCAGGTGCCTTGTGGCAAAATCCCAGACAATTGGTTTGAAGCAGTGAGAAAGTTCCGTCGGGGGTAGTTTCTCCGACCCCGATTTTTAACATGTCCTGGATGGCGAGCAGAACCTGATTTTTCCCTTTCATGGAACAAGTAATGGTTTTGCAGATACGAATGATATACCTGCCCATTTTTTTGTATTCGAGAAAAGAATAAAAGGTTGCGGTACCGTAAACTTCAGATGCCGGCAGATCAAGTTCGCGGGCAATCTCAATCATAGAATATTCGGAAAGGTATTTTTCCTGTTCAACGACTCCCTGAAGAATCGGCAGCAGATTATGCCTGCTTCGGCCATGTTGGTCAGCAAGGCTTTTAATGAGGTCAGTAACTGGATTCATTCGAAAATAATTTGAGTATTAAGATCTTAAAACTTTTATTTCAAACATTCATTTTACTTCAATTTTTACTTCTCCGGGTATAAACGGTATGAAGCAATTCATGAGATTTATGGCCGAGAGGAACACCAAGGAAATCATGATATAACATCATGATATCCTGATTTTCATGCGATTTACGCAATAGTTTCCCTTCATCTTCCCTGTAAATGGCTTCAAGTCGTTTCGTCCTTATAGCATCATTGACCGGTCGTGGTTGTCCACCGCCGCTGATACATCCACCGGGACAGCCCATTATTTCAATAAAATGGTAGGGGCTTGTACCTTTTTTAATTTCATTAAGCAACTCTGCGGCTCCTAATAATCCGCTCGTAACAGCGACTTTGACTGTTACTTCGGCCAAAAAGCTAAATTCAGGTAAAGGATTTTCGATTTTCAACTCAGCGGTTTTAATTCTGTCTAATCCTTCAAGAGGAGTAATGTGAAGATTGTTTGCAGGAAGTTCACGTCCTGTAACCAACTCATATACTGTGCGCAATGCAGCCTCCATCACGCCTCCTGTAGTTCCGAAGATATCGGCAGCTCCCGACGAAAGGCCTAACGGACTATCAAATTCGCCATCGGGCAAGTTTCGGAAATCAATTCCTGCATCTTTAATCATCCGTCCCAGCTCACGTGTTGTTATTACTGCATCAACATCGGCTAATCCGTTATTAAACATTTCGGGACGCGTGATCTCGAATTTTTTTGCTGTGCAAGGCATTACCGAAACCACATAAATATTTGCGGGATCAATATTCATCTTTTCGGCAAAATAGGTTTTTGTCAAAGCGCCAAGCATCATATGTGGTGATTTACAACTGGAAAGATTCGATAACTGATCGGGGTACCGGTGTTCAATAAACTTTATCCAGCCTGGACTGCAACTTGTTATCATCGGCAAAACGTCATTTTTCCCAGGTGCAGTGATGGCATTTTTTACCCTTCCGAGAAATTCAGAACCCTCTTCCATAATTGTGAGATCGGCTGCGAAATTGGTATCAAAAACGTAATTGAAACCCAGTTCGTGTAACGCAGAAGCCATTTTTCCCGTCACTAACATACCAGGCTCATAACCAAATACTTCTCCAAGCGCTGCCCGCACAGCAGGAGCGGTTTGGACGACTATCGTTTTTGTCTTATCGTATAATGCCTCCCAGACTATTGCTGTAGAATCTTTTTCTTTCAGGGCTCCAACAGGGCAGACCAATACACACTGTACGCAATTGGTACAAACCGATTCACCAAGTAGTTCGTCCTCCGATGGTCCTATGAAGGTAGAAAAACCACGATGATGTGGATTCATCAGACCAACACCTTGTATATCATTACATACCGTCACACAACGGCGACATAGAATACATTTTGAACTGTCGCGGACGATGGATGGACTTGAAGTGTCAATAATATCCTTTGATTTAGCGCCTTCGTATCTGAATTCGCTGATTTGAATTAAATTTCCAAGATCTTGTAATTCACAGTTTTGATTTCGCCAGCAACTAAGGCATTCCTTCGGATGATCCGAGAGCATTAGCTCGTAAATCACTTTCCGGACATCGCGAACCCGTTCTGAATTTGTATGAACGATCATCCCCTCTTTTACCTCTGTGACACATGATGCCATCAGGGTTTTCCCACCTTCCACTTCAACAACACAGATCCGGCATGAACCAATCTGGTGGACATTCTCCATGTAGCAAAAGTGAGGAATTAAAACACCATGCTGTTTTGCTGCTTCAAATATTGTAGTTCCTTCTTCAACCTGAATGACTTTATTATTGATGGTAATATTTATCATAGTAATTTGATTTTCATCAGTTTAACGTTTTGAACATTGTAAACATCTCATCGCTTCGGCAATGGCATTCAGTTTATGAAAACCAAGCGGAACTTCATTAAAGTTCCCTTTCCGTTCTTCCAGATCGAGGTACCGCATCTGAAGTCGTTCATGTTCAGCAGCATCACCTTCATCTGGTCTCCTGTTTGGAAGCTCGATTGGCTCACCAATATTTAATTTACCTTTACCTCCAAGATATTTGTCAATCGATTTTGCAGCATTCTTACCATCTGCGATAGCGGTGATTACAACATCCGATCCACGCGCCACATCGCCCCCCGCAAAAACTCCGGGTTGAGTCGTCATCTGTGTATCAGGATCAACAATAAATGTTCCCCAATCGGTAATCCCAACGTCCGCTTTCGAAATAAAAGGGAAATCGGAGTACTGGCTCACGGCCGGAATTGCCAGATCGATCTCCATCATAAAGTTGGACTCGGGAATAACTACCGGCACACGCCGTCCATCTTTGCCAAAACTACCGGGTTGCATTCTAACACATTCAATACGGGAAATAGCCCCGTTTCCGACAAAGCGAACAGGCGCAACCAGTTCGTGCAGGATAACACCCTCTTCAATGGCATCATTAATTTCTCTTTTGTCGGCCGGCATCTCTTCTTTTGTCCTCCGGTAAAGCAAGTATACCTTTTGAGCACCAAGTCGAAGAGCCGATCTGGCTGCATCTATGGCTGTACTTCCGCCACCTATCACCGCAACGATTCCCTTTACCTCCACATCCTTTTTCAGATTAATGTCCCTTAAGAAATCAAGCCCGTGATAAACACCTTCTTTCTCTTCCCCTTTGATTCCGATTTTCCGCGAAAGCTGAGTTCCCGTTGCTATGTAAACGGCATTATACTTTGATTTTAAATCTTTAAACGTAATATCTGTCCCAACCTTTGAATTATAGATGATATTAATACCTGCCCTCGTTATTGAATCAACTTCTTTGCTCAATTCCTCCTTGGGCAGCCGGTATTCGGGTATTCCATAAGCCAAAATTCCACCAGCGACATTTTTCTCCTCATAAATATCAACCGTATAGCCAAGCAGTGCTAAATAATAACCGCAGGTTAATCCCGATGGACCGGCTCCAATAATTCCAACAGACTTTCCGTTTTTCTGAAAAATCATGCTCATAAATGGCTCTCCTGAATTCAACACATAATCAGCAGCATAACGCTTCAGATCTGCAATTGCTATTGGTTCGTCGATCTGTGCCCGGCGACATTTGCTTTCGCAAGGATGCGTACAAACCCGGCCACAGATAGATGGAAACGGATTCTCCTGCCGGATCAGGTTATATGCATCGCGCACCCTTCCGGCAGCAATAAGGGCGATGTATCCGGGGACATTCACTCCGGCAGGACAGGCGTTCTGACATGGAGAGATAAATAGATCGCCGCAAACTCCGGCGCGACAGTATTTATGACGAATATGCTCGTCATACTCATGCCTGAAATATTTGATCGTACTAAGAACAGGGTTCGGGGCTGTCTGGCCTAACCCACAAATAGCAGATTCTTTGATTGAGTTACCTAATTCAACAAGGAGATCTACATCACCATCTTTGCCTTCACCGCGGGTTATTCGCTCGAGGATTTCGAGCATTCGCTTCGTTCCTATGCGACAAGGAATACATTTTCCACATGACTCATCCTGAACAAAATCCATAAAAAAACGGGCCATATCAACCATGCATGTATCCTCATCGGCACAAATTAAACCACCCGATCCCATGATGGCACCATGCTGAACCAATGAGTCATAGTCAATTGGGACATTAAGATGTATGGCAGTGAGACAACCGCCTGATGGACCACCAGTCTGAGCAACTTTAAATGATTTCCCTTTCGGAATACCGCCACCGACCTCGTAAATGATATCGCCCAAAGTGATCCCCATTGGTACTTCAATCAATCCCTTCTGAACGATATCCCCGGCAATTGCAAATACTTTTGTCCCTTTACTTTTCTCCGTTCCGATAGATGAAAACCACCCGGACCCATTTAAAATGATAGGGGCTATATTGCCAAAGGTTTCAACATTATTTATCACAGTTGGTTTTCCAAATAACCCGCTTTGCACCGGGAACGGAGGTTTCTGCCTGGGTTCGCCCCTTTTCCCCTCAACCGAATTCATCAATGCAGTCTCTTCGCCACAGACAAATGCACCTGCTCCAATCCTGATTTCAATATCAAAATTGAAATCACGACCCAGAATATTCCCGCCCAAAAGCCCGAGTTCCTGTGCCGCCTTAATCGCCATGGTCAAACGTTCAACAGCAATCGGATATTCAGCCCTTATATAAACGATCCCTTTAGATGCTCCGATTGCATAACCACAAATCAACATTCCCTCAATCACTGTATGGGCATCACCTTCGAGCAAACTACGATCCATAAATGCACCCGGGTCACCTTCGTCGGCATTGCAAATGACGTATTTCTGACCGTCTTTGGCACCATTGGCCATTTCCCATTTAAGGCCTGTGGGGAAGCCACCGCCACCACGGCCGCGTAACCCCGATTTTTTTATTTCGTCGATCACCTCAAGAGCAGTCATCGAATTGAGAACTTTTCCTAATGCAAAATACCCGTTATGCGCAATGTATTCATTGATGGATCCATAATCAATGACGCCACAATTCTGAAGAACTATCTTTTTCTGATGTTTGAAAAACGGGATGTTATGGAAATCATGAATGATCTCACCTGAGTCAGGATCTTTGAAGCAAAATTTTTCGGCAATTCTGCCTTTTTTAATATGCTGATTCACAATATTAGTAGCATTTGCCGGTTTAAGATTACAATATAATGTACTTCCGGGATTAATAATTAAGGTGGGCCCCAATGTACAAGCACCCATACATCCCGTCAATTTTATTTTGACTTTTGACTGAAGTTTTTCACGCTCCAATGCTTGCACAAAGGCCTCTTTGAATTCCTTACAATCAGATGAGATACAACCGGCAGCGTAGCAAATATGAGCAGTGAACTGAAATTCCTTTTCCTGATTCAGAAAATCGTTCCTGATCGCTTCAAGATCGTTAAGACTATAAATTTTCATTGTGTTTAAGAGTGATTATGTGATGTCAACCGATGATTGAATTGGACGAACTTAAATAAGAAAGGCATTACCTCTATTTCAGCATTCCGAGAATCCGCGGAATTTTATTCGGGTTAACCTGTTTATAAACTTTGTTGTTAATGGTCATTGCAGGAGCTAATCCGCATGCTCCGATGCAGCGCATCACAGAAAGGGAAAATATTTTGTCTTCGGTAGTTGCGCCAACATCGATGCCTAAAACCGATTTTAGTTTATTCAGAACTTCCTTGCCTCCACGCACATAGCAGGCTGTACCCAAGCATATTGAAACTGTATATTTTCCCTTTGGCTGCGTTGAAAAGAATGAATAAAAGGTTAAAACACTGTTTACCTTTGAAATTGACAACTCCATCTGATCAGCAATAAAATACTGCACATCAGCAGGGACGTAACCAAATATTGCCTGTGCCATATGTAAAATCTGAATCAGGTTACTCTCTTTCCTGTCGTAATCGATGATAACATTTCCTAGAAGGTCGAATTTTTCCTTCTGCGTACTGGTATGAACACTGCAAACTTCGTCTTTGGTAATCATTTTCCGGTCTCCTTACAATTAGGTTATCAAAATATATTGATGAAATCGATTGTCTGATGTAAAGCTTGTGATTATTAATCAGTTTAGTAAGTTTTCCAAAAATAAATATTATTTCTCAATAAAAAGCTGATATTTGTTAATAAAATCTTTTTTTTCAACACAAAAAAAAGCGATGAAAAATCAATCGAAATTTTCAGAGTTAAACTATTTATTGAGCATTTCCGAAAATTTCAGTTAATTTTAACAAGCCAATAACTGTCAATTTATTACATGTAAAATATAAAATTATGATCATCAGATTTTTTTGCTTTAGTATATTGATTCTTAGTTTGTTTATGAATGAGACAACTGGTCAGTCAGTCACTGGTAATAAAATCAACCCGGGATTGCTTAACAATCACTGGAAAGCTTCCTGGATAACCCATCCGACAGAATCAGTTCTTGATTACGGGGTATTCCACTTCAGGAAAAGCTTTGATTTAAAAGCCGTTCCGGATGAGTTTATCATTCATATTTCGGCTGATAACCGATACCGTCTGTTTGTGAATGGTAAAGCGGTCTGTTTTGGACCAGCCAGAGGTGATCCGGCACACTGGTTTTATGAAAGTATCGACATTGCCCCATACTTAAAACCTGGTAATAATCTTCTTGCAGCAGAGGTCTGGAACTTTGGCGATCTGAAACCCTGGGCACAGTTTTCGCTGAAAACAGCATTGATCGTTCAGGGAAATTCCATGTCAGAAGAGATTGTCAATACAGATTCATCATGGAAAGTGATTAAAAACCGCTCCTACTCCCCGGCTTCAGCAGGAGCCAAAGAGACTTCAGGGCAATTCGTAGTGGTAGGCCCTTGCGATCGTGTCGATGCGAGTCAATACCCATGGGGCTGGGAATTGCCATCCTATGACGACAACAACTGGTTAACACCTAAAACTATAGATGTTGGTCATCCACGCGGTGTTGGAACCGATATCAACTGGGTTTTGACTCCGCGACGAATTCCGATGATGGAGCAATTCTATCAACGTATGTCAACCACCCGCCGATCAACAGGATATACTATTCCCGCAGGATTTATTTATGGAAAAGAAAAATGGGAGATCCCCGCAAATACTAAACTTACCGTATTGTTCGATCAGGGAAACCTGACAACAGGGTATCCTGAATTGCTTACCACAAAAGGAAAAGATAGTCAGATAAAAATGACCTATTCTGAATCATTGTTTGATGTAAAAGGACAAAAAGGGAACCGAAATGAAATCGAAGGGAAATCTATCCTGGGCTATTCTGATTGTTTTCTTCCCGATGGAGGAGAAAACCGGCTGTTCAGACCTTTGTGGTTTCGCACGTGGCGATACCTTCAGTTTGAGGTCCAAACAAAAGACGAACCACTGATTATTAACGATTTTAAGAGTGAATTTACAGCCTATCCGCTTAAAGAAATGGCGGTTTTCGAATCTGACAACGATAACCTTAAGAAAATCTGGAATGTTGGCTGGCGAACAGCACGATTATGTGCCAGCGAAACTTATTACGATTGTCCTTATTACGAACAATTACAATACGTTGGCGATACCAGGATTCAGTCATTAATATCACTCTATGTTTCGGGCGACGATCGCCTGATCAGAAATGCGCTTCTGAACTACAAAGAATCAATTATTTACGAAGGATTAACCCAAAGCCGATATCCTTCTGCAAGTCCCCAGATTATTCCCCCTTTCTCGCTTTACTGGGTAGATATGGTTCACGATTACTGTACACTCCGTGATGATCCTGAGTTTATTAAAGGATTTATGAATGGAATTGATCAGGTTTTGGGCTGGTTTAATGCACGAATCGATCGTACGACAGGTATGCTTGGAAAGGTTGAATACTGGAATTTTGTTGACTGGGCAACCGAATGGCCATGGATTTCAGAAAACAGGATTGGCGGAGTTCCTCAAGGTGGAAGAATGGACGGAAACTCATCAATTCTGACTATGCAGTTCGCTTATGCAGCGCAAAGAGCCGCAGAATTACATGAATTTTTCGGACAAACTTCTGAGGCAATGAAATATAAACAACTGGTTCAGAAACTGACGCAGGCTGTTTACAAAAATTGCTGGGATGAACAAAGAGGTTATCTTGCCGATACACCAGCAAAAAATAGCTTCAGTATGCATGCCCAGATTTTTGGCGTATTGACCAATACCATTCCGAAAATCAAACAGAAAGCTTTCGTTGAGAAATTTATCAATGACAAAACACTTATCCAGCCAACAATGTACTTCAGGTTTTACCTCACGCAGGCACTGAAAAAAACGGGATTGGCCGATCGCTATCTTGAAACCCTCGGCTTGTGGGAAAAAATGTTACAAGACGGGTTAACTACCTTTGCCGAAAATCCCGACCCTGCCCGCTCCGATTGCCACGCGTGGAGTGCCAGTCCGAATTACGATTTTCTGGCAACAGTAGCCGGGATTAGACCGGCTTCTCCAGGTTTCAAAACCGTTAAGATGGAGCCGGCCCTGGGATCGCTGAAATTCATTAAAGGACAGATGCCTCATCCGTTGGGACCGATTCGCTTCGATTTAAGAAGATCAGGAAACGGTGGAATTGAAGGATCAGTTGAATTGCCTGATAATCTGACCGGAACTTTTATCTGGAAAGGGAAATCAATCACCTTGAAGGGGAAAACAACAATTAATCTTTAAATGTTTACAACCTGAATTTATCCAGTTGGACTCTTCATAGGGGTATTTTGGTCATTATTTTTCCAATTGAACTCGTTTGGAGGTGTGGAAGGGTTGTTTTTATTCCGGATCTGATAAAACGGTGGTATAGACGACCTTTTTCCCCTCCGTTGTGCTCGCCATAGGCATATTTTAGGTTGTTTTAATCTTAAAAAATCTTTGCGAACCTTGCGTTCCGCATTTGCGGAATTGCGACCCTTGCGGCAAAAAATGCTTAACCGCAAAGCGCGCAAGGGATACGCAAAGTACACAAGGATTGATCCTCCAATTGGTGAATGTGCCCGATATGATTTATCTCTTCATTTAAGTATTCAATCACCTAAATCCCCTTGTATTCAAACCAATCGAATATTGCCGGAGTGTTGCATTTAACGCCGTTTCCGGAAGCAAACATTCCCAGGTAAACTCCTGTAAATCCACCCGCAGTTTCGGTGCTGATAAGGTTAGTGTCTGCCTTACCCAATATTACAAAACTTAGACCATTAATACTATATGAAAAGGTGTAGTATTTGTCTGATCCTTCGATTCGCAATTGAACTTTATCTGTATTCAATGCCACTTCTTTGGCAATATGGGTTATGCTCCCCAACTGGTAACGCAATACGAGTATGCCTTTCGATTTTACGATATCAAAGTGATAGCCATTATTCATCAAAGCCGTAATTCCCGCCTCTTCATTTGTCTTCGCAGGTTGAAATTCGAGTGAAGTAGTCGCCGAAAAGTTGATATGTTCCTGCCGCCTTCCCAAAAATGTAGGAGAATCGGTATCATTCAAGGTTAAGCCGGTTCCCTTCAAAATTAACTTGCCATTCTTTGCATCAAACAGATAATTCTCCATGGAAGGATTTCGTAAATAGTTCCATTCAAATCCCGGAACTACAGTACTAAATTCATCTCTGACTGGTTTTACCGCAAATGGTTTCAATGGAAGTGTAGGGCAATTCATCTCAATAGCAACGCTTCCATCGTTGTTCACGATCGGCCAACCATCCTTGGGCCACGAGACCGGAGCCAGATAGGTTTCGCGACCAGTGAGGTGATGACTTCCGTTTTGCGGCCTGAAGGCCAGAAACACAGCCCACCAGCTTCCGTCGTGCGCTTGAATCAGATCGGCATGCCCCGTTCCCTGGATAGGACTCGTCTGAGTTTTATTTTTGAAATGGGTAAGAATTGGATTCACAGGAGCCGCCTCGTAAGGACCATAAACAGATTTACTCCGCGCAACGGTCACCCCATGTCCATATTCGGTGCCACCTTCGGCAATCAACAGGTAATAATATCCGTCTTTCATGTAAATATGAGGTGCCTCAGGATAACGCCCTCCCGTTCCGTGCCAAACCGGAATTGGCTCGGTGATCCGTTTCCCGGTTTTAAGATCGATTTCTGAAATCACAATTCCTTCAACATATTTACCATCACTGTATTGATGGCCATTACTCATAAAATAGACTTTCCCGTCCTCATCCCAGAAAATGGTCGGATCAATCCCGCCCTGGTTCACCCACAACGGTTCACTCCATTCGCCTGCCGGATTTTTCGCAGTTACGAAAAAGTTTCCCCCGCCCGAGACATTGGTGGTTACCATATAAAAAAGCCCATCGTGATAACGGATCGTCGGGGCATAAATCCCGCCGGAAGCACGACATTTCTGCAAAGGAAGTTGTGAATCTCTGGTCAGGCAATGTCCGATTTGGTCCCAGTTCACCAAATCCTTACTATGGAATACGGGAACACCCGGAAAATATTCGAAAGTGGAAGTAACCAGGTAATAATCATCACCCACACGACAGACACTTGGATCGGGATGAAAACCCGGAATTACCGGATTTCGAAAGGTGATTTGCGCTGATGAAGTTATATTACTTAATATCAAAACTAAAAAACAGCACACCAAAAAACATATTTTATTCATTTTATGATAGTTAAGAAAAATTACAAATTGATTCGTAAAAAATGGATTTCTGATGATCAACTGATCAAAATTAGCAAATTAATGCGCTGTTTTGTAGCTGATCTCCTTTAAAAACCTTATTTTTACATCGCTACTAAAGACTTATCAAATGAACTGTCTGAGTAATATATCAATATGACCATGACCATCACAGGTGATTCTTTATATTCGGGAGTTGGTTGCAATTGAAAAATCGCTCACTAACCTTAGATAAAATATGAAACAAATAGGATTGATTGTAATTGGATTATTAATTCATTTTGGATTAAACGCTCAATGGCCAACTTACCAAAAGCCTGATACAATTCATATTGATTTTAATGATTTTAGTGGTGATACACTTATGATTTCCGGATATGTTGCTGAATGTGGTGAGTTTGGTGGTTTTATAGATAGCATTAAAATATATAAGACTAACAGTAAGATTTATGGCTTACTTATAAAAGGAGTAAGTTGCAAACCTTCATTAAAGTTGGATGAAAAATTTAATCCTTATAATAAAACGATTTTGATTGATACAATTAAGCAAAGATACATACTAGATTATGTGGGCAAATTTGGCGTTTTGGCTATCACACATACATTAGAGTCAAATGCACCAACTGAGTTTTGGATTCAAAATAGAAATAAAAATTATCATAGATGGGATCCAACTGGATTTTGGAAAGATTTTATAAATCTGAGAGATAAATTATTTAAAAAATAGAAACTACAACCAACAAACGTCTACCGAAATTCGGGGGATTATCTAGGTTGCATAGGGCTTCCTCGTAGCAAATATATATCGGGGGATATTAATGCAGTCGTTTACCCGGATTTTGTCAACCGTTCAATTCAACCTTAGAATTATGAAAAAGAGACCGACTACTTTACTGTTTTTGCTCTTGTTAATTTGCCAATCAGCTTTCGCACAGGAGTTGAATCAATTGGCTCCTGACTCCAGGCCTGCTGCAGAGATTCCAGGTATGAAACTGGTTTGGGCCGATGAATTTAATGCCAAAGGCAAACCCAATCCGGATTATTGGAATTTTGAAAAGGGATTTGTCAGAAATGAAGAATTGCAGTGGTATCAGGAAAATAATGCCCTTAGTGCTAATGGAGTTCTCACGATTGAAGGTCGACGGGAAGAACTTCCCAACCCAAATTATCTGGCTGCAAGCCAGAACTGGAAAACTAACAGGGAATTTGCTCATTACACATCCTCAAGCATTAATACCCGTGGATTTAAACAATGGCTGTACGGACGCTTCGAAGTCAGGGCAAGAATTGACACAGCAATGGGCTCATGGCCAGCCATCTGGACATTGGGAATTATCAATCAATGGCCATCGAACGGAGAAATTGACCTTATGGAATTTTACCGCGTAAACAGCGAGCCAACCATTCTGGCCAATGTAGCCTGGGGAACAGCTCAAAAATTTGTCGCCAAATGGCATTCTGAAAAAATTCCCTTTTCCCAATTTACAGCTACAGATTCTCTTTGGGTTAAAAAATTCCATGTCTGGCGAATGGACTGGACTTCCGAATCGATTAAACTATATCTCGACGAAGTTTTGCTCAACACAACACTACTGAGCGAAACGATTAATCCCGATGGCAGCAACCCGTTTATTAGCCCGCAGTATATTCTTCTGAACATGGCTCTTGGCGGCAATGGTGGCGATCCGGAGAAAACAATTTTCCCGGTTAAGTATGAAATTGATTATGTGAGAGTTTACCAGAAAGTCGAAAAATGATCTTTTTCAGAAATTACAGGTAGGTTTCCAATATCGGACCTAAGTTTTGAAAATTTCATTGATTATCAAGATAATCGATATATTCCTTACTTGTAATCATTTGTTTCTCTTTCTGAAACCCGGTCAGGTCATTTGAATTTTTATAACAATTTGCCAAAATGTAATGCCTGAGTTCGGAAAGATGACTATCCTTCGGCTCAGATTTCATTTTTTCGATTTTCTTTAACGCTTTTTTCTCTTTGTCCCAATAAACATCGTTAAGCGACGAATAAAGTTCAATTTCTTCAGTCAAATTCGCATCTTTACTATTCTTTTGGGCTTTAGACAAATACCTCTCACAACATTCTAAAAAAGAATATTTTAGTTCCTTGTTTTTTAAATCTTTACCAATTTTCTGGAACTCTGTACCTACCAAAAAATTCGCACGTGCATCATTCTTGTTTTCTTCAAGGTTTCCAATGAACTGATTTAATTCCTTAACATTTCCAGGTATCGATCTAAGAATTGACAAATAAGATTCGGCATTGCTATATCCCGTTGTTTCCCAAATAGTTTCGCCGTTGAGAGTTGTGAGTACTACCTTGGGAATAACCTGGGTATTGTAATCCATCGCAGTTTTTTTATTAAAGTCTATATTGATCTTTAAGCATACAAAGGAGGCTGATATTTTTTGCATTTCAGGATGATGCCACAAGTCATTGTCCATCACTCTGCAGGGGCCGCACCAATCGGCCCAGAAATCCATAAGAATTAGTTTATCCAGCTGTTTTGCAATTGATTGAGACTGTTTCACATCTGCAAGCCAAAAAACCTGAGCATAATTTTGATATGACATGCAAAGAACAAAAAATAGAATTAATGATTTTCTCATGGGTTTTGTTGTTGATTAGGAATTAATAAACTCGAAAATAAGGTTTTAAAGGTTATAAAGGAAAGTGCTGATGACCGGGCATATCAAACCCGAGACAAATATACACAAAATGATGATATTTGTCAGGAAAAATTTATTTGAAGAGTTCCTTATTCGGTTGAGCACCCATTGTAAATTCAAGCATCCCTCCATCCATAATCTCCTGATGAGTAATGTATGAACGAACCAGAACCTCACTATTCAGTTTTACTTCCTGAATGTATTTATTTGCTGCCGAAGCTAGTGGTGCTTTCATTATGAAATATTTACCCGGCGATACTTCGAGTTTTGCTTCCTGAACCAATGGTGAACCAAATTGGTATCTCAGTTCTGAAGGATTGACAGGATAGAATCCCATGACACTGAAAACATACCAGGCCGACATTTGCCCGCAGTCCTCGTTCCCGCATAAACCTTCCGGCTTATTGGTGTACATAGTGGTCTGAATCTGACGATTCAATTCCTGTGTGCGCCATGCACGGCCGGCATAGTTGAACAAAAATGAGGTATGGTGTCCGGGTTCGTTCCCATGCGCATAGGCACCGATTAATCCGGAAATATCAGATGAAGCCTCTTTCCCTTTTACACCTTCTTCAACCTTAAACAACTGATCAAGTTTATCGGCAAAGGCTTTCTTTCCACCCAATAACTCAATTAAACCATTAACATCTTGTGGAACGAGCCACAAATACTGCCAGGCATTTCCTTCGGTATAATCGCTTCCTTCGTGTTTCGAGAATGCCGGATCGAACGGAGTTGTCCATTGTCCGTTGCTCAGTTTTCCACGCATAAATCCAGTTTCCTTATCAAAATAAGCCTTAAAGCTTTCAGCACGTTTGCCAAAATAAGCAGCATCTTCAGTCTTACCAAGCTTCTGAGCAACAGCGGCTACGCACCAGTCGTCAATAGCAACTTCAAGCGATTTGGCAACCGACTGCTGAATTTTATCGGCAGGCATAAAACCAAGCTTATCGTAAAGCCCCATACCGTCACGATCCTTCATCGAAGTTACTTTCATTGCTTCGAAGGCCAGTTGCTGATCGAAATCGCCGATTCCTTTTAGAATAGCTTCTGCAATTACGGGAATTGAATGGTTACCTACCATACAAAAAGTTTCATTTCCTTCGAGTTCCCATACAGGCAGTAAACCTGTTTGTTTGTAATGATCAAGCATCGATTTGACCATATCATTTACCTTAGATTGCTGAGTGAGTGTAAATAAAGGATGCAGTGCCCGGTAAGTATCCCACAAGGAGAACACAGTATAACGATTGTAGCCGGAAGCTTTTTGAACATCGCCTTTCACCCCTTTAAACTCTCCGTTCGAGTCGGAAAACAATGCCGGCGCAACCATAGTGTGGTACAGTGCCGTGTAAAAAATCATCTTTTGCACCGAATCGACCGATTGAATCCTGATTTTTGACAGTTCCTTTTCCCATGCGTCCAATGCAACTTTTTGCGTAGCTTCAAAATTCCAACCCGGTAAAGAACCGTCAAGATTGGCAAGGGCGTTTTCAATGCTTACTGACGAAACTCCAACTTTAGCCATCACCTGTTTCTCACTAAATTTCAAGTAGCCAACAGTTCGGCCTTCACCACCAACATTCGTAATTACCGATTTGGAAATAGGTTTCGAGAACCTCACGGCAAAAAACACATGTTGATCGACCGCCCAGCCATTTGACATTCGAGAACCGGTAACCAATAAACTATCAACGACATTTAACGAAGTTTGGTAAGGTTTATCCCAGTTGATTGAAAAACCAAGATTGATCAGTAAATTGTTTTCGCCTCCTTCAGGAAATGAATACCGATGTAAACCGGCTCTTTCGGTCACCGTAAATTCGGCTTTTATACCATTATTCTTTAAAATCACCGAATAATAACCTGGCTTTGCAACTTCCTGACTATGACTGTATTTTCCGGCATATCGTTTAACGAAATCCATGTTTTTTTCACCTTCCTGAAAAGTGACTTCAGAGGTAATTGGCAGAAAAGAGATATCAGCTAAATCGCCAATTCCTGTTCCGCTAAGGTGAAGATGACTGAAACCAGCGACAACACTGTCGGAATAATGATATCCTGAACACCAGTCCCAGCCTTGAGTACCATTATCGGGACTCAGCTGAATCTGACCGAAAGGAAAAGCAGCTCCCGGATAAGTATGACCGTGATAAGCAGTTCCGATAAATGGATCAATAAAATCGGTCAGCCTGTCTTCCTTAACTTGTTTAGGAGCAGATCCGGTGCACGCAGACAGAAATAGTAATGTCAGGGAAAGAATTGGAATAGTTTTTATCATTGGATGGTTTTTAAATCGATTGGAGGCAAAAGAGGTTTATGATTGCTCATAAACCTCTCAATTATAGTTTGTAGCGAGAACCGGGGATGATCCGGTGACCTCACGATTATGAATCGTGCGCTCTAACCAACTGAGCTACCTCGCCATTTTCGTTGTTTGAGCGTGCAAAGATAATACCTTTCTGGTTTGTGACAACCCCAATGTTTATTTTTTTAATTTTTGTTGCTCTCAATAAGTAATGTATTGTAATTTCTAAATAAATGTCTATTTTGCAGCTGTCGATCAGAATAAACTTAAATTTACGGAATAAAGTTGCTTTACTTATGAAACGAGCATATTCGCTAAACACAAATACGGATGAAAATTTTAAATACGAGTTCCATCCGTTCTTAAAAAAACAAATTATTTACGGATGAAAGAGATCAGTTTAGAGTTTTTCCTACAAACTTCACCTGCTGTTTTGTTCAGCCGGATCAGCGCTCCCTCCGGCCTGGCAGAATGGTTTGCCGACAATGTGAAACAAGAGGGTAAAATCTTTACATTCTTCTGGGGAAATACGGAACAACAGGCCGAAATTCTGACCATGCGAAGTTAAAGATGCCAGTAATCTTTGGTGTTCTCAGGTGGCGAAATTGAAACAAATGATCGGCTCGTAGATTAAGTACCCCAAATCCCAAAAAAGGTGTAACTTTGCCTTAGTCTCAGAAACCCATTGCATGAAGCGACTACATTGGTACATTATTAAAAGTTTTATCGGACCATTTTTTGTTACACTCCTTATCTCCCTATTCGTACTGTTGATGCAGTTTTTGTGGGTTTACCTCGATGAGCTTGTTGGTAAAGGACTGGAATTCAGCGTAATATTAGAATTCATTATTTACACTTTGGCCATGTTGATGAATAATGCCTTGCCGTTGGCAATGCTTCTTGCATCGATTATGACTTTTGGTGATCTTGGCGAAAACAACGAATTACTGGCCATGAAGGCTGCAGGTATATCGCTTTACCGGATCATGAAGCCCGTTATTGTGTTAACTATCTTCATGAGTATAGGATCGTTTTACTTTTACAATCAGGTGATCCCTGTTTCCTATAAAAAGCTGATTGCCCTGATGTCGAGTATTCGTCAGCTGCGTCCTGAAATCATAGTAAAGGAGGGAATTTTTTCAAACGAAATAGATAACTATTCTATTAAAGTTGGTAGAAGATCTGCAAATGGAGATATGCTCTATGATATCATGATCTACGATCACACTGAAGACAAAGGAAATGCAGCTGTGACAGTAGCTGACTCGGGAACGATGAAAATCACCACAGATAAAAAATATATGATTCTGAACCTTTTTTCCGGTGAGACTCATTCCGAAATGCAATCCCAGGATCGGCAAAAAACGACTTTCCCGTCCAGAACTGATAAATTTAAGAAGCAATCCATTTTCACGGTTCTGCAGGGGATGGAACTCGAACGTAAAGATGAAAGTATTTTCCGAAATTCAAACCGGGCACTAAACAACGCACAGATTGTCTATTTCGTGGATTCACTTGGCAGGGAGCTTGATAGATTTAGGACAAATAATGCCCTAATGCTTAGCTATTTATCTCCATTAAATGCCAATGTTTTCAAATTAGCCCGAAAAGATACTTTCCCGACACCAGCGCTAAAATTGGTTCAATATTCCGATGTCGACTCTATTCTGAAGAAATCATCATCTTCGATGAGATCAGATCTCATTAACATGGCGCTTAATTCTGCACGGAGTAATGCGCGCGCCATTCTGCAATCGGATGAAATGATTGTTTCCAACGTTCGTAATCTGAATCGGTTTGGGATTGAGTGGCACAAAAAATACACAGGTGCAGCCGCGTGCCTCATATTTCTTTTCATCGGTGCTTCATTAGGCGCTATAATACGAAAAGGAGGACTTGGAATGCCTCTGGTAATTTCTGTAGTACTCTTTATTTTTTACTGGATTATTACCACTACCGGTGAAAAATTCTCACGCGAAAGTGTAGCTGAACTTTGGTGGGGAGTATGGTTCTCGACATTCGTTTTCCTCCCGGCCGGAATTTTATTGACTTACAAAGCAGCAAACGACTCGGTGGCATTAAATATAAATGCCTATGCAGATTTCTTTAAGAAAATTTTCAAATTTCTTAAAAAAGAGGATGAAGAAAAGCAAGATACTTAGTTAAAAATAATTTTAAGAATGAACGATATTAAACTGAATACCATTGAAGAAGCCGTTGAAGACCTTCGCGATGGAAAATTAGTCATCGTTGTTGATGATGAAGACCGCGAAAACGAGGGTGATTTTATTGCAGCGGCCGAAAAGATCACCCCTGAAATGGTCAACTTTATGGCAACCGAAGGACGCGGATTGATTTGTGTTGCAATTACTGAAGAGCGTTGCGAAGAACTCGAACTTGATATGATGGTTGGAAGAAATACTTCCCTTCACGATACCCCTTTTACCGTTTCGGTTGATGCAATCGGAGATAATGTTAGCACAGGTATCTCGGCACATGACCGGGCAATTACGATTCGTAAGCTTGCCAATCCTTCAACACAACCACACGAACTTGGTCGTCCGGGACACATCTTCCCTTTGCGCGCCAGGAGTCGCGGTGTCCTTCGTCGGGCAGGGCACACTGAGGCAGCCGTTGACCTTGCCCGCCTGGCAGATCTTGAACCCGCCGGTGTTCTGGTTGAGATTATGAATCCTGATGGCTCAATGGCGAGACTCTCTGAACTATTTGAAATTGCTCAAAAATTCGGATTAAAACTCGTCTCAATTGCCGATCTTATCGCTTACAAACTGAATAAAGAGAGCCTTATAGAAAGAGGTGAAGAGGTGCAATTACCTACTGCACATGGGAATTTCAGATTAATCCCATTTCTCCAGAAATCAAACGGAGTTGAACATATTGCATTGATTAAAGGCGAATGGGAACCAGAAGAGACAGTTCTCGTCAGGGTCCACTCATCGTGTGCTACCGGCGACATTTTCGGTTCATTGCGTTGTGAATGTGGCGATCAGCTGCACAAAGCCATGGAACTCATCGAAAAAGAAGGCAAAGGAGTTATTGTGTACATTCAACAGGAGGGACGTGGTATTGGTCTGATGAATAAGATCAAAGCCTACAAACTTCAGGAACAGGGAATCGATACTGTTGATGCGAATATCCATCTTGGATTCGATCCCGACGAACGCGATTACGGTGTTGGAGCGCAAATTCTATGCAGTCTTGGCATACGAAAAATGAAACTTCTAACCAATAATCCGGTGAAGAGGGTTGGTTTGGAAGGATATGGATTGAAAGTTGTAGAATCAATCCCTATTGTTATCAAATCAAATCCCTACAACGAGGTTTACATGAAGACCAAACGCGACAGGATGGGGCATTCATTATAGGGGGAAAAGGCAAAAGGATATCGGTTAAAGGATTAAGGTTAAAAGTGATTGATTAACGCTGTCGCTCCCACCCTCACTCCGGCTTTTTGTCCGGTCTTTTTATGCCGTCGTCTAATCGTCTCATCAAGAAGTGTTAAAACCTTTCCTTGTATTGGTTTGTTATTGATTACAGTTTAGTATTACAAATGCGATTTGCCACATTACAACTATTCCGATTTAGGAAATTCAAATAATTAATTTGTATATGTTTGATAATATAGAATATAAAAACGAACTGAAAGAAGGAGTTGATTATCATTTAACGAAAGAAGGTTACAGAATTATGACAGAAAGTTTTCTGAAAAACAGAGGCTATTGTTGTGGAAACGGCTGTAAAAACTGTCCTTACTTTCCAAAGGCAAACAAAGGAAATACAAATCTGCGCTAACAGAAATCACTTAAATTCTTAATCGATGAGTGGAAAAGATCTGCGGATTGTCTTTATGGGAACTCCTGAATTTGCAGTCGGGAGTTTGAAAGCCCTGGTCGAAAATGGCTACAACGTTGTCGGAGTTGTGACCGCTCCTGACCGGCCTTCGGGTCGCGGTCAGAAGCTGCATCAATCTGACGTCAAACAATATGCAACCAGTTGTGGATTGCCCGTCTTACAGCCTGAAAAACTGAAAGATGAAAATTTTCTCCACATGCTGAAATTTTTAAATCCTGACATTCAAATAATTGTTGCATTCAGAATGCTTCCTGAAGTGGTATGGAATATGCCGACAATGGGCACGATTAATCTACATGGTTCGCTGCTCCCTAATTATCGGGGAGCGGCTCCTCTTAACTGGGCCATCATCAATGGTGATCAGGAAACCGGAGTAACCACTTTTCTTTTAAAACAGACGATTGATACCGGGAATATTTTGTTTCAGGCGAAAGTTAAAATTGGACCGGAGGAGACGATTGGTGAACTGCACGACGCGTTGATGGTCATCGGAGCAAAACTTGTCCTTAAAACTGTTGATTCTTTAGCTGACGGAGCCATCATTCCACTTCCGCAAAATATAATGCCAATTGATCCGGATCGGTTGCACGCTCCGAAAATTTCCAGGGAGAGCTGCATGATTGACTGGGGAAATCCGGGAATCAATATTTACAATCTGATCAGAGGCTTAAGTCCTTACCCCGCTGCATGGACAACTTTTCATGGTTCCGGTGCCCAAACCGGCATAAAAATCTTCAAAGCCTCGATTGAACAAGTCAGTCATCAATGCAAACCTGGGGAGATACTGAGCGACAATAAAAAATTCCTCAAAATTGCCTGTGCTGATGGTTTTCTGCATATCCTTGATTTGCAACTTGCAGGTAAAAATAGGATGGGAATTGCTGAGTTTCTTCGCGGTTTTCCTAATGTTCTTAATTACAAGGCACTTTGATAATAGTATGGAAAATAGTATTTTCATTGTCAATGATTAATGTTTCTTCAAATCATTTTAATGCGCACACCGGGCGCATCTACTTTCGACCATTATTTTTTCACTTTTTTCCTTAATGAAATTTGCTGTCCGGGTTTAGGTTCTTCACCAGGATTCATTCTGTTTTTACGGTAAAGCGCGTTCAACCTCACTCCATACCACTGTGCCACCGACCAAAGCGATTCTCCCTGTTTCAGAATATGAAAATCGTTTCCTCGCGGTGCACTTCCGCGTTTGCCTTGAAGATATACGATTGAACCAGCCTCGGGTCTGGCTCCCTGTTCAACATCGTTGTATCTGTAGATTTCCCAATCTTTAAGCGAAAACTCGGCGGCAATCTGCTCGTAAGTATCGCCCTCTTTTGCAAAAAATGCTTTGACATTGTTCCGCTTTTCTACATTTCTGGTCACATATGGATTAATCGAGAAGTCATCAATTCCCGAATTTCCTTTGCGACGGGTCGTGGATTTTGAACCACTTCCTAACCTTTCGGGTCTTACATAACGTGTAGTACTATTATAATAGGTATCCAACTTATCAAGCTGAAATTCCTCAATAATTCTAATCAGTCTCTCAGGATACTGCGGATCAGTAGCATAACCCGCCTTTTTCAATCCATATGCCCATTTTCTGTAATCCTTTATATCATAATCAAATAGAAACTGATAACGCATGCCGCCAGTTAAAAACTTTGAATGATCTCTATAAGATTCAATCGCAGTACCATATTTCCGGAAGCACTCATTGCGGGATTCGTCATCCTGTCGGATTGAAGGGCCCGACCATGAACTGTTGCATTTTATCCCGAAATGGTTATTTGCTTCCAGAGCCAGTGTTGAGTTGCCGTCACCCGATTCAAGACAAGCCTGTGCCATTGTAATGCTTGCAGGAATATGGTATTCATTCATTTCCTGAATAGCCAGCTGTGCATACACGTCAATATATTGCTGTCGTGAATTCTTCTGCAGTGATTCACAAAATGCCGGATTGCCAAACCAGACAGACAGAACGATTACAAAAAATATTTTAAATCTATAAAGATACATATGCAATTAATCAAGTTATATTATTCAATTCAGCCTCAAAATTAAAAAAATCGGGATGATTGCCATTAAAAAATAACTGAATGAAATATATTGTACATTTGCAGGTTGTTCAACAGCAGGTCATGAAACATCCATGACTCCACGCTTCGTGAACACGAATGAAGATAATATGGGTGTTCCATCAGGCAATTTAAAAACAAATTATCTACTGATGAAAGAGATAACTCTCCAGATAAAATTCACGGAATACGAGGCGACAGCCCAATTGCCTGAGAAAGATAATATTTTGATAATGAAAGCCCGGGATGCCGCAAAAAATGCTTATGCCCCTTACTCCGGCTTTCGAGTGGGAGCAGCGGTTCTTCTCGGCAACGGCAAAATTGTCACGGGAAATAATCAGGAAAATGCAGCATATCCGTCCGGACTATGTGCTGAAAGAACTGCCATGTTCTATGCCTCTGCCCAATATCCAAATGTTCCGATTATTGCCATAGCAGTCAGCACGTTAAACCATTCCGCCACCCCTTCAGATATTGCTAAACCTTGTGGAGCCTGCCGGCAGGTAATGGCTGAATATGAAGATCTTGCAGGCAAACCAATACGAATATTACTCGATAGTACAAACAAAATATTCGCTCTCAATGGAATAGACAGTTTGCTCCCGCTCCGGTTTAAGAAGGAGGATGTGAAATAGATTTCATACTATTCAAAATCAAACCTGGATTTGCAGCACCTGATCTTTAACGCCTTGTCCTATTCAACCTTGATCTCAGTCTGATTGCCGATCCATTGTCCCTGATCGGTGAATCCGGCAATTTCGAAGACAAAATTCGATTTAATACCTCCTGTTTTGAACGGGATAGTCGCTTCGCCTTTTTCGTCTGTAAACACAACTGGAATCCACTGCAAGGTGGTTTTTAAGTTGTACTTTTCATTTCCAATTGATTCCGGTTTAAATACCTTCACACCTGTAGTTTTTCCAATGTTGTCTGTTTCAAAAGAATTATTATTCCCCTTCGCCTGCATCGTTTTGATTTCAATCACTCCCACCGAGTTTAAAGAGGTGTACCTTGCCATTTCAATCGGATTAAGTAAAATCTGAATATCTTCGACATCCCGGGGATTGATTTCAGATAATACAGAGGGATCGGTACCCATCTTAACGCCATCAAGAACAATTAACGCACCGTCTTGAGCCATCAAAGAATTTGAACCTCTGAATACTATTTTTCCACCCATCAATTGATAGGATCTTATCGATTTTATAATTTCAAGAAGACTGGTTGAATTCGTAACATTCTTTTTCCAAAATGGTTCCTTAGGCGTTTTATCGTCGCCTTTTGACTTGGAGGTAGAGCCGATTTTAAGAAAATCGGGATTCTCTTTGAAATAATTCGCCTGATACAATTGTTCAAGCAGTTGCCAGTCATTCTCCGAAGTTTTATTCAGACTATTAATAAGTTCCTCCTTAAAGTTTTTATTCAGAATCACGCGGTAATTTCCCTTGCCGGATCCATCTGTGGCCGAAGCTGACAGATTTTGCTTATCAACAGTGAAAGGCAAAATAATGCTGAACTCACCATGCTGATCGCTATGAGCACTAAATTGCTGAAGCGACATGCCGGATAAACTTACCAGGGCATTCGGTACCGGCAAATCCTTTGAATCAACTACTTTACCGGAAATGCGCATTGCCACATTTTTAATATCCTTAGTTTTAGATGGATCCAATGCCAAAACCTGATTCCAGTCGAACCCTTTAAAACGATTGGTCGCCAAAAAATAATCCAATACACTTCTGTTTACCTTGTCAAGCGGTTCTTTAAAAGGGAGCGGTTTTTCAAGGCTATAATTAAGAGAACCAACACTTGATGAAGAAGTGGGGAAAGTATAAAGATCAGCAAGACTGACAGCAAGTTCGGCCTTTACAGGCTTCCCGTCCGAATCTGTAATTTTCACTTTTAGCGATCCTTCCTCCCCTTTTATATATTCACTTTTATTGGGCGTTAACGTAAAATTGAGCAACTGCTTCTTCCCTGTATATACTAACCGCTGTGCGATCAACGCTCCAGTTTCATTGAAAACCGCAATATCAGCAATTTCGGACTGAAAATTATCAAGCGGGACATTGAGTACACCTGCCTGATCAAGTTCAAAATCACTTGCCCAAATCATCTCTCCATTGCTTACAGCAACGATCATAAATTTTGCATGTTCCGATTTTGGTGATCGGCCGAGTAAAAGCGAGATGTTCTTACCGTCGTTCTTTTTTATCGAAATACTCATACTTCCCAGTGAAAGCGGTGGTAACAGGATCTCTTGACCTTTACCAATCTCGCTTTTAATTCGCAATTTTAATGCGGTACGATTGTCATTTTGCAAATTCAAAATACCCAGCCCGGGCTGCATGGTCGACGTTGATGTTATGAAATTTCCCTGGTCATCAACAACATCAGCTTTGATAGTCACCGGTTTTCCAAGTTGATCTGTTGCTTCATAAATTACAATTTGTGGAATTCCGGGAACCAGCTTACCACCATTAGGAAAGAACGTGATATTGATTTTCTCCGATTCCAATGGAATCTTGCTTACCAGGTTTAATACATCGTTTCCGACAGGGATATCCATCGAAACCATCACCGGATTCCCGCTTTGTTTTGAAGTTGTCAAAAACACAATCTCACCTGTTCCATTTGTTCCAGTCTTTCCTTTTCCGGATAAAAGCTCCTTACCATCATTTAAAATTTGATATTCAAACTTTTTGCCTGATAATGGCTTCCCGTCAAAATCCATCAGGTGAAGGAGGGCAGATTCCTTTTGCTCGGGTAAAAACATTGATTTCGAAAATTCGAGGTGTGGTACAACCCCAAGGAACTCAGGTCTTCCAATAATAATCATTTTTTTGAATACTGCCTGTATCCCAATGTTTTCCATTTCGGGTGTATAGGCGATTAAATAATAGAGATCGCTTTTCAAATAGGAGGGAATTGGAATATTAGACTCGACGACCCCGTTTTTAAGAAGATATTTACTATCGATAACTGATACTCCTTTATTATCAACGAGTAGAACCGACAATTCAAGACTTTTTAACGACAAGACATGTGTCATCGCATCGGTCACATAGCCTTTCATCCAGATTGTTTCACCCGGACGATAAAGAGATTTATCTGTCTGTATTACAATAGATTGATCGCTTTTTTGAGTACGGTATATGAACAAATCCGTCTTTACCCGTGAAATAAAATCATTTTCCTGACAAAGAGCAATTGTGAAGAAAAAGTTTAAAAGAATCAAAAAAATCAGCACTTTGTTAACAGCTTTCATACGTTAATGATTTGTTTTTTTATGTCGTATGGAATTAACTCCATTTCGTTGATCTTCGATTCGTCCCGATAGATCGGGGCTCATTTCATTTAGACATTTAATTAAAATATTCTTCATTTTTAGAAATCCTCATTTTGAATGTTAAAGCTACTTTTGTGCCGCGTTTGACCTTGCAAAATCTATTTCACGGTTATTTCCGTCTGACTACCAATCCATTGTCCCTGATCGGTGAATCCGGCAATCTCGAAAACAAAATTCGATTTAATACCTCCTGTTTTGAACGGGATAGTCGCTTCGCCTTTTTCGTCTGTAAACACAACTGGAATCCACTGTAGCGTGGTCTTTAAATCGTACCTATCGTTTCCAATAGTTTCAGGTTTAAATATCGTTGGATCACTAACCTTTTGGCTAACATCAGTTTCAGAAGGTCCATTATTTCCCTTCCCGTGCTTGGTCTTGATCTCAATAACGCCAACCGAGTTTAAGGATGTATACCTGGACATGTCAACGGGATTAACGAAAATCTGAATGTCCTCAACATCATGAGGACTGATCGAAGTTAGCGCAGAGGGATCTGTTCCCATTCTTATACCATCAACAACGATTAGAGCACCATCCTGATAATTAAGAGAATTTCCTCCTCTGAAAACGATTTTTCCTCCCATCATTTCGAAGGGTCTTATTGTTTTTATAATGTCAATAAGATTAGTAGTACTGTTAAGATTTTTTTTCCAATATGGTTCCCTGGATACTTTGTCTCCACCTCTGACTTTAGATGAAGAACCGGCTTTAAGAAAATCCGGATTTTCTTTGAAATAGTCCGACTGATAAAGTTGGTCAAGTATTTGCCAGTCGTTAACTGAAGTATTAGTCAGGCTATTAACAAGCTCATCTTTAAAGCTTTTATTTAATATTACACGATAATTTCCCTTGCCGGATCCATCTGTTGCTGAAGCTGACAGGTTCTTTTTCTCAACAGGCACAGGTAGATTAATAAAAAACTCACCGTTCTGATCGCTGCGTGCATTAAACTGCTGAAGCGACAAACCGGTCAGGCTTACAAGAGCATTGGGCACCGGTAAATCCTTTGAATCAACCACCTTCCCCGAAACCCGCATTGCCCCCAATCTTATATTCGTAGTTTTAGCAGGATCTATAGCAACAACCTGGCTCCAGTCAAACCCTTTCATGCTATTGGTTGCCAATAAGTAATCCAGTGCAATTCTGTTCACTTTATCAAGCGGTTCTTTAAACGGGAAAGGTTTTTCGAGACCATAAGTAAGAAAATTAACACATGAAGATGAAGCAGGAAAAGCGTAATGATCAGCAAGACTTACAGCAAGTTCGGCTTTAACAGGCTTTCCATCCGAGTCCGCAATTTTCAACTTTATATCGCCTGCTTCTCCTTTCTTATATCCACTTTTATTCGGAGTTAACGAAATATTAAGTGACTGTTTCTTCCCAGTATAAACCAACCTTTGGGCAATGAGCATTCCTGTTTCACTGAAAACCGCAATAGCCGCAATTTCGGATCGGAAATTTTCGAGTGGAACATTTAGTACGCCGGCCTGCTCAAGTTCAAAATCGCTCGCCCAAATCATTTCTCCATTGCTTACAGCAACGATCATAAACTTTGAAAGTTCCGATTTTGGTGATCTGCCAAGCAAAAGAGAGAGGTTTTTCCCGTCATTCTTTTTTACGGAAAGACTCATACTTCCTGGTGAAAGGGAAGGTAATGATGTCTCCTGTCCTTTCCCGATATCACTTGTTATCCTCAACTTTAAAGTATTAACGTTATTATTGAGTAAGCTTAAAACCCCAAGTCCTGGCTGAATTGTTGCAGTCGCGGATAAAAATTTCCCCTGCTCATCAATAATTTCAGCTCTAATGCTTACAGGCTTTCCAAGTTGATCTGTGGCCTCATAAATAACCATTTGCGGAATTCCGGGTACAAGTTTACCTCCGTCGGGAAAGAAGGTGATATTGATTTTTTCTGATGCCAGAGGAACCTTACTGATCAGATTTAATCTGTCATTCCCTGAAGGAACATCTAAAGAAACCATCATCGGACTCCCATTTTGCTGGGAAGGTGTAAAAAAAACAATTTCTCCAGCACCATTCGCTCCAGTCTTTCCTTTCCCTGACAAAAGCTCCCTTTTATCACAGACAATTTGATATTCAAACTTTTTGCCCGACAACGGCTTCCCGTCAAAATCCTTTAATCTGATGGTCGCTGTTTCCTTTTGCTCCGGAGTAAAAAAAGGTTTTGAATACTCAAGATTAGGAACTACATCAAGATGTTCAGGACTTCCGATAAAGATATTTTTTTTAAAGACTGCCTGTATACCAATATTCTCCATTTCAGGAGTATAGGCAATTAAATAGTAATCATCACTTTGCAGATCCGCAGGAATTGTAAAACGACAATCGACAACCCCGTTTTTTAGAAGATATTTACCTTCAACTAAATTGACTCCTTTATTATTAGCAAGCAGAACCGACAATTCAAGGCTATTCAAGGATAGTACATGAGTTATTGCATCAGCAACATAACCTTTCATCCAGATCGTTTCGCCCGGACGATAAAGAGTTTTATCTGTCTGAATTACAATATCTTGATTTACCATTTGCGTACGGTATAAAAGCAATTGCGTCTTTAACCGGGATATGAAATCATTCTCCTGACAAAAAACAAATGCGGTAGAATAGATCATAAGAATCACAAAAATCAGAGCCTTCTTAATAGTTTTCATTCGTGAATATTTATTAGTTTATTTTTCATTTTCAGAATCGTTGTTTTTCAAATCCTTCTCTGTTGTTTTTACTTCCAGAAGTGCCTTGCTTAAATCGTCATCAGGTTTGATCACATTGTAATTTCCCCAAAACTCAGGGTCGAACTGACCAATTATATCTGAAAAAATATCATCTGCCCTGAAAAGTCCGTCGGGACCAAACCTTGCGCGGCGAGGAAATGTATATTGCTGAGTTACAAGAATATCCGAAACACTACGATATTCAGTTTTAAAATTTTCCTTGTTTTGTTTTACCTTGAATATCACATCGGTACGGGCTGAATAGAACTGCCATCGTCCATCGACCATTCTGTAGTTCACCATATATTCAGCACCTTCGGGTCGTGTGGTAAAACCATGAGGCTCTTTCCTGATAAAAGTTTCCCCGTTCATTTTAAGACTCTTTTTGTCAAGTCCAAACTCGGCATTAACAAGGGCGTAACTGTCGGCATCAATTAAAATCTTACCATAATAGCATGGAAAGTCAACATCTTCTTTCCTCGAGAATTTGATCACCCAGGTCACGCGGCCATTGTACATTACAGGTTGCTCAAACCTGTAACGGTAGAGATTCTCAAATTCAGGATCGAGAAAAGTTTCGAGATTCCGGACAATATCCAAAGTGGTGATATACCATGGTCCTCCCTGGATCTTCAGACTGACATCTTTAAAAGTTTTGTTAAAATTACTCTTTCTCCCCTTCAGAAATCTCACCTTGTCAATACCTCCTGAATTATAAGGACTTTTCAGCATCTCCATGATCGCTTCCCAAACGCCAATGTACTGATCGTCTCTTTTGATCGTTTCCCGATAAAAAGTGATCATCAGCTGAGTTGATAATTCGTAGTTTTTCTCAATATTATTTCTGAAGTTTTTTAAAACATCAGTCACAACAACAGGTTTAACCGTTATCTCGCGCAAATGAATCGTTACGGACTCCAATCTGATTTTTGCATTCGCCATCAGTTCATTTTGTGTCAGCTCACGCGATTGAAAGCCGAGGCAACGAACAGAAATCATTTTATCGCGAAGACGCCACGGAATAATAAAGTCGTAGCGCCCGTCGATGTTAGTCATCGTTCCAATACTTTCACCTGCAATAGTCAGGGAGGCAAACGGAACCGGAGTATCATCCTTCCCTTCGACAATTATTCCCGACAATTTGATAGAACTGACCTCTTTTAACGTTATAATTACCTGATTATCTATTATTTCAGTTTTATATTTATCTTCAGTGAGTATTTTACGAAGTAATTCCCCCAGTGTCACATTGAATAATTGAACAGAACTTTTCTCCCTGGGAAGGATATCCGGGTTGTACGAGAAGAACAAATCATTGTCTGTTACTACCTTTTCGAGAATCTGCTCTACAGTAGCCGAATCGATTTGACAATTAATCCGGCGTTCAAGCAACGACATACTCTCCTGAGCCCGCAATACAAAGCATAGCAAAAGTATAAAAGGAAGTAAAACGCATGACCTGACAAGCCGCATGGGTTAGCAATTATTTTACATGATTACGAAAATACTACTTCCTGACGAAATTATCATCTAATTAAAAGTTTAGTTTAAATCAAACAATAATTAATTTCCCAATAAATAATCGAGGAATAGTTTTAGCCCCGACCATGAAACGGGTCGGGGCTAACCAAACAATCAAAAACTACTTTTACTAAAACTACTTTATACTTTCGAACGACTGATATTCCCATAGTTCTTTACTTCTTAATATTTGAAAATACAATTTCGTCACCGTTTCTTTTCACTTTAAGTTTATGAGTACGAGCTAATACATCAACGATAAAATCCAGTTTCTTATTCGCAAAATTAGTTGTGGATGGTATTCTTCCAATATCGGAGCTTTCCATTTTGATCTTCACGTGGTATGTATTTTCAAGGACAGAGAATGCCTCTGCAAGCGGAGTCCGCTGAAAACTGATCTCTTTTGTGATCCACGATGAATAATTGGGTGCAAGCATCTCATAATGGCCCATCTCTCCGTCAGTCACCCTTATCCAGCCACGCTCTCCTGCCGGTAAGATTGCAGATTGACTTACTGATTTTCCTTCGATATGTTGCGTTAACTTAACTTTTCCTGTTTTGACATTCACTTCTACTAAGCCAGTATTGGGATAGGCTGATACATTAAACGAAGTTCCGACCACCTCTACGGATGCATTCGCCGTCTCAATAATAAACGCGCGTGCAGTATCTCGTGTAACTTCAAAAAATCCCTCACCTGAACATTCGCAGCAAAAATCTCAGGGTATTCAATTCTTGTACTTGCATTCATTTTCACCGTCGAACCGTCGGGCAAGATAATTACAGTGAGATTCACAGGATGCGCTTCCGTTTCAGCAAAGGCCATTATTACTGGCAGTTCTGCCTGTTTTTCAGGTATTTGAACGACCTTATAAGTTGCAAATCCGACACCGATCATCACCACAATTATGGCTGCGTATTTTAAAACACGGGATTTAAATATCCTAAATTTTAGATTTTTATCTGATTCCGTCCTCTCTTTCAGGAGGTTAACCCATGCCTGATCAGGATTTGCTGCTGAATAACCAAAGTTGGTACCGGCTGCTTCCCAGACAGAAGTAAAATCTTCCATTTCCTCAACTTCCATATTTGAAACATCCGAAATATCCGGCTCGCCGTTAAGGAAAGCTGTCCATCGGGTCTCTTTATCGGTTGGTATGTTATTATTGAATTGCATCCTATTTCGTTTATTTAAAAGACAATTATTTAACTATTTACCCCTAACATTGCACAAAAAAAACATCACCAGGTTCTTATACTCTTTCAATGATTCCCTTAATTGTTTAAGTGCCAATGTCATTTGCGTCTCTACGGTTTTAACCGAGATTTCAAGCCTATCGGCTATTTCGCGATATTTAAGTCCGTTCTCACGTGCAAGCCGAAAGATCTCCTGCCGCTTTTCGGGAAGTGCTGCTATCGCTGTTTCAATTTTTCTCTTCAAACCAAATTCGAGAAAGAACTCACTGTATTCACTCCGGTCGGTTTCATTTTTGATGACCATGACCTGATATCCCGTCTTGATCTTTTCGTGCTCTATATGATTAATACATTGATTCTTAACTGACCTAAACAGATAGTTTTGCAGAGACGAGGCAATCATAATTTCCATTCTTTTTTGCCAAAGACGTAGAAAAACATCCTGCACAATACTTTCTGAATCAGACAGATCGTTTAGAAACCTGAAAGCATAGGCAGTCATTGGACGGTAATATTCGCGAAAAACCATTTCGTACGCGCCATTATCATCTCTTTTTATTGCCTCTAAAATCTGACTGTCGCTGCCCGTCAACATGAATTAAAATTAAAAGGTACAATATAGAGCATTGACAGCTGAAATGCAATATACCCTTAAGGAATTATCCAAAAAAAAATATTTCGGGAAAAAGAATTTTGGATTATCTTTGTGCCGCGCTGCAAAAAGCCGTTCTACCTGCCCGGGTGGCGGAATTGGTAGACGCGCTGGACTCAAAATCCAGTGATAGCAATATCGTGCGGGTTCGATTCCCGCCCCGGGTACTACCACAAAAAACCTTACAGTCAAACGATTGTAAGGTTTTTTCTTTGTTGGATAACATTATAGTAACAATAACCAACATACTAATCTTCCATATTACAAAAATAATACATGCTCTTGGTTGTACAATAACCTTAATCAGTTATCTCGCCTTCTTCTCTTACTAAAGCATGTAATAATTGGCAAGAATCAAGAAGAATTATCAAGAATACAATAAAAGGGACGTCTATATTCAATTAAATCCACCAATATCAACTTCAATCGGATGATTCATCAATTTAAAGCCGTAAGAGGGAAGAAGAGGAAAACAGGAACGTAAGTAATCATTTGAATATTCATAGATTTGTTTTAATTTTAAGCTTTTCTATCATTAATATATGAAAAATACAAAAGCACTCTTTCTTTTGGTAATTGTACTCATGTTTATGAGCTGTAAAAATGCCACTCTCTATATTGCCGTGACAGGAGTAAGTTTTAATAAGGATACAGTCAGAATCGCGGTTGGCGGAACCGAGCAGTTGGAAGCAAATGTAATTCCGAGGTCAGCGACAATCCAGAAAATAACATGGGCAAGCAGCGATGATATGATTGCAACGGTTAGTGAAAACGGTTTGGTGTCTAAGATTTCTGCAGGCACAGCTATAGTTAAAGCAATGACAGTTGATGGAAAGTATATCTCAATCTGTACAGTTGAGGGAGTTCATGTGCCCGTTTTTCTCCTTGCAGGTCAGTCGAATATGTCTGGCGATGGCAAGACTTTTGATCTTTATTATCCCTCCATTAATACCGATTTGAGAATCACCGAGGTGCAGCATGATGTCAGCATGTGGTGGTCAAATGTTTATGGTTCGGTTACGAATCATCAGTGGAAAGATCATCGACCAAACATGATGAATGATAACCAGTTCGGCCCAGAGATAACCTTGGGACGAAAGTTGGCTGACTCACTTGGTAAGAAGGTTTACTTTATTAAGATTGCTCAAGGCGGTTCTTCTCTGAAAAAAGATTGGACACCGAATGGAGGTGGAAGTTTGTTCATTTACAATATTTTAACTCAAGAGGTAGCATTCGGCATACAAGCACTCCGCGATGAAGGGTGGGTTCCGGAAATCCGTGGGTTGTTCTGGCATCAAGGAGAGACAGATTCAATGTATGATGATCAGGCATCAAAGTACGAGGACAATCTTCGCGGATTTATCGCTAATGTTCGAGCCTTTGTGGGTAACCACAACTTGCCGTTCTTTATAGGTGAACTAGGTGCAATTTATCCATCTTCAATATTCCCCTTTAGGTCAGTTGTAGTATCCGCTCAGAATGCAGTTGTAAACGGGCCAACTCCTGTGCCTGATACATACCTGATAAAGACCAGCGACCTTGGTCTACTCAAGGAATACACATCAAGTGGAATTGAGACGGGTGTCCACTATGACAGCCATGGATACTTGGTTCTTGGACAGCGTTTTGCCAATATATTCCTTTCAACAAACCAGACTTGGTAAACTGCCATCACAATTTTGATAACCATTGAAAGTCGGGTTTTCTTTAATTTATTCTTTTACTATCTGATGTTTAATTGTTTAATGATCGGCATTATTTTTAAGATAATCCGTTTAGGTGCTCCATTTTCCAGAGTCATAACTTGGATAATAGTTGCGAGGTTTTTCCTTTAATTTATCAGGTAATTGCAAACCGACTTCTATGAACAAGGAGGAAATTTTTCGGTTCTGTTCATGTCAACAGTATAATTTCCCCGTAATCCAATTGGACTCCAGCTAATCCCCCAGTTTCATCAGTTCAACTTTTCGAAATTCAATAGACTGACCTTCAGCCTGCAAGGCAATATAACCACTGTCGATAAGGGTTCCGGTCGGCACCGGGTAGTTGTCAGGCAACAAGCTCCCACCTATTTGAGGCATCGAACACCTTAATACCGTATCGCCTTCCACAATATGACAAATAGATTTCGCTCCATCAACAATAATTTCAAGGTTTACCCACTCGTTGTCGAAGTAATATTTGGAGGTTGATGGAATAATGTGATCTTCGGTCCTTTTGCCACTGACACAAATTGTTGTTCCCGGAGTGCAGAGGTTTGCAGTTCGCTGTTTAACCGAATCAGTGCTGCCTAACAACTGTGTCTCAAGCGAAACCGGCCAGTACTGAGCAATACCCATACTTTGAGGGGATTGTGAGTGAATCATCACTCCACTGTTCCGGTAGCAGAAAGATTCGGCATCGGGCAATACTCCACCCACAAACCGGTATTCGACTTTAAGTTTATATTTTGAAAGCGGTTCTTTGTAAAAAAGATGGCCATACCTGTTGTTAAATTTATCATACTTATCATACGAGACTTTTAGCAAACAATCTTCAACCCGAAATACATTTAAGGTATTTATTCCGACGGAATCGCCTGTAATTTTTGGAATCCATCCATCCAAATCCTTGCCGTTAAAAATGCTAATCCATTTGCCCGGCATATCGGACTGTTTGTTCTTTTTAACACCTGTATTGCAGGCACTTAAAATAAGTAGCAGTAAAATTAATTTTTTCATTGTGTAGTTATTTATAAATCATTTTGAATCATTTGAATAAGACATTTAATACTCTGGTGAAAATCTGATTTCAGTATCGCTGTAACCCCATTTCAGCACATTAGCCATCAAAGGAGGCCAGTCGAACCTCACTGCTTTCGGATCTGATTGGTCGGTACGCCCAAAATAACTAAACGCTGCATGATCTGCATCAACCATCTGTAGTCGTGCCTGGGCAAATACGACCATGTAAAATCCCATCACCAAAAAACTCAGCAGCACACTCTTTTTCAGACCTTTGCTCATCTTAATTCCTTATTGTTTCAACTTTCAGCAAAGTAATAAAAAATAAAACACTATTAACCGATCGATCGAAGAGTCATTCTATTGTACAACCCTTGAATATATTTTTAAAATAATTGAACCTGACTATTTTCCGTCTGATTTAGTTCTAAATTTGGAGAGCATTAATTTATATTGCAATATTTAATAACTCTTTTCTCCAAAAGGAAGAAAACATTTGATCAGTCAGGTTAATTTTTCTTTATGCAAAGTTTAGTAAGTCAAACCTTTTCATGGACAAAAAAATGGTCAAAAAGCCGGTATAGCCTGCTCGTGATATTCCTGTTTCTATTTCTTGATGCTTCAATTTTTCCACTTCCGACGACTGCCGTTTTCATCGCGGTCTCGCTGATTCATCCTTCACGATCATACTATAATGCACTGTTGGCCGTAGCAGGAATGATTTTGGGTTCAATTGTTGGTTACACCATTGGCCACTATTTATGGCTTCTACCCGACGGGAGTTTCACACAATTCGCTCATTATTTGTTTAATCACATTCCTGGTTTTACTGAGGCGAATTACCTGAATGCTCAAAACCTCTACCTCAAATGGAGTTATGGTATCCTGCTTTTTTCCACAATATTGCCTGTCCCCTATCAGTTTTTATCAATTACTGCCGGAGTTTTCAACTTTAGTATCGTTACCTTTGAACTCTTCACGCTTATTTTTCAGGGATTTCGGTTTTTCTTACTTGCCTGGCTGATTGTCAGATATGGCGAAGGAGCTAAGATCATATTTCAGCGAAACCTGAAAATAATAGCACTCATTTCGGTGATAATACTCATTATTACCTTATTGCTACAAGTATTTGATATTTTATAAATCACTAAGTCTCTTCATCTTAGTTTCAAAACTTGACCGTTCATCATTTTCTTCTAATTTTGCAAAAATTTGAGATGCAAACAAGCAAGGGGATATTTCAGCGTACCGAGCTATTATTCGGGAAAGAAAAGATGGCAGAAATTGCCCGTAAAAAGGTGATTATACTTGGCATTGGTGGTGTTGGTAGCTGGTGTGCTGAAAGTCTTATCCGTTCGGGTATCCGCTTTCTGACAATTGTTGATTCCGATCGTATTTGCATTACCAATGTAAACAGGCAGCTTCATGCAACAATGCAGACTGTCGGCGAAGTTAAAACCGAGGCTTTGAAAAAGCGGTTACTTGAAATCAATCCTGATGCCGAAATCACAGATATTCAAAAGATCTACAACGCTGCCAATCATGATCAGTTTAACCTTGATTCGTACGACTATATCATTGATGCAATTGATAGTCTGGGAAGCAAGGTACATCTGATCAGGATGGCAACCAGAACCAATGCCGTACTTTTTTCGTCAATGGGCGCTTCACTGAAACTCGACCCTACGCAAATAAAGGTCGCTGAATTCTGGAAGGTAAAAGGTTGCCCGTTGGGAGCAAAAATCAGAAAATACATTCGTAAAGGGGAGCTTCCGGCCAAACCATTTATGTGCATTTACAGCGAGGAGCTACTCAAAAACCGGGGTTCGGGATCTTCATGCGGAACAGATAAGTGCCTTTGTCCGAAAATAAAAAACGTAGTTGGTGATCCGGAGCTGGATGATCATGAATGGTGCAGCCAGAAAGCCGTCATCAATGGGACTGTAGCCCATATTACAGCAATTTACGGCTTTACACTGGCCGGATTAGTAATTCAACATATTTATAACAGCGAGGTTATGAAGTCATGACAGGGTTTGGAACCCTGTCATGACTGATTGAAAGGGGAAAATGATTATTCCTTTTCCGGTTTTTTAAAATGCTTTTCTATTAACACACCTAATGTTGCCCGATTGAATGGTTTTGCAATATAATCATTGCATCCTGACTCAACTGCTTTTTCGCGGTCACCAATTAAGGCATAAGCTGTTTGTGCAATAATAACCACGTCTTTGTTAAATCTTCGTATCTGTCTTGTGGCTTCGTAACCATCCATATCCGGCATTTTAAGATCCATCAGAACCAAATCGATGTCAGGGTTATTGCGACAAGCTTCAATAGCTTGAAATCCGTTTCTAACTTTAATAACTTCCTTGCCAAATGATCTGACACCTATTGAAAGGAGTATTGCCGATTCTTCGTTATCTTCGACAATTAGTATCTTGAGTCGCAAAACTTCGGGATTAATCTGATTTTCTGTTCCTTCATTCATAACAATATTTTTAGCATCATTTTTTTCTTCCGGCTCATCTTTGTAAGGAATTGTGAAATAAAATATTGAGCCTTTCCCTTCCTCGCTTTCTACCCAAATTTTTCCATTAAGCATCTCCACATAAGCCTTTGCGATGGAGAGGCCCAATCCTGAGCCTTCAAATAACCGGGTATTAGAACCATCAGCCTGCATAAATCGTTCAAATATTGCCTGTTGCTTGTTTTCAGAAATGCCAACACCGGTATCTTTTACAGAAAATTGTAGAGACAAGGCATGTTCATCAACCTTATCTACTACCAAACGAATACCAAATACAATTGATCCTGTATTTGTGAATTTTATAGCATTGCCTATTAAATTTGACAGGATCGTATTTAGTTTTATGCTATCTGTGTATATCCATTCTACTTTATTTGGTAAATCTTTGTTGATGAAGAATTTCAGCCCTTTGATTTCAGCCTCGGTTATAAAGCGGATGTAAAGTTCACCGGCCAACTCGCGAATATTGGTTTTGGAAACTATCAGTTTTATTTGCCCAGCCTGAATTTGTGATATTTCAACAATATCGTTGATCGTATTCATAAGCCGGTAAGCGCTTTTATTGATAATACTGATATACTCATCCCTTTCGCTGACAGACATATTATTATCTTGTATAAGAGACAGAAATCCCAATATCCCATTGAACGGAGTTCGTATCTCATGTGAAATATTATTCAGGAAAGAAGTTTTCAAACGGTCACTTTCTTCAGCTTTTGCTTTGGCTTGAATAAGGTCTTCCACCATTTTTTTCTTTTCGGTAATATCTTCCATCACAGCGACGAAAAAAGTAATATCGCCCTGATTGTTTACAATAGAAGAAATTAAAGCACTTTCCCAATATGAATCACCGTTTTTCTTTTTATTAAGTAACTCGCCGTACCAGCTTTTACCAGACAATATCGTATTCCAGAGCTCTTTATAAAATTCTCTGGTCTGCAGACCTGACTGCAAAAAACGGGGGTTTTTGCCTTTTACCTCATCTGTTTTATAACCTGTTAGTTCGGTAAATTCCGGGTTCACGTATTCAATATTGCCCTTTTTGTCGGTTATCATAACGGTAACCGGGCTTTGCTCAATAGCCCTGCTTAAAAGCTTTATTAGTTGTTTTGCTTGTTTGCGCTCGGAAATATCAGTTGCAACTCCAATTAGCCCTAATGTCTTACCCTCCTTATCTTTTACAATTGTGGTTGAAAGATAAATCGGAAATTCACTTCCGTCCTTTCTTTTATTCAATAATTCACCTTGCCATTCTCCGTGAATTGTGGCTGGTAATATTTTTTCAACTAATTCCTTCACGTTATTTTGCGAACGTACTATGCTAATATGTTTTCCAATTAATTCATTTTCTGCATATCCATAGGTTTTTAAAAAGGATTCATTAACGAATAAAATTTTGTCATCCAAATCAGTGATACTAACGCATTCATTAATGCTTTTTAAAGAGTGAGCAAGCATTGTAATCTCTTTTTCTGCCTGCTTTTGCTCAGTAATGTCAGTATGAGTTCCAACCATTCTCAATGCCTTACCATTCGAATCGTAGGATACTACTTTTCCACGCGCAAGAATCCATTTGAAATCTCCTGTTGAGGTTTTCAGACGCTGTTCAATAATGAATATTGGAGTTTTGCCCTCAAGGTAAGCAGTTAAAGCGGCATTGGTTGCTGGTAAATCTTCAGGATGAACGATCTGGTTCCAATGTTCAACAATTTTCTGAAGGTCATCAGGTTTGTAACCTAAAATTTCGCAACCCCGGGGACTGAGATAAACAGATCCCGTATCCAACTTCACGTCCCAAATTCCGTCATTTGTACCACCAAGCGCAAATTCCAATTGTTCCTTATATTGGCGTAAAGATTCCTCGTCTTGCTTTCGCATGGTAATATCGTGGGCAATACCTTGAAAACCAATAATTTTATTTTCCTTATAGTATGGTACTGACAGAATTTCAATAAAGTGAGTAACTCCATCTTTCCCTTTTACTTCATATTCTGCAACCGTATTTACGCTTTCACCGCTCATTATAGCCACTAATCTCTGTTTATGGAGAGATTGATATTTTTCAGGTACAATTTCCCAAATCTTCATAGAAAGAAGTTCTTCCTCAGTGTATTTGAGATTATCACAAATAGTCTTGTTTACAGATATGAACTTTCCGGACAAATCAAGGATAAAAATTCCATCAGGACTTTGTGCTACCAGTTGCCGATACTTCATCTCGCTCTCAACCAACGCTTCTTCCGCACGCTTACGCTCGGTGATGTCGTGCATATTGCCAATAATCTTTAATGGCTTGCCATTGGTATCGAACTGTATCTTTGCAGAAATGGAACACGGTACCTGAGAACCGTCACGATTCTTAAGAAATATCTCATAATCTGTAACTATGCCGCGTTCTTGTAATAAAGCGAGAACGGTATGTCGCCCACCGGTAACATAATAGAAATCGTACATCGATTTTCCGATAATATCATTGCGCTTATACTGACCTTTCGACATGAAACTAATGCTTGGACTAACCTCAAGGATTATTCCGTCGATTGTGGCTTCGTAATAAACATCCTGTATATTCTCAAAAATATTTCGATACTTTTCTTCGCTATTCAGTTGAGCATTTTCAGTTCGCTTTCGTTCGGTGATATCAATCGCACTTACATAGCATTGATCTCCATTACCTTTAGCTATGCCTGTAAGGAAAACATTTATTAGCGAGTTACCATTGGTTGTCAGGATCACCTCACTTGTTTCCTTGACTTCGCTGTTAAATACATCCTCAAGAAATTGATTAAAGATTGGTTTCGTATTATCTGAGACAAAAAAACCAAACAGGCTGTTTTTTAAATGCGAACTTTCTTTGCCAAGCATATTTGCTCCGCTAAGGTTCAATTCAATTATTTCACCTTCTTTGGAAAGTGTAAAATATCCTGATGGAGCAAAATTGCATAATTCAGCATATCTTTCGTTAGCAACTTTTGCTGTCAGCTCCTCCGCCCACATGAGTTCTTCTTGTTGTAATTCCAGTTCAATCTGGTGCACCTCGAGCTCATGCCTGATTTTCAGCGAATCGGCTTCCGAAAGTTGCGAAGTTGTTTTTGGCAGTTTCTTTTTCATCAGCTCCTCTGCCCTTTGGCGAAGCGCTGCCAAACTGGAAGTGATGATTTTTGCTTTCATGTGTATCTGATATGTCTTTAAATGGCCACATGAAATTCGGCCCGATGAATCGGGACTCATTTCAAGTGCCAATCCCTATTTTATTACTTTTCCTGTTTTTAAAATGCTTTTCTATTAACACAGCCAATTTGGCCCGGTCGAAAGGCTTTGAAATATAGTCATTACATCCGACAGCTATTGATTTTTCGCGGTCGCCAGTCAGTGCAAAAGCTGTTTCTGCAATAATAACCACACTAGTGTTAAATTGTCGTATTTGTCTTGTTGCTTCATACCCGTCCATAACAGGCAATTTAATATCCATCAGTACCAAATCGATGTCAGGGTTATTACGGCAAGCTTCAACAGCTTCAACACCGGTTCTTGCTTTTAATACGTCTTTGCCAAATATTTTGACGGCAATTGCAATGAGAATACCGGATACCTCATCGTCTTCTACTATTAAAATTTTGAGGTTTCTAACCTGAATCTCTGTTGCTTCATTCATGACACTATTTTTAATGACATTTTTTACTTCATGTTCGCAATGGTAAGGAATAGTAAAATAAAAGGCTGAGCCTTTCCCCTCTTCACTTTCGACCCAAATTTTTCCACCAAGCATTTCCACATAAGCCTTCGAAATGGATAATCCTAATCCAGCTCCCTGAAAAGCTCTTTTATCTCCGATGTCGGCCTGAACAAAACGGTCGAAAATAGCTTCCTGCCGGTCTTTAGGAATCCCTATGCCCGTGTCTTTTACGTAAAACTCCAGGTATCCGTCTTTTTTCTCATATCCCAACTTTATCGAACCTTTTTCAATGTATTTAATCGCATTTTTAACGAGATTCATCAGGACTGCATATACTTTTTCCCGGTCTGTTTTCAGGATGCTCTCTTTTGCGGATAACGCATTATTGAAGTAAACATGCAATCCTTTTCTTTCAATCTCCGGCTTAAAGAAGGTATAAATATATTCGATCTGTTCGTTTATATTCGAATCATTGATATGCACTTCCATCAGTCCTGATTCTATTTTCGAAATATCAATTATATCATTGATAATATTGAGCATCCGTGCTCCGCTTTTCTCGATGATATTGATATATTCCTGCTGCTCCTCCCCAGTAAGATTAGGTTCTTTCAAAAGTCCCGCAAAGCCCAGAATACCATTCATGGGGGTTCGAATCTCATGACTCATATTGGCAAGAAAGGCAGATTTCAATCGGTCGCTTTCTTCGGCATGTTCTTTGGCTGTGATGAGTTCTTCATTTGTTTGGATAAGCTCTTTATTTATTACCCGGAGAAGAAGTTCGGAATGCTTGCGTTCTGTGATGTCAGTAATAATTCCATACCATAATGTACTACCATCTTCCAACCGTTCAGGTTTGGCATCGCACATCCTCCAACGTAGCCCCTGTTTGGGTAATATAACACGAAACTCGCTGTGGTAAAGAGTCTGGCTACGTGCCGATTCATTAATGGTTTCAACAATATTATCGTAATCGTCGGGATGAATCCGGGTAAAAACGGGTGAAGCATCTTCGCGCACCTCTTCGGGTTTGACCTCGTAAACATCATACATCCCGGGGCTTGAATAAGGGAAAGCAGAGCTCCCGTCGGGATATAAACGGTACTGATAAACCACACCGGGAACCTGGGCGGATAGTTTGTTGAGCAGATCGTAGCTTTTTTTGAGTTTTTCCTCAGCCTGTTTTCGTTCGGTGATATTCTGAATAATGGATAAAAAAAACATTGGTTTATTTTCGGAATCGCGTTCCAATGAAATAGTGATCTCACCCCAAACAATTGAGCCATCTTTACGAAGATAGCGTTTCTGCAAGGTAGAAGAATCTTTTTTGCCTTGAATCATCAATTTCAAATCCAACATTCCCAGCTCATTATCTTCAGGCCATGTAACATAAGCAATTGTTTTCCCGATCAGTTCATCCTCAGAGTAACCTAAAAAATGGCAGAAAGCTGAATTACATTTGATAAAACATTTGTCTAAACCAACAATTACAGAACCTACTGGTGATTGATCAAAAGTACTTCGCAACTTCATTTCGTTCTCCCGCAACCTCTCATCCGCCTGAATTCGCTTGGTGATATCACTTATGTTGGACATTAGATAAAGTGGTTTGTTATCCTTATCGAGGCGCAACGAAGAGTGTAAATCGACCCACACGATGGCTCCACTCTTGTGAATAAACCTTTTGACGAAACGTACAGACTCTTGTTCAGTTGAAAGGAGTGAGTCAATCGCTCTTTGAGTTAGTTCAATGTCATCGGGGTAAGTAATCTCCTGCCATTTTGTTTGTTGGAGTTCCTCTTGAGTATAGCCCAGCATGTTACAAAAAGCCTTGTTAACGTTGATCTCACCTGTAGTAAGAGTGATCGATTTCCCATCGGGAGAATAATCAAATATATACTTAAATTTATCTTCACTTGCGCGTAATGCCTCCTCGCTTTTCCGTCTCGCTTCATTCTCTTTTCGCAAATCTTCCAACAGGTTAAGAGTAGCTGTATGGTTTGCATTAAGTTCGAGGGTTCGCTCGGTCACTAAAGTCGCAAGTCGTTCTTTTTCAGCATGTTTTTCGACGTTGGCGGTTTTAATTTTCACAATGGCACGTATCTGGGCAGTGAGCTCGTATTCATCGATAGGTTTGGAAAGAAAAGCTTCGGCACCACATTCCAGTACCTTTATGCGGCTCTCTTTGTCGTCTTTGATTGCCGTAACGAAAACGACAGGGATTTCGTATAGCTTTTTGTCGGTTTTCAGTTTTTTGCATACTTCAAAGCCATCCATAAATGGCATGACAATATCGAGAAGGATCACATCGGGGTCTTCGGTGACTGCCAATTCAATCCCATTAGTGCCGGTTAATGCGGTCAGAATCAAAGCATCCGAAAACGCTTCCCTGATCAGTGCCTTTATACTGATCAGGTTATCCTGGTTATCGTCAATAACCAGAATTTTAACTCTTCTACTTTCCATAAAGCACTTGGTTTATCGTTTTGAAAAATTCTTTTTCGTCAATGGGTTTGGCAATATAAGCCTCCAATCCGTGTGCCAGAATAGTTTCGCGGTCGGAGAGCATGGCGCTGGCAGTAAGGGCAATAACCGGGATATGCTGCAACTGGGCATCTTTACGAATGGACTTAAATGCTTCAATGCCATCCACTCCGGGGAGTCCGATATCCATTAAGATAAGATCCGGATGATGATTTTTAGCCATTTCAATTCCGGTAATGCCATCCGTCGCTTCTATCACTGAATAATTATCAGCAAGAATTGCTTTAACCGTGATCATATTGTCTGGATTATCCTCAACAACGAGCACCAGCGGTTTGCCTTTGATGGTTTGGATTTCCCGCTCCTGATTTACCATTTCAACGGTTTCAGGAAATACCATTGCTGCCACCTCGTTCAGCAGTTCATTGCGATTCACATCACCTTTCTGAATCAACTGATGAACGTTGTTTCGTTTTAAAAAATTGAGTTCTTCTTTTGTGATATGTTTCGCGGTGAGTATCAGTACGGGGATTTGAGCAGTTGATTCTGCTTCACGCAGGGTTTTGAGCACTTCAAACCCATCGATACCTGGCATCATCAGGTCTAAAATTAAAGCATCCGGAATGTTTTGGGCAATAATTCCGAGTGCCTCGCCACCATTATGGGCAACGAGCAACTGATAACCACTGCATTCGAGTATATCTTTCATCTGAATGATTCCCGGTTCGCTGTCTTCAACCAGTAAAATGGTTTTGTGGGATAAACCGGAAGCAGGTTTATCAGGTGTTGTTCTGATTGAATGGTTGAAACCTGTAATTGTATTTTCCTCTATTATCCTGTTTTCAGCAACATATTTCAAAGGCAGGGTGAGTGTAAAACCGGAACCTTTGCCTGGGGCACTTGCAACCGAGATTGTTCCACCCAACAGGTTTGCATATTTTTTGGCAATAGCCAAACCAAGTCCTGTTCCGCCAAACCTTCGCGAAGTACTTCCATCAGCCTGACGGAATTCATCGAAAATATGGGTAAGATGTTTTTCGGAAATACCTATTCCGGTGTCGGTTACCGTTATCAAAATGTTATTACCACTTTTAACGGCCGATATTTCCACCTTGCCCTTTTCTGTAAACTTCACTGCATTGGCAACAATGTTCTGTAAAACATGACGGCATTTATCTCTGTCGCTCGCAATAAAAAGGTCAGTATCTCCTTTCTTATAAAGCAGTTCTATGTTTTTCTGCTGTGCCTGCGAATGTATCATGCCAATCACTTCTGAAATCAGGATACTCACATTAAACCTTATTACTTCGATTTCTTCGCGCCCGGCTTCAATACGCGAAATATCGAGAATATCATTGATCAACGAGAGCAGATTCTTTCCATTGCGCTCAATCACTTCCAGATAACTGTATTCCTCAATAGGAATCTTTTTGTCAAGCCGACGACTGAGAACACCTGAAAGCGCAATCACCGAATTAAGCGGCGTACGCAGTTCATGGCTCATGTTCGACAAAAAGTTGGTTTTTAGCCTACTCGCTTCGTGCAACTGCTTTTTCTGCATTTCAAGTTCCGCGTTTTGTTCCGTCAGCTCAGCCGATTGCGATGCCAACTCCGTTTTTTGAGCCTCCAGTTCGCTGTTTTGCTGTTCCAGTTTTCCGGAAAATTCTTTAATCTTGCGGTAAGCCAGAATCCCTTCCACACGAGTGCAGAGTGTATCAAGAATGTAGTCAATCAATTGAATCGAATGATTGTCATTTATGCTGACACTTGCCAGCGAAATAATGGCAATTACTTCGTTACCGGCAAGAATGGGAATGGTGGTGATTTCGTGCGGGATAAACTTTCCGCTTACCGAATGGAAAACAAAGTGTGTATTTTCCGGTATATTATTAATATGCTGAACCTTGTGCGAAGAAATAGCAGAACCGAATTCCCCTTCGAAGCTGTCTGCAGCAAACGATTGTCTGGCATTGTCATCAATGCCAATAGATTCAAAATGTTCAAAAGTTTTTTTGTCGTCGCTCAACAAGTACACTGCAGCCATTTGAGAGCCAGTATAGTTGGCTAAGGCATTGAGCGTAGTCTGAAAGAATTTTTTTGCATCATCTTCCCTCATCATCAGCCGGATAATTTTTGCCGATTTTTCGTCTAAATCCATATTCATTTGAATATTCGCTGCAAGGGCATTAAAGGAAGCAGATAGTACACCAAACTCATTTTTAAGTTTATACGAACTTCGGGCATTCCTATCGCCGTTAAGAAACCGTTTTGCAGCATTGGTCAGTTTTTTAATTGGCTTACGGATATTCCTCATTAATATATAATTAATAAGAACCGAAAGCAATAAAATGGCTGCTACGAGCAAAATCAAATGCTTATTGAGTAAGTCTTTTAGTGCATTGGAACTTGCATATAATGTTTCCGCTTTTTTATTGGAAAAAACGTCAATTATTTGGATTTTGGCTAACATTTGATCACGATAAATCCCGACCGTACCAGTAGAACGGATGCTCTCCTTCACTTTTTCGATCTCTCCCGAAAGCGCCAGTCTGGTATTCTCTTCACGTGCAGTTTTCCAGCTGATAAATGCTTTGAAAGCTTCGTCGATATCCGATTGAGGACCTAAATATTTATCCTTCAAAACATTGAATTGCGCAAGAACATCAGCGGCAGATAATTCCATTAATTGAATAGCATCTTGCCTTTCCTTATCATTCTTAGCCAACATCAGGTCTCTGTTACCTAAACGCATTTTCAGGATATCTGACTGAAGATTACCAATTGCTATTCTAACTTGATATGGATGATTGTAAATGGTTTCCGTTTGCAGGTGTATTTTGTCGGTTTGCAGGTAGGCAACCACACCTAACGCCATAACAAACAGCAGCATGGCGACAAATCCAAGCTGAAGTTGTGTCCCGATTTTAAGATTTTTCAGGTTCATATTTTAATTTTTTTTATTGAACGCAGATGACGCTGATCCGCAAGCGGAACACTGATTATTGCGGATTTTTCAATGTTTTTTCAATCCGTTTTTATCCGCGTCCGCCAGCTGGCGGATCCTTTTCATCCGCATTCCATTTCTTAATCATTTTTATCCGCATGCTATTTTTTGAAATATCGCCGATTGCGGAAATACCTCACGATAGTTATGCCTCATTAAAACATCTCTTTCTGCTTCGCCCGTAATCAGATAGCCGTCATTTACCAGACAGTTGCCTGTTTTTTCGAGTATTTTTTTCTGATAATCGGGTTTGTAATAGAACAAAAGGTTGGCACACACGACGAGGTCGAAGTCGCCGAATATACTGGCAGGCGGACAACCTAATTGCTCGCTGAATAAATCGAACACCGAAAAATCAATATTCATTTTCAATTCCTGCTTTACAGAATAAGTATCGCCTGGTTTAGTGAACCATTGGTTAACCCGCTTCAAATTCACGTTATTTAATGCAGCAGCAAAGTATTTACCATCCCGCGCTTCGTTTACCTGCACATCGTCCTGATCAGTAGCAAAGATGCGAAAATTCATTTTCTCATTGTCCCCATTTTTCAGCTCTTCCAAAAGTATGGCCAGACTATATGTTTCCTGTCCGGCAGCGCATGCAGCTGACCAGATTCGAATTTCTTTCCGTTTGGTATTTGCATTTTTCAAAACAATAGAAGGCAATATGATACCTTCCAGAACAGCAAAAGTAAGCGGGTTACGGAAAAACCCGGTGTAACTGATATTTAGTGAATCTAAGAAATACTCACCTTCCTTGTTGTTCTGTTCAAGATAGTTGTAGTACGATTCTTCAGTAATGCAATGCGTTTCCCTGATTCTTTTCTGAAGTGATTTATTCAGAAAAGAATCATCGTATTTTGAAACATCTACACCCCGCAATTGCAATATAAGTTCGCTGACAGGGCTGTTTTTTTCTTTCACCAGCTTGATTTTTTACTGAACGCAGATTAAAGCAGTGCCTAAAGTTAAACTCTTATTCTATATTTCGAACTTTAAGTGCTCAATTCTTTCATTCGACTATGACATGTCTTTCTGCCTGACCCGATTTTCGGAGAAGTTCATTAATCTCCTTTTTCAATTCAATCATCTTAAGTTCTCTTCCCACTGTCAGGTTGTGGAACAGTACCAACTCATCCATTTTTTCATTTAATGCTTCTTCTGCCAACTTGCGCTCAGTGATATCAACCATTGTTACAAGGCATTTTTCTCCATTTTCGGTAGCGATTCCGGTAAGATGAACATAGACAGGCAATTTGCCGTTAACAGACAAGGTCACCTCACCGGTCTCTTTGGTTCTGCTGTTAAATACATTTTCGAGAAAACTATTGAAGATTGGTTTTGTATCATCAGAAACAAAAAAACCGAAGTTGCTGCTTTTAATACGTGACCGATCTGCACCAAGCATTTGCGATCCGCAGAGGTTTATCTCAATTATGTTTCCTTCTTTTGAAACAGTAAAATAACCCGACGGTGCAAAGTCGTATAGTTCAGTGTATTTTTCAGTAGCATCCCGCTCAGAGGATTTTGCCAGCATAAGTTCATCATTCTGTAGTTGCAGTTCGATATGGTACACTTCCAGCTCATGGCTGATTTTAAGTGCGTCTATGTCAGAAAAAAGCGAACCCGTTTCTAAAATATTCTTTCTCAGCAACTCTTCTGCTTTTTGGCGAAGGATGGCAGCGGCTGATTGGTTGTCTTTTTTCATGGGAATCAAGTTTTATACCCCGTTAGAGACTGCACCGATGAAATCGGTGATATATTGTATATTGTAAACAGACTAGAAGCAAATTAGTTCACCATTTTCATAAAACCCTTCGGGCGGCAGTCACAAACCCTTGGGGTGGTCTTTTTCAGACCCCCGAAGTGGTGATAGTTATTGATTATTACCACTTCGGGGGTTTTCAACCGCTCGAATAGTAAGGCTTCCCTATTTTTTTCATCGGTTTTACTTGCGCCCCTGAAGCGATTCTTCAGCTTTCTTACGCTCGGTGATGTCACGAATATTACACTGAATTACCTTCTTTTTATCTACCATATAAACACTGCTGACGAACTCAACATTGATCTTTCGCCCGTCAATCGTTTCAAGGGGTAAATCTTCATACCGCACAAATTCCTTTTGCTGTAATTCTAAAAATTTATCTTGATTAGCGACTATATCTTTAAAGAATCCAATTTCCCAGATTGTTTTTTCAATGAATTGTTCTTGTGAGTAGCCCAACAAATCAATCAAAAATGGATTCACATCCTTAATCTTTCCGGTTTTTGCATCGAGAATAAGAATCCCATCTTTCGACGATTCAAAGAGGCGACGATAACTGGTCTCCGAAATGGCCAATGCCTTCTCCTTTGTCTTTAGCGAGTCATTTGATTCTTTCAGTTCAGTTTCCATCTTTTTGGATACGCTGATGTCGGCAAATGTGATAACCAGTCCATCGATACGATCATCGAGTGTACGGTAGGGCATAATACGGATATTAAACCACCTTTTGTCGTGTGTTTCAATGGCCGTTTCAATAGATATCAGATTTTTTATTACTTGCAGGGCATGATTCTCTATTTCAGGGTATTGCAAATCGTTGACCAGATCAGTGAAAGGCCTGCCGATATCGACGTTACGCAATTTAAATATTTTGACTACCTGGTCGGTAAACCTTCGAATGTTCAAATCCTTGTCGAGGAAAAGGGTAGCGACCTCGGTACTGTTGAGCAGATTTTTCATATCATCGTTCGCGCGTACAAAATCAGACACCTTACTTTGTAGTTCAATATTAACCGTTTGCAGTTCCTCGTTCAGACTCTGCATCTCTTCTTTGGAGGTGGTAAGCTCTTCGTTTGTTGATTGCAATTCTTCATTTGTCGATTGAAGTTCCTCGTTGGTCGATTTCAGCTCTTCCTGCGATGTTTGCATCTCTTCGCGGATGCTTTGAATCTCTTCATTACTTCGTTGCAGTTCAATCTCCAGTTCCTTCTGCCGCCCCGATGAACTTCGTGATCCTGTTTTCAGTGTCACTGTATCATGTAGAACCATGGATGGCACATCAGTAAAAACGACCATAATCATACCTTTTATCGAATCGGGGGTTTCGATGCGTTGAACTGTAACATCCACAAAATGAGTCCCTCCGTTACTTCCTATTCTAATATTTCGTATAATTACAGGGTCAAAGTTTTGCATTGCTTTGCGGAAAGCGCCCGGCAGTTCGTGGCTCAATCCATCACGTGCCATGGCATAAATATTCCAGTTTGCTTTACCAGCTACGGGTTCAAGGTATTTCCCTGTACGACCCGTAATATAAACGATATCGCCCTGGTCATTTACAAGCACACTGGCAGGGGCGAAGCGCTGAAGCAAAATCTGATCTGCAAGGGTCTGGATGTTTTCAATCATTTTCGGAGGTGTTTTTTTTTCAGGTGTCACTGCTTTACGATTGTAAAAAGAGCTTGGAAAATCAATTAATTGAGGCGATTGAACAGATGGAGAACGTTTATAGATTTTCAATTTGGCATCAAGCTCTTTAAACCCTTCATTATAACCTCCAAGTGTTTCTGCCGTGCCAAGCAACAAAATTCCGCCGGGGTTAAGGCTGTAACTAAACAGAGTCATCAGTTTTCGCTGTAATTCGGGCTCCATGTATATCAGCATATTGCGGCACGTCAGTATATCAAGCTTGGTAAATGGCGGGTCTTTGATCACATTCTGAGGAGCAAACACGACCATTTCGCGTATGGCAGTATTCACGCGAAAGCCTTCAGTATCAACCGTAAAAAACCGGCTGAGGCGTTCGGGCGATACATCGACAGCAATTTTATCGGAGAAAACACCTTTACGGGCTTTCTCAATGGCATCAAGGTCGAGATCAGTGGCGAATACCTGTAATGTTAGTTTTTTGTGCTTTTTAATTTTTTCAAGCGCCTCTTTAAAAACAATCGCCAATGAATAGGCCTCTTCTCCGGTCGAGCACCCTGTCACCCAGGCACGCAGCACATGTCCATCAGGCAATTCATTCATCAGGTCAGGAAGAATAGTGTCTTTGAGTATTTTCCACACAGGAATGTCGCGAAAAAAACTCGTAACACCAATCAGCAACTCTTTGAAAAGCAGCTCTACCTCTTTTGGATTTTCCTGTAAAAAGCGCACATAGCTATGTATATTATCTATCTGATGAATGCCCTTGCGCCTTTCGATACGCCGAAACAAAGTGTTTTTCTTATACAACGAAAAGTCGTGACCCGATTGTTCGCGAAGCAGGATGATAATTTTATCGAGGTTGCTTTTGTTTTTTATCTCTGTATCAGTATCTGTTTTTACCGCCGGAATAAATTTCAGGAAAGAGATCAGTCTGGCGGGCAATTCATCTGCGGGTGCCACAATATCAGCGTTTACGGCTGCCATGGCACTACGGGGCATGCTGTCGAATTTGGCCGAGGCGGGTTCCTGCACCACCGCTATGCCATTTTTTTCTTTAATGGCTTTCAGTCCCAGGCTGCCGTCGGAGCCCATGCCCGAAAGGATAATACCAATGCTTTTTTCCTGTCTGTCGTCGGCTAACGAACGGAAGAAAATATCGATAGGTAAACGCAGGCCACGCGATTCAACCGGATCGAACAAATACAGTGCGCCTTTCAGCAGCGACATGCTTTTATTGGGCGGTATCACATATACACAGTTTGGTTTCACTTTAAGGCGGTCGCTGGCCTGTATCACCTTCATTAGGGTAATTCGTTGCAACAACTCGGGCATAATGCCAACGTGGGTCGGGTCAAGGTGCTGGATCACGACAAAAGCCATACCGTTGTCTTTGGGCATATTACCAAAGAACTGCTCCAATGCTTCTAGCCCGCCCGCCGAGGCGCCGAGGCCGACAATTGGAAACTGAATACTATCAGTTGGAGTGTATGTTTTTTCTTTTATGGGTTCTGTAGATTTTGGCTTCCTGGTACTCATGAGAAAAGGTATTGGAAATTAGACGATGTTTCAAAAGGCTTTATTCCCGAAAAGTACGCAAAAAATCAATGAATTGGACGCAAAGTTGTTGATTTTATTAATAGTCGGAAGACGGGAGAAGCTGACTTCAGACTTTGGGCTTCAGACTTCGGAACTTTGCATTTCTTCATTTGGTCCCGGTAGTGTGAACCGAAAGGTACTCCCTTTTCCTTCTTCACTCTCAGCCCATAATTTTCCTCCGTGTTTTTCGACATAGTCTTTGCAGATGATTAATCCGAGTCCAGTACTTGATTCGCCTTCTGTACCTTTGCGACTTGTATTTATGTCGAGACGGAAAAGATTATCAATTATATCTGCATCCATTCCAATACCTGTATCCATGATGGAAATCTCAACAAAGTTGTCGTAAACAGACTTTGCAGAAACAGTAATACTTCCATATTTGGGCGTAAACTTCACCGCATTGGTAACTAAATTTCGGATAATGACTCCGAACATATTTCCATCAGTAAAAACCATTAAATCTTCCGGAACATCATAGTTGATTGTAATTTCCTTTTTATCAGCCGCATCCTGCACCATCATCATACTTTCAGAGATTTTTGATATCACTAAACAGGTCTCAGGGACAAAAGTGGTTAAACCTCTTTGCATGCGCGACCACTCTAATAGATTTCCGAGTAAGCGGAAAAGATTTGTGGCAGAGTTTCGCATGACCGTGGCCATCTTCTGAATCTCTTCCAACGTCATGCGCGACATTCCCTCTGCCATTATTTCGGTCAATCCTAAAAATCCGTTGAACGGGCTTCGCAGATCGTGGGCAATAATGGAGAAAAATTTATCTTTTTCGTCGTTTATCTTTCGTAAATCCTCTTCGCTCTTTCGAAGGTTATCCTCGGCTTGCTTATAATCGGTGAAATCACGAAAAATAGCAAATGTTCCAATGAATTTTCCATCCTCGAAATTTGGAGTTGCCGAAATAAGAACATGTTTTTTACTTCCGTCTTTTAAAACAATTTCGTGTTCATAAACACTGCTTTTCCCTTGTATACGTTTATGAATTTCGTTTTTTAATATTTCAACATTTTCACCAACAACAAAATCGTTTAAACATAATCCAGTCAATTTCCCTTCGTCAATACCAAAAATTTTTTCAGCTGACCGGTTGGCGAAAATAAATGTTTCATTCACATCTAAAAAGCCAACCCCTTCACCCATGTTTTCAATTAAAGTACGATATCTCTCCTCGCTCTTCCGCAGAACCTCTTCGGTACTCTTGCGAGCGGTGATGTCCATCGAGATTCCGAATGTGCCATTAATTTTTCCATCTTTGTCGCGTAAGGGCATCTTGTTCGTTGAAACCCAGGTATCAGAATGATCAGCCCATGTTTCCCTCTCTTCCAGGCTGACCGGTTGCCCCGTCCTGATAATTTCCTGTTCATCCTCGTAGGCCAGCTGTGCATGTTCATCCGTAAAAAAATCAAAATCAGTTTTGCCAACCGCCTGCCTGGGATCACTCAGCCCAAATAATTTAGCCTGGGCTTTGTTGATCCGGGTAAATCGACTTTTAAGATCCTTAAAATATATATGGGCAGGAACGTTGTTCATCAGGGTGTGTAAAAGGTACTGTTCATAATTCAGTGCCTCCTCCGCCAGCTTTGACTTGGTGATGTCGTGAATTAAAACATGACGTGCCTTCCGACCATTCGAAATCACTGAATGCGAGGTGATTTCAACAATTATTACTTCTCCGTTTTTCTTGATATGTCTCCATTCACCAGCCTGAAAATAGCCGTTATTAGTTAGATCAATATCTTTCAGAAGGGCAGGTAGGTCTTCCGCAGGGCGGATATCCTTTATCGTCATTGACAGAAATTCCGCTTTTGAATAACCATAGTGATTTACGGCAGCATCGTTAACTTCAAGGAAAGCAAGAGTTTCGAGGTCATAAATCCACATGGGTTGCGGATTATTGGCAAACAAATCATGATATTTTTCTTCACTTTCACGCAATGCTTTTTCGGCAAGTTTTTGTTCGGTGATGTTTACAGCATAATGAAGAAAAACATCATCGCTTACCTTGACCCAAAAAGTATTCCAAATCTTACCAAAAGCATGAACTTCCGGGATATTTTGTTCAGTAGCATCTGTAAAACACTGATCTCCAAGACAAAAGGAACATTTAATGCCGAATTCAGCAGGCACAATATTGGGATACTTTGCCATAATCTCACGATCTTGTTCCGATACAAAATTTGTTTTCATAAACTCCCTCCAGCAATGTCCCCCAACCTCAACGCCAAGATCTGATGCAATTTTATTTGCTGCCAATATCACCCTGTCTATTCGCCTGATATACATTGCCGGGTGTGGAAGTGAGGATAAAAGTATTTCATTTAATTCAGTCAGCTCCTTAATTTGAGTCGTATCAACCACAGTTACCAGGCAATGCGTTTCATTCTCAGTAAGGACGCCGGTAAGCTGAGCAAAAATAGGTTGGTTGCCGTTAACCGTAAGTGTTAATTCGCAGGTTTCCTTCTCTTTGCTATTAAATACTCTGCCAAGAAAATGATTGAAGCCTGGTCTGGTTTCATTCGAAACAAAAAACCCAAACGAACTGTTTTTTAATTGTGAACGCTCTTTGCCAAGCATTTGCGATCCGCAGAGGTTCAGCTCAATAATATTGCCTTCCCTGGAAAGTGTGAAATAACCTGACGGTGCAAAATCGTATAACTCCGCATATTTTCCGGAAGCAAATTCTGCTGCTTCGGCTTTTGCCCTGAAGAGCTCTTCGTTTTGCAATTCCAGCTCAATCTGGTACACCTCAAGCTCATGTACAAGTTTAATAGCATCGATTTCAGAAAGTGGTGAACTTTTTTTTAATGTTCTCTTGTTCATCAGGGCTTCTGCTTTTTGGCGGAGAATTGTAGAAGCTTCTGCTTTATTATCGCTTTTCATCCGTTAATAATTTGTTTTTCAATGGTCGGAAGGAACACCCATCCGCCAGTTGGCGGATCTTCATTCGTGTTTGCGATGCGCAGAATCATGGGTGTTTCATATGAAGGTTAATAAATTGGTATTACAGCTTGCTTCAATATGGAAATTTTGAATACAAAAGTTATTTTTGCTTTGCAGATTTTAATGAGCGAATTTCCGATCCGCAAAATTCAACTGTGTTCAACGCTCTCCTTTATGAGCTGTTACCTTAAAAATATTTTCAGCTGTATGGTTGTCTTATGTGATGAAAGAGTTAACAAACTGATCGTAATATTGTTCGAATAAAACGCCTGTTCATTGAAGTTTCATCGCGGAAAAATACGTAAAAATAAATCGATTCGATGCTAATTCTATTATTTTTCGTCGAAATAATAAGTTGCACCACTGTGGAAAAGGTCAAAACGATTGGATAGTATCTTTGAAAACTGTTGCTGCGCTTGTTTTCCCGTGCAATGCCCCGTAATCAGCCTCATTCCAGGATATTGCCGAACAATCGTATTTGCCATATCGGTGATCTCCTCCATCGTTTCAAACCGATCATATGCGTCGCTGTCCGGCAAATGGGTTCCGCCAATGGTAGCAATTAGTTTCTCCCCATCAAAAGCTTGGGAAGAGGCTCTTAAAATATTGAGTATGCCGTGATGCGAACAACCCGAAAAGAGCACCAAACCTTCCGCAGTTTTGACTGCCAGCACAATTTCATGCCGGAAATCGTCGGCGCGTTCCACCTTACAGTCAGTCTGAAAAAGTAAACTATTGGCCTTGGGTAGCGGATCAATCTTCGGGATATTTCGGATCAAGGTAACATTTGGGGACAAGCAACAGTCATGTCGGCAAAGGCTGTCACAATTTCATGATTGATCGTTATATCGTGGTGAATCTGTTTTCGGTAAGAAACGAACAATTGGCCGCAGCTAAGAGGAGCCATTACAACACGTACTTTTTTATTCTTTCGGAGAAAGTACTCCAGTCCGCCAGTGTGGTCGCGATGAGCGTGCGAAAGAACCAGAAAATCAATATCAGCAATATCAATCTCCATTGCCCTGGCATTGATCCCGAAATCGGGTGATGCACCCACATCGAACAGCCATTTTAAGCCATCAGCTTCGAAGTAGATGCTATTCCCATGTTCGGTTAGAAATTTCCCTTCGGGATCGGGATTATTGTCGATCAGTACGACGACTCTCATTTATTGATTATTTAGAAGCGGTAATCAGAAAGATGGGGAATGATTTATAGCTGACATCAGTTGTATCTTTTAACATCGAAAAGCACCATTCAAAAAAAACATTTTTGAAACCAACCTCCTGAAGCAGTACCTTAAGTTTCTCCGGATCGAATCCTAAATGACCATCAAAACCTGCACCATGAAAAGAGCCATCTTCGGGATAAAGATCGGCAATGGCCAGGAAACCCCCGGGTAAAAGCATGTGGCAGAATTTTCCAAAGATGGACGGAATATCGGATATATGATGCAAAACCATCTGACTAAATATCAGATTGAATGATTGATCAGGCAAGTCATTCCCGAGGTTAAACCATAGTGGAAAAAGGTTGGTGACCCTTTGATTGAAAATCTTCTCTTCCATCACCCGCACCATCTCTGCAGAGCTGTCCATCATCACGATCTGATTCAACTTTTCGCTGAGTAGAAAACTTAAAATGCCGGTTCCGGCCCCGAATTCAAGCGCCTTCATTTGATTACTGAGTGGAAGCATTTTCTCCATTTTCGAGGCAATCGCCATCGAGCGCTCCAGATGAACAGGATTTTCGTCCCATGTCCGGGCCACATTGTCAAAATTACTCATTCTTAATGGTTATATTTCTTCTACAAATGTAATGGACTTTTGGTCATTACTAAACATTGATGTAGCTCCACCTTTTTGCAACGAAGCCGATGCTTTATACACAAAGATTGAAGAATTTATCACCAATAATTATATATTTTACACATATGTTTATGTTACTTAAACAATATATGATGTATTATGCACTTTATTTGATGTGTTTAACGCTACTTTTTATGTATTTTACACATATTTTGATGCTTTTAACACCAATATTAGTTCTTATAACATCGGTTTCGAATCTTTTTACTTCGATGTCGATGCTTCTAACTCTAGTTTTGTCTCTATTTACAACGATGCCGATTCTTTATACACCAATGTTGACGCATTTAGCACCAATATTTATGTATTTATCACTATATCCAATGCTTTTTATGCCTTTGATTATATATTTTACACATATATTTATGCTTTTTATGCCTTTGATTATATATTTTACACATATATTTATGCTTTTTGCACTTATATTAATGTTTATAATCTCGGTTTCGAACCTTTTTGCTTCGAAATCGATGCTTAAACCCGGATTCTTGATTATTATCCGAGCCTCCTTCAGCCATCAAAAGTAATCTTCAGTGATCCAATCTGTTAATTAACGCCTTTTCATCATCACGAACCCATTCGGGCTGAATATTGAAATGGTGAATATCAAAGCGATGAAGCGTTGTGCTCACTTTTTCCAGGATAAGTTCAAAATGTGAGATTGTATAATCTTCTTCGAGATCAAGATGGGCTTCAAACATCATCTCATGATCGTCGAGTTTCCACGCATGAACATGATGAACATTTTTAACACCCTGAATAAGTGTGATTTCGGCAGCAATCTCTTCAATATTGATCTGCGTTGGGGTAAATTGCATGAAAATTCTCATTGATTCGTAAAATATTTCCCAACTACTATAAATTAAATAGATAGAAATAGCAATCGTCAATACGCCATCGACCCAGAACCAACCGAGGTAGCTGATGGCAAAACCGCCGATAAATACGGCAATAGAAGTGAGCATATCGGTAAACAGGTGCAGATAAGCAGAGCGCATATTGATATCTGACTTTGCCCCTTTTTTAACCAGAAGTGCGCTGGCTCCGTTAAAAAGAATACCTAATGCAGCAAGGTAAATCACGATTTCACCTTCAATTGGTCTTGGGTTCATTAACCGCTCAATAGCCTCTTGCACCAGTACGGTTGCAATAATCATCAGGGTTGCAGCGTTGATGAAAGCTGCAAAAATCCCGGCTCGTTTATAGCCGAAGGTTTGCTTAAGTGTTCTTTCACGACCTGATAATTTTGCCGCTATATAACTAAATATCAAGGCAAGAACGTCGCTAAAGTTGTGCGCTGCATCCGATAGAAGCGCCATACTTCCGGATACCAATCCTCCAATAATCTGGGCGAGAGTAATTCCCATGTTAAGAAGAATCGGAAGAACCAGGTTCTTTCCCGTTACAATTGGGTGATTGTGGTGATGTTTTCCCATAAGAATTGTTAAATTAATTTCCTGCCATTTCTTTACGGTTAAAATTGCAGAAAACTTATATGCCGTAACTATGTTGCTTTATGAATACTTTAATACTTTCAATTACAAAGATATCGCAACTATGTTGCTAAAAAAAGCTGTTTAGCCACGAATTCTTTGTAGAAAGGAACGAAATGGAAAAATGAAACCAATATCTTTGCAACCAGAAAACAGGAAGTTATGTCATTAAAATCAATTCGCAATATCATATTCGATCTCGGTGGAGTCATCCTCAATATTGATCCTCAACTTACCGTAGACGCTTTTCATAATCTCGGATGGAACGATTTTTACGAAGGGGACAATCAATCACTAAATAAAGAACTTTTTTATAATTTAGAGAAAGGGAACTCGTCACCCGAGGCATTTCATGACAATGTAAGAAAGATGATCAACAAACATATATCTGATAAAGAGATTGATATGGCATGGACAGCCATGATTATTGATATTCCTGCCGACCGGGTCAGGTACCTCGAAGAGCTGAAAAAGAGCTACAAGTTATATCTGTTAAGCAACACAAACGAAATTCACCGGTTAAAATTTCACCGGAATTTCGAAGCCGATTTTGGTTATACATTTTACGATTTATTCGAACGAAACTTCTATTCGCATGAGATGAAAATGCGAAAACCCAATCCGCAGATTTATCTTCAAGCTATAAAAGAAGCTAATATTGTTCCTGAGGAGACCCTTTTTATTGACGATATGGAAGAAAACATTGAAGCAGCTAAATCAACGGGGATGAAAGTGCTTCATATCCAGCCCGGAACCTTACTGCAAAGTCTCCCGCGTTATCTCGAAGACAATCAACAATAAAGGTTTTCCTTCTTAAGGCGAGGGCATTCAGGACAACTCTCTATAAAAGGAATAACCGTTTGTTTATTCGGTCAGTTCAAAAAGTATCATTTTCCTCGCGTTGGGCAATACCTTGTTGTGTACACCTTTTTTCCGCCATTAGTTTTTCAATATTTTATTCAATTCACTAAGATAATCAGGGTTATTACTCATTCCATTATGTCTTTGTCCTGGTAAAGTCACCAATTTGTCACCTGGCTTCATCTGTCCTTTTAGTTTAACAGATGAATTGTAATATATTACTTCGTCGTTATCTCCGTGGAAAAGCACTATTGGCGTTTTACACTCTTTTATATACTTGTATGTCTCTAATTTATATTTCAAAATGAAGGTTGGAATAATTGGATAGTTATGCCGCATCATATCTGTCAGACTATAGTAGGGTGCCTGAAGGATTAATAACTTTGGTTTATTGACAGAGGCAATTCTTGCGGCAAGACCAGTTCCAATTGAATAACCTAATACTATAATCTTATTTTCATCATAATTTGTTTTCAACCTGTCATATACACTTTGCATATCATGAAATAATTGATCTTGACTGCTAATTTTTCCTTCACTTTTTCCATATCCTCTGTAATCCAACATAAAAACATCATATTTAAGGTCAGTATAAGTTTTAGCTACTTTCCCCCAAGATTTTATAGAACCAGAATTCCCGTGTAAGTAAAATATTAATCCTTTCATGCTGTCAGACTTAAATAAAAGTCCGTTTAAAAATAAATCATCCTGAGTTTTAATGTTTATTTCCTCAAATTTTTGGTTGAAATCAAACTTAAAATCTTTGTCCAATTTTTCAGGGAAGAACAGTAATTTCTCCTGGAAAAGATACAAAAGTCCACAAAGCACTATATAAAAACCCAATACAATTTTCAAAATATTCAGTAGTCTTTTTTTCATTGTGGCGGATTACTAGAATGATACTTAATATCTCAATTACAGCAACTTAATCTTCAATAGACTGAATAAAATAATTCCAGACCGGGTCGTTGGGTGGTGATGCTACAATGGTAACAACATCGCCGGTTACCGGATGAGTAAATTCGATTTTCCGGGAGTGAAGATGGATTCCACCGTCGCTGTTAGATCTGGGAAAACCATATTTCAGATCACCTTTGATGTGTAAACCGATGGCAGCCAGTTGCGCCCTGATCTGGTGATGGCGACCTGTATGCAATTCTATTTCAACTAAATGAAAACGATCGGAAGAACCCAGGTAACGATAAGTCAGACTTGCTTTCTTTGATTCTTTTCTTTCATTTAAATAGGCAAACGATTTATTTTGCTTCGTGTCACGAACTAGCCAGTGATCTAATTGTGAGGTCGATGGTTCTGGTTTTTTGTCAACAACTGCCCAATAGGTTTTATGGATCATCCGATCCTCCTTAAACATTTCATTCAGCCGAGTAAGTGCTTTCGAAGTTCTTGCAAAGAGTACCGCTCCGCTTGTTGGCCGGTCGAGACGGTGGGTCACCCCTAAAAAAACACTGCCAGGTTTATTGTATCGTTCTTTAAGATATTCCTTTACATCATCACCCAAAGTTTTGTCTCCGGTTTTGTCCCCCTGCACGATATCTCCGCATCGCTTGTTGATGGCAATAATGTGATTATCTTCAAAAAGAACAGCCGGTTGCGTCATTAAATTCGTTTCAAAAAATTCCAAATATCAATATTCAATCTGTTTCTCCTCTTTCTATTCGTACTGCTCTTTTTCATTTGGAAAGTTGCGCGATTTCACATCCGCAACAAAACTTCCGACAGCCCCTTTGATATCAGCAGCCAGATTCAGGTAACGACGTAAAAATCTGGGTGAAAATTCCTGAGTCAGCCCCAGCATATCATGAATCACAAGAACCTGACCATCAACGCCTCCGCCAGCACCAATACCAATAACCGGTATCTTTAATTCATGTGCCACCTGCGCACCGAGTTTGGCAGGAATTTTCTCGAGAACGATCGCAAAACAACCTGCCTGTTCGAGAAAATGGGCATCCTCGATTAGTTTTTTCGCCTCTACCTCTTCCTTGGCTCTTACAGTATAGGTTCCATATTTGTGAATTGATTGAGGCATGAGTCCGAGATGACCCATCACAGGAATTCCGGCCATGATAATTCGCTCAACCGACTCGATCACCTCTTTTCCTCCCTCAAGTTTCACAGCATCGGCATGCGTAATTTTCATGATTTTGATTGCTGAATTCAACGCTTCGAGTGAATTGCCCTGATAAGTTCCGAAAGGCATATCAACCACAACTAAAGCTCTGGTTACTCCCCTTACAACTGATTTACCATGATAAATCATCTGGTCAAGTGTGATGGGGAGCGTAGTTTCATTTCCGGCCATCACGTTCGATGCCGAATCGCCAACCAGGATCACATCAATCCCAGCCTGATCAACTAGTTTGGCCATGCTGTAATCGTACGAAGTCAACATCGAAATCTTTTCGCCATGCAACTTCATTTCAGCAAGAACATGGGTTGTAACCCGCTTCACCTCTTTCTGTACTGACATAATTTTAGTTTCATTTGTGTGTAATTTGCTTTTTTAAGGCCAAATGGAATAGCCATGATGGAAATATTCATTCCTATTGGTGATTTTATAATCATGGCTATTTCAACAATAAATTAATCATGGCAAAAGTAGAAAAATCGTATGATCTCATGACAATCATACGATTTTTCGTTCATAAAATAAACAACAGTATCACAAAAGGATCAAACCCTCAAAAAGATCTTTTTTTGATACATGTAAAAAAGAAGCAACCATTCAATGATTATGGCACCCAAAATTATAATCCATTCGCCCATAAAGGCGGCAAAGGAGCCGGTAAAAAATCGGGAGATCTGACCAAAATTTAATATATCAACAGCCAGGTAAATGGTAATTGAATTCATCCCTATCACTTTAAAAAACAGTATTTTATACGATATAATTCCTTTGGTCCAGTTTTTTACGTCAATTGTGAAATAAAAAAGCGACAACAGGAGAAAACTGATCCCGGCCGTCAGCAGGTTGAAAGGAACTGTCCATGCTGCTTTGATAATCGGATAAAAAGGAGAAAGAATCAGGGCAATAGTCGTAAGTGCAGCTCCGGCAATTGCCAGTTTCGCTGCTTTTCGCTTAGAAGCAGGTTCTCCGTCACGTAAGATCGAACCGGCTAAAGCACCCATTAAAGTAACCGTTATTGCCGAAACAATGCACAGCAATCCCTCGGGATCAAATGTTCCGCCATATAATCTGCCCGGTAAAAACATACGATCGAGCCATGCATTCATTCCACCTTCGGGAGTTAAAAGCCCTGCACCATATCCGGGAACCGGAACAACGAGTTGCATAAGTGCAATCCCTGACAAAATGCCAATCAACCAGGCGAGACGTGTTTGAAATGATTTGGTGTATAGAACAATGGTTGCTGCAAATAAATAACCCAGTCCGATTTGTCCAAGCACACTGGCCACGCGCATATTCGGAAACCCGTTTTTCAGTGTGCCATTATATAGGATTCCGAGTAAAACCAAAATTATCCCTCGTTTAAAAATTTTATTGAACAATGCCTTCCTTTTTACACCTTGTTCAACTTTCGCGGTAATTGCGTAAGGGATAGCCACTCCTGAAATAAACATAAAGAGCGGGAAAATAAGATCTTCGAAATGAAATCCTGCCCATGGCACATGTTCCATCTGCCCGGCAATCACCTGTAGCCAACCCCATTTCGTCGTTTCGGCCAAAGCAACAATCAGGCTGCCACCGCCAATAATCCACAACATGTCAAATCCGCGCAATACATCAAGCGATTGAAGCCGCTCCGGTTGTTTCGGTTCACTTTTTTTTGTTTTCATCGAAAATTTAATTTTGGGATTAATTTAGTTTGCATCAAAACTATAAAATTAAACACAAGTTTTATCATTTTTGATTGTCAAATTTATTTAATGCTCAATAACATTCGTGGAATTTGAATAGATGGTTTGATGGCTTCCGGCAAATGGCAGCCTGCCGCCTTACGCCGGAAGTTAGTCCTTCATGATAACCTCAAGGGAAAGACTGAAGTTGAAGTCAATTTGACTCCCCATCGCTTCGTTTAACCGTCACTTCTTATTCTAATCTAGGCATGCTGTCGTTTTGTCACAAAAGATGACACTCTGATTTTAATTTCTGCAAATAATTGTGCCAATATTGCCAAATGGAGCTGTTTGTTAATATTGGCACAACGATTGGTAGGAAAAGGTAATAGGTTTAAAAATTGAATCAACAGTATAAATATATCTACAGAAAAATGGGAAAAATTATTGGAATTGACTTAGGAACAACCAACTCCTGTGTTGCCGTTATGGAAGGCAACGAACCGGTGGTTATCCCCAACAGTGAAGGGAAACGTACTACCCCGTCAGTTGTGGCATTTGTTGAAAACAGCGAACGTAAAGTTGGCGATCCAGCAAAGCGTCAGGCGATTACTAACCCAAGCAAAACGGTCTCCTCCATTAAACGTTTTATGGGAGAGCCATATACCAACCTGTCAAAAGAAATCAAAAGGGTACCGTTCTCCGTTATTCAGGGTGATCATGACACACCAAGAGTGAAGATTGACGATCGGTTTTATTCACCTCAGGAAATCTCGGCAATGATACTTCAGAAGATGAAGAAAACTGCTGAAGATTATCTTGGACAGGAAGTAACAGAGGCTGTAATTACAGTGCCTGCCTATTTCAACGATTCACAACGTCAGGCTACGAAAGAAGCCGGAGAAATTGCAGGTTTAAAGGTACGTCGTATAATCAATGAACCAACTGCTGCTTCATTGGCTTATGGTCTCGACAAGATGCACAAAGACATGAAAATCGCAGTTTTTGACCTTGGCGGAGGAACATTTGATATTTCAATCCTTGAGCTGGGTGAAGGCGTTTTTGAGGTCAAATCAACTGATGGTGATACTCACCTTGGTGGTGATGATTTCGATCAGGCGATTGTCGACTGGCTGACCGATGAATTTAAAAGAGATGAAGGCGTTGATCTGCATAAAGATGCAATGGCGTTACAACGTCTGAAAGAGGCTGCTGAAAAAGCTAAAATCGAACTTTCAAGTTCTACACAAACAGAGATCAATCTGCCATATATTATGCCGGTTAACGGGGTGCCAAAACACCTTGTGAAGACACTTACCCGTGCAAAATTCGAACAATTATGTGACAAACTGATCAATGCAACGATGGAGCCTTGCCGCAAAGCGTTACAGAATGCCGGTATGACCATTAAAGATATTGACGAAGTAATTCTTGTCGGAGGTTCTACACGAATTCCTGCTATTCAGGAAAAGGTCCAGAATCTTTTCGGCAGAGTACCATCGAAAGGTGTAAATCCTGACGAAGTAGTAGCAGTCGGTGCGGCCATTCAGGGTGGTGTCCTTTCAGGTGAGGTAAAAGACGTTCTATTGCTCGATGTTACTCCGTTATCATTAGGTATCGAAACGATGGGTGGCGTAATGACAAGACTGATCGAAGCCAATACAACGATTCCAACCAAAAAAGCCGAAACCTTTACTACAGCATCCGATAGTCAACCATCGGTTGAAATCCATGTGCTTCAAGGTGAACGCCCTATGGCCCAGGGAAATAAAACGATTGGCCGCTTTCACCTTGATGGGCTGCCACCGGCACAACGTGGCGTACCACAGATTGAAGTTGCTTTTGATATTGATGCTAACGGGATTCTTCACGTAACGGCAAAAGATAAAGCAACAAATAAGGAACAGTCAATCCGAATTGAAGCATCAACCGGTCTTACCGATGCAGAAATTAAAAGGATGAGAGACGAAGCTGCTGCAAATGCAGAATCAGATAAACTGGCGAAGGATAGAGTTGAAAAACTGAATCATGCCGATAGTCTGATTTTCCAGACAGAGAAACAACTTAAAGAGTTTGGAGATAAACTTCCTTCAGATAAAAAAGGACCCATCGAAGCGGCTTTAGGGAAACTTAAAGAAGCGCATAAGGCTCAGGATTTAAATGGCATCGATGCTGCAACTACAGAATTGAACACTGTGTTTCAGGCTGCATCACAGGAAATGTACAATGCGACCAGCGCCCAAAGCCAGGGAAGCCAGGCCGGACCACAAGATGGCGGACAAAGCTCGCAACAGCAAGGTCCAAAAGGCGAAGGTGACGTAACAGATGTTGATTTTGAGGAAGTAAAATAGTTTTCCTGGAAACAGGTTTATAAATATCTAAAACCGCTGTAATATATACAATTATAGCGGTTTTTTTATTTATATTTGTGAATGAAAATCTCTGGAATCAAAGCAAATACAAGCAGATAAAGGCGGGAAT
>JAPLDR010000062.1:0-20221 GCA_026391655.1 Bacteroidia bacterium | reverse complement strand
AGGCGGGAATGTTGCAGCAGTTGTTAACGGGGAAAATACGATTAATTAACTGATATAAAAAAAGAAGTCAACTGTCCGAAAAAATCGGACAGTTGAAAAATGGCTATTTTTAATGCAGAGTATTTAAAGTAGTTAGTTTGAAGAGAAAGCAGAATTAGTTGACTACAAACTGTAGTCAACTGAAAAAGTAGTTCAAAGTATTTTATTAACAAAAAAAACATGAAAAGCGGTATTAAAATTTTTGAAGAGCATAAAGTGCGCATCGTTTGGGACGTAAAACGGAAGATTGGTACTTTTCGATAATTGATGTTATTGAAATACTGACAGATACAGACAGATCTCGCAAGTATTGGAGCGATCTAAAGAAAAAGCTGCAAAAAGAGGGAAGTGAGTTGTCCGAAATAATCGGACAACTGAAAATGGTTACTAAAGGACAGAAAAAATTAACTATGATACTCGAAAAAAATTATCTTTATCATATTTACAATCAAGGAAACAATCGACAAAAGATTTTCTTTTCACGCGATAACTACCTTTATTTTTTGGAGAAGGTCAATAAACTTTTATTGCCTTATGTTGATGTAATTGCCTGGTGTTTAATGCCAAATCATTTTCATTTTTTGGTATATGTGAAGGAATTTGAATTGGAGGTTGCGGATAGTGACGGCCTCACTCCGAGTGAAGCCGTCACTAAAGTCCGAACTATAAATGATTCGATAGGTTTATTACTTCTTTCTTACACGCGTGCTATAAATAAACAGGAAAAAATGAGTGGTTCGCTTTTTAGAAATCCTACAAAAGCGGAATGTATTACAAAATTAACAGACTAAGAGCCCAAGAATTTGTAGAAGTTATTCAGTCGGAGTGAGGTTTTCACTAAAGGACAGAAAAAATCAATCACCAACGAATATGATAATCGCCGAAAGAGAAATAAGAACCCAAAAATATTAGTTGAACCTTTGCCTACCTCTTAACTGAATTAATTGTTCTGTAACCAATTAGTCGATCATACCTCGACGAGAAACCACGATAATAGACAAAAATCTGATAATAGTTCTCAGTTTCAACATAACTTCCTTCTAACAGCGTGTTATCGATCTGTTTACCACCATTTTCGACGTACACATACTGATAATCGTAAAAACCTTGTTTTAACAAAAGCGTTGTTTCGTAAAGTTTGGATTCAAAATTCCATTTCATTTTATTTGGAGGAAGACATTGCCAGTCAGATAATCCACCGAAAACATAGATTTCACCTCCCAATAATGGTTCCTGCATTGCGAGCGAAAAACGGACAAGAATATAATCCGATTCAAGATCAGAATCGGTTACACGATCGTTTTTGATCAGAAAGCGCCCGTTCAGATCACTCTCGGAACGATAATTACTTTCACGTCGAATCTGATCGGTTAGCAAAGTAACGTGATACAAAGGATTAATAAATTCGATATTTGCTACTCCCAATCCATTTATTCTAAGGTTTTTTGTATCGAAATTCCGAAATTCATTCCCTCCGGCGAAAACATTCTCGCGACTAAGATCATAACTCAATTGATTGTCCCTGACAAACAACGGTTTAAGATTTGTCAGGCAATTATCAGCCCTGGAATTCTGCATCACAACAACTTTAACCTCGGTACGCGGATCCTGAATACTAAAACGGGAATAATTAACGGCAAAGTCAATTTCCTGATCGCGCCCCTTATAACCTTCATAAGTTGATTTCTTAACTTCACCACTAATCTGAGATAATGGTTCGACGATATAAAAACGACGTGTAAGTACGGGAGTAGTCCGGTTCGCCTCATCAAAAACCGACAACAGGTAATTACCGGAAAGAAGAAAACGGACATTATCATTTGGAAGTGACAAAAGATAATTTGTATATTTCACAGTCGTATTAGCCGATGCAGCATAATCCGTAACCGGATTTTCAATAAAACCTTCCACGTACTCGGACTGAACTAACCTTGAAGGGTACCACTCAGCATCACAATGAGTTATTGTATAAACAAAATTTGTTACGCCTTCTGCTAATTCATCAAATTTCATCAGAAGTCGCTGATCGGTTCCAAGCTCAAGTACAGGTTGAGAAAAGTCCCAACCCTCGCGAAAAAATTGGACTGATCGGATGTTTTCACGATAAATACCATTCATCAGGGGTGTTGCCTTGCCCGAAGGAGCGGATAAACACCACATAGACAACTGAATGAATAATATCGTGATTAAAATATGTGTTTTCATTTGCTTGAGAAAGTAAAATTGCTCATTTCATTTGTGAATGAAGGATCTAAAACCTTTTTTCAAGTCCAAAATTAATGCAAAAAGTAAGATGATCGCTATTCAGATTATTCTGATGAAACATTATAACACCGGATTTAATACCTTTGTGCAAATACTCCTTCAATGAAAAAACTGATTTTTCTTCTATTGTCCGTCATTCTTCCATACGCATTTCTTGCCGCACAGGAAACTGTTAATAAAACTGATGCAAATGGCCATAAGCAGGGAAGATGGATAGGCAAATACACCAGCAGAACGATTCGTTATGAGGGTTCATTTACCGACGATAAACCGGTAGGTGAATGGAAGCGTTTTCATGAAAATGGTAAAATAAAAGCTCATCTTTACCATTCTCCGAACACCGATAAGGCATCAGCCGAACTTTTCGACAGTAATGGTGTCCGTTATGCCAAAGGAAATTACAAAGGAACAGTAAAAGACAGTACCTGGAATTATTACAACAATCTCCGCCTGGTCGGCCAGGAGAACTTCTCCAACGGGATAAAAAATGGAAGATCACTTACTTTTTATGAAAATGGAAATCCGGCCACTGAATCCAACTGGGTCAACGGAATGCTTAACGGAGTTAGCCGAAGTTTTTATCCTTCAGGAAAAAAGAAGATGGAGATCATGTATCAGCAAGGAAAACGCCACGGATTAAATCTGGTTTATTACGAATCGGGACAGACCGAAATTACAGGTCAATTTAATAACGACCAATCTGACGGAACCTGGAAGTTTGCAGACGAAAACGGAAAAGTAAAGTACGAATTAAAGTACAAAGCAGGAGTTCTGCTGAATCCTGAAGTTGTTGATAGTATCCAGGCCAACGAGTTTAAAGCATTCGACAGGGCAAAAGGGAGGTTGAAAGATCCCGAAGATTTTAGCCAAAGGCCGGAAGAGTATCTCCGAAATTAAGGCTTATTGCTGTTGGATTTGCCCGAATTGTTGTAGAAGCTTATCACCAAAGCAACAACCTGATTATAATTTTTCACTCCTTCTTCGATATTGTTTGTTTTAAGGTAAGCATTGTTCGCGGCACTTTGCACATTGTCGAGCGTTTCATTACGTAATCCTTGCCAATGTCTGCGCTGAAATCGTAAATCAAGTATCACCGATTTATCAATTTTCCTTATGTAGTCTTTAATATCCTTCAGATGAGATGCATCAGAGAGAAAGTAAACCAACAGATTCACATATCCTGAATACTGCAGACGTCGGTCTCCTGAAGTTGAACAAATTACAAATGCAGCCAGATTTGCCTCCGCTTCGTTGGTAATTCCAAATTGGTGCGCTTTTTCGTGTGCCAGCACATAAGGATACTCCATAGGAAGCAGGTAGTAATTCAGATGAATTTCGTTGAAAAATGGTCCGAAATAGCCGCTGACTCCCGATTTTGCGAAAAAAGAACTAAATAGCATAGTCTTCGGTCGTCGTGAACCATTGGGAAAATTGATTCCCAGCTCTTTACTGTTTATACGGTACGATTCCTCAACCAAGCGGTCAATCGTTGGATAATCGGAAGTCAAAATTGGAATATAGCTTGAATTGGTATGGAGAATTATTGAATCGAGGATCGACCGAAAAACCTTTTCGTCCGCTTTTGGTTTTTCCCAGCCAATCCTGGTTTCAATCTTTGGTCTGAAATAGTTAAATCCCCAAACAAAATAGAAAAAAGCATACAGCAAGGCAACAAATTGTAATAAGCGCAGACAATACCTGCCTAATTTTACTCTCCGGAATACAACCAATACCAATCCTCCAATTATTTGTAATATCGTCAAGGCCCAGAAGACGTCCCATAATGAAAAAGGTATGAGCTTACTAAACCCGGAGAACAGTTTCGCGATAAACGGATATACTCCTGTTGAATAATAAAGTTCAACAAAACGTGAGTTATGAACAGCATATCTGACAGTTACAAAAACCAGAACAGCCAGAAAAAATGGCCAGGCGCTTAAAATAAACTTACGTAAACCTATTTTAGACATACTAATCTTTATCTTTTTCATACTTTCGCAACTGAATCAAATCAACCAGGTCCCTAATCAAATAAAATAAGGGCAAAAGGGTAAAATATTTGTCTGTAAATCTACGAAATGAATACCAATGTTTAACTTTGGGGATGATGAATGAGCGGCTTAAATTATCTGAATTAAACGGCCTGGTTAAAAAGGCTGTTGGGGAAGCTTTCACTGCCCCGATTTGGGTAATCGGCGAAATTTCCGAATTAAAAACAAACCGGAGTGGACATTGTTACCTCGTTCTGATCGAGAAAGATGAGAACGAGGATGTCATAGTGGCTCAGGCAAGGGCAACCATCTGGTCATACACCTTCAGAATGTTGCGTCCCTATTTTGAGTCCACAACAGGACAACAATTAACTGAAGGGATAAAGGTACTCGTAAGCGTTTCGGTCGAATTTCATGAATTGTATGGCTACAGTCTGAACATTCGGGATATTGATCCAACCTATACTTTGGGCGACATGGCACGACGACGACGTGAAATAATCGCCCGTTTGCAATCCGAAGGTGTGGCGGAGATGAATAAGGAACTTGAACTTCCGCTTGTTCCTCAAAAGATCGCCATTATTTCATCGTCTACAGCTGCCGGTTATCAGGACTTTATCGATCAACTATCGAACAATCCGGCAGGATATCATTTTGATCTGAAATTATTCCCGGCAATCATGCAGGGAAATCAGGCAGAATCCTCCATCATTGGTGCGCTTGAGCAGATTTACCTTTACGAGAATTTTTTCGATGCAGTGGTGATTATCCGGGGTGGAGGCTCGCAGGCAGATCTGAGCTGTTTCGATAATTACAATCTCGCCTATTATATCACCCAATTTCCGCTACCCGTGATAACCGGAATCGGTCACGAGAAAGACGATTCGATTGTCGACCTTGTGGCGCATACACGACTTAAAACTCCAACTGCGGTAGCTGAGTTTCTGATCAGCGGAGTGGCACAATTCGATGTACACCTTGATGAAATAAAAAACCGGTTCATTGGAATGGTCACCGAGTTAATAGCCGCATCAAAGAATGATATTGAGCAAATTACGCGGGTGATGGCTCCCATCACACGTGAGAGAATTGCGAAAGTGAACAGCAGACTTAGTCAAACCATTTGGAAATTGGATAATTCCGTTAAATTATTTATCCAAAATCAGGACTATCAAATCAAAAGAAAAGAAGAAATCCTGCGGCATGAATCAAGAAATTTCAGCCAAAAGCAACTTAGACTTCTCGAAAAAACGACGAGAGCATTGTCCGGCACACTTCGACCAATTACAATTATTAGCCACGACCAGTTAACCCGTAAAATCCAAAGATCTGAATTTCAGGTCAGACGTATACTATCCGAAAGCAGACACTATCTTGATCTGTCGCGTCAAAAGGCGATGCTCACCGATCCAAACAAAATTCTTGAACGGGGCTACTCAATAACAACCTTTAATGGACGTGCACTAAAAAATGCTGATATGGTGAACCCCCTGTCTCTCATCGAAACAAGACTTTATAGCGGACATATAATCAGTGAAGTAAAAACAATAAAAAAAGAAAGCTAAATGAACATGAGCAAAAAAAACGTATCTTATAAAGAAGCGATTACCGAAATTGAAGAAATACTCAGACAACTTGAAAACAACGAGTTAGACGTTGACGAACTCTCAGAAAAAGTCAAAAGAGTATCCCTTTTGGTCACTTTATGCAAGGAGAAACTCCACAATACAGAAGAGGAGATCGATAGAATTCTTAAAGATATGGACAATAGATAGTTATATGACGAAAATCACTTTTCCGGTCATGCATAAATATCTGTTTACCTATTCATTAGAAAACATGAACCTCTGTTTTTAGAATTTCTATAAATAATGCTAATAATATGAAATTACCTCTAAATGTCATGTTATGCTATTTATAAATGTTGTAATTTTATAGCATATATTTTAGAAAAAAATTTAATACAATGGCTGAATCAAAAATCGATTTTTCATTTGAGAACCTTCACTTTTCTTGCGAAGGGGATAAGGATTGGGTTGAAACCCAATTGAACCAGGTACTTAATCGTATTCCGGGTCTAAACAAACCCGAAAAGATTAAAAGCGCTTCAGGTAAAGCTGCATCTGAAGGTGTTTTGGATGTAGGAAACACAGTTGCCGAAGTAAAAGAAAAAGGCAAACGCGGACGCAAACCAAAAGTGGTAGTTGAACCGTTGGTCGAAGAACCATCCGGCGATCCGTTATTTGAGTTCCTGAAAGAAAAGAATGCCGATAAAAATCAGGTGAAAAAATTTCTCGCAACAGCGGTGTATCTGCACTCACAAGGCGAAGAAAAATTTTCTACTCCGATGGTTTCTAAAGCATTGAAAGCGTCAAATATCGAGAAGCTTATCAATGCCAGCGACTGTCTGAATAAAAATGAGAAAAAAGGGTTCTGTATCAAGGACGAAAAAGATTTTATTCTTACCGAGGCAGGCATCCGGTCGATACTCGGAGGTATCGAAGAATAGTAAAAAAACCCGCAAATTCAGCGGGTTTTTTTATTCTTTAATTTTCAGACTCATCCTCTCTCCATCACTAAATTTCCTTAAAAACCTACACTTACACTAAGAATAAAATTAGTGCCGGCCTGTGGAAAATAACCATCCATTTTATTTCTTTTTCCCTCGTAAAAATAGGAATAGACCCAGGCATTACTTTCATACTGTTCGTTAAAGATATTATTAACCAATAAATTAAACTTTAATTCCTTAAAAAGCTTTTGCTTCAGCGTATAATCGAACTTCAGGTTATTGACAAGGTAAGCATCCAGTTTACGGTCGTTGCTTGCTGTATTATCAATGTACTGCTTTCCGACATAGTTCGATAGAAAACTGATTTCAAATTCATTAGAAGGTTTAAAAGAGAGGACACTACTGGCAGTCAATTGCGGAGCAAAAGCCAAATCCGTTTTACCAATTACATTTGTCTTTAATCCACCATTATCCCAATCTTCGACATATTCTGTGAAATCGCTGATTTTATTCCGGCTGATGGTTGCATTCACATTCCAATTGAAATTCTTAAGAAACTTAATCCCGGCCATCAATTCAATTCCTTCCCGGTAACTCCTATCAACATTGGTCATGATTGCTGAACCCACATTATTGATCTGACCGGTTAAAATCAACTGATTGTTGTAGTGCATGTAATAAAGATTGGTGCCCAGCATCATATTTGAAGATTTGAAAGTATATCCCAGTTCAAAATCATTTAATGTCTCAAAAGTTGGCTGCTTTCCGGTCGGATCGGCATCGACAAAGTTATCCCGGTTTGGTTCACGATTTGCCCTGCTAAAGCTCAGATATGATTCCTGGTTTACTCCCGGCGAATAAAACAATCCGAACTTAGGATTAAAGAAGTTGTATTTATGATGCTGAATTATGTTCCGCAGATTATCATCAATTCCACCAATATCGTAATTTATATAACGATATTGCAGATCGACAGTTGCATTCAGCTTTTCAGATAGTTGATAATTGTACCTGGCATATATGTTATCATCTTTTTTTAATCCGGTGCCCCTGTACCATTCATGATCGTATTTTGCATCACCGGCAATTTTTGCCCAGATCATTCTCCCAAAATGGTGGCCATCATAAACGTTTGCGCCACCGCCAATGCTTAACGAACTGTTCCCTTTTTTATAACTCAGTGAAAAAATCATTCCGTAAAAGTCATTATCCAGCCACTTGCGCCGAATCAGGTCAGTTTTTTTGATGGCAACCCCGTTAATTACAGGATTCGCAAGTTGATAATCTTCAAATTTCTGATCCGTTTCGTATTGTTCGTAATAGCCCCGGCCATAAGTATAAAATGCGGCGGCATTCAGGTAGACAAATGGATTGAATTTATGCGAAAAATGAAGTTGGTAATGATCTTGCTGATAATGATCGACCTGATTTTTGTAAGTGTACAAATTATAGGTGCGACTATCAGAATTAATCATATTTTGTGTCTGTTCATGAGTATACAAGTAATGATCTTCATACTGTTGCATCCCCCCAAGATCGTTGTTAAGTCTTACAGACGGGACACCATTCCAGGCCTGGTAAGTCTCCTCAAATCCTGAAAAGATGGTGGCTTTCAAAATGGTATTTGCCGTAAAATATCCTCCCGATATAAAAAATGATTTCAAGTCGGAAGCACCTCTGTCGACAAAACCGGCAGAAGTAATTTTCGAAAGCGAAGCATCGATGGCAAATTTACCGTTGATCAATCCTGTTCCTGCTGTGAGATTGTTTCTGAAGGTACTGAACGAACCAACAGATGAATTGTAACCTGCATTCGCTTTGGGATTTAATTTACTGGTTTGCAAATCAATTGTTGCTCCAAAGGCTCCTGCCCCATTCGTCGAATTTCCCACACCACGTTGTATCTGAATATTTTCGGTCGAAGCGGCCAGATCGGGGATATCAACAAAGTAAGTACTGTGCGATTCAGCTTCCGACATGGGAATCCCGTTAATCGTTACATTGATCCGGTTCAGATCGGTTCCCCTGATCCTGAAATTGGTATATCCCACACCGTTACCGGCATCCGAAGTCGCTACAAACGAAGGGGTGTAATTCATCAGGAAGGGAATATCCTGCCCGAGATTAGAACTCTGTATTTCCTCTTTCCCAATATTCGTATGAGCCACGGGAGATTTTTGTCCCGCTCTTGAGGCAGAGACAAGCACCTCCTCTGTCAATACACTGGTCGGTTCCAATGCGATATCCAGCTTTTCAGAATTATTAAGAATCAGTTCCTTCCTGAAATTATGATACCCGATAAACGTCACCACTATAGTATATTTCCCTTTTGGCAGATTCGGGAATTTAAATTCGCCGTTGATCCCGGCTGTAGTTCCATTGAAAGTGTTTGCCAGCAACACATTCGCGCCACTCAACGCTTCTCCCTTTTCATCTTTGACAATACCTGTCAGCGACAATTGCGCAAAAGTCATTACCGCAAGCAACTGTAACGTAAAAAACAATCCAATTCGTTTCATTTTAAATACTTAAATGGTTAATAAATAACCAATGAGGCAGGTACTTCCATTTCGCCATCCCTGCGCCGGCATTACCCGGATCCGGTTCGGTGGGTATGATCTCAGCCCGTAATCTTAAGGCACCCCATTGCGTAAAATAATTTTTTGGTCGATAACGTTTAGTGCGGGTTCGGATTTATGATGAAATTAAATTATCCGCCAGATGATGGAGAGAAACTTATTTTAAGTTCTTTAACCTTAGTAGCAGAAAATTCTCCTCTGGATTCAACCTTATTAATCCATCTGAAAATCAATAAGGTAATAAGGTTAATCCTTCTATCGCCCAATGTTTCTACTAAGGTTGCCCTGGCAAATAAGGTTTTAAAACAATTTTGCTTACTTGATACCAGGTTTTTAGCCTTACCATCATTAAATTCAATTACCCATACCAAACGTCACAGAACCTTTTTTAATGTAATTCAAAACAGCGCATTAAAAAATAACAGTGAAACTTTAAGGAGTACTTTTAAAACGAAACGAATTTTTCATTTTCCCTTTCCGGCATTATCCGGACAGGTTCGATGGGTTTGATCTCAGCCCGTTCTTTTCAGGCACCCCTTTTGATTTCGGTGGCAAAGCTAAGTGAAAAAAAATTAAAAACATCTTTTCGGTAGTAAAAAATCATCGGTGCGAAGGATGATGTTTCCTGATTTTGATTTATTCAGTTGATTTTTAAGATTAAACCCGATTAAGATGTCGCGACTACGTTGCTTTAGCATTATTGCTTTATTCAAATCTTCAAAGATAAAGCAACTATTTTGCTGACAAAAATGCTGCGTAGCAGCAAAATCTTTGTAGGAATAAACAAAATGTGAAAAGGAAGCCACTTAGTGGCGAAATAGGGGTGAGATCTTAAACCGTTTTTAGTGTTTTTTGATTATTTCTGAGCATTAAAATTGCTTTCCCTGCCCTGGATTGTCTGGTTGCTTCCTGTTTTGCAGAACCAACCCAATCGCAATAAGCTTTTTTACAAGATTTAGTCAATGTATCAAAAAAATCCTGCGCTTGTTTATCCTTATCGAGCAATGTTTGAAGTTCCGAAGGAATTCCTTCGATGTGTTCACCTTTTTTCAGCATAAATTATGGTTTTAGAGTTGAATGTTTATCAAGGTGTTTTTAAGTCTTATCGATATAGCTAAGGTCATGTTGCGGAACGGATTTCTGAGAGCATTCCTGTCCGCTAGAATGGAATAAAGGGACAAGAATCCAAGGATGTGTACCACCGGAATCGCTCTGAAATATGCACTTTGTTAGGGCATTTAATTTTTAAATTTTCAGTATAATGTCATTAATTTTATATGCTATGCAATCACTCGTTCCAATCTGTATTATTCCACTAGGATTGTCGTCCATATTTATTTTAAATTCATCAACTTGATTTAAAGATAAGTGGTTATCCACACATTCCGGTGTTAATGCAACATTTAAATCATTTTTCTCCCATTCAACTGTAGGGAACATAATTCCAGAAATACCTTTCTTTTTAAAGCTTTCTTTCATTACGTTGAAAAAAGCACATGAAATTTTATATTCCTCTATGCAATTTACCTTTCTAGCAAAATGCTTAGAAATAAGTTCCAAATGAATCTGTGTCCATTTAGAAGTAAATAGCGGATTTGTTTCTAAATATTTTAAATATTTTTCTTTTATGGTTTCATTTTTTTGAAAAAACTCTTTATCCTGAAATATTGGGATTACTACTATGGGTTTATTAACTATCCATTTGCCAACAGTAATGATTTCATTTGTTCCTTTTTCCCTATTCTTGATGGCATGTGATGTTTCAAATATCGCAGTTTCTTTCTTGTGGGATGCATAAAAAATGGGTTGTTGATAATAATTTGCTCTTCCAATCTTTATCAAATCAATATTGTTATTGTAGGAAATATCTGTTTTTAAATTAAATGAACACCTTTCATTTAACCGAGCTCTATATAATTCTTGTCCGACAGGAATTACCTGTGTTACGTATGGTATTATTACTTGTTCCTCTATGATTTTAACAATTGCTTGATAGCTATTTGTAGACATTAAGTCAATTTTCTCAATTACCTTTAATGCCTTTATTGATTTTTCAAATTGTTCCAACATAATGAAAATGCTTTCTTATTATATACCCTAACTCGTTAATCTGCACAACAAACTTTCTCTATTGCCTTTAATATTTCAGGCTATGCGAAATGCTGTTGCCGTATTAATGATTACATATTTTAAACAACCCTAAACTATTTAAAATACTTCTTAGCAAATTCTAAAAATACAGGCCAATCGATCAAATCTGTATGCCCCCCTTCGTGATTTCGGAAGGCTAGTTCACCAGAGATGAGTGAAACATCGGGTGCCGGCATTTCCAGGGTGCCGAGGCCTTGTGCACCTAGTAAACGATAAACCGGATCGGCTCCGACACAAGCCAGGAATTCGCCATGTGGATCGGACCATTGATCGTGCGTGCCGCCCGTGATAAAGAGCGGACGTGGCGCAACAAGTGCCATTAATTCATGCGCATCAACTGGCATTTCGTTCCAGTGACCTGCGTATTTCAGAAAATTCCCTGCCATCCAGTGATATTCACCACTTCCGGCAACATTATCAATGTTTTCACCCCAACTGCGCATTTCCAACGACGCGCCCATGGATCCCGAACAACTCGAAAAAACAATCGCCCATCGCTGATCAAGCGCTCCGGCCAGTAAAGCCGTTTTCCCCCAGCGTGAATGTCCCTGAATTCCTATTTGTTTTGGATTAATCGCTTTATCTGTTTCGAAGTAATCAAGAGCCCGGCTCAGGCCCCATGACCATGCGGCCAGAACACCCCAATCGTCGGTCTTCCTCTGATTCCCCTGGTTCACAATCCCGATAATACCGTCATTCAGTCCGGCACCGCTATCCATCTGAATTGCAGAGGTGTTGACCGTTGCATATCCCCATCCCAAACCAAGCACCATCGCCTGGGCAGTAGGTCCCTGATTGTTTCCTCCGGTAAAGTTGGCCGATCCCCAATCAGCAATTACCATGAGTGGTACAGGTAATGCTGATTTCAGAGGAAGATATAATGTGATGTTGATTTCCGATTTGCCCTTCGGAAATTTCGAATTGTCAATCTGACCGACAATGGTCTTTTTGATCACTTTCCCATTGATATCAATGGTATCAATTGCGGTAACTTTAAAAACGACTTTCGGCGTTATGTTGGGTATTTTGCCATATATTTTTGAGCAAAAATCGTATAGAATTTCAGGCCGGCGTTCATTCCACCATGTTTTTGCATTTTTAACGGGCTTCCCGTTTTTCAAAACTAAAGGATCAGGAAGTTTGTATTTTCCTGCTTTTGATTCGTCATAGTTCGACCAGTTTCCCCAGCCTGAACGAACATAGGTGTTTCCGATCGAATCGGACCAATTTGTAGAACCTGGTTTTTGAAAAAGATTTTTTGGCCGGTTGGTATCTTCGGCGGCAGTTGGCAGAACTGGTATTTTTATATCAAGTTGCGTCATCATTCTGAGCCAATCTTTTTCAGAATCTTCACGCAATTTTGACCTGTAAGCGGCTCGTTCCTCGGGTGTCATCTTCCTGAAATCAGGGGTTTGTGCTTCAGTATTGGAAAGGAACAAGAAAAAGACAAAGAGAAAACATATTCCTTTGTAAAATAACTGGCTATTGGCTTTCATAAGTACTGGATTTAATAATTCATAATTCCAAAATCTTCGATTAATTATCAGCGCGTTAAAACTTTTTTAAGTATGTTGAATGTGATGAATTTTCAATAAATCAATGGTATCAGTCTTTTTGTTCGACTTTTATAATCGATGTATTTTTGTCCTATTTGCTCAGTCATAAACCGTTCCTCGACTTTTATCCTGTAAATATATCCGAATAAAACCGGAATAATCATTAAAATCACAGACAACCAATTCGAGAATGAAGTCGGGACTCCAACAAAAATAATTAATTGTCCTAAATATCCCGGATGCCTGATCCATTTATACAAGCCTGTTTCAATTAACTTGTGATTTTCGATTTTTGCAACTGAATAAGTAAAATGCTGTTTGAGTATCAATATAGACTGTATTCTGATTACCAATCCTATTGCAATCAATACAAATCCAATTACAAAGAAGGTATCCCAATGGTTAATTCTCCCTATTGTTGTTGCTCCGATTGAAAATGACAGGATATATCCAATCGTGATCAGAATGTAGAGTAACCATAAACTTCCCTTATCACCCGAACTGGCAACCGTACTTTTTCTCCGCTGCCAAAAATTCATAAAAATCTCAAATAAACCATACAGGTACGAGAAACCGATAATGATAATCAGTTTTGTGTTCATATTCAATTAATTTTCGTTGCGTTTGCTAAGATCACTTTCAATCTTTTGGCAGTACTTACGATTTTGACAATTTTCCCTTCCTTATCAATTAAATAGTGAATTGGGAAACTATTCACGTTTAAAGTATCTCTAAAATATGATTTTTGAACCGAAACGGTGGCGTAATTAAAGGGCTTTTTCAGTAAGAACTCTTTTAAGTCAGCTGCATTATCCCAGGCCAGACTTACAAATACAACATCCTTTCGGTCTTTGTATTGATTTACCATTTCATTTAGTTCCGGAAATTCGGCTACACAAGTCGTACATCTTATAAACCAGCATTTCAGCACTACAAATTTCCCTTTTGTATTCTCGTTTGTATATTGTTTCCCGTTTAGATCCGCATAATTAAACTTCGGGAATTGTTGACCTTCCATTTTAAAACGTTCATATTCCTCTATTGAAGCATTTTTAATTGTTTCTCCTGTACGATTATCATCTTTTTGGTTGAGTTGGAATAATTTGTAACAGACTACAGATGTATCTTTTGATGTAAGTTTTACGGGAATGTATTTCCCTGTGGTAAGACTTTGCAAAAAAACTGCTTTGCTAATTTTATTAGACAATGTGTCTACTGCTGTAAAATTCGATGATAAGTCTATTCGCTCGTAATAATAAGTCCACCATTTCATAAAATCTTTTTGCAGGCTTTCGACATTAACATCAGGCTGTCCGTAGTCTGCTTTTTCAGAGCAAGATACGATTATTAACAGGCACAATAAAAGTAATAATGGGATGTTTTTTTTCATTTTGTTTGATTTGGTTTTTACACTCGTATCAAATCTTCCCGAATGCTTTTTAAGTCATCTGTAAGATGCGAACCATTGATGTCTATTACTTTTTGTAAACGTACATAATTCCTTTTTATTCCAGATCATCAAAGACCCATTTATTTTGTGAAATAATCATCATTTGCGATAGTTAATGCAATACAATGATTCGTCTCTTTGGTTCCTTCTGATATTTGGATGGAAAATTAATATCTTCGTACCAGTCTAAATTTCAAAATTGCGTCTGATGTTTCATCTATATATCACACTGGCCTATATTATCCCTAATATTTATGTCTTTTTCCGCATCAAAGATCTCTTTATCAGCAATGGTTACCGACGTTGGTATATTCTTGTTTACCTGCTTATCGCAGTCATTTATCCACTTTTCGGAAGAGACAATTATCAGGATATGAATTTATTGATGCAGGGACTAACAACCATAGCCAGCTACATCCTGCCATTCTATCTTTATCTCTTTCTTTCTGTTCTCTTGTTCGACCTGTTTTTATTGATCAATCTCAAGGTCAAAATTGTCTCTTCTGAAAAAAGGAAAAGCTTCTCATTCCGGCTTTCTACCCTTTCGGCAATGATTCTATTATCAGTAGCTGTAGTCATTGGGGGTGTCATCAACCTGAATACGATCCGCATCTCAAAATATCAGGTTGAGGTTCCGCGAAGAAATTCCAGGACAGATCATCTGCGGGTTGTATATATGGCCGATTTCCATATACAACAAAACATCAGCATCAGTTATGTCGAACAGTTCGTTAGAAAGGTCAATGCATTGCGACCCGATATCTTATTGTATGGAGGCGACATTGTGGAAAGTAACCGAAAAAATGGAACCACAACGATTATTGAATTAGCATTAAAGAATATAACAACAAAATATGGGACATATGGGGTAATTGGAAATCATGAGATCTATGGAGGAAAGGGACAAGCAACTTTTTTTGAAAATGCGGGCATAACCCTTCTTCTTGATACGCTTGTAAGGATTGATAGTTCTTTTTATTTAGCAGGTAGAATTGATGACCGCTTCAGGCAACGTAAAAGCGTCAACGCAATTTTAGGGAATACAACGCATGATCTCCCAATTATCCTGATGGATCATCGTCCCACCGGACTGAAGGAGGCTAGCCGGGCAGATGTAGATGTACAGTTTTCGGGACACACACATAACGGGCAATTGTTTCCAATTAACTTCATTATACACAGCATGTACGAGCTGAGTTGGGGATACATGAAAATTAGGGATACTCATTTCTTTGTAACCAGTGGTCTGCGTTTATGGGGGCCACCCGTCAAGACTGCCGGAAAATCAGAAATTATGCTCGTTGACATCAACTTCAAATAGAGTTCTTCTTAAAGAAAAAGCCCAAATATGCACCTATGAATCCTGGAATTATAGCAATCAGACTGCCAAAGTTATGCGTCCCAATTATGCCAAATATTGGAATCCAAACACTTGCAGCCAAGGCTGTAAGCCATGGTCTCTGTTTTGTGAAATAGCCAAACAGCGTTGCTGCCGACAGCACCATCAAGACAGAAATACCCGTGTCATCCCAGTTTGGTCGGGAGTCAATCCAGGCAATAGCAAGTCCGGATAAAATGGCCAGTGAAAGAACTATTAAGGATGTTTTTTTCATATTTGACTGATATTGTATGCCATGAGACTTTTTCCATGACGGATATAGAGTGTACCGTTGGCAATAACAGGATGCGAGAAATGTTCTTTGGTCCCTTTCGTTATCTTAAAAGTGCTCACCTCTTTTAGGTTGGCATCAGTCGGATCGACAAGATGGACAATGCCTTTTTCGTCGTAAAGGTAAATCATCCCGTCGGCACAGATTGTGGCACCACGACCAATTTTAAGTTGCTGAGTAACCTGGCCACTCTTCATATCAAGCGACATCAGTTCTTGTTTACGGTGACCAGTGGCGATCAAACGGTTGTCGAGATGAACCACACCACCCATGATATTGTCGAAAAGCTTGCATCGCCAAACTTCGGTTATGCTTTCGCCATCATCAGAGAGCTTGAGCTTCACGGAACGGTTGCCATCGCCGGCCACATAATAAAGGTATCCGTTGTCGTAGATCGGGGCGTTGGAATGGACATTGCCTGTCGTATCCTGTTTGTGTGTGAATAACAACCTCCCATTACCGGCATCGATTCCCAGCATTGAGAGTTGCGAAAAGGTAAGCAGGATATTGTGTTTCCCATGCTGAATAATCCTTGGAGAACAGAAAGCGGAAACCTGACCCAAACCCGAACATTTCCAGATCATCTCACCAGTGAACCGGTTCAGCGCTACAACATTGGTGTCGGCACCACCGGGCGAACAAAAGACCATACTATCTTTTACCAGTAATCCCTCGGAATATCCAAACGGTGTATTCTTTCCGTGAAGCCCGGAGAACATATTGATTGACCATACTTTGCGTCCATCTTTACGGTGGAAGCAGACAATTTCACCTTTCCCCGACGAAACATAAATCAGGTTGTCGACAACGGTGGGTGCCGAACGCGAACCTGGAAAGTTAGTTGCCCATTCAGGACCATAAGAGACTTTCCAAAGGAGGTCTCCTTTAAGATTGAACGAATAAAGGTAGCCCGTACTGTCGATCGCTCCTGTGATAAACAAAGCGTCGTGAGTCACTACGGGTGAACCGAAACCGTCACCTACCGTGTCACTCGCCCACAAGAGCTTTGGTCCTTCTGCCGGCCATTGTTTCAGCAACCCTTTGTCCGCGTAATGGCCATCACGGTAATGTCCGCGCCACTGGGCGATCTCAGGCTGGTGGGCACAAGCGGCAATCAGTATTAAAATTGGTAGCGAAAGAATCAGTCGTTTCATCGTTTGAAATAATTTGGTTGTTATTAAGAACCGGGTATTTGAATTGATCTTGTAATAGTAGCGATAATTCGGATTTTATTACAGGGTGAGATTGCTTTTTGTTTGATTTTACTTTTTGACTTGCGATCCTTTCCGCTTTATCCTTTCATTCTCTTTCCTCCTCCTTTTTTACTAAATTTGCAATCGATTTAACCTTTCGTCCCTATGGGTTACCAAGCTGATTCCGAATGCCTCCTTACGATCATTGTTCCGCTTTTTAACGAAGAGGAGAATCTTCCCCGATTGGAGAAGGAGCTCTCCGATTACCTCTCGTTTTTGCTCCGGGCACAACGCTTTCAGCTTTATCCACCTGAAAAAAAACGGTGGTCTCAGTACTGCTCTGAAAGCAGGAATCGATCAGGTGGAGACCAAATATGCTGGTTATATCGATGCCGATCTTCAGACTTCGCCCCATGACTTTGACCTTTTAATGGAATATGTTGATTCTTTCGATTTGGTTACAGGAATTCGAACCGGAAGGAAGGACGGAATCGTCAAGCGTGTATCTTCGAGGATTGCCAACTCTATTCGTCGCGCTTTTACCCGCGACGGGGTTTCAGATACAGGATGTCCACTTAAGGTCATGCATACAGATACAGCTCGCAGGATTCAATTTTTTAAAGGAATGCACCGGTTTCTTCCTGCTCTTGTTTTGCTCGAAGGCGGACTTGTCAAAGAGGTTCCTGTCCGTCACTATAAACGACTTGCCGGAAAATCGAACTATCATCTCAGAAACCGGTTATTAGGCCCTGCTGTTGACCTGATTGCGTTCATTTGGATGCGAGACCGTCATATTCGCTACGAAATAACGGGCAGAGGATGAGCACTTCATCACTTTGGGTCTTCGCCATCGGGTTTGCGGCCCAGCTGCTTTTTGCCGCCCGCATGATCGTTCAATGGGTTCAGTCCGAAAAGGCAGGCAAACCACTGTCGCCTGTCATATTCTGGCAATTAAGTATTTTAGGATCATTAGTCTTCCTCCTTTACGGAATATTACGACATGATTTCGCTATTGTTTTGGGTCAGGCATTGGTCTATTTTATCTATATCCGGAATCTTCACCTTAAGGAAAAATGGAGGTCTATCCATCTAATATTTAGAATAATCGTGATCGTCGCACCAATTGTTACTTTGGGTTACCTTCTTCCCGACACGCACGGAAACCTTAGTTCACTACTAAAGAATGAAGAGATTTCGTTGCCGTTGCAGATATGGGGAAGCATTGGTCAGGTGATTTTCACACTCCGGTTTTATGTACAATGGATCGACTCCGAATCGAAAAATGAATCAGTATTGACGCGAAAGTTCTGGTTTGTAAGTCTCGCAGGCTCTTTAATGATTCTTACTTACGCAGTTTTCAGGTACGATCCCGTCCTATTTCTCGGACAGTTTGTCGGCATGATCGTATATCTTCGAAACCTTATGTTGGGAAGAACTCCCAAAGAAGTATAGATAAATCAACAGGATTTGTTATTTTTGGAAAGGTTAAGACTGAGTGAAGAAGTGAAAAGCTTAGAACTAAAAGAGAAGAAAGACTATTCATTTATCACTTTCCCTGAAATCTGATTAAATTAAAAGACAATACTTTCCCGGATGAACAATCGTAACCTGCAACTTTTTCTTCTCCTTCTGATTACATTCATTGCTTTTGTGGTGAATAATGGTTCTATCGAAGCAAATATCATGGAAGCGCGCAATCTGACTACAGCACGTGAGATGCTTCAGAAAAACAACTGGCTTGAGCCGACCATGAACGGAGAATTACGCCTCGAGAAACCTCCGCTTCCAACGTGGATCGCAGCTGCCACGATGCACTTTTCCGGGGATGATAACCTCTCTTTACTACGTCTGCCATCTGCACTTGCCGCCCTGTTGATGGTTTTTTTTCTCTTTAAACTGACTACTGAATTAACCGAAGATCATTTACTACCCTTTCTTGTTGCCGGAACGTCTGCCACCTCGTTTTATATTTTTTTTATGGCCCGCGACATTAGCTGGGATATTTATTGTCATAGTTTTATGATTGGTGCAATTTGGCTGATCCATAAAGAACTAAAAAGTAAGGGAAACGGGTGGTGCGAGTTGGTTTTTGCAGGGATACTGATGGGACTTTCTTTTATGAGTAAAGGACCAATCTCTTTTTATGCATTGCTATTGCCTTATCTGATTGCCAGGTCGTTCACTTATGGATGGAAAGAGGTGGCTCACCGGAAGATTGGACTTACTGTAATGGTGTTGATAACCTTGGTGATCAGTCTCTGGTGGCCAATGATGATCTGGTTTTCGCATCCTGAATTCTCCGGGCAAATCGCTCAGCAGGAATCAGCAGCGTGGCTGAACCGGAGTACGCGCCCTTTTTATCACTATTGGAGTTTCCCTGTTCAATCGGGGGTATGGACCATCATTGCAACAATTGCCCTCTGGTTACCCTATGCCCGGCCTCGGATCAACCGGTTCGGGAACTACACCTTTCTCTTTTTATGGGTTGTGGTTGCATTGGCACTGCTTTCACTCTTTCCCGAAAAAAAAGAGCGATACCTCCTTCCTGTGCTTCTGCCGCTGGCGATAATCACAGCATTCTATTTTCGATATCTTATAAACACTTTCCAGGAGTCGCTTTCAAGCAAGTCCGATCTTATGATCCTTCGGGTTAATGCCTTATTGATGGCGTTGATCTGTTTTGCCATCCCATTAGGGGTAATCCTATTTCTAAAAGGGTCGGCAAGGCCTGGTATACTTTCATTTATGTTAATTTTTATTCTTTTCTGGGGATTAGCAATGCAACTTTTTCATGCCTTTCTGAAAAAAAATGCAC
>JAPLDR010000140.1:53363-59444 GCA_026391655.1 Bacteroidia bacterium | reverse complement strand
GAGACAAAAAACGACGTATTTCTAATTGATTTTAATTTCAGCAACCTCCAGCCGCTTTTTTCTTCTTGTGAGTTCCCTGAATGGGTGGTTTTGCTCCCGAACCTGGTGCGCTAATCATCGGTTGGGCAGCTATTGCTCCACCACCTAAAGCCTGGCCTGCACTTTTGCGAAAATCGTATTTTGCAAATTCTTCATCCGAACTGGTAGATGCAGGTTTTTGAGGATTCAAGATCGCATCGAACCAGTAATTCAGTCCACCTTCAAGTACATAGTTGTTCTTATATCCCAGCTGGCGCGTAATCATCCAGGCCTCGTTAGCCTGGATCGTGCCATGAGAATAAAAAATATTCATCTTCGTGTCCTGGTCAAGAATATCGGCATATTTATCAGAAAGCAAATCGGCAATAGGGATATTAATTGCACCAGCAAGATTGAATTTCTCAAATTCATCCTGACTCCTCACATCAATTAGTTGTAATGACGGATCCTTTTTTATCATCATGTCGGCCACTGTTTCAGGAGCAATATATTGTGTTCGCGTGTTTACTTCAGCAAGTAATTGATCTGCTGTAAGTTTATATGGTTTGGTTTTATTCTGTGGTACAGCGGCAATAATCAATCCCAACGGAACAATGAACAGGGCAAGTCTAAATAATGGTTTCATCTTCTTTAAATTTAAAATTAATATTCATCAGCAGGGAATTTTTTCTCGGCCCACTCGGCAACCCGGAACATACCAAGAGCAGCAATGATCAGCAACAGGGCGAAAAAACCATCTGATAAACCAAGAAATTCGCTGACCTTGGGCGATCCTAAGAATTTGGCCATATATAATTCATCCCAAAGGCTATATCCGGCTCCAAATATCATCACACCGATAAATAAACCGCCGATAAAAACCAAGGCATCTATTTTGCCGATCGATGCACCACAAAAACTCGTGCCGGGACAATATCCACCCATGATAAAGCCTGCGCCCATGATTACTCCGCCTGCGATGGCTGAGTATAAATAAGTTGGATTAATATAAACCAGATTTAAATCGATCCATCCAAAAAGGCTGAAAAACAGCAATCCCAACATGGCAGTGATGGCAGCGGTAAAGAATACTTTTAACACAACTGTGTCATATCCGTAAAAGATTCCGGCAAGTTTCCGGCTCGACGAAAATCCACTTTGTTCCAGCACAAACCCAAAACCTATTCCGGTGAGGAAGGCAAGCAGAAAATTGGTGTTTTCTGATATTATTTCCATTGGTGCTAAAGGTCCCATAAATATCTTTTTTAAATTTTAATAATTGCTTTTAAATAGAATCTGATCAGCTGTTTATATCCAGTTTTTCCTGAAAAAGTAAGCCAGACCAAAAGCAGTTCCAAAAATGGCCATCATGGTAATAAAGCCACCCAGCGACAGAACCGCCATGCCACTCAGTGCTGAACCGCTTGTGCAACCGCGACCAAGCTGAGATCCGTAACCGAACAGAATTCCTCCGATAAGAGCCATTACCAGTCGTTTACGGGAAGTAATTTTTGGAGAATGTTCTATCTTGAATTTCAACCTTCCGGCCAATGCACCTGAAAGAAATCCACCAACAATAACCCCGAGCATTTCGAAAACCAACCAGTTTTTCATTGGACTACCCGAATGCGCTTTGGTATACTCTTTCAGGAAATCGGAATTTTCTGCTGCTGAGGGCGATACTGTAGTTACGGCAGTTACCACACAGCTTTTAATTGCTCCGCTTGCCCCAAGGCCTCTCCCCGAAATAAAATTAGCAGCCAATAATACCAAACCAAGCAATACTCCTCCAAGGTAAGGATTCATATACTTTTTAGGTGTTTTGTCTTTCATTGATAATCAGTTTTATATGTTTGAATAATTTCTATTTTTTAATACAACCATCGGCTAACCTGTCCGGCATAAACAAAGATAAAACGCAACATCAAACTGCCAAAAAGCACCAGGATTGCGGGTGCAATGGCAGGAATATGATATTTTCTGATTTCCATAATCTCAAGGAGAGCAGGAAGTAACATCCCAAGAATGACAACAAATATCCAGAATGCCATCGTATAAGGTCCGCCAAGAAATAGTCCGGCTGCGTCAATCTGGACTTCGGTACTGGCAAGGAATCCCATAAACATGTGAATGATCAGGAACAACTCAATACCTATGACAATCAGGTCAATCTCGGCAAAACGTTTCCGCTCTTTTTTAATATTCGACATCAGGATGGTTACAGATGCTCCTGCCGAAAGTCCTGATGCAAGGAACAACGGTCCAAGAATCGAGGTATTCCAGAGTGGGCGCGCATTAAATGCCGAAAGCAGAATCCCGGTATAAATTCCCAGAATCATGGCATAAATCATCATTGCCCATGCCAGTACTAGTTGATATTTCCGGAAGAAGGCTTCCGTTTCTCTGATCCAATCGTATTTCCATTCCCATTTTGGGAAGAGTTCCCGGATGTTTAAGGCACACCATATAAAGGAAATAGGCGTTATTATCATCAGCGTCCATGCACCCCACGACATAGGCGACATTAACCTGATGTGAGTATACAATTGCCAGAAATAGAGTTTGTGCCGCAGATCGAAAAAAAGTGCCAGTAAACCTATGATTAAAGCAATTGGTGCAAGAAAAGGCGCTCTTTTTACTGCGGTAGGGTAGGTGTTTTCTTTTCCGTTAATGAAAAAAAGTGCGGCAAAAAACAAAATTCCTGCAGCCAAACCTCCAAGAAACAGGTAAAGAGGGATCTCCCAATGCCAGATATTCAGGTGCGGATCGATCATCTGATTCATACGTCCGCTTACAATAATTTCTTCCTTCATTTCTGTTATTAGATTAAGAAGTATAACTGAGGTTTTGTGCCAGCTTCGGGAATCAGGGTTTTGTATTTTCTCTTTTTCAAAACCATCGAAACATCGCTGTTCAAATCGTCCAAATCGCCAAAATACATGCACTTGGTTGGACAAACGGCTACACAAGCCGGTTTTAACCCATTTTTAATCCGGTGATGGCAGAATGTGCATTTATCTACATGTCCTTCAGGATGAGGATACCGTGCATCATATGGACAGGATGCGATGCAGGCACCACAACCAATGCACTTTTTAGGATCAACCAGTACAATGCCTCCGTCGGAGAAATAGCTGGCACCTGTTGGACAGCACCTTACACAAGGCGCATTGGCACAATGGTTACATCGTTCCGACCGGATTTCGATTTCTAACTGAGGGTAAGTTCCGGCCATCACCTCAACTACCCAATCGCGGCAAAACCCGATTGGTACATTGTTCTCTGTCTGACATGCAACAACACAATCGCTGCAACCGACGCATTTTTTTGTATCAACGGCCATTGCATATCTCATGATTTTGCCTCCAGTTTTGGGTTTTCAACTAAGAAAGTGACGAAATTTCCTCTCATTCCGGTTCCTCCCATCAAAGGGTCTGTCATTACGTTGGTGATTAATTCTGCATCATTGGCACCTCTGCCGTAAGCGCGGCTCAGTTTTTTATCGGCACGACCGAACCCGTGAACCATGTACACTGAGTCCCAGCGAATTCGTTCTGTAATCCGAACTTTGATCGGAAAACCCGAAACTACATCGTCCTGATTTTTTAACCAAATGTACTGGTCGTTCGCCAATCCCCAGGTTTTTGCCACTTTGGGATTTACCCATAAGGCATTTTCGCTCATCAGCGCTGATAAATTCGGATTGTTCGACGTACGACTAAAGGTATGCATCGGCGCGCGCCCGTAATTTAGCCGGTAAAATCCTTCAGGTGCTTCGGGATGTGCCGTGTACCTGGGCAATGGATCGAATCCGGCAGTTTCGAGTTCACTTGAGTACAATTCGATTTTCCCACTTGCAGTAGGGAATGTGAAATCCTGTCCATCCTGTAAGTAAAGATCATCCGCTTCGCGAGGGAATATCTTCACACCGATTTTTTGCATCTCTTCAAGCGATGATCCAAGCTGTTTTAATTGATTGTCGATGACCTCCTCAAAATTTTTGTAAGGAAAATAGGCGCTCAATCCGAGCTTTTCAGAGAGTTTTTGAACCATCCATGCAGCTGGTTTTGTCATATACAGCGGTTCCGCAGCCGGCATCCGCAATGCGATATTAGGAACACGGTGAGGTCCTACGCGAATATCGTCATATCTTTCGAGATAGGTACATTCGGGCAAAACCACATCGGCATAACCTGTGATTTCCATCGGCATAGTATCGACAACAACCAATAAATCAAGATTTTGAATGGCCTTAATTGTCTTTGCCGAATCGGGCATCGTAGTGATAAGGTTGGTTCCCACAACAAACCAGCCCTTTATTTTTTTGTCACTTTTATGTTCCGGTAACGAAACTTCAATAAAAAGATCTGAGATAGAAGCTTCCGCCGCGGCATAACGCCCATTCAAAAGTGCCTTCCATGTCCATTTTGGCTCAGGGAAAGCAGGATGAGGCACGCCAGGCAAAGTTGTTTCGGCAGGGAAATAAAACCCTCCGCGACGACCATAGCTTCCTAAAATTGCATTCAGAATAGCCACACACCTAAGTCTTTGCGTATCATCACCATACCAGGTGACGTGGCGCCCCGGATGAATTAATACTGCGGGTGAAGCGTTTGCCATCTCTTTGGCCGTTTTGCGGATGACATCGGGTGCAATACTCGTAATTGGATAAGCCCATTCAGGAGTAAAACTTTTCACATATTTTCTAAGCTGTTCAAATCCAAGGCAATATTTTTCAACATATTTTTTATCGTACCACTCTTCGCCGATGATCACATTCATCCACGAAAGTAAAAGTGCAATATCAGTGGCAGGTTTAATCGGAAGCCAGAATTTTGATTTGCCTGCTGCGGTTGAAAAACGGGGATCGACGGTAATTATCGCTGCTCCTTTGTCAATGGCATCCGACATTTCCTGGACATGGCCGTTGTGCATGTTTTCGCCAATGTGTGAACCGATCAGCACCAAACAGCGCGTATCGCGGATATCGGTTGGTTCCGGAGAGCTAAGTTCTGAACCAAACGTCAGGCGAAAGGCTTCTTCGCGCGGACCTTTACATTGTGCATATGATGGAGCAGTGATGTTTGACGAGCCAAATGCCTTTAACAGATTTCCGAAATGTTTACCTCCAGATCCATGGTTAAAGAGTGCGATACTTTCAGGTCCATGTTTCGTCCCAATTGCCTTCATCTTAGTTGCAATGTAGTCGAATGCTTCGTCCCAGCTTACCTCCTTAAATGCCTGTTCGCTTTTTTTTCCAACCCTGATCAATGGTTGTTTCAGCCTGTCCTTATCGTAGTACATTCCAATGCCACCGGTTCCTCTGGGGCAAAAACGTCCATTGCAGTTTGGATCATCATCGTTGCCAACAATTTTCCATATTTCACCTTTTTCGTTTTTGTATACCCAACCTGCACATTTCCAGAAACATACCTCACAATAGGTTGGTGTACGTGTGAGATTAACCTTTAGGTTTTTAGCTTCGTCAGGAGTAAATCCGGTCATTGCCTTGATAGCGCTTCCGCCTATTGCCAGAGCTCCAGCTCCGAAAAATGTGATCCTGATAAACTGTCTGCGGCTAGTCATACTAATGAATAAAATATGTAGACGCAAAGTAATGAATAATTTAGATAAAACACATTGACATATTCACATGTCTGTATATATAAATTATCAAACATTCTACCGATAAGTTCTAATTATTTGCTAAATAATCAATTGTAGATTATTTAGAATATCTATAAATAATTTTTGAATAAGTCCAACAAGTGTATGCATTAAATAATTTCGTTAGAGGAGCGAAGTGTGTTGAAGTCGTCAGGCGTATTTATGTTTAAAAACAGGTTTTTGGGAAAAAAAGATTTATCAGGATCGATAGGTATCAGTCGGTGTGATGTTGCTTGAATACATTGATTCAAACAAAAATTTCCTTTATCGATAAATTCCTTTAAAATTCCAATGGATGATTGCTTATAAATACCGCACAATGGTTCAATGAAGCCATCTCCATGTATAGGAACAGTAATATCGTGATTTACAGAATTTGCGAGAATGTATTCAAGC
>JAPLDR010000140.1:46526-53298 GCA_026391655.1 Bacteroidia bacterium | reverse complement strand
AGGAATAAATGCCCACAATAGGAGCCTGGTCGGGCAGTTCGTCGGGCCAGACTTCACACCCTGTAAAATCATAATTGAAATTATTAGAACTTATCACGACGTTGTGGCACAATGGTTTTAGCGCATTAATCGAATATTCGATCAATGATTTACCATTCAGCATCATCATCGACTTATCTGTGCCCATTCTGCGGCTTAAGCCACCGGCAAGTACAATTCCGGTAATTAATTCAGTGTTCATCAATATTGTACAGCATCCTGAATGAATGTTCCACCGTTTTAAATATCTCGTCTGTATATTCCTTGACAGCTTTCGGATTTCCGGGGAGTGCATAAATTAATGTTTTCCCGGCAATACCTGCAATACTTCTGCTCACAAGGGCATTTGGGAATTGCATCCCATATTTTACACGGATCATTTCCATGATACCAGGTATTTCTTTGTCAAGCAATGGTTTAATTACATCAGGAGTAATGTCACGCGGGCCAATTCCAGTGCCACCCGTGGTGAAGATGATGTCGTCGTTATTATCAATTGACCCTTGAAGTAACGCTTTTAATTGCTCTTCATTATCAGGAATAACAGAATTTTCAATTACAACTTGTCGGCCAATGCCTGAAAAAAATACTTCCGATAACTCTTTCAGCAAAGGACCGCTCTTGTCTTCGTAGATACCCAGGCTTGCTCTGTCGCTAAGGGTTATGATATGCATCCTCATGACCTTAGGATTGTATTCCAATAAGTCACCGGCCCTTAGTTCTCCGCCATCAATCACCCGGCAGAAAATGCCTTCTTTGGGCATTACACAATCACCAGTTTCCTTAAAGATGGCACAATTTTTACCATGACATTTTTTCCCAATTTGGGTAACCTCAAGAATTATATTACCTGAGACAAGCCGATCGAACGGTTTCATCTGATAAAGCAGAAATCCTTCGGTGGTAATATTTTCGGCAAATTCACCATAAGTAAGATCACGTCTGATAGTTGGCCCCATTTTATCAAGGCTTTCTTTACCAAGCAGACTAATCTGCCGGTGCCACATGCCGGCATGGGCGTCGCCTTTTATTCCTTCGTGAGTAAGGGTAATTTTATCGACTGGTACTTTGATCGTTCCTTTTTTCCCGGAGATATTCACCGACAGTATTTTTATTTTTTCCATGTTACCCGGGTATATTGATTTTTGTTTTTTCGGTCAGGTGTATTTCGCTAATAACCATCGTTTTATCTGCAGCTTTACACATATCATAAACTGTAAGCAGTGCCACACTTACGGCTGTTAAGGCTTCCATTTCAACACCGGTTATTCCGGTACATCTTACTTCACTATCAATGGTGACACCGGTTTCATCGGGAGTTGCCTTCACAAGCACCTTATTCAATGTGATGTTATGACAGAGTGGAATGAGTTCCGAGGTGCGTTTTGCTGCCTGAATCCCGGCTATTTCGGCAATTGTAAGCACATCACCCTTTTTTAGCAGATTTTGGGAGATCAGTTGCATAGTATCCTGCGAAAGAAGAATATGACCTTGCGCCTTTGCCACCCGCAACTGAACGGTTTTATCGCCAACATCGACCATGCGGGCATTTCCCTGGGAATCGGTATGAGTTAATTTTGCCATAGTTTTGTATTATCCTCCAATATTATAAAAACTTCCTTTGCTGTTAAAACAACCGTTTAAAGGTTTACTATTCAAGGCACTTAATAATGCTTTTTGCGCTCCCATTTCTCGAACCGAAAATTCCTGTTCGTCGAATAAACAAGGTTTAACCATCCCATTGGCTGTCAGCCTTAACCGGTTGCAGTGAAAGCAATTTCCTCCGTTTCCACCTTCGACGACCGAAAATTCACCGTTTTCGAGATCCATCTGATGGATAAATCTCACTTGCAAATCATTCATTCTGCAAAACTCTTTTACCTCTGTGGCATCAACTTCATTGGACGAATTAAACACAACGCAATTAATTTTCACAGGTTCCAAATCTGCATCTTTTGCTGCCTGTATACCACGCAAAACTCTGTTTAGTTCTCCTCCACGAGTGATTTCACTGAATTTTGCTGCATTTATTGTGTCCAGACTGATATTCACTCGTTGCAAGCCGGCATCTTTAAGAGGTTGTGCGAATTCTTCCAAAAGAATGCCGTTGGTGGTCATCGAAAGGTCATTAACGCCGTTTACAGCAGCAATCATTGATATCAAAGTAATAATATCTTTTCGTACCAGTGGTTCTCCACCTGTAATACGAAACTTTTCAATACCCTCACTGACAGCAATCCTAACCACCTCTGTTATTTCTTCGAATGTAAGAATATCTTTATGATTCATCAATCGGATGCCTTCTTTGGGCATGCAATACCGGCACCGTAGATTGCATCGGTCGGTAACTGAAATTCTCAGGTAATTGATATGTCGGTTAAAGCGGTCGTACACAGGCAATTTCTCCTTTTTTAATGATTGAAACGCCTTTGGGTATTTCCATGATCCCCTGGGCATTGATATAAGCATGAATATGTGCCGAGCCATGATATTCAAGGTGCAATACCGTTCCATGACTTGTTAATGCAACCGGCACAAACAACAATTGATCACTCTTTATACGGGCATAATCCTCTTCAAGAGGTAAATGCAGAAAAGACTCATTTGTAGTTTTCCCCATCAAAGCATTCAAAAATGGTTTAACCAATACTTCAAACTGAACAAAGGAAGAGACCGGATTGCCGGGCATTCCAAAAACAGAATGATTTGCCCTTTCACCGAAAAGCAGATGTTTCCCGGGTCTTACATCCATCCCATATACCTGAATATTCGCATTTAACTGTTTCAGTATCTTTGGAACAAAGTCGAAATCACCTACGGACACACCACCAGAAATGATTGTAACATCGTATTTATCAAACGCTAAAGTAAGCACACTTTTCAAAATTTCTTCATCATCGCGCACAATGCCCAGATAATCAGCAGTCATACCCAATTGCTGAGTTTGAGCCATTAACTGGTAACTATTGCTGTTCCTGATTTTTGAAATCCCCGGTATTTCTTCGGGTTCTACCAATTCGTTACCTGTAGAAATAATAGCTATCGATGGCATTCTGTAAACCAATGGATTGTAGCACCCAACCGAAGCCAGTATGGCGATGTGTGATGGTAAAATTACAACACCTTTTTTTAAAACCAGGTCACCGTATTTTACATCTTCGCCCATATAACAGATATTTGGTTTCGAGGTTTCTCTGTTGCAAAGCATGGTATTGGGAGCTATTTCTTCAATATCTTCTTTCATGATTACAAAATCGGCTCCTTCCGGAACCATTGCTCCGGTCATGATGCGGGCACATTGATTTTCTGCAATTGTTTGGGTGGGAATACAACCGGCAGCAATTTCTTCAATGACCTGTAATGGGTTTTTTACGTCCGATTTTCGGCATGCATACCCGTCCATTGCTGATTTATTAAACGGAGGCATTGATATGTCAGAATATACATCTTCAGCAAGTGTCCTTTGTAATGCATGGAATAAATCTACACGTTCAATACCCTGCGTTCGTGCAAAACTTTTTATAATTCCAAGTGCTTCGTTGAATGGCATCATATTGTCAATGTTTTAATATCCATTGGTTACCGGTAATTTCAATTGTATCAAGTTCAAAATCAATCTTTTCTCCATCGAATGTAATCAGTCGGTCGGCAAGCAATTTTAGCTTTTCAGCAGTTGGTTTTATTAATCCATTATCTTTTCTATTCATCATGAAAAAAAGTCCCGGAACTATCCAATCACGCAATCCACCTGATTCGCAAACTAGTAATGCATTGGATGGCAATATCTTGAGAACTTCCTGAATCGCTTCACTTAAATGCTTATCCGTTGCCATCACAAAAAACGATTGTTGAGCGCCTGCTGCAAGCATCAAAGAGCTGTCTTTTCCTGATGTTGAATCGGTCTCTTCTGCGATGTATAAGTTTGTGCTATTGATTATTAGGTTTCCGTTTTGAACATTCTTATGAAAATGTGGCGTAATTTTCAGTGCAATGATTGAATTGTGGTTGCTGAATTTCCGAATGATATTGCAGGCAAAGGTTGTTTTACCTGTATTCCTCCCGGTGCCGGCAATTAGCAACAGCTGTGGTAATTCGATGGTTTCCATGTTAATAAATAAAGAGTTTAATGCTTGCCAGCAGTAACACAGAAGCCAACACATATTTCAGTTTTTCAGACTTTATTTTGAAACTTCCCATGTAAGAACCGGTTATTCCACCAACTACTCCTACAATAATCCACACAACAATACGCGGTTCAAAGGTAAATCCTCCTTTTACCAGAGCAAACAATCCCGATAAGGAATTAAGAAAAATGAACAATGCTGAAGCAGCAGCCGATTCCTTCACATTTGCCCAATGCATTAGAATAAGTACAGGACTCAAAATGATTCCACCCCCAATTCCTATCATACCTGAGAAAAAACCAAGAACTGATCCAATTATAAGCGCCCATAGAAATGGCATTTTTTCGGAGTTTTCGCTAATTGCCTTCGGAACCAGCAACATTCGTGCTACAGCAATGAGTAAAAATACCCCGAGGATTATTTTATAGGTTGAAGGATTAACTTGAGTCAGGGCTCCCAGATAAGCAAAGGGAATGGACGATATCAAAAACGGAAAAATCAGTTTCCATTTAAAATATCCGGCTTTGTAATAGCTGAAAAATGCAATAGCTGCAACAAAAACATTGAGTGTTAATGCCGTGGATTTCATGAAAATGGGCGCTACGCCAAATAGCGCCAATAATGCAAGGTAACCTGTTCCACCGCCATGACCAACAGATGAATACAGGAAAGCAATTACAAACAGGGCAACAAGAAACAGATATTCCATCATACGAATATTCCTTTCTCTGTCCCGACGAAATGAGTATACAGCCTTCCCGATAAATAAAGTGCACAACACTTAAGTAAGACTGTATCTCCTTTCCAAATTAAGGAAAATATTCCTTCGGGAGGCATTAACGTTTCCATTTATACCCATCGGTTATCATTTCATGTGCAGGAACATTTAGAAATAATGACTCGGAGAAAACTTTTACAAATGAATTAAAAATTAATCACTTTTGAACGCTTACCTTTGCTTTAAATATTGATTTTTTATAATGGAGGGGTATATCAACTATCGGCAGGCGCTTACAAAAGCTATGGCAATGTGCAGTCAATCGGAACGATGCCGGTTCGATATCGTTGCAAAATTCAGGCAATGGGAACTTTCGGAGGAGGAGATTACCGAAGCGGTTGACTACCTGATTAAAGAAAACTTTCTTAATGAGGGGCGGTTTGCACAATTCTATGTGAATGATAAACTTAGGTTTAATAAATGGGGTAAAGTGAAGTTATCGTTTTTGCTTCGACAGAAGCAAATCCCGGAACCCATAATCCGGGAGGCGCTAAGTCAGATTAACGATGACCTGTATTCGAAAACCCTTCGTAACTTATTAACAGCAAAAGTCAATTCTGTAAAAGGAGCCTCCGACTACGAAAGAAAAGGAAAGCTGGCGGTTTTTGCACAGAGTCACGGATTTGAATCTGAACTTGCATTCCGGATAGCCAACGAACTGATTGGAAATGAACAATAAGCAATGGAGAGTGAACGATGAGAAGTGAACCGTTGCCATATCGTATTACCACTTTCTCATCTTCTTACCCTCCCATTTTCTCCCCATCTCAAAATTGCTACCTTTGCACTTTAATTTAAAAACAAACAAAAATGATCCTAAAGGAACAACTCAAAGAGCTTGTTGAGCGCAGGGATGCGCTGAGGAGGTATCTTTGACATCGATAATAAACTAATTCGATTAGAAGAAGAAGAGCTTAAAACCCAGGACCCCGCTTTCTGGGAGAAACCCAAAGATGCAGAAGCTCAAATGATGGTGATCCGTTCAATCAAACAATGGACCGACGGATTTAAAGTAGTAGATCAGGCTGTTGAAGATCTGCAGATCATGTTCGATTATAGTGAAGCAGGTGAAATAACTGAAGATGAACTTGAAGATCAGTTTGTTGAGGCAAGGGTTATGGTCGAAGATCTCGAAACAAAGAATATGCTTCGGCGCGAAGAAGACAGGCTTGGAGCTGTTCTAAAAATCAATGCCGGTGCAGGCGGAACGGAATCGAACGACTGGGCAGATATGCTTATGCGCTTGTACTTACGTTGGGCTGAAAAGCACAAATATATAGTCCGGGAAGCAAGTTTTGTTCCAGGGGAAGATGTTGGTGTAAAGAGTGTTACCTTAGAAATTGAAGGGGATTTTGCCTATGGTTATCTCAAGAGTGAAAATGGTGTTCACCGTTTGGTGCGCATCTCTCCATTTAACGCACAGGGGAAAAGACAGACTTCATTCTCTTCAGTCTTTGTTGCTCCCCTCGTCGACGATACGATTATTATTGATGTAAATCCTGGCGATATTTCGTGGGATACTTTCCGATCTGGTGGGGCAGGAGGGCAGAATGTGAATAAGGTGGAAACAGGAGTGCGGCTTAAACATGCGCCATCGGGGATTATTATTGAGAATACGGAGTCGCGGTCGCAGCTTCAAAACAAGGAGAACGCCATTAGACTGCTTAAATCGCAACTTTATGCTCTGGAACTTCAACGACGTCATGAAGCAACAACCAAGATTGAAGCAGGTAAGAAAAAAATAGAGTGGGGATCACAAATTCGTTCCTATACGATGCAATCCTATAAACTGGTCAAAGATGTCCGCACCGGTTTCGAAACCTCCAATGTA
>JAPLDR010000140.1:13595-46517 GCA_026391655.1 Bacteroidia bacterium | reverse complement strand
CCAATGTACAGGGAGTGATGGATGGCGATATCGACGGTTTTATCAAGGCTTATTTGATGGAATTTTCGGAAGGGGAGGATTGAAATCTGTTAAATTACTTGGTTGTCAAATATATGCAGAGAAATGACATTGTCTTTTCTCTGCATATCAGTGTTTTCCTTTTTTCAATTGAGGTATTTCCTTTTTCTTTTCCAATGTCTTAATACTATCGGCAACTGGCAGGTTTTCAGGCATTGTACCACCAATTTCTTTAATGGTCTGGCGTACTTTTTTACCTACTTCGAAATGGGTTTGATTGGCTTTTTGTTTGCCCTGTATATTCTCACGCCGTAACTTTTCTTCGGTTTGGGTAGCACGGAACAAATTGGCTGCTAATTCTGTGCTTCCCATATGGTCGAGTATCTGCTGACTTTTAGTAAGGCCTTTCTTTTTGTGTATATCTTTGGCATCCAGTCCTCCATACAAACCTTTATAGCCATGGTTTTGAAAAATGGCATAATCAGATAACAAGCATAACGACTTAATTTTACGCTTGGGTAAACTTGTTTCGCTCCTTTGCCATGGATTATCTCCTCGTTGAAATCAACGATGTGATCGTCGATTAACTGACCACTGTTCAAACACGCTTCTTTCGCCTTATTGATGACTGATTGAAAATTTCTGAAGTCGGTATCTTTAGTCCTAAAATTTGTCCAAAAAACTTTATCCCCGAATAGTTGTTTGTATCGCAGGTAAAAGCAATTAATTATAAAATCAATCACCTATCATGGAAAACAACAGTGATGAGAAAATTTATTACCCCTCGCAAGCGGTAATTGAACAGGCAAATATTCAGGAATACGAGAAATTGTATGCCTGGTCTATTGAAAATCCCGAACAGTTTTGGGCTGAACAAGCAGAAAACCTTTCGTGGTATAAAAAATGGGATCAGGTTTTAGATCAGAGTAATGCCCCGTTTTTCAATTGGTTTGTAGGAGGCAAAACCAATATCGTACTGAATGCTATCGACCGCCATTTGGAAAACGCAAACCGGAATAAGCTGGCGCTGATTTGGGAAGGTGAGCCGGGTGATGTTAAGACATTTTCTTACCATGCGCTCAATCGCGAAGTTTGTCAGTTTGCCAATATTCTGAAAAGTATGGGAGCTAAGAAAGGGGAAGTAGTTACGATCTACATGCCCCAGATTCCGGAGCAGATCATCGCGATGCTCGCCTATGCAAAAATAGGTGCAGTCCACAGTGTCGTTTACGGCGGTTTTAGTCACGAAGCGCTTGCCGACCGGATCAACGACGCGAACAGCCGGATCGTGATTACTGCCGATGGCGGATATCGTCGTGGTAAAGTGGTCGAAATGAAAAGTGTTGTGAACAAGGCGATGGAATTATCTCCTACTATGGAAATTTGCATCACGGTAAAACGAACAGGCGCTGAAGTGTATATGGAAAGTGGGCGCGACTATTGGTTACACGAGCTTAAGGCACTTCCAATTGCTGCCAATAAATGTGAAACCGAGCAGATGGACTCCTCCGAAATGTTGTTTCTACTCTATACCTCAGGATCTACAGGGAAACCGAAAGCGTTGGTTCATACGCATGGTGGTTTCAGCGTTTACTCCTCAACTACCCATCGTATGGTTTTTGATATCAAACCCGAGGACCGTTATTGGTGTGCGGCCGATCCGGGCTGGATCACAGGTCACAGCTACATTGTTTACGGGCCTTTGATGAACGGTGCCACGGTGATGCTTTACGAAGGTGCCCCGACTTATCCTTATCCCGACAGGTGGTGGAAAATGGTGGAGAAGTATGGTATTAACATCCTTTATACCTCACCAACTGCTATCCGTAGTTTAATGCGTTTCGGCGATTCGTGGCCTAATCGCAATGATATTAGCTCATTGAGGTTGCTTGGCACTGTTGGTGAACCAATCAGCCCTGAAGCATGGCGGTGGTATTACAAAGCGGTAGGCCGCGAGAAATGTCCGATTATCGATACCTGGTGGCAGACTGAAACGGGCGGTTTTATGATTACTCCGCTGCCAATCAGTCCATTAAAGCCAGGTTCTGCCTCTAAACCATTCTTTGGTAATGTAATAGATGTTGTGGATGATAAGGGTAATAAAGTAAAAGCTGGTGAGGAAGGGACGCTGGTTATAAAAACTCCATGGCCGGGAATGACTGCCGGTATTTTCCGCGATCCGCAGCGGTTTATTGATACTTACTGGAAAAAATACGAAAAACAGGGATGGTATCTTACAGGTGATTCAGCCAAAAAAGACGAGGATGGATATTTTCGGATTATAGGTCGCACGGATGATGTGATTAAAGTTAGTGGTTATCGTTTGGGAACCGCAGAAATAGAGAGTGTTATGGCAAGTCATCCCGCTGTTGCAGAATCAGCAGCCATAGCTCTACCACACGATTTGAAAGGAAACTGCATCCATATTGTGGCAGTATTGCGTGTGGGGTATACGGCAAGTAAAGAACTTGAACATGAGATGATCATGCATATGGTTGAACATCTTGGCCCCATTGCCCGTCCCGAAGAGATCACCTTTATCGATCAACTTCCTAAAACCAGAAGTGGAAAAATTATGCGGAGAGTTTTAAAAGCGAGGGCATTAGGACTACCGGAAGGTGATCTGAGCACACTGGAAGAGTAAGTATTTAGATTGTTTGGACTGAAGGCTGAAGACTTTTGGTTTTTCCTAAAACATATAAACCTATAGCCTCTATGCCTGAGTAATTGTTAACTTTGGCGGACTTCGGTTGTCACTGGTTTATTGTTGATACTTTACCAATTCTATGTCTTTACCCTCCTCCCGCAAAATCTGGGATATCGCCTGGCCGATCATGTTGAGCCTGGTCGCTCAGAATATTGTCAATGTTACCGATACGGCCTTTTTAGGTCGGGTGGGAGAGGTGGAACTTGGCGCTTCTGCGATTGGTGGTCTTTTGTACACTACCTTGTTTATGGTAGGTTTCGGATTTACAACAGGAGTTCAGATTCTTGTCGCCCGTCGGAATGGTGAAAAAAACTACCTGGCAATCGGACGGATTTTTGACAACAGCTTTTACTTTTTGGGAATAACCTCACTGGTTATCACCTTAGTTGTGATTTTCTTCGGACCAGCTCTGCTGAAACCCTTTATGGCATCGGAGGCTGTTTTTAAAGCAAGTTCAACCTTTCTTGTTTACCGTGTTTTAGGGTTGTTTTTTGCTTCAGCAGGACTCCTTTTCAGGTCGTTTTACACAGGTATTGCCTTTACAAAGTATTTGAGTATCAGTTCTGCTATAATGGCAGGTGTCAATGTTATCCTCGACTATGCCTTGATTTTTGGACATTGGGGATTTCCCCGGTTGGGAATTCAGGGAGCAGGTATTGCTTCTTCAATCTCCGAAGTTTGTGCCCTGCTGTTTTTTGTTTTTATTACCTGGCGCAACCCGCGTCTGAAGCAATATATCCTTTTTAAGCTGCTTAAACCTGACTTTGAGATTATTAAAAGTACTTTGGGGATATCGGTTTTTGTAATGTTTCAATATGTTTTTTCACTTGGAAGCTGGTTTGTTTTTTTCATGTTCATTGAAAAAATGGGAGAGCGGTCGTTGGCAGTTTCAAACATTATCCGGAGCCTTTATTTGATGTTGATGATTCCTGGCTGGGCATTGTGTTCTGTTACGAGTACGTTGGTTAGTAATGCGTTGGGAGAAGGTAAGCCTTTTCTGGTGCTGCCCATTATTAAAAAGATCATGAAGTTCAGTATAGCTGCAATGGTAATAACAGTTTCGCTTGCAGCTCTTTTCCCGCGACAGGCAATCTCCGTTTACACCAACGATTTGTCGTTGATAGAAGCCACGGTTCCTTCCTATTATATAATTCTTGCAGCCACTTTCCTCTTTATGGCAATGAGTATCCTGTTTAACGGAGTTCTTGGAACGGCCAACACCAAATTTGCTCTTGGAATTGAGATGATTACACTTGTTACTTACCTTACGTGCGCATGGTTGTTTGCCGTTAAACTTCAGTTGAAAATTGAATATGTCTGGACTGCAGAGTTTGTTTATAGTACTTTAATCGGGATTCTATCGTATTGGTACCTTAAAAAGGGGAACTGGAGAAGTAAAGTGGTTTAAATAAGTATTTTAACCTTTTTTCGGAAAAATTTTCCTTTAGTCGTGTGCTTTGCCAGCTTGCGAATTACCAGCCAGCCGCAAGATGCCAGTCGCTAGCCGTAGCTACTTTTCAGTATAACTCACAGCATACTCAATGACGCACATGTAGTCGTAAGTTTGGTGTCGGCCACATGCTATACCGACTCGTTTATAACCAGGATTAAAAATGCTTTTACGGTGGCCGCGGTTACTTACTCCGTCATCGATAATCAGTGCCATGACTATTTTCCGGGCTGTATTATTCCCATAGTCGATATTTTCGGAACACGAACCTCCCCATGTTCCGTATCGGCTGATCCGATCAGTGAACTTGCTCCCATCTCTGCCTTTATGCCCGGTCTGAGAGGTTGTTTCCTGCATCCGAACCATATCCAATGCAGCTCTGCTCATCCCTTTTGATGCGATTAAGTAAGACAATGATTTTTGATTTCTCAGAAATCTGATGGCTTCGTTTACTGCGCTTCTGCCTTCACTGGTCATAATGGTAATTTCTCCGGGTTCTTGTAACTCTCTCCCAACGAATAATTTGGAGTACTCGATAAGAAAACTGGCATATTCGGTTGGTTGCGATCTGGCCAGATTGAGTTCTTCTACTACCTCGCGCTCCAGATCAGACAAATACGGAGAGTTATCTTCCCTAATTGCAAATCTGTTGAGGTTCTGGGAAAAACCAAAAACTGCTAAAGTATTGAATAATAATAAAGTGGGTATATAATATTTAAATTTTCTCATGTCAATCACACTGTAAGTGGTTTTATAACCTATTTATTAGGGCAACAATTGTACCAGCTTTAAAGTTTAGAATTTGTGACTGGCATTTTGCGACTTGCAACTGGCTCGTGATCAAATAAGATTGTGGTAATTGCCCAATAGACTGGAAATTGACTTGGGCAATAATACCTCGAACTTCCTTCTAATTCACTTATGACTATTATCTTTTGAAGGCTGCCAGATGCCTGTCGCCAGCGGCTAATTACCTTATTGTTCAAATCATTAAAAGGATAGAGCTTCATATTCTCAGATTGCCCCGGCTATTCGAAAAATAAACACCTGCGAGACAAATTAAACCGGAAATTGTAAATAAAAGTCGGATGCTACTATTGAATAATGTGTTATCTACTTCAGTAATATGCGTCCCCGAAAAGTAAAGCGAAAAAATAAGGGTCGCGATCATCATACTCACCATCTGGCCAACCACACGCATCGTGGAAGAGGTTCCGGAGGCAATTCCTAATTGTTTCTTGTCAACGGAACTCATAATCGTATTCATATTCGGTGAAGAAAACAGTCCGAAACCAATTCCCATTAGGATTAAAATAGCAACAATCACATAAACAGGAGTTTGCTGACCAATAAAACTGAGCATAAACAATCCGATAGCACTGATTAACATACCGGCCGTAGCCAGTTTCCGTGGTTCAATCCTGTCGGAGAGTTTACCCGCGAAAGGGGAGAGGATAGTCATCATCAAAGGCTGAGCGACAATGATCATTCCGGCCTGTTGCGGAGTGAATCCCTTAATCTTCTGAAGGAAAAGGCTCATGAGGAAAACCAGCGAAAATGTGGCGCTATAATTGATTAAGGCTGCGATATTCGAAAAGGCAAATAAACGGTTTCGTGTGAAAAGAGTGATCTCAAAAATCGGATCAGGTGATTTTTTACATCGGATAACAAAGAGGATCAAGAACATGATACCGGTCATGAGCAGCGGCCAGCCAAAGGATTTATTCAGGTTTGATGAGCTGTAAACGATCGCAATGAGTCCTGCCGAATAATAAAGTGCCCCGATGTGATCAATCTTGCCTGGGATTCTGGTAGCCGTTGAGGTCTTCAATTTGAAAAATGCCAGCAGAATCGCAACAATTCCCAGTGGTACACAAAAAAGAAATATACTACGCCATCCGAAATATTGTGTCAGAAATCCGCCGATAAATGGCCCCATCGACAGACCAAGATAGACTGCAGCAACATTAAAGCCCAGTACTTTGCCGCGTTCAGCAGGCGGAAATACTGAAACAAGTATAGGTGTGTTTGTGGTCAATGCCATTGAAGCACCTAAGCCTTGAATAACTCTTAATATAATGAGCATCATACCACTTGGGGCAAATCCACACAAGGTTGTCGCTATTGTGAAAATGACTATTCCTCCCTGGAAAACCTTTTTTTGTCCGCGAATATCAGCAAATTTCCCGATCGGAAGGAGAAAAACCGCCGAGGATAACAGGTAGGAAGTTACCGTCCAACTAAGCGCAACAGCATCCAGATCAAACTCCTTTTCAATCGCGGGTAATGCAATGTTAACACCTGATATTAGAAAAGGTGCTAAAAATGAAGTTAATACAGCAATGGTTAAGGCAGATCGCTGTGTGCTCGTCATGTGCTCCATGAGCTTTATTTTAAATTGATGGTCGGACAAAAATAGTAAAATCTGATTGTTGTCATTTATTATAAAAAACCAAACTCTTTTTCAGGTTATTAAGTTTTAAACCTTTAACTTTGCAGCTCGATTTTTCCAAATAGTTATTTTATTATGAATGAGAAAGATATAAAATTATTTTCGGAATTTCCCACTGTAACGACCGAGGCATGGGAAGCCCGGATTAACGCAGACCTCAAGGGCAAAGATTATGACAAAACCCTTATATGGCATACTAATGAGGGGATTAACGTCTGTCCGTATTATCGCGAAGAAAATCTGAACGGACTCGAATTTGTAGGAACTTTACCCGGTCAGTTTCCCTATGTTCGCGGTAATCGCAAAGCAGGAAACAACTGGTTAGTTCGTCAGGACATCGAAGTTGTCAATTTCGGCGATGCCAATCAAAAGGCTTTAGACATCCTCAATAAAGGTGTAACTTCTGTGGGTTTTGTATTTAGAAACTGTCAGGAAATCGGTTTGGCTGATCTCAAACAATTGTTACGTGGAATTTGTCTCGAAAAAACCGAGGTTAATTTTGTGATGAATTGTAAGAACATGCCATTGGTAAACAGCTTGGTTGCTTTTCTGAAAGATCAAAAAGCGAATCCTGATGAAGTGAAAGCATCCGTTAATTTCGATCCGATCGGAGTTTTTACACTCAGAGGAAAATTTTGCTCCAGCGAAACGGAAGCTTTTATCCGTGTAAAAGAGGTGTTGGAGTCAGTTGCCGAATATAAAGGTATTCAGTTGATTGGCGTTAATGGAAAAAATTTTAACAATGCCGGCGCCTCGATTGTACAGGAAATGGGTTTTTCGTTAGCAATAGGAGCTGAGTATCTTAGCCGTTTGACAGAAAATGGATTAGATGCCAGTGTTGTTGCTCCGCGTATCAAATTTAACTTTGGTGTTGGCGGCAATTACTTTATGGAAATTGCTAAACTTCGGGCAGCCAGAATGTTGTGGGCAAATATTGTAAAAGCATACAAACCAAAATGTAATTGTGGGTCTGATTGCAATTGCGAGGAAAATTGTTGCGGTGATGTTTGCCTTTGCGCCGGCAGAATGCATATCCACACGGAGACATCTATTTGGAATAAAACTATTTACGACCCATATGTAAATCTTCTGCGTACAGAAACAGAAGCAATGTCGGCCACTTTGGGTGGCACCGATTCATTGACAATACATCCGTTTGATGCTGTATATGAACAGCCTACAGAATTTGCCGAACGAATTGCCCGCAACCAGCAGTCAGTTCTGAAGGAAGAGGCTCATTTTGATAAAATTGCCGATCCTGCCGCGGGTTCATATTATATCGAAACTTTAACCGCTTCAGTTGCAGAACAGGCTTGGAAAATTTTCCTCGAAATTCAGGAAAAAGGTGGATTTATTGCTGCTTTCCGCGAAGGTTTTGTTCAGTCTCAGGTTAAAGAAATGGCTGCAAAACGTATCAAAGCGGTTGCTACACGTCGCGATAACCTTTTGGGCGTTAATCAGTTTCCAAATTACATGGAACAAATTAGTTGCGATTTGAACAGTCAGTTATTCGAAGCTGTCGATCAGACGGATAAAGATGCTGAAGTTGAGACTATTAAATTCTATAGAAGTGCCCAGCAAATTGAGGCACTCAGGTATGCGACCGATTGTTTCTCTGCTAAGAATAAACGGCCTAAAGCATTTATGCTCACCATCGGAAGCATAGTTTTCAGTAAGGCCCGGGCTCAGTTTGCCTGTAATTTCTTTGCCGTAGCAGGTTATGAAGTGGTTGACAACAATGCATTCGAAACGATAGAAGAAGGCGTAAAAGCTTCGCTTGATGCCAAGGCTGATATCGTTGTGATTTGTAGTTCCGACGAAGAATATGCCGGATTTGCACCCCTTGCATTCAGGCAGTTGAAAGGAATCGCAATCTTTGTAGTTGCCGGGGTTCCGGCTTGTGCTGACGATCTAAAAGCTGCCGGAATCGAAAATTTCATCAGTGTGAAGACCAATTTACTGGAATCACTAACTGAATATAATAATAAACTTGGGATAAAATAGTCAATTATGAAGCCTGATTTTAAAGAAATAAATATCAAAAAGTCCCCAAAACCTTGCTGTTCGGCAAAGGAATGGGAAAAGAAAAATGGGAATGATAAAATCTGGATGACTCCGGAATTAATTCCAGTAAAAAGTGTCTACACCAAAGAGGATCTCGAAGGACTTGAGCATTTGAATTATGCGGCAGGTATTGCTCCCTTCCTTCGCGGACCTTATTCAACGATGTTTGCTACCCGGCCCTGGACCATTCGTCAGTATGCAGGATTTTCTACTGCTGAAGAATCAAATGCCTTCTATCGCCGCAACCTTGCTGCCGGTCAGAAAGGGCTTTCAGTCGCATTTGACCTGGCAACGCACCGAGGTTACGACTCCGATCACCCACGTGTGGTAGGTGATGTTGGGAAGGCTGGTGTGGCCATCGATTCAATTCTGGATATGAAGATTCTTTTCGACAATATCCCATTGAATAAAATGTCTGTTTCGATGACGATGAATGGTGCAGTATTGCCTGTTTTGGCCTTCTACATTGTTACCGCGTTGGAACAAGGTGCAAAATTGGAAGAACTTGCAGGTACCATTCAGAACGATATTCTGAAAGAGTTCATGGTACGAAATACGTATATTTATCCTCCGGAATTTTCCATGAAAATCATTGCCGATATTTTTGAGTACACCTCGAAATATATGCCTAAATTTAACTCCATTTCAATTTCGGGTTATCACATGCAGGAAGCAGGTGCTACCGCAGATATCGAAATGGCTTATACACTTGCTGATGGTTTGGATTATATTCGTACCGGAATCAAAGCAGGATTGAGCATCGATGCTTTTGCACCGCGATTGTCGTTCTTTTGGGCGGTTGGGATGAACCATTTTATGGAGATTGCCAAAATGCGTGCAGCGAGGATGATTTGGGCTAAAATGGTTAAACAGTTTAATCCAAAGAGTGCCAAATCAATGGCGCTTCGTACGCACTCACAAACTTCGGGCTGGTCGTTGACCGAACAGGATCTGAGGCAATTGCCCTTCCAACTGAGTTTTCGGCGCGTATTGCCCGTAATACTCAGCTTTATATCCAGCAGGAGACCGAAGTGTGTCGTTCGCTTGATCCATGGGCGGGTTCCTATTATGTCGAGTCTTTAACCAACGACCTTGTTGAAAAAGCCTGGGCACTGATCGAAGAGGTTGAAAAGTTGGGTGGCATGTCTAAGGCAATCGAAACCGGTGTACCGAAGATGCGAATTGAAGAGGCTGCAGCACGTACTCAAGGTCGTATCGATTCTGGTACACAGGCCATTATCGGGGTAAACAAATATCGCCTCGAAAAAGAGGATCCGATTGACATTCTCGATATTGACAATACGGCTGTCCGTCTGTCGCAGATCGAAAGATTGAAGAAACTTCGCGCTGAACGTAATGAAGCTGAAGTAATTGAAGCGCTTGAAGCGATTACGGAATGTGCCAAAACCGGTGAAGGTAATTTACTCGAACTGGCCATTATTGCCGCTCAGAGAAGAGCTTCACTTGGTGAAATTTCAAGTGCGTGTGAGAAAATTGCAGGACGTTATAAAGCAACTATTAGAACAATATCAGGCGTGTACTCATCAGAAGCTAAAAATGACAAAGATTTTGAACAAGCGGTCAAACTTGTCAATCAATTTTCAGAAAAAGAGGGTCGTCAACCACGTATTATGATCGCGAAAATGGGTCAGGACGGACACGACCGCGGAGCTAAAGTTGTCGCCACAGGTTATGCCGACCTTGGTTTCGATGTCGATATGGGACCATTGTTCCAGACTCCTGCCGAAGCTGCCAAACAAGCTGTCGAAAACGACGTGCATGTATTGGGTGTTTCATCTCTTGCCGCCGGACACAAAACGCTTATTCCGGCAGTTTTGGAAGAGTTGAAAAAGCTTGGTCGTGAAGATATTATGGTAATTGCTGGCGGGGTTATTCCGGCACAGGATTATCAGTTCCTATACGATGCAGGTGTTGTCGCTATCTTCGGCCCCGGAACTTCTGTTGCTTCTGCTGGAAAGAAGATCATGGAGATTCTGGTAGCTGCACAGGAGGACTAATTTCGAATTGTAAATTATTAATTACGAATAGTTTAGTGGCTGTCGACTGGCAGCCTGCAACTGGCAGTCTTCTGAGAGTGATCTAAGAAAGTTATTTCGCAGTTTCAATTAGCCAGTTTACAATAGCTAATTGTCAGTTGCTCTTATCCCTACATTTCGTCATAGAATTTGAAAATGGCCGTTCCGGTTTGCGGGATGGCCATTGTTTCATATAGCCATATTCATTGTTCTCCCGGTTTTAGCCTTTTGTCAGTGTAGGCAACAATCAACCCGATCGATGTATCAATCTGATTAACCTGATATGTCACCTTTCACCATTTCAAAATGGATAAATCAACAATTAATCGAACTTAATTTTACCATAAAAATTCAGGGAAACCGGATTCTCCGACATAGTTGACAATTAATTCAATTTTACTTCCTCAAAATCAATATATTATGCTGATTTTTAATTATCTGTTTTTTTTTATTCCGACCTTGTCATTTCAAAAAATAGTTCTTTTCTTTGCAACGCCAAAAATGGAGGGGCAATAAGCTTCAAATTCAGGTTTGGTATTTCAAATTTTTCGAATATGCCGGATAGGCTGACTTGAAAATTTTGATTTGTTAATGGTCTGTTCATCTAAGGGTTAGGAGATGGTCTGTTCATCTAAGGGTTAGGATTCAAGATTTTCATTCTTGCCATAGGGGTTCGAATCCCCTACAGACTACCAATTTGCTACTTTTTCAATATAAAAAATTGGAGTAGTGGCCTATTTAAAAAAATGTATTACTTTTACGACCCCAATCAATGGGGATGTTATTGCGATGGTCTGTTCATCTAAGGGTTAGGATTCAAGATTTTCATTCTTGCCATAGGGGTTCGAATCCCCTACAGACTACAGAATATTTGAACAAGAAATTTTATAAAAAATGGCAAATCATAAATCGGCTATTAAAAGAGCTAAGCAGAGTGAAGTTCGTCGTCTGCACAACAAGTATTATTCAAAAACAGCCCGTAATGCGGTTCGTTTACTACGTGAAACTACTGATAAGGTAGCTGCTGCTGAGCTTTTGCCCAAAATAACTACCATGCTCGACAAACTTGCCAAGCAGAATGTTATTCACAACAACAAGGCGTCAAACCTGAAATCAAGCCTGGCCTTACACGTTAACAGCCTGTAATTGTCAGAACTGAAATAATTTCAGAAGCTCATCCTACAAGGGGTGGGCTTTTTTTGTTATTCTCCATTTTTTTTGGTATATTTGTTAAAGTACCTGACAATTAATACCTCAACTTGAAATGGAAGAGTATCGCAAATTAAATATCAAGAATTGGGCGCTTGAAGACCGCCCTCGTGAAAAACTTTTGTACCGTGGGATGGCTTCACTTTCGGATGCCGAATTGGTTGCCATCCTGATCGGATCAGGAAATTCAGAGGAGACAGCTGTCGAGCTTTCGCGCCGGATAATGGAGAACGTGAAGAATAATCTGAACGAACTTGGCAAACTCAATGTCGAGGATCTGAAAAAGTTTAAAGGGATTGGTGAGGCAAAAGCGATCTCGATTATTGCGGCAATGGAGCTTGGTCGCCGCAGAAACCATTCTTCAGCATTGGAGATGGATAAGATTACCGGTAGTAGCGATGTAGCGCGTTATCTTCGTCCGCTAATTGGCGATATTCAACATGAGGAATTCTGGGTTCTTTTTTTGAATCGGCAAAACAAAATAATTGATAAACAGCGACTTAGTCAAGGTGGTATGACAGGCACTGTGATTGATGTCCGCCTTGTGTTAAAAATGGCGCTCGAAAAACATACCACCTCTCTGATCTTTGCCCACAATCACCCGTCCGGAAATCTGGAGGCCAGCGATGCAGACTGCAAGATCACGCGACAGTTAAAGGATGCTGCCGCCATTATGGATATTCCATTGCTTGACCACCTGATTATTACGCAAGGAGGATTTTTTAGCTTTGCAGACGAAGGTTTGTTGTGATATATTTTTTATTTTTGGACAAAAATCTTTCATGATAAACCTATTAGGCGAAAACAACTCCTTACTCCACCAATTCATTTCTGAAATCAGGGACGAAGTAATCCAGAAAGATTCACTGCGATTCAGAAGAAACCTTGAACGTGTAGGCGAGATATTTGCTTACGAAATCAGCAAAAAACTTGTTTACAAAACCAGGGAAATTACCACTCCGCTTGGGGTTGCAAAAATTCCTGTACTTGAGCAGCAACCTGTTTTAGCAACAATTCTTCGAGCGGGTCTTCCTCTGCATCAAGGTCTGTTAAACTACTTCGATAAAGCGGAAAACTGTTTTATTTCTGCATACCGGAAATACGACCCTAACGGCGATTTTCACATCGAGTTTGAATATATTGCATCGCCACTTCTTGATAATAAGGTGGTTATTATGTGTGATCCGATGCTGGCTACGGGCGCGTCCATGGAAATTGCTTACCATGCGCTTCTCGAAAAAGGGGAGCCAAGCCATATTCATCTTGTGTCGGTGATTGCCAGTAAACAAGGAATTGACTATGTCATGAAGAAGCTTCCGAACGACCGCATTACCCTATGGATTGGAGCAGTTGATCCCGAGATGACACCAAAATCGTATATTGTTCCCGGGTTGGGTGATGCCGGCGATCTTGCATATGGCGAAAAAATCGACTCAAAAGAGAGTGTTCTGCATAATCATTTTTAATCAATTCGTTCAACATTGAGCTGATCTGTGCACAGTTTGAGTATTTCCTGTACCCTAAGACCTGTAACAGGATGGCGTTTATCAGGGGCGATTTCGTTTAAGGGAATTAATACAAATTTCCTTTCTCCAATTTTAGGATGAGGCAAGATGAGATCGGACGAGTTTAACTCCAAATCGTTATAGAACAGCAGGTCAATATCAATCGTTCTGGCTTCGTAATGCGCTGATTTTCTTACACGTCCCAATGTTATCTCGATAGCCTGAGTTTGGTACAGAATTTCGTGCGGACTGAGTGCGGTTTCTGCAATTATAACCTGATTCCAGAAAATTTCCGACTCGAATCCCCAGGGTTCGGTAACATAAACCGATGACTGTTTTATAACCAATCCGACTCTTTCACCAATCAGTTTTCTCGTTTCTTCGAATATTTTTGACTTATCTCCCAGATTACCACCTAAAAGAATATAAACTTCATTCATTATTTTTAAATTTGCACGAATTATCACAACAATATTAAGCATATTTCAAAAACAATAAAATTGTATCTACATCTCAAATAAAAATCATATATGAAAATCTTCTGGAAGGCCTTTTTTGCTTCACTACTTGCCATTATCATTGCCTCATTCCTTCTGATTGTAGTCATCGTGGGAATGATTTCAGCTGTTAATCATTGCTTTTGCTAAAGCTTGATGGCCGGATTGTTGAGCGTAAATCGAACAACCCGTTCGAAGACCTTGAATTTCCGATTTTTAAACAAACTGCTCCAACAGGATTGAACCAGATTCTAAGTTGTATTGAAAAAGCAAAAACCGATGACCGGATTAAGGGCGTTTTTCTGGAATTATCTGATATTGATGCTGGTTATGCTACCGTTGAGGAGATCCGAAATGCGCTGATTGATTTCAAAATGTCGGGAAAGTTCATCTATACCTATGCCGATATGATTTCACAAAAGGCTTATTATCTGGCAACAGTATCAGATAGCTTGATTTTGAATCCGATGGGGATGTTCGATTTCCGCGGATTGAATGCCGAGCATACTTTCTTTAAAAAGGCGTTTGATAAATTTGGGATCGAAATGCAGGTAATTCGCGGGAAAAATAACAAGTTCAAATCAGCAGTTGAGCCCTACTTATTTGATAAAATGAGTGATGCCAGTCGTGAACAAACCAGTGTTTACCTGAACAGTATCTGGAGTCATGTTTTGAAAGGTATTTCAGAACGAAGGAAGATTCCGGTTGATAGCCTGAATCACTATGCTGATATGGTGATGACATTTCAAAAAGTAAATAAAGCATTGGAATATAAGTTTTTCGATAATCTAAAGTATAAAGATCAGGTGTTGGCTGACTTTCGGAAGCTGACCAATCTTGGCGAGAATGATGAAATTCCTGTTGTTTCTGTAGCCGAATATGATAAAGTTCCCAAAGCGTTTGAGACCGGAGGACTGGCGAAAGACCGAATAGCGATTGTTTATGCTGAAGGAGAGATTGACGGCGGAACTGATGGTGCATATCAGATTGATTCCAAGGAAGTTTCGAAAGGCATACGCGAGGCTCGTACCGATACTGCTGTAAAAGCTATCGTAATCAGGGTGAATTCACCGGGTGGATCAGCCTATGGATCAGAGGTTATCTGGCGTGAAGTTGTTCTTGCTCAGAAAGTTAAGCCAGTTGTTGTATCGATGGGCGATTATGCGGCTTCCGGAGGGTATTACATAGCCTGCGGCGCTGATGCTATTTTGGCAAACCCAACCACCATCACGGGATCGATTGGTGTATATGGCACAATTCCGAATCTGAGCGGATTACTTTCTGATAAAATTGGGATTACATTCGACAATGTTTCGACTAACGAACACTCTGATATGCCATCGATTACGCGCAAAATGACCCCATTTGAGGTGAATCTGATGCAAAACTATGTCGAGTCAACTTACGAGACTTTTATCTCTCATGTGGCCGACGGCCGTAAAAAATCGACCACCTTTATCGATTCGATCGGACAAGGGCGCGTATGGAGCGGAGAAAATGGAAAATTAAATGGATTGGTTGATGAATTTGGTGGTCTTAACGATGCTGTAAAGCTTGCTGCTTCAAAAGCCGGGATAAAACATTACAGAATTAAGGAGTTGCCAAGACAAAAAGATACATTCGAAGAGCTCATGAAAAGCTTCTCTACAAAGATGCAAAACAGTGTTTTGCAATCAAAACTAGGGGAGTCGTACCATTTATGGGAAAACTTTTCACGCGAAGCACGTGCTAACGGCATCTATGCCAGAATGCCTTATAACCTTGAAATTAATTAGATACAGGCATTCTGTTTTATAATTGAGGATATTCGGATCCTCAATTATTTAATCAATGATTATTGTAACTTACCACCGCAATGGAAATTTGATTATCATATAATAATACAAGGTGAAGTATCTGTTTCTGAAATTATTATCTTTTTTTTATGGCATGGTGGCAGGCTTAAGAAATGAGTTGTTTAATCTTAAGATTCTGTCTTCACGTGAATTTGACCTTCCGGTAATCTCTGTTGGTAACATCACTGCTGGAGGAACAGGAAAAACTCCTCACACCGAGTATATTGCAGGATTGTTAAAACCGAATTTTAAGGTCGCTATCTTAAGTCGTGGTTACAAACGAAAAACCAGGGGATTTTATATTGTCGAGACGACATCCAAAGTACGTCAGGTTGGCGATGAACCTTTGCAAATCAAACTGAAATTTAACGAATTAACGGTAACTGTTGATGCGAATCGCGTACGTGGAATTGAAAAATTGCTGACTTTACCCCAAAAGCCTGATGTTATTCTGCTTGATGATGCGTTTCAGCATCGGTATGTTGCTCCGGGGATTAATATTCTTCTGACTGACTACAACCATTTAATTACCAAAGATTCTCTTTTACCTTATGGCCGTTTGCGCGAGTCAGCATCAAATAAAAGCAGGGCAAGCATTATAATTGTCACAAAATGTCCCGCAGAGTTAAAGCCAATTGATGAAAGGATTATTACGAAGGAGCTCGAAATCAAACCATATCAAAACCTGTACTTTTCGAAAATTGAATATGGCTCGTTAATGCCGGTATTTCCGGCTGATGTTTCCTCGCAATCAGTCGTACTGGTAGAAGGGTTGACTATATTAATGGTAACTGGTATTGCAAATCCATCACCATTAAAAGATTATCTGAAACATGGATCTCATGATATTCATGAGATGAATTTCCCTGACCATCACCAATACAAGCTTAAAGACCTTGACCGGATTATTATTAAGTTCGAATCACTTACGTCGGGAAGAAAAATCATAGTAACCACCGAAAAGGATATGGTGAGATTCCGTGATTTTGGAACAGTTTCTGAAATTATTCGCAAAAATATGTATTATATTCCCTTGAAAATAAGTTTTTTAAATAATACGGGGAAAGAATTTGACCGAAAAATACTCAATTATGTTAAAGAAAATAAAAGAAACTTCAAACTTTATTCATAAAGAAACAGGATTTAATGCTGATGCCGGAATTATTTTGGGTACCGGACTTGGAGGCCTTGTTAATGAAATTGAAATTGTTCAGACCTTGAAATACGCTGACATTCCCAATTTTCCCGTTTCTACTGTTGAAGGTCATAAAGGACAGTTAATTTTCGGGAAACTTGGTGGAAGAAATATTATAGCGATGCAGGGCAGATTCCACTATTACGAAGGGTATAACATGAAACAAGTTACCTTTCCGGTAAGGGTTATGAATGATTTAGGAATCAAGATGTTATTTGTATCGAATGCCAGTGGGGGACTCAATCCCTCATTCAAAGTCGGCGATGTAATGATGATCACTGATCACATCAACATGTTTGGTGATAATCCACTAATAGGGCCAAATTTAAGCGAACTGGGAACCCGTTTCCCCGATATGAGCCAGGCCTATGATCTCCATTTGCGAACCCTTGCCGGCAAGATTGCATTAAAAAACAATATTGATCTAAAAGAAGGAGTTTATGTGGGCGTTACTGGTCCGACATTCGAAACTCCGGCAGAATATAAAATGTTTCGTGTGCTTGGTGGCGACGCTATCGGCATGTCAACTGTTCCCGAAGTTATTGTCGCCCGCCATATGGGGATGATGGTGTTTGGAATCTCAATCATTACCGATAGTGGTGTTCCTGGTGAGATTAAAGAAGTCACGCATGAGGAAGTACAGAAGGTGGCAATGAATGCAGAACCCAAAATGAGTTTGATTATCAGAGAATTAATAGCTTCGTTTTGATCCTATTCCACCGACATTACATATCATCTTAGCTAATTAATTTTAATTTTTTATTATCATGTAATCTCTTGATTATATGATAATAAAATAATTCATTCATTCATGAGATATGATTGCTAGAAGAGTTATCGTACTAGGTTTGGCATTGTTAACAAGTGTAATACTATTAAACAGTTGTAAGGTTTTCAAACCTGCAATGCCAATAGAGAGCTACAAATCAATACCACGAAAACCTCAGACTTCAATTATTAATTTATATGCCGATCTGGAGGTCTCTAAATTGGAATCGCTTATTAATGGACAGTTAGACAGTGTTTTATATCAAGATACCAGTTTTGTGGATAACAGTGGTGATAATCTGAAATTTAAGGCATGGAAGGATGGGGATGTAAGGTTAGACTTCGAACAGGACGAATTGAGCTGGGAATTGCCATTACGCATTGCCTTTCAAAAAGGGGTAAAACTTTTCGGATATAATCTTCCGCTTGTTGATTCGTGGGAATATACCGGACAAATCAGACTTCGTTATAAAACCAAATTAACCATTAATCCCGACTGGAGCATTAAAACGATTACAAAATCAGATGGTTATATATGGACTAAGAAACCAGCTGTAAAGATAGGAGGGGTTGACATTCCGGTTACGATGGTAGTGAATTTGCTCTTACCGGCTAACCTTCAGTCATTTTCGCAACAGATAGACGAATTGGTCGCAAAAGGTTTCGATTTCAAAGGTTTTGCCGAACAGGGGTGGCGTATGCTGTTCAACCCGTTCAAAATACCAGGCAGTTACGATGCATGGTTGTCGGTTACTCCCTATTCTGTCGCTCTCGTGCCGATACAGGGATCGGAAGGGCATATCAGGCTTGGAGCTGCAATTACATCCGATGTAGAGTGTTTGCTTGATAATCTCCCCTCTTCCGGAAAGGTCAACGCATTACCTGATATCCAACAGTTGAAATCACCCAGCGACACTTTTAAAATCAACTTGTTGACTGATATTCCTTATGCAACGATCAACCGGATAATAAAGGATGAAATGGGTGATTCTACTTTTGTCTTTGGAACCCGGAGGATCAAATTCGAGACATTCAGGGTTTACGGAACGAACGAAAAAATGGCAGTTGAGACAACAGTGACAGGAAGTATTAAGGGAACACTTTATCTTACCGGAATCCCCTATTTCCATCCTGAAGATACCACACTTCGGATTAAAGATCTGAAATTCGATATTAAAACGCGTAATTTGATGATAAGTTCGGCAAAATGGCTATTTAGTGGTAAAATTGAACGAATGATTGCCCGGTCTGTTGCAATTCCCTTTAAATCAAATATATCTGAAACAGAGCAGCAAATATCCCGGTTTTTCAATCATTACTCACTGGGTTACGGATTTGAATTGAATGGGAAACTTGCCCGATTATCAGTCTCGGAGCTTTTTCTAAGTCCTGAATCGGTGAAAGCTAATGTTGTATTCTCAGGTAATCTTTCTTTGGGATTGGTTGGAGCACTACCGCAAGTCACACCAAAATAAGGCGTTATCAACTAATTGCTTTCAATTACCTTTTTTATGAATACGATGCTTTCGCCTTGTTTATTTTATGCCTTGATGGGGATTTTCAGTTTTTGACCTACCATGAGACTTTTGGCATTTTTGATATTATTAAGCAATTTAATTTCGATATCCGACATCCCGGCAAATTGTCGGGCAATCGTGTAAAGACTATCACCGCTGCGTACAGTATACAACGTATATTCTCCGCTGAATGCACTTTCATCACTGTTGGTTTGTAATTGCTGAGGGACAATTTTACCCGAAGCCTTCATCCTGGAAACTTTAGTTTTTACAACTTGCGGTTCGACTTTAGCCAAAGGAGCGTTGTTTTTCGAGTAAATGGCTAGTTTTTGCCCAACCTTAATCATGTTGTGCCGGATATTATTCCATTCGCATAAATTACTGACACTGATTCTAAACTTGTTGGCAATTGCACCGGGATTATCCCCCTGCTTAACGGTGTAATAGATTTTTTTCTTTCCTTCGGTATTATAGTATGATTTGCCACTTACCTCCTTTATCAGAACGATCTGGTTGTTTGGAAAGTATTTCTCCCTGTTATAGGCGAAAATCTGAGTTTCGTTATCGATGAAGGGTGAGATCTTGTCAATTGGTAATTTCAGTACATAGGGTTTGTCAGGTTTTGCCGGGATAATATCTCGTTTGTACTGTGGGTTTAATTGTCTGATTTCCTGAACCGGAATATTCAGATTTGCAGCGATTTGTTCGAAATTCAGGTAGGAGGTAAGGATGATGGTATCAGTTAACATCTTGAATGTTGGCTGAACCGGATAGAGATTATGCTCCTGTGGGTAATTCATCACATAATTTGCTGCTATAAAGATGGGTATATATCCTCGGGTCTCCTTCGGAAGCCTGGAATAGATTTCCCAGTAATTTTGTTTCCCTCCTGAGCGGCGTACGGCTTTGTTGATATTTCCGGGTCCGCAATTATAGGCAGCGATAACAACGTGCCAATCGCCATAAATAGAATACAAATCACGGAGATAGCGCGCGGCTGCATCAGTTGACTTGATCGGATCGTTTCGTTCATCAATGTAAGAATTGATTTCAAGTCCATACATCTTTGCTGTACCAAGCATAAACTGCCAAAGTCCTGAAGCTCCGGCTCTTGATATAATTTTAGGGTTTAATGCTGATTCAATAATAGGGAGATATTTTAACTCTAAAGGAAGAGCATATCTGGCTAATGCCTCTTCAAAAAGTGGAAAATAGTAATTGGTAAGCCCCATCATGATGGATACCTGACCCCTGCGTCTGTTAAGGTAAAAATTGATAAATTTTTTGACAGATTCGTTAAAGGGGAGGGGAATGTATGAATCTAAATTTTGAAGCCGGCTGATATAGACCGAGTCCGGTAGTTCCTTTTGTAATGTATCGGCTAAACAGGCATTTTCAAGACTATCAACAGCAAAGGCATTCTGAACATACCAGGTATTTGCCATAGAATCCAGTTTGTCAGATAAGATACTGTCAAGATTATCGTTGGGAAAAGAATCAGGAAGAACACATTTTACTGAATCAAGGATTTTGCCTTCAGTATTGATGATTGAAGCATTGGTCTGGATATTATTGATTTGTGCAGTAGCATTAATTGCGCATATCAATAGCATTAAAATGAGAATTCCTAAATTGACTTTCTTCATGCGTCTTCAGTTAAAAATTAATTGACAAATTAAAACCCATTACCAAATTTTGGTTTCCCAAATTTACAGGCATCGGTTCAATCCTCATACTGAGGTCATCACTAATGTCGAAGTCAAAAAGATTTGCATCAACACTGGCATCAATTATGCTCAAAACATGGAGTGCTGCAATACCTATGATCGTTAAATCCCTGTTTCGCCGGTAATAATCTTTACCGCTTTTTAATTGAGCTGAAATATATGTAAAAGTTGAAGAATTATCGAGACTAACCGACGGATTTTTGATCAAATTATCCAAAAATTTCCGTTCTTCAGGTTTCATATTTGCAGCGCTGCTATACTGGGCAATTATCCGGTAACCTTGAAAAAAATCTTTATAATTGTTATTATTCCATCCTAAAACATAAATCAACCCTGCATATCCGCCATAAACAATCGGCAGTTTCCAGTACTTCCTGTTGTAAATCTGACCTAAACCCGGGAAAAGCGCAGCATAAATCGAAGCTTTTTTTGGCGAACGTTCCACTTTGGGAACAGGAGTTGCAACCTGTAAACTATCGTTCGAAATTTTTATCTGCTGAGCTTTTAATGCCAGATTTCCGGTAAGTATAGTAAAAAAAATCGTAAATCCTGCAATAAAAATTTTCAAAATACCAAATTTAGCTGATTTTCAGGGATTAAGTTTATCAAATATTCCAATTATTCGCTCCAGATCTTTCGGATCATCGAAAGGAATTTCAATTTTTCCTTTTCCGACTTCATTAATTTTAAAAACCACACCAGTATGGAAATACTTGGTAAGGTGATTTTTTAAATCACGATACTCATCGGGAAACGGGGTAGTTTTTTTAGCGGGTTTTCCTTCTCCGTCCTCAGAACTTATCTTTCGTACAATCTCTTCGGTCTTCCGGACAGAAAAATCGTATTTAACAACCTGACGATAAACCATGATCTGGGTTTCCGATTCCTGAATATTTATCAGGGCCCGTGCATGACCCATGGTGATCTCCTGTTCGCGGATCGCCTTCTGGATTACGGCTGGCAGTCGGAGTAACCGGAGGTAGTTTGAGATTGTCGAACGTTTTTTACCAACTTTGTCGCTAAGCGTCTCCTGAGTAAGCTTGCACTCGTCAATGAGTCGCTGATAGCTTAATGCAATTTCAATCGCATCAAGATCTTCGCGCTGGATATTTTCTACAAGCGCCATTTCAAGCATGTTTTCGTCGCCAGCCTCTCTTATGTAAGAAGGGATGGAGGATAAACCTGCTATCTTCGCGGCTCTGAACCGACGCTCTCCGGCAATAATCTGGTATTTGTGATTACCTAGCTTTCGAAGAGTAACGGGCTGAATTATACCAAGTTCCTTGATGGATATTGCAAGATCCTGGAGCGACTCCTCATCAAAATATATGCGTGGTTGAAACGGGTTTGCCTCAATTTCATTAATTGCTATTTCATTCGAAACCGGAGTATTTGATATCACATCATTTCCATCAATCAATGCCCCGAGGCCTCTTCCAAGCGCGTTTCGTTTAATCATGATTCGAAAATATTTTAATTCAAATTATTGTTCTACAATCTCTTTGTGGTCAATCTTGGTCATGTTGTTGTTTTGCAGCAATTCACGTGCAAGGGTAAGATAGGCTTGAGCTCCTTTTGAACTGACATCATATTCAATTGCAGGAATCCCATAACTTGGAGCCTCCGAAAGCCGGATATTGCGCGTAATCACTGTTTCGAAAACCATCTCCTGAAAGTGACGTTTTACCTCGTCGTAAACCTGGTTCGACAAGTTAAGTCGTGAATCGAACATCGTAAGAAGGAAACCTTCGATCTGAAGTTCAGGATTGAGCCGGTTTTGAATAATTTTTATCGTATTGAGCAATTTCCCCAACCCTTCAAGTGCAAAATATTCGCATTGAACAGGAATAATCACCGAATTGGCTGCCGTTAATGCATTTACTGTAATTAATCCCAGTGAAGGTGAACAGTCGATCAGGATAAAATCATATTCGTGCGATACTTTATCAATTACCTGTTTTAATACTCTTTCCCGATTGGGAAGATTCAGCATCTCAATCTCTGCTCCAACGAGATCGATGTGAGATGGTAAAAGATCAAAATTGGGAGTATTGGTGTTCAGGATGATGCTTTTCGGATCGACGTCATCAACAACACACTCGTAAATACTTGTTTTAACATTTCGGACATCAAACCCAACTCCTGATGTAGCGTTAGCCTGCGGATCGGCATCAACCAGTAAAACCCGATATTCCAGAACCGCAAGACTGGCAGCAAGATTTATCGCTGTAGTTGTTTTGCCAACACCACCTTTTTGGTTCGCTATCGCAATCACTTTTCCCATTATTCTCGAATTAAAATCACAGACTCAAAATTAGTATTTTAAGCCGAATCAGCCGATACTCTTGTTGAAATGGCTCGTATTCGTTGTTGAAAAAATGTAATTATCAACAATTTTTAATAAATATCTTTTGTAACGATAAGAGAAGCAAGGAGATGAGGTTCTCTCTATCTTATGCAGCCGTTGATATTTTTTTAGATAAATGGATTAAATCGGGTCGACATCGATTGCGATCTGTATTGTTTTGTTCCCGGTTTGTAGTTTAACCTGGTCGATAATTTCCTGCATTTGCCGTTTTGCATTCACAACCGAAATCTCTCGTTCAATCTTTATCCACAGTTGTTTAATATACAATGTTTTAATGCGGCTTATAACCGGGTATTCGGGACCAAGTATCCGGGACCCGAATCTTTCGCGTAAATTATCTGATAACTCCTGCGCGATTCGGTCAAGTTCACTTTTTTCGCGGTGTTTCAGGGTTATTCCAATCATTCTGTAAAATGGTGGATATTTAAAGTGTTTTCTTTCAGCAATTTGTCCACTGTACATAGCCTCATAGTCGTTGTTGATCACATTGAGTATGATATGATTTGCTGGTTCTGATGTTTGTATAATCACTTTTCCGCGTTTGTTTTTGCGACCCGAACGACCCCCTACCTGAGCCATTAGTTGGTAACTCCGCTCATACGCCCTGAAATCAGGTTGATTCAACAGGTTATCTGCATTAAGAATACCAACGATGCTCACATTTTCAAAATCGAGTCCTTTGGTCACCATTTGAGTGCCAATAAGGATGTCGATATCTCCTTTTTCGAAGCTTTGAATAATTTTTTCAAATCCTCTCTTCGATCGTGTGGTATCGAGGTCCATCCGAGCGATTTTTGCATCAGGGAATATGACCTGAAGATCCTCTTCAACCTTTTCTGTTCCAAATCCTTTATTTGTCAACTCTTTATTGCCACAGGAGCGACAAGTACCAGGATGGTTCGTTGAGTAACCGCAATAATGACAAACCAGCGAATTGTTGTGTTTGTGGTAGGTAAGACTAACATCACAATGGGTGCATTTGGGAACCCAACCGCACATTTTACATTCGATAAACGGTGAAAAACCTCGTCGGTTTTGGAAGAGGATCACCTGCTCTTTTCGCTCAAGCGCTCCCGTGATTTCGGCAAATAACAACGGGGTAAGGTGCGAATTCATTTGTTTCCGTCGGTATGCATCTTTGAAATCTGCCGTTACAATCTCCGGCATCTCAAGATTTTGATGTCGTTCGTTTAAAGTTGCCAATCCGTATTTTCCCGAGGTGGCGTTGTAATAGGTTTCGACTGCCGGAGTAGCTGTCCCAAGTAAAACCGGTGCCTGTTGAAGATGTCCCAGAATAATTGCAGCATCTCTTGCATGGTAACGTGGTGAAGGATCATATTGCTTATAGCTGCTATCATGTTCTTCGTCAACTACAATAAGACCGAGATTTTGAAATGGGAGAAACAAAGCCGATCGTGTGCCAACAATTAATTGGTAATCAGATTCCTGATTTTGATTGCTGTTTGTATTTCCAAAATTCAAAACTTTGTTCCATATCTCAACCCGTTCTGAATCATTGAATTTTGAATGATAGACTCCTGCCTTATCGCCGAAAACCCTGGTTAAACGACTAATAATTTGCGTGGTAAGCCCAATTTCGGGCAGAAGATACAGCACCTGTTTTCCCTGGTCAAGACATTCTTTGATTAATTTGATGTAGATTTCTGTCTTTCCACTGGAAGTTACCCCATGAAGTAATGTAACAGATTTATTTTCAAATGATTGTTTTATTTGTTTTAAAGCATTGGTTTGAGCAGAACTCAGTTCTGAAACTTCATTTATCTCACCTTTGAAGGAAGCGATGCGGTCGACTTTCTGATCAATAACCGATAAAATTTTCTTTTTAACAAGTCCATTCAATACGGCAATACTTATACCTGTTGATTGGAGTAACTCCTTTTTGGTGACCGTAATTGCCGCTCCGTGATTCAATATACATGACAGTTCAAGATAGCTGATTAACAGCTTTTGCTGCAACGGTACTTTCTTTAAAGCATCAAGCGTCAGATTCATCGCCTTTTCAGTTTTGAGTCGTTCAGGCAATTCGATCACTGATTTTGTCTTGAGCCTGTAACTCTCTTTCATCTCCTCCTCAACAGAAACTGCCCCTTTTCCCAACAACTCTTTGATGATGGCAATTGTGTTTTTCTTGAGTACCGAATTGTTCAATTCCGAAATCGAGAGACTGCGCTTTTCGCGGATAACGTCAAACAGAAGTTGTTCACGTGGTGTGAGTTTGTCATTATTTTGTTCCAAATAATTACTGTTGTAGTTGATTCTTGTTTCACTTTCTAACTTCAGTCCGGAGGGTAAGGCGGCTTTAAGCACTTCGCCTATGGTGCAATGGTAGTATCCTGCAATCCACTCCCAAAAGAGAAAACAGGTAATGGGGATAATCGGATTAACATCGATCAGATATTCAATAGGTTTTGTGTTGTATCCTACAGGTTTCCTGTAGTGGATTTCATGAACCAGCGCTGAATAGAATTTCTTTACCCCAAATTGAACGATCACCCTTGCTCCGGGCATCACCTGACCATTCAGTTCGCCAGGGACGTTGTAAGTGAAATATCCTGCTACAGGAAGAGGGAGGATTACATCAGCGTATTGGTCAGTCGTCGGATTCATTGAAGAAAATAAAGTACCTGCAAATCTAATCACTTTCGAAGCAGGATTTGTCGTTAATCAGGTTTTTTAGACTAAAGACTTTTTGCATTTCCCGGATGTTCGAATCAGCTTTAAATTTAGTATGAACGCGTATATTTCTAAAATCTGTCAGTCTATAACCTATAAAGCTATGTGATTATGAGAGATGAGCCTTTTTGTTTGACACATTGACTTTAATAGTACATCATCAAAAACACAATCGGAACGATTATCCCTGCAGCTGTGAGCCAGGCTCCGCGACAGGTTATTCCGTTTTTACCTTTTAGAATAAATAATCCACTGATTGCAAGTAGAATAAGTGCAACGCAGAAAAAATCAGAAAACCACATCCAAAGTTTACCGGGATTGTAGTGAAGAAAATTAACCTCGTAAAAGATGGGACGCTTTTTAAGATTCTCAAAAAGCAGTTTTCCTGAAACAAGATTAACCGCAACTGATCCGCCGCCCTTCATAAATATTTTTAGCTCGCCGGAGGACGGAAAGTAGTATTTACGGTAATTCTCTTCCTGACCTATTTGTTTAAGTATTGTTTCAACAGCGCTCTTTTCGTTTGTCTTAAGATCATCAGGAATTTTCACCTGATGCTCGGTCCGCTCAATGATATAGTTGGGATTCCAATCTTTCCGGTGATTGAGTGCGATCCCCGACAAGGCATAGATAAGAGTCATTGCTGCAAAGAAATACCCAAAATCGCGGTGAAGCGCTCTGTTAAGCTTATATAAAAATGATTTTTGAATTGCCCCGACTGTTAGGTCGGATGGAAATTGAATATTCATTATTTCAGGGCTTTAGCCCAAAAATCTTAATGCCTTTAAAAATTCATGTCTGTTTCATTTATTTGCCAATAAACAAAACAGACATGATTAAAACAGCTATTATAAATACGAATCTAGTTTTTTGTCACCTCAAACTCTGTGCAGGCTAAAACGTATTGTTTTGCTTTGCCTTCTGTTACACAAGTTGTTTTACCGTCTTTTCCCTTTTCATCAACAACGTCGTTAATCGGAGTTAAAACACCTTTGGCAATAACGATCTCTCCCTGAAGGCTTTCGTCAAACCGACTGATATTATCTCCGGCATTTACCCTGATCAGATTCTGGTCATCCTTACCAGCCAGAAACATTTTTTTGCCGGTCTCTTTACAGGTGTGAATTACACGACCTTGAAGGGCAATGGTTTTGTCAAAATATTTTTCAGGATTTTTCTGCACGGAGTCTACACTTACAACGAGAGTTTTAGTACCTTTAGCTTCAGGACAACCGCCACACGAAGGGGATCCGGTTATACCACAAGGTACTGCCGTCGCCGTTTCAAGTTTTACAGATTCTACTTTAACTGCTTCAGTTTTAGGTTGTGTGTTACAAGCCGCAAAAATAAGGAGAACTCCGAGAGAGAATAGTCGATTCATGTTGAATTGCTTTATAAGTTATTAAGTCAAATTTATAGGACAGATAAATTTTGATATCTACTTTGCAAATTTAGCAAATAAGTTTGTACAAACCCTAACTTAAATCATAGTTGCTTAATAACTATGAAATTGAACTTAAATGACAGAACACCTATAAATCCAGCCATTCCTTGAATGCTGACACTTTATCCCTGCTAACGATGATGCTTTCTTCACCAGCCTTTTTTAACTTGATTTTCAGTCGGCTGTTTGAATAAAAAATAATGTCCGCAATTGATTGGTTACTAAGGATATATTTACGGTTGATGCGAAAAAACCGGTGTTCGTCAATCATTTCAGTAATGCGGTCGAGCGAATAATCAACGAGGTAGGTTTTGAAATCGGCGGTACACAGGTAAGTTGCTTTTTCGAGGCTGTAAAAAAAGAGAATATCTTCGACGGTAATAGATTTCAGGTGCTCGCCCACTTTAATCACAAACCGGGTCTTATACTGTTTCCGGAGCATTTCCTTCACCTTATTCAACAGCTCGATCGTAACTGACGGGGCAGTCTGCATGCTCTGAACCCTTTCGCCGAACTTTTGAAAAGCGGTTTCCAGTTCGTTGTAAGCAATTGGTTTAAGCAAATAATCCAAACTGTTTACCTTAAAAGCTTTTACGGCATATTCTTCGTAGGCAGTCGTGAAAATCACAGGACAAGTTACTTTCACACGCTCAAACACTTCAAAGCTCAGTCCATCAGCAAGCTGAATGTCCATAAAAACCAGATCGGGAAGCGGATTTTGCTGAAACCACTCAACGGCACTACTCACTGAATCAAGCACTCCCATTAGCGAGATCTGAGGGTTAAACTTCAGAATCAGTTGCTTCAGCCAATCGGCGGCCGGCTTTTCGTCTTCAATTATAAGTACTTTATACATGGGTTCATTCGGTTAACAGAGGTATGCTCACTAAAAATTTTTCTGTGTTTTCAGAGATGATCACCTTCTTGTCGGTAAAAAATTCATAACGGTCTTTGATGTTCTGAATCCCGCTTCCGCTTCCTTCCGATCCTGCTTTTTTCTGAAGCCGGTTTTCAACGATCAGGTAATCATCGTCAGTTGAAAAAATGCGTATAGACAATGGATTTTTATCCGATATCTCATTGTGTTTGATGGCATTTTCGACCAGCATTTGTACCGATAATGGTATGACTTTGAAATTTCTTGCCTGGACATCAATTTGCACATCGAGGTTGGTATCGAACCTGATCTTTTGCAAAAAAACAAACGATTCCAGAAATTTAAGCTCTGTTTCGAGCGCTACCAGTTCGTGATCCTTTTGATCGAGCACATAGCGATAGACTTCGGAAAGTTTCTTCACAAAATCAATCGCTTTTTCGGGATTTGTACTGATCAGCGAAGTCAGTGAATTCAGGTTGTTGAACAGAAAATGAGGGTTCACCTGACTTTTAAGTGTTTCGTATTGCAGCGCCAGTTGTTCTCGTTTGAGCTTCTCCTGCTGAACGGCGGCCTCTTTCCAATTTTTGAAGAACATGATCGCATTTGAAATCAGAGAGCCTAAAAAAACAAAAGAGAAGGCGATCTTAATCATAAATGGTCCTGTTTCCAGAAAATAGTCTGAAGTGATTTTCTGCTGCCATAAATATCCCGATAGCAGAATGGCAGCTGCAATAAGTGTCAGCGAGAAGACAACCGTAATAATAAACTGGACGATTAACCTCTTTAGAGGAGCACGCAACCATGGAAGTACTCTATCGAGTTTGTCAATAATCAACATCAGGCCGATCATGAATGATCCCCCTATAAGAACCGAACTTAAGGAACCATTCAGTATCATTTGCCCGGTTAGTTTCCCGCCCCGGAGAACAATTAGCATGATCAGGTTTCCCAGAACTATTAAAATAAGCATTGAAAACAGTATCTGCCAGATCAGTTTTTTAATATTGGTTTGTTTATTCGTCATTGGTCAAAAGAAATGGTTTGTTTTTTTCGAAAGTACAGAATAAAACTAAACGATAAAAGGTTCTATAACGGTAAGTATGTGAAAAAATTTTGTGGCCCGCAACTGGCAGTTAGCAGCTGGCAGTAAACTATCAGAAAATTGATCCATTTTATCAATGCCATAACGCGTTTTCAATGAACATCTCAAGGATGACTATTTACTTGAGAATCGCGATCTGCCAATTGCCAGTTGCAAACAGCCAGCTGCCAATTCCCATATTACCACTACTCAACTTCTCAGAGCCATTTAAGCTACTTTTTCAATGCCTCCTGAACATTTTTAAATTCGGCATCACATATTTCTTTGCCCCAGTTTGGCGAAATAGCTGTTTTAGGCTTAAATACCTTGAATTTATCAGCAGCAACCTGGTACAATGGAAGTGCTTTGGCAGCTCCGCCACCATAGGCTTCGGGCATGTGAAACGTCATGGTTGCCCTAAGGTAATAAACACGCGGATTGTCGGGATTAAGCTCCAGTGCTTTGTCGAGGGACTTGTTCATGTCGGCCATGTAAACCATGCCGCGGTTCATCGGATCGATGTTAATGCGCGAAGGATACAAAAAGCCCTGAAGCATATACAATTCCGATTCATTCGGGTCGATAGCCATTGCCTGATCGAGATACTTCTGTGCCTGATCGAGGAACTGATCCTTCTTTGCATTGTCGGATTCCTGATAACTAATCATGATGTAGGCAAAAGAGGCATAATACAAAGGCAGCCATTCGGTTTTTTCGGTCTTCGAAATGCGCTCAAACTGATTGGCCACTTCAACATTCTCAGGAATTGTTTTAGCCTGAAATAATTTTTCGATTGAAAGGCTCATGGCCTTCTCATAAGTTTCGTTTGAGAATCCAAAACTAAACAACGAAACTAAAATTAAGGTGACAATTGACTTTTTCATTTTTGTAAATTTTAAAATTTGATTTATTAACATGTTTATTTCCAATTATTTGGTATTTAATATTTGAGTTCACCCGATTTTTATTCTGCCACCAAGACTCAAAGGCACTAAGGTTCACTAAGATTATACGACTAATAATTAGGACTTTGTGCAACTTCGTGTCTTCGTGATTTTGTGGCATTTCTTGGTTTTGTCCCATTTCAGACTAAAGTTTTACTTCTGCCTTTCTTTCACAACATGATCGAAATAAGCAGAATAGTTTGCCGCACAAAAGGCGATTTGATTGGTGTCGATTCGTAATAACCAGCCGCATTGGGCGTATTTGTAAAATTATACCCGAAAACATTATTGAAACCGGCCAGGTTATTGACCATGAGATGTAATACAGCAGGTTTTCCAAAGCATTTCAACAGGTAAGTCAGGCTTAAGCTGATGTCGTTGTAAGGATTCGTTTTCGAATTCATGAAACCTGAAAAGTTCGGATCATGATAAGGGCGACTGCTGGCAAATGAATAGGTTACCGCAGCAAACGTATGTAACTTTTCGAAAAACCGTTTATAAACGACCGATAAGTTGTGTTCTGAGACATAACCTGGAATGGCTGCCGAAGGGTAATCCTTGTAATTGCGCCGGGCATTAATCCACGAGTACGAAATCCAATAATCGGTTGATTTAAAAGTTTCCTTATCGCGCCAGAAGAAATCAATTCCTTCGGCATGACCACTTCCAGTATTCGAATAATCAAGCGGATCGTATGCCAATGGTTTGGTGAACTTTACCAAATCGGAATATTTTTTCAAATAGCCTTCTACTCTAAAGGTTCTTAATTCGGTCTGATATTGCCAGGTCATCACAAGATGATCCGCTTTTTCAGCTTTCAGCTGCGGTGCAAATTTCAGGTAATCCTCTTCCGGATTCTGGTAAAACTGACCACAGGCGAGCGACACCTGACTGTGATTGCCTGTTTTATAGGCTCCCGAAAAGCGTGGAACAAATGTGGTTTGGTTCAGAAGGGAGCTGTTTTCGATTCTTGCTCCGAGACGTGTTGCAAACTTTTTCGTGAGTTTGTATTCCATCTCGGCAAAACCCGACAGTTGATTGTTGCTAAACGGTAAGCGGAAATTTCCGTTCATCCTGATCTTTTGTTCGTACGAATAGTTCACCCAGTCGGCACCAAATTTCAATTCGGTCTGATCATTTATAAAATTGATGAATCCAAATTTAGCCTGAATCATCTTTTGGTTGGTAACTACCTGATCATTATCAAGGTCAAACTTTTGATTGTCATAATTCCAGACAAGTCCCGATTTGATCATCCACTTTTCGCCCAGCATATTGTTGTACGTATTGTTTAGATAGACATTGCTGCCATTCAAGAGAATATTCTGTTTTTCACCTGTTTGAGTGTTTGGGTAGATCATTCCGCTGGTACTGTTATTAAAAGTTCCGAAGAATTTATACATGCCTGTTTTACCCGTTTTCTGGCGGTACATCACAGTTCCGTCGATCCCAACCGGACTTTTAATCCAGTCGACCTGCTGTTTATTGATTTTATTCGATAATCCCGAGGTGACATAATCGCCACTCAGCGACAATGAAGAGTTTTTCCAGCATTTTGATGTGGAACCCATTATGCCAACACTCATGATTGAAACGCTCGATTTATCCTCCGTTTCGGGGGCATTGGTTTTCATATCGACAATTGATGACAAGGCCTGCCCATATTCAGCCGAATAAGCGCCTGTGCTGAACAATGTTCCGCTGAAAAGCATTGGCGAATAGCGTCCCCGTGTTGGCATATCGGGCATTCGCGATAAATAGGGTGTTTCAACGAGCATACCGTCCATAAAGGTTTTGGTTTCGTAGCCTTCGCCTCCCCGGACAAACACACGACCATCTTCGCCTACCTTCTGAACGCCGGGTAACGAACCAAGAGCCCCAAAAATATCACCTTGTGCACTCGGGGTAGTGGCAATATCGAAAAGACGCAGCATAACGGCTTTCTTTTCGTCGCTCGCTTCAAAAGCTCCTGCGTTAATCATTACTTCATTACTCTGTCCGCCCGTCTCTTCTAAAACGAAGTTCAATACAATGGTTTTGGTACTATCCAGATCAAGTTTCCGAAGAATTGGTTTGTATCCGATAAAGGTTGCTGAAAGATATTGAATGCCTTTCAATCCGGTTTTAAAGCTGAAATTACCCAGGCTGTCTGTTGAAGCACCATCGTAACTACCCTGAAGAAAAATATTGGCTCCACCGAGCGGCATCTGCTTTTGATCGGTCACTTTACCCGAGAGACGAACCTGTGCAGAAACGCCGGAAAGTAAAAATAGAAAAGTGAGTATAACGATATAGGTTTTCATGGCAATTTTAATTTTTCTCCAAATTAAAGGTGGAAATCAGCTGAGAAAAAATATAAGGAACCGGATCGTTGGTTGAAGCGGATGAATCGTAAAATAGGATGATGAATGTTGCATTGTAGAGGTGCGGCCGTGCGTCTTCTACGAGATGGCCTTGCCTCTCTGCCTGGTATTAAATTCCCCTGGACAATCTGGTTTATAATAATGTGACTATTTTTGATAAGATTAGATTAC
>JAPLDR010000140.1:7751-13584 GCA_026391655.1 Bacteroidia bacterium | reverse complement strand
TGATAAGATTAGATTACCAACAGTCGCAATTAGCCGGGAAAATATATGGCTTTAATTATCTTTGGTGATGTTATAAACTAATCGTTTCCAATTAAGTCCACAGAAGTTTACAAAAATCTATTTAATAACAAATCAGATAATTAAGAATAAAATGAAGGTATTATTTATTGGAGGTACCGGTATTATCAGTTCGGCATGTTCCGAGCTGGCAATTAGGCGTGGTATTGATTTATACCATTTGAACAGAGGGAAAAGTAGCAAGATCAGAAAAGTTGAGGGGGTTAAAACGATCATTTCGGATATTAGGAATTTCGATGAAACCAGGCAGGCAATTCAGGGACATCATTTTGATGCAGTAGTTGATTGGATTGCTTTTGAACCAGAACATATTCACAATGATATTCGATTATTTTCTGGCAAAACAAATCAATTCGTGTTTATCAGTTCTGCTTCGGCTTATCAAACGCCTCCGGCAAAACTTCCGATAACGGAAAATACGCCTTTGAATAATCCGTTTTGGGAGTATTCGAGGAATAAAATTGCCTGTGAAAATGTTTTAAAAGAGGAATATCTAAAAAATGGATTTCCCTATACAATTGTCCGGCCATCGCATACGTACGATAAAACCTTAATTCCTGTTGATGGTGGATATACCGTTTTGCAAAGAATGGTACAGGGTTTGCCTGTTGTTGTTCACGGCGATGGTACTTCCATCTGGACACTTACGAATCATAAGGATTTTGCTGTAGGACTTGTTGGACTGCTGGGAAAACCTGCTGCCATCAATGAAGCGTTCCACATCACTTCGGATGAATGGATTACCTGGAATAGAATTTACTCGATGTTGGCTAACGAATTAGGCGTAGTGCCTCACCTTATTCATGTTCCTTCCGAAGTAATAGCGAAGTATGATCGTGAAATCGGGAATGGTTTATTGGGCGATAAGTCTCACTGTATGATTTTCGATAATTCAAAAATCAGGAAACTGGTTCCCGATTTTAATCCCACAATTCCATTCAGTGAGGGTGTGAAGGAAATTGTAAAATGGCATCTGAAAAACACGATGTCCCAAAAACCAGATGAGCACATTAACAATTTTATGGATAAACTAATTAGGGATTTATCCGAGTCCAGATTGATGAATCCATTATGAGTTAAAAAAAGTAATTGCTTTTTGATGGCTTTTGTTCGAACGATTTGACTCATTTGATTTATAAGTGGACTTTTTCATTCATTTTGTTACTCGCCCAAATATATTGTTTTTAACCCTTATTCGGATAAATCAGAAATAATACAAAAGAAAGAACGGCTATATGACGAGTTTGAAAAACCATAATTCACCGATTTAACCAATTTTGTAAGTTCGGAATATTCTAAGCAAAAAATCTAACTGCCCGAAAAACTGAAATTCAATGCATTCGCAAAATATCCTCTAGATAAGGCGAAAGTGGTGATTCTTGGGTAAGATCCTGGTAGCTTCGTTTTTTAACCCTAATTCGGATAAATCAGCAAATAACACAACAGAAAAATAGACTTTAAAATTGAAGCAAACTGGAAAGAGCAGCTACATGACGTGTTTGAAAAACCATATTTCAACAATTTAACCAGTTTTGTAAGATCGGAATATGCTAAGCAAAAAATCTACCTGTCCGAAAATCAGATATTCAATGCATTCGCAAAATATCCTTTCGATAAGGTAAAAGTGGTGATTCTTGGGTTTAAAGAATATTCAGGACGATTTATCGGCCCGTTTCCCGGGACGCCCGCCAAATAAACCGAAAAATCCTCCAACTGAATAACTAATTATATCTGCTGAACCTCTAAACCGAGGTCTGATGTTGTAGAGACAAGGCATGCCTTGCCTCTACAACATCGGCACATCAACAAGACAAAATTCCATATGCCGACGCTAAAAAGGCTTGTTTTACATTGCTGCTATGATCAAATTGCGAATATCTATCGTTTTCGATTGGGTACGTGTTTATAAACGACAGTAAAACGCAGATTCCCCACGAGCTAATGCATTGGCTTTCTCATTCCCTTAATGAAGCATTTTACATAAGCTAATAAACTGAATGGCCTCATTAGTAACGTTTATTGGCCTATTTATTACTGGAAAATTTTTTTACGATCTATTACCAGAATTCAATTTTTTTTTCTGAACTTTACCGATCCTAACTTGTTAAAGTTGTTTAAGGTATTTAATCAGGAATTGCAAACTAAAAATAATAAACCCGCTTTCTGAAGCATACCCGAAAAAATGGGGCTGACAGTTGTAAACAAGGACATGGCGTTAACCTTTTAATTTTGCATTATGATTCAAGATAAAGATGGCGATATCAACAATGATGCATTGTATAACCAGAACATCAACTTTCTTCCCGGGGAAATAAAGAGTAGTATTGAGAATAGTCTCGAACTCATGCATTTTATGTTTGATGTTTACCACAAGGCTATGGGACAATTGGCTCCCGAATTGCAAAAGCTTATGTGGCAGCAATATCCCGTTTTTAAAACCGAAAAACGTCCCTTCGTTTTAGAATCAATCAACGATATCACTTTTACAACCGGTGGTCCTCTTCTTTGGAAATTGTTCTATCTGGTACAGGGTCAAAAGGCAGGAGAAAACATTCGCAACAAATACCCCGGATTCGAGCATTATGTCGAATGTTACGGTCGGCCTCAACAACCCGAAACAATTGATGAATCTACCCGGCCGGAATATCCCTTGTTAACTGATGAGGAATGGGAAATGTATTGTAATTTTAAAAACAAGGCTTTGCTTGAATCCTTTAATAAGGAGGAAAAACGGAAATTCGAGTTTATTGAACTGATGCAAACAGTCCTTTTTAAATATTTTAAAGAATTAGAAGAACTCAATTCCGATGAATGGATTATCTATGCTGTCGATATAATTGAGGAATATGAAACCTACCGCCGAAAATGCAGTGATATAGAACTTTTTATTGATGGCGGTTTCCCTGAAGAAGATATTAAACGCACTGAAGAAGAATTCAGACAGAATTATCACAGTTTAAGCCAGGAAATAACGGATAAGAAAGAACAGTTGCGAAATCGTCGCTGAGAAGGGGAAATGTTTTAAGATCAGACAAAAAATCATTCTTCCGGGTCGTCCTATATTGTTTTATTTTAGCTATTTGCGGAGAGAAAGGGATTCGAACCCCCGGTACCGTTACCAGTACAACGGTTTTCGAGACCGTCCCGATCGACCACTCTGGCATCTCTCCTGTTTAAACTACCTTCATGTCTTCCACAAAAATAAAAAAACTATCTTAGAAAACTCATCCTATAATTATTTGGATATTTTTACGTATTAAAAGTTTTTAGAATATTTTCAGGATGACAGATTTAGAATATATTGTTGATGTCAGACACGTTAAGAAATCGTTTAAAGATGTTCATGCAGTCAAAGGGGTGAACCTGACGATAAAGCCCGGCGAGTTTCTGGCATTGTTGGGTCCGAACGGAGCCGGGAAAACCACCCTGGTCGAAATGATTGAGGGGATTCAGCATCCTGATGAAGGAGAGATTTTCATCGCGGGCAAACAATGGAAAAACCATCAACATGAACTTCATCAGATGATCGGACTTTCGCTTCAGGAAACCCGGTTTATGGATAAGTTGACTGCCTGGGAAACCATGCGACTGTTTGCAAGTTTTTATAAGCTGGATACCGTAAGGGTGGATGAAGTTTTTCAACTGATTGGTTTGGAGGAGAAGAAAAAAGCGTATGTGAATAATTTGTCGGGCGGGCAGCGGCAACGGCTGGCGTTGGGAGTTGCGCTGCTAAACAAACCAAAAATCCTGCTTCTCGACGAACCAACCACCGGTCTTGATCCAAATGCCCGACGTGAGATCTGGAATATCCTGCTCGACCTGAAAAAAGGGCAAAAAACCTCGCTGATACTTACTTCTCACTACATGGAGGAAGCCGAATTTCTTTGCGACCGGATTGTAATCATGGATCAGGGAAATATTTTGGTCGAAGGAACACTCCAGGAAATATTGACGCTCGGTGGCGGTCACCATTCATTGGATGAATTATTTATCTCGCTTACAGGACGCCATTTGTATGAATAAAATAACCAATCATCAGCTTTATCGGTTAATCATAGCTCATTTCGCCGAAATAATCCGGGAACCTGCCGTTATATTTTGGGGCGTGGTTTTCCCGATTTTGATGGCATGGGGACTTGGAATCGCATTTACTAAAAAAGGGGACGTAAATATAAAGCTGTCTCTTGTAAAAGTGATTACTGAACAAGATTCGGTACATGAAACGAAACTGGCTGGCTACTTAGCAACAAATGGAAATAAAAAGGATAGTACTTATACCATCGATCTTAAAAATGAAAAACTAGGAAATGTAAATCTTACCTTTTATGAAACTTCGTGGTTGAATGCCTATACTATGCTTAAAAAGGGCAAAGTATCCTTGATTATTGAAGATAAGGCAACCGATACAAAATATCATTTTGATCCGGCAAACGCTGAGGCGAAAACAGCCTACCAGCTTGTTGCTAATCTTGCTTCTTATGGTTCAGCGTTTTATGGAGTCAACCAATCGGGTATTGTACCTTTAACAATGACTGGAACCAGGTATGTCGATTTTTTAATTCCCGGTTTGCTTGCCATGGGCATTATGATGGCGTGCAGCTGGGGGATCAGTTATACTATTATCGACCGCCGATCGAAGAAACTATTGCGTAGAATGGTGGCAACACCTATGAAAAAGTCGAACTTTTTGTTAGCATTGATTACGGCCCGGTTTACGATGAACGTGGCAGAAGCGTTGTTGCTTTTTGTGTTTGCCTGGTTGTATTTTGGGACAAAAGTTCAGGGAAGCTGGCCTGCTTTGATGGTACTGTTTTTAGCCGGGAATATTGCCTTTTCGGGGATTTCGATACTTATTTCGTCGCATACTGCCAACCCCGAAATCGGGAATGGCATTATCAATGCCCTGGTAACACCAATGATGGTGGTGTCGGGCGTGTTCTTCAGTTACCATAATTTCCCCGATTGGACAATTCCTGTTATCAGATACCTGCCGCTGACGATGATTGCAGATGGTTTTAGAAGTATATTTAATGAAGGTGCCGGTTTTGCAGATGTCTGGCTCGAAGCGCTTGTACTCACTTCCATTGGAACGGTATCGTTTATTATTGGTTTGAAGATATTTAAGTGGTATTAGGCGATTAGTTTTACGATTTTTGTATTCCTTTTGATTGTTAACAACCTGCTAATTGATTTTAGGTTAATTTTTAGAATTATTGGCACATTGGAGAAGGAAAATTGCAACCTTTTCGGGAACCATTTCAACAATTGATTCTCCGTTTTCCAGTTTTCGCCTGATTTCAGTGGCTGACAGGTCGATTAACGGTGCAGAAATAATGGTTGTATTGGGAAATTGTACAATGTTTTCCAGCTTAAATCCCGGCCGGGGATAAACAATTAATCCAAATTCGTTTATTATTCGCTTATATTCAAACCATTTGTGAAAAATGACAAGATTGTCTCCGCCGATAAGGAGTATAAAATGATGTTGCGGATAATTAATTTTAAGACTTTCAAGCGTATTGATTGTATAGGTGGGGCGGGGGAGATGAAACTCAAAATCGCTTACCTTCATTCCCGGTTCATTTTCTATAGCCAGTTTCACCATCTTTAAACGGTCGTTTTCAGGAAAGAGGTCATTATTGCTTTTCAGCGGATTCTGAGGCGAAACAAGGAACCATAACTCATCTGCAGCACCATGTGCAAGTGCTTCTCGTGCAATGGCCAGATGGCCATTATGGATTGGATTGAATGAACC
>JAPLDR010000140.1:1704-7701 GCA_026391655.1 Bacteroidia bacterium | reverse complement strand
GCATTGCTGCTTGCTTTATGTAACCTTGATTAAACTCATACCATCATCATAGATATGTTCAGACGCGATTAATCGCGTCTCTTCTGTCTTCCATCTTCTTATTTACAATTCTTCCAATCCGGACTTTTATCGAGAAACTTCCGGACATTTACTTCCGCTTCCTGAAGAGCATTTTCAAGTTGATCGTTGATGATAATGATATCAAACAAATTGACGTAAGTCAGTTCGTGTTCTGCTTTTGCAATGCGTTCTCTAATCATTTCAGGACAGTCGGTCGATCGTGCCAGTAATCTATTTTCAAGCTCTATAAGGGATGGTGGCTGAATGAAAACTGCAAGGGCTTTCTCACCGTAATACTTTTTGATATTGCTTCCTCCCACCACATCAACATCAAAAAGGATATTTTGACCATTTTTGCAAATCCGGTTGACCTCGCTTTTCAATGTTCCATAAAAACAACCCGGATAAACCTCTTCCCATTCAAGGAATTCGTCACGATTAATTTTGTTCCTGAATTCTTCGGTACTTATGAAATAGTAATCTTTACCATTTTGTTCTGTTCCCCGCGGTTTTCGTGTTGTGGCTGAGACCGAGAATCCGAAATTAAGATTAAGAGACAGTAAATGTCGCACGATCGTTGTTTTACCGGCACCCGACGGAGCAGAAAAAATGACCAGTTTGCCTTCGCTCATGAATTAAACAGTTTGATAATGAAAAACAGGTTAATAGTGAAATCTATAACACATTAAGCAATTGTTCTTTAATTTTTTCCAAAGCATCCTTCATACCAATCACAAGCTTCTGCATTTCGGTATGGTTGGCTTTTGATCCAAGTGTATTGATCTCGCGACCAATCTCTTGAGCAATAAAACCCAGCTTTTTGCCTATGGGTTCATCAAGTGCGAGTGTTTCGATAAAATAAGAACAATGATTACCTAAACGTACTTTTTCTTCATTAATATCAAGCTTTTCGAGATAGAATATCATTTCCTGCTCGAGCCGGTTATGATCGACTCCTTCTGGCGATGAAAGCTCTTTTAAACCTTCCATAATCCGCTCTTTTACTTTTACAGTCCGCTCCAACTCATAAGGTGTGATTTGCCCAAGCAGGGTTGTTATTGTATTCAGATTATTGATAATGTCGTTATAAAGCGACAATCCCTCCTGAAGCCGGAAATTGTCGAGTGCATTCAGCGCTTCGCGAATAGCATTGACATTTATTTTCCATTCATTTTCGTCAGGTTCATCGCGTGAGGTTTTTACGACTTCCGGCAACTGCATGATGATCTGCAACGTCAGTTCGCTAACAGGAAGCCCAAGTTCATTACTAAGTTCAGAAAGCTGGCTGAAATAACTTTTTACCATTGGACTGTTGATGACACTGTTGCTCTCAACTCCCAACGATTCGGAGTAAAGACTGAAATCGACTTTTCCACGAATCAGTTTATCCGATATTTCACGCCTGATTTCAATCTCTTTCTCACGATAAACTCCTGGTATTCTGGTGTTGAGATCCAGTTGCTTGCTGTTAAGCGATTTAACTTCAATGGTGATTTTTTTTAGGGCCAACTCGCATTCGGCTTTCCCGTAACCCGTCATAGATCTGATCATCTGATACATTTTGATGACAAATTTAACCTTTTAATTCGTGTAATTTGGCTCTATAACGAAATGTATGGGTAAAATATGATTCAGTTTTTCAGGAATGGTTTTTTCCTGTTGAAGTATTGACTGCAGGTAACAAGTTGGCCCCGATGCATTGGGACCATTAACTCTGTTTCCAAATCACTAAAACGAAATGTCTTGGCGCACTTTAATTACTGTACGCCGGGTAATCAGTATACCCCTTCTCTCCAACTGAATAGAAGGTGTTTGAGTCCAAAACAGTTGACAATGACCAGCTATTTTTAAATCTTGACACAAGATCAGGATTATTGATAAACTGCCGACCAAATCCAACCAAATCAGTGAAACCGTTTTCTAAGTCTTTCTCTGCACTCTGCTGATTGTAACCTCCCGTCAGGATCATTGTGTTGCGAAACTTTTTATGAATCGTTTTTTTTATACTGAACGGGACCTTCGGGGCACCCATGGCGCTGTGATCGACTAGATGGACATAGACTATTCCTCTGTTATTCAATTGTTCTGCCAGATATGAATAAGTCTCTTCGATTTCAGGATAATGTGGCATATCGCTTGCCACACCAAAAGGTGATAAACGGATAGCCGTCTTTTCTTTTCCTATCGCTTTGCTGACAACATCAACAACTTCCAAAACAAAACGACATCGATTTTCGATGCTGCCTCCAAATTTGTCAGTCCTGTGGTTACTTATTGGTGAAAGAAATTGTTCAAGCAGGTATCCGTTAGCGCTGTGCAGTTCAACCCCATCAAATCCTGCTTTCATTGCAAGGACTGCTGAGTTTTCAAATTCCTTTACGGAGAGTTTAAGTTCACCCGGAGACATTGCCTTGGGTTCCGGAAAATCCTGCATCCCTTCCTGATCGGTCCACATTTGTCCGGCGGCTTTAATCGCCGAAGGTGCCAAAACACTGGCTCCTGAAGGTAAGTTTAAAGAATGACCTATTCTGCCAGTATGCATTAACTGTACGAAAATCCTGCCTCCGGCAAAATGAACTGCTTCTGTTACTTTTTTCCATCCTTCGACCTGAGATTCGTTAAAAAGCCCCGGAATCCGACTGTATCCCAGTCCGTTTGGTGAAGGTGATGTTCCCTCTGTAACGATGAGCCCAGCTCCGGCACGTTGTTCGTAATAAGTGGCCATCAGGTCATTGGGAATATTTCCGATTGCCCTGGAACGTGTCATTGGCGCCATAACGATCCTGTTTCTTAATTCGATCGTTCCTAAAGTGTATTTCGAAAATAATTTTGTTGTAGTCATAAATATTGATTAAAATTCAATAATGATTTAATTTAATATTTTGATACAACACAAAGAGAAGGGTAATTGTTTGCCTTCAGAATACCATAAACGAGATGTTAACGGAAATTTAAAGTAAATGGGTTGGTCGACCGGACAGGTTTGCACTTGAGACTTGTAAATTTGTAACTCGTCACTTTCTTTCCTCGCTAAACAGTATACAATTAAAAGCCTACTTAAAAACTAATACTTTTTTCAATGTATAGGCATTTTCTTTGGTGACTTTACGTGGTAATGGTATTCCGTTGTATGCTATTTTAGAACTCGAATTATACTTTTATTTCGAAAGATGATTCATTGTTGTATTTTCAGAAACTTCTATCTAAGGATCATTTTACCTATGAATCTCTGCGCATTTCCCTCCATGATCCTAAGCAGATATATTCCATTGTTAATACCCTCAGGGTACAAAGTAATATTGTCCGCAGCCTGCAACTGATAGACACCAACGCTTCTGCCGTTGAGGTCGTATAAACTGGCAACGCATCGATCTTCGACTACTCCCTGAATATGAATCTCTTTGCCAATGGGATAGACCTTGAGACGGGCAACATCTGGAATAACAACCGCAGATACAATGGCAGTAACAGGAGCGGATTTTATTGCATTGAGGTGCAAGTAGAACCTATTGATTCCCTTGGTATTTGAAGGTAAAACCACTTTATAACTGGCCCCAGCGGCATTGAGGAGCGTGCTGATGCCTGTCTGGCGATCTTCAAGAACCGGAACGTAGCCGGAGGGAAGATTTGCTGACTTGGCACTAAAGGTTACCTCACCACCTGTAGTCAGGTCTAGAGATACAGGGATAACCATTTTATCCAAACTAACATCCGGCAGGCATTGAATGGCAAAATCACTTCCGTTATCTTCTACCAGCCTCGTGTACAACTCTAAACCTCCTCCAGATTTCAATACCCCTGCGTCATAACTTGGATCAAGACCAGGAGTCATTGCATCGTTGAACGTCACTGAAGTTGTTCGTGACAAATCTTTGGTTGCTGCCTTCAGTTCGATGCTTGGCCAAGGTAAATAAGCTGATTTAAAGGTGGCAGCTGTTGCATGTTCCCGCATCGCATAAGTAAAATTAATCGTGCCTCCTCCTTCTTTAGATCTTGCAAAAAAGCCCTGACCAACCTGAATATGTGTCATTCCTCCACCCCTGCTTACCACATCATAAGATTTAGTTTCCGGATTCCAAAAATAAAGACCCCCAAAAACGGGATGAAGCTCGCTACGATTTGCTGCGAAGAAACTCTCTACGCTAATCGCTGAAGTAAATGGGTTGCCCAGTGAATTCCAACCAAATCCACCCTCAGGTCTTGTTCCTGTGCTATAGGTTATCGGATGCGAATCTTAGTGTCGGCTTTAAGTGCTACGCTATAACCTTTGCCTAAAGCAATTACACCGGAAATACCCACTTTATCTGACCTGAATGAATAATCCCATCTGTTGGTATTTTCCAAATCTATGCCAAAAGAAAACATCGTTCCTTCGTAACGGAGTTCAATGGTTTTCCCATTCCCATTGATGTTATCGAGGAAACTTATAAATTCACAATCACTTACAGGGGAAGCAATAAGATGCGACATTAACGTACCATTAACTGTTCCACCCATATACCGTTCAAAATAGACCGTACCAGAACCAGTAACCGAATTAAAAATGACAGATCCAGAACCTGCATTATTTGAAATAATCTCTAATATGCGGTTATTATTTAAAACATTAATTGTAAGTGCTGTTCCGGGATTTACCGTTAACCTGCCTGTACCAAAGTTGATCGTTAAATTGTGACATGTAAAATTTCCATCCAATACAATTAATCCGTCGACAAAAACATCATCTGTTATTACCGGAACAACATTACCAACCCAGGTTGCAGGTGCAGACCAGCTTCCGCTGGCTTTACTGGTTATAGTCGCTGCATTCGCTCTGTTTAAATGATTAATCATCAATATTATGATGCCGATTAGAAGGTAATGCTTAAATGTTAATAGTGCTTTCATGGCGGTGTTGTTTATAACATCGTAAAAGTATTATCACATCAAGCGAGGGCTTGTAGGGTAAATGCTAAATGATTGTAGGGAAAAGACTGAATGTTTTGTAGGATAAATCTTACATTTTATTCCCCTTGAAAAATCTGCATGATGGTTTGCACTGCCTTCATGTTATCGGAATATGTCATTCGGTAACAAGGGAGTTTAATAAACCAGTTGATATAATGCCGGGCGTTTTCTGGTGTGGATGACACCCATGCTTCATTATTGAAAAGTTTGATCGCATCGAGTTTAGACATTTTTTCCAAACGGATATCGACTGATGGATCGAAATTAATAAACACCAGTGCTTTAGCTTTATTTATCAGCTTCTTTTGAGGTGGAAACTGATTGTATGGCAGATAGCGAACCTGCTTATCAGAAGCCGGGTAATTGAATATTTGAGTCTTTTCAAGTTCAGGATACCAGGGTAAAAGCACCGGAATTGCACCATCTTTTACTGAGAGAGCTGACGGGAATGGATAAATCCGGCCTGTTTTCGCCGCAACGGGAACCATATCATCCGATACCACGTGAAGACCATGTGCCTGCAAAAGCGCAGCAATTGTACTTTTACCTCCGCCACATGCGGCAGTAAACAGGATCGTACTGCTGCCGTCGGTAATCGCTGATCCATGCAGGATTGTCATCCAATCATCTTCGACCTTATCATAAATTGTATTCAGTAGTTCGATAAATGCCCTTCCTTTCTGGAGTTCAGGTTGGTCGAAAAACCAGGTCTTACTTTGACCCTTCGTAACCCTGATGCCAAACTGTTCATCTCGCCGAAACAAATCAAACCGAACATCTGCAGTTGCGAGCCCGGAGGTTTCGAGGTGTGCAAAAAGTGGATGAATACTGTTTTCGAGCCATAGAGACTCAAAGGAGAAAGTGATAGATTTATTATTAATTGTATAATTTCGGATGGAATAATATGGCGGATATGGAAATGGTTTGACCTGATAGGTAAACTGAGCCTCAACACGAAAATGTGTCGGAATCTGGAAATTAGTTATTTTT
>JAPLDR010000140.1:0-1682 GCA_026391655.1 Bacteroidia bacterium | reverse complement strand
TTTTTGCGACACCGTGTAATGATCTCTTCCGCACCTGTTCCTTTGAGAGACAGTCTATAAACAAACCATGCCGGTTCCTCAAACTGAATCCAATGATTGCTCTGTCCAAACCAGACAATGCGCTTGCCTTCAATACGTTTTATCAGCATAGCTTTACTGTTACGCTCAGATATAAAAGATCAATGCTCAAAATCTAAGTGCTTCAAAAATAATAATTTATATTTGCTTATTGTTAAGGTGGCGGAGGCGCACTCTGAGCCAGCGCCTTTTCCGGAGTGTTTAGCAATACGAGCATGGTTCCTGCTGCTAATGTCAGTTTACCGGCTTTTTTCAGCGCCTCTGCCCGGGTCATTGGCTTTGATTCCTTGTTATTTTCCGGAGTTGGTTCTATACTGTTCGTATCCATATTGCAATATTTTTAATGACAACGGACTTAGCAATTCTAAGGGCAAATGTAACGAATAATTTTCGAATAGCAAGAATTATTCTATTTCATTATGAACCCTGCATCATGTTCATCGAACGTGATGCAGGGTTTACTTCATAATCAGTGAAATTTTCTAAAGTTAATTGTAATCAAATTTCATTATTAATTATTTAATCATTAAATCTTTACCTGAATTTTTTTTCCTGAGTATTGAATTGTTTTATCGAATTTTGTACCTATTTCCACTCCTGTGCCAACGCCTGGTTTAACTAAAACTATATTGAATTTGCGCTCATTCAACATTCCTTTAAATGTTCCTTTAAGTTCACCTATAGTAATCGTTTTTGCTTTGTCATTCCACTTGAATTCAATCGTGGCAAACTGTCCTTTCTCGTAGTTGTAGTTGTCGTTTTCGTCCTCATACAGAATAAATTGGCCAGCAGCACCTGCATAAATACGTAATTCGATTACATCTGCCGGTTTCTCAGTAGCATATTGAAGATAGCCTCCCATTGGGATTATAGAGCCGGCTTTTACATAGAGAGGTATTGTTTCAATTGGTGCCTGTGCAACAATGGTTTGCCCGCCATTTTGGGTCTTGCCCGTCCAGAAATCATACCAGACAGTTGACTTTGGAAGATATACTTTGCGCGTTTTTTCAACCGGAACATTGCTTGTCAAACTGTACATACGTTCTGTAACGGGATTGACAAGAATTGCAGGACCAAACATATACTGGTCGGGAATTGCATTTACATTTTTATCGTTTCTGAAATCGAAAGCAAGCGACCTCATAATCGTGTAACCTTCGTTGGTTACTTTCCACGAAAGTGAGTAGATATAGGGGAGGAGACGGTATCTTAAATTATCGTAGTTCAACAAAATTGCTTTAGTTTTTGCGTCCCAGTTATTCGAAAACAAGGCTCGTTCTCCTTTTCCATGAATTCTGAAAATCGGGGAAAATGTTCCAAATTGGAACCAGCGCGTAAAGAGTTCTTTGTGAAGTGGTGCTGACCAATCGGGTGCTGACCAATTGAAATGGTATCCTCCAATGTCTGAGGTCCAGTAAGGAATTCCAGAAGCACATGAATTGATTCCCTGTGGTACCTGGCTTTTAAAAGCTTTCCATGTACAGGTAATATCTGATGACCATAACGTTGCTGCATTTCGCTGGGCACCTGCAAATGATTGACGGATAAGAAAAAATGCACGTTTCCCGTTAATATCCTGCCTCCAGTTTTTGTATAAACCTTCG
>JAPLDR010000088.1:24288-31774 GCA_026391655.1 Bacteroidia bacterium | reverse complement strand
GCTTGTCAAGGTTGATGCGGGATACACATATGACCCAGGAGCAAAAAATTCTCAACGACAAACTGCTGATCTCAGGCGAAAACCTTCTTGGTATCATCAATGAAGTTCTCGATTTTTCGGAATAAGAACACCATTCAAATACAATTGGAAAGCAGTTCCTGACTAAAATCATATTCATTAAAACCGGATTTCACAATAACGGCAAAATAAGAAACGACTTCAGAATATGAAGTATGATTCCTTTCGAATATCCGGAGACTTCATCAAGAGAAGTTTCCGGATGTTTTTTTATAAAATAATACCTTCCCTACTTTTTTATGAGATTGGCCGTACATTACTTTGGCACTGTAACGTTACGCGTGCCAAACCTTGTAGCACGATAAACAAAACAGGGATTTAATTTTTTAAAAAAATTTAATAAATTTGAATTATGAAAGAGTTAAATGAAATGGAATTGAGAGAAGTTGATGGCGGAGGAAGTACTTTGAAAAATTTAACTTGGGGCGGAATTGCCTTGTGGTTAATGGGTAATTGGACTGATGTAAAAAAAGGTATTTCTGATGGTTGGACCGAATGTCATTCTTCTACCTAAGTTGATGCTATTAGTTATGCTGGTTGATTAAGTTTTTAATCATTTGAATCATAATTTGATATCAGGGTAACATTCATTGAATGATAATTGTACTAAATGTCATAAAATTTAAGAAAATGAAATATAATAAATTAACAAAAGAGGAATTACTCCTTATTGACGGAGGCAAAATAAGCAAGGATACATCATTTGTATATGATATCTTTTGGGGTATATCATGGGTAGCCCGTGAGGTTTGGGATGGTTTGACATCAGAATCACGTGATAATAGCTATGTCAATGCAAAAGTTGGTAGCTATTGATGAAAAACCTTTTTAAATGGAGGCTACCTCAAGTTTTATAAGGTAGCCTCTTTATAAATAATGATTTTAACCATTTGATTAATATTAATTTAGAATCTATCATGTCAGTTTTCTGTAGAAAATAAAATAATGAAACACAACTCTGTAATATATGCTGGTAAAATGAGTTTGTAAAGTGTAATAAATTTAAATAATGGTCAATATTATCAGATACTTATATAGATTAAACTCTATATCATTCATTTTAATTGGGTCAATAATAATGATTCTTGCTTCTTTCATTCCAAGTTTATTAATACCTGAAGGATCTTATAGAAATCCTGTTGTTGAATCAATTGCAAAAAATGGGCCTTTAACACTTTTTCTTTTCGGTTGTGTTTTTGCTCCATTTGTTGAAACATTTCTTTTCCAGTATTTACCTTTCCTACTTGCTAATCTGTTATTTAAGCATAAGAAACGTCTTTTTTTCTATCAAATCATTGGGTCACTTTTTTTTGGATATATGCATGATTATAATATTTTTTACTTTTTAACAGGTTGTTTAATTGGATTTATTCTATGTTTTTTCTTTTACATTGCCAAACAACGAAAGCAAAGTGCACTCATACTGATAACAATTATCCACGCACTAAATAATCTATTGGCTCTTTTGATAACAATATTTTTATAAGTGTTTAGATCGCACGATTTAAGCACACTTCACACTTCTGGATTTGCTCAAAAATATTTACCTGCAAACCATTAAAAATTACTTTTCGCTTTGCAAAGCTATACAGCTGAACTGTCCACTAATACCCAAAACGATAACCAATACCTGATTCAGTATTGAGCAATCTGGGTTTTGTCGGTTCGTCTTCAACTTTTTTACGTAATTGAGCGATAAAAACCCTAAGATATTGGGTTTGTTCAACGTAACCCATTCCCCACACTTCCTTTAAAATATATTGATGCGTCAAAACCCGTCCTTCATTTTTGGCGAGAAGTGCTAAAAGCGAAAATTCGGTGGAAGTCAGTTTAATCAACTCGTTGTTTTTGCGAGCAGTATGATTGGCTAAATCTATAATCAATGAGCCAAATACAAGGATTGGATTATCTGAATTTCCCTGACTTTGCCGGATGGCAACTCGGATTCGAGCCAGCAATTCTCCTGTACGAAAAGGTTTGGTAAGGTAATCGTTTGCTCCATTATCGAGCGCTTTTATGATATCCTCTTCTGAATTGCGGACAGAAAGAATCAGGATTGGTTTCTCGTACCATTCACGAAGTTTCCTCAAAATATCAAGACCATCGGCATCGGGCAGACCCAAATCAAGGATGATTAAAGCGGGTTGCCTCGTGGCAGCCATTGTCATCCCCTCCTTGCCCGTTGCTGCTTCCGAAATTTTGTATCCACTCGCTGAAAGTGTAATTTCAAGCAAACGTCTGATTTGAACTTCGTCGTCGATGATCAGAATATTCTCATTCATAATATTTTATTTTGCAACTCAGAAACAATAGAAACAATAGAAACTAATTGAAATACGTTGAAATATATGGTTCTATTTTGTCGTTTCAAGGTGGTTTATACTTTTTACCGGGATTTTAATCGTAAATATCGCTCCGCCATTCTGCCGGTTTTCGGCAATCACAGTTCCATTGTGGGCTTCAATAAACCCTTTTACGATTGACAGACCTAATCCGGTTCCGCCTGCTTTGGCATCTTTCCCGCGGTAAAACTTATTAAACACCATCTGCAGGTCATCATTTGGAAATCCGGCACCCCGATCCATAACCTGAACGGTCAGAAACCCATTATCGTGAAAAAACTTAAGCCTTATTGATGTCCCTACCGGGGCGTTTTGGGTGGCATTTAAAACAAGATTATGCAACACCTGCTCTATAAGGCCAAAATCTATTTGCACCAATGGCATGCTCGCCGGAATCACAATGTATAACCTGAAAGGGAGTAATTCCTGTTTTAGATTATCAACCACTTTATTGGCTAAATCATTGATATCACACCAATCGAGGCGTGGGGTTATACGTCCCGATTCGAGGCGCGACATATTTAACAGATTTTCGATCAGTTGATTTAGCCTGATCGAAGCTGTATTAATTTCGGAATACAATTTCAATTTTGTCTCTTCGGGATAGCTCTGCGATAAAAGCGTATCGGCAGCGCCAATAATCGTAGCTACCGGAATGCGCAACTCGTGCGAGATGGAATTGAAAAGGGTTTTGTAGAGTTTATCCGATTCATTCAATATAAATGCTTTTTTGGCTGTATTCCGTAAAAATTCGCGTTCGTATTTACTCGATATTTGTGAGAGAAACGCTTCCCAGAATTGTTCTTCGCCTTGTGTAAATACTGTGCCATGCTCAACAGCAATAACTCCCATATTGTCGTTATTTCCCGTTAAGGGATAAAATGTATAATCGGTAGAAGGTAATGTATCGGTGTATTTTCCGGCTTTGGCCGAATGTTTGTAAACCCAGGACGCAATACTTAACTCGTTTTCAGAAAGTTTTATTTTAGTGTCTTGGTTAAGCTGATTATCAAGCTGATTTGAATCATTTTTAAGGATGATCGCACAATCTAAATTGAAATACTTTTGAATATACTTAATGGCAATTTTAGAAACTTCATCAATACCGGATATCATTGTGAGCTCACGTGTAAGCTGGTAAAGTGCATGTGTACGTTCTTCGCGTACCCTGATTTTTTTCTCCTGAGGCCGAACTCTTGACGTTAAAATACCATTCAGCAAGGCAATGATAAAAAACATGATCAACATTAGCATATCTTCGGGTTTTCCGATATGCAGCGTAAATTGCGGAGGAATAAAAAAATAGTCCCAAATAAGTGCGCTCAGTGCTGCGGCAAGCAGAATAGGTCCGGTACCATAGAATAAGGCGAGGATAGATACTAATATCAGCAGACCAAACGATACGACCTGATAACCGGCGTAATCTTTAATAAGATAGCAAACAACAGATGCTAAAATAACGAAAAGGGAAACCGTCAGATACTGCTGGAAATTTGACGTAAAAGAAGGGATAGAAACCTTTTCCTTGTATTTATCTTTTGTCTCACTATCGGAACCAAGAATGTAAACATCAATGTTTCCACTATAGCGAATAAGCCTGTTTACAAAGTTACCAAGCCGTAACATTGACAGAACATTGATAGCACGGGGTTTGCCAACAATAATATGAGTTACATTCTCTTTTTGGGCAAAATCAACAATTGCTTTTACAACATCGGAGTTGGTGATGATTCTGAATTTAATACCAAGTTGACCGGCCAGGGTAATGTTCTTATCCAATTGTTCGCGTTCTTTGGATGTAAGATCGTGCATCGTTTCAACATAGATGGCCTGTATTGAAGCACCCATTGAATAGGAAAGGTTCTTTGCCCAACGGAGCAATTTTGTTGATTGCTGGGTATAACTTATTGCAACCAAAAGATGTAAACCCGATTTCCAGGGACCCTTGATCCGTTTAAGTTGCATATAATCATGCAATTGTTTATCAACACGATCAGCCACAATACGTAAGGCCATTTCCCGCAACGCGGTGATATTACCTTTGCGGAAGAAATTCTCAATCGCCAGTTTCGAACGTTCAGGAGCATATACCTTGCCTTCAGACAGTCGTTGCAGCAATTCATCCGGCGTAAGATCAACCAATTCTACTTCATCCGCATTTTCAAAAATTTCATCGGGCAATGTTTCACGAATAATTATGCCGGTGATTTGAGCAACTGTTTCGGAACGGCTTTCAAGGTGTTGCACGTTTAATGATGTATAAACATTGATGCCGTTTTCGAGAATCTCCTGAACATCCTGATATCTTTTAGCATGGCGACTTCCGGGGGCGTTCGTGTGTGCCAATTCATCAACCAGAACAATTTGAGGCTTTCGGGCTATTATAGCATCCAAATCCATCTCCTGAACAGGAGTGGATTTGTAATCGTAGGTTTTACGCGGAATCAATTCAAAACCCTTAACCAGTTCAGCTGTTTCCTTTCGGTTATGCGTTTCAACATACCCAATGATAATCTCATTGCCTTTCAGCTTCTCGGCCTGGGCAGTTTGCAGCATGGTATACGTTTTACCTACACCCGCACACATACCAAAAAATATTTTCAGCTTGCCCCTCTTGCTTTTTTCTTCTTCGTTAATTAAAGAAGCCAAAAGTTCATCCGGATTGGGACGGTTGTCATCTGTGAAGTCCATGTATTACTTCTTGTTATCTAATCTTGAAATTAATTCAACAGCTTGTTCTTCGATATTTTTTATCCTGACCAGCAAATTTTTCAACTCCTGAATGTCGTTAAAAGTATAATCCTTTCCTAAATCTGCTGGTAAAGTTACTGACATTTTCTTCTCGTTTTCATTTAGTTTCTCTGCCATTTTGTTAATGACCAATGAAATTTCGTAAAATTTATCTGTCCCGTCGAAATAAATCCTATGACCATAATTACTGGAACCGATTTCTTTTATCCCATTGTATAATTGGGAAAAACGCTCGTTGGAATAGGATGAAAAGCTATATGAATAGAAAAGTGCAATGATAAAACACAAAGTCGCGAGAATCGTCATCTGTGTCAGAGCATCTTGTGACGAAATTTTGGTATCATCCGTTTTTACTTCAATGGCCTTACCGTTCATTTGCGACAAAAGTATCAATTGTTGGTAAAGATTGCCAAATTCATTTTGCAGGTAAAGAATTTTAGCAACTGATTGTGGCGATCTCATATAACCGACAATTGAATCGCGATATTCAGTATATCCTGTTTCAATACCGGATACAAGTTTATCTTCACCAGGTTCCGTTATATTATTTTTCTCTGATTGCAGCGATTTTTGAACTAAGTTTATTTCCTTTTTAATAAATAAGCTGTCTGAGTTTTTATTCGTTAAAAAGCAATTTGTGATTTCCTGATTAATGTTCGTTAAGCCTTCCGACATTTCACGTGCATAAACAACTGATAAATAGTTTTCTTTGAGGATGGCTCCGGTTTCCTTCGACAGTTTATTCATGTAATAAGCCGAGAAAATTGATAGCATCAGTATGATTAATAAAAAAACCATTCCTGCGGAGAATTTTGAGCGAATTGAAAATTTCATGGCGTATGGCATTTATTTAATGTTTGAAATATTCCCGTCAAGTTTATTCAGACTAAGATTTAAAACCAATACGTTTATGCGATCTTCGCCCAAAATCAAAAACTGTGGTGACGCTGCAAGTTCCTTTATACTTTGTAATAATTTTTGCTTTTGGCCAATACTGAAATTGCGTGCTTTTGCGATCCTTTCAACCTGAAGTAAGGCAGCCGTTGGTGAAATATGCGGATCGAGACCGCTTGCCGATGCAAAAAGCATTTCAGAAGGAATCAAAGTAAGGCTATCTAATTGATTAAAAGCAATAAATTGATGTTTGCGCTCAGTAACAAGATTTTTCAACTTTACATTGGTCAATCCATAGTTTGAACCTCCCGAAGGCAAAGGGTTATACGAAACCGCTGATGGCCTCGAAGTAAAATAAATCATACTATCGAATTGCTGACCGATCAATTCACTTCCTATTATTTTATTATCCTTTACAATTAAACTCCCGTTTGCTTTTGCAGGGAATGCAAGTTGTGCAATTCCCGTAACTAAAAGCGGATATACGATGCCGGTTAAAACGGTAAAGAATAAGAATATTTTTAAAGCTATAAACAGAGTTTTCATTTTTGTGTTGATTTTGTAAGCATATTATAATTAAGCATTTCATTAAGGCTTTTAATAATGTTATCCAGTTCCATTATTCTACCTGAAGTAATAAGGATTAAGTCCTGAACCTCATTTTGTTTATACTTCTCAATGTTCTTAACTTCCTGATTCCTTTTATTGATTAAGTGCTCAATAAGGTTTTTTACCAAGTATTCCATAACGAAAAATTTAAAGGTTTATCAAAATATCAATCAATTTAATCCCAATAAAAGGGGCTAAAATACCGCCAAAACCAAAAATCAGTAGGTTACGTGTTAATGCTGTATTAGCAGAAACAGGCCGATAACGAACACCCTTCAGCGCCAAAGGAATCAGCAATACAATGATAATTGCATTGAAAATCACGGCACTTAGAATCGCACTTTGAGGAGAGCCCAGGTTCATTACATTAAGTGCAGATAAAGGGCCAACACCGCTTTTGCCGGAATAGAGTGAAATGGCGATGGCCGGAATAATGGCAAAATATTTAGCCACATCGTTGGCAATGCTAAAAGTGGTGAGAGAGCCGCGGGTCATCAGTAATTGTTTGCCGACTTCCACAACTTCAATTAATTTGGTTGGATTACTGTCGAGGTCAACCATATTACCGGCTTCACGGGCAGCCTGAGTACCTGTGTTCATGGCGATTCCAATATCTGCCTGTGCAAGAGCAGGAGCATCGTTGGTGCCGTCGCCAATCATACCAACCAAATGCCCATTTGCCTGTTCTTCGCGGATACGGCGTAATTTGTCTTCGGGTGTAGCTTCAGCCATAAAATCGTCAACCCCTGCTTCAGCGGCAATGGCAGCGGCAGTTAAATAATTATCTCCGGTAATCATCACTGTACGAATTC
>JAPLDR010000088.1:10214-24254 GCA_026391655.1 Bacteroidia bacterium | reverse complement strand
CATCACTGTACGAATTCCCATCTTACGAAGTTCGGCGAAACGTTGTTTGATGCCTCCTTTTACAATATCTTTAAGATGAACAACTCCAAGCACCCTGTTATCCTCTGCCACAACCAAAGGTGTTGCACCTTGTCGTGCTATTTCTGAAACAATATCCTGAATTTTTTGAGTATAAAAACCGTTGTTGTTTTGGACAAACGTTCGAATGGCTTCCGATGAGCCTTTTCGGATCTTATGAATTTTACCATCATTGGATTTAAAATCAACGCCACTCATCCTCGATTGTGCAGTGAATGGGATAAATGTTGCATTCAGTTGATGAACTTCGCGGCCACGTATATTAAATTGCTCTTTAGCAAGGACTACGATTGATCGCCCTTCGGGTGTTTCATCCGATAAGGATGAAAACTGGGCTGCATTGGCAAGTTCCTCAACTGTTACCCCTTCGCATGGAATAAAATTTGTCGCCATGCGGTTACCCAGCGTGATTGTTCCGGTTTTATCGAGCAAAAGTACATCAACATCTCCGGCTGCTTCGATAGCACGACCACTCGTTGCAATCACATTACGCTGTAGAAGCCTGTCCATCCCACTTATTCCGATTGCACTCAGCAAACCGCCAATAGTGGTTGGGATTAAACAAACCAGTAACGCAATTAATACAGGGATTGTTAAGTTTTGTGATGCGGGCAGACCTGATGCTGAAAGGCTATATCCAAAAAATGCCGGAAGTGTTGCCACTGCCAAAAGAAAGATGATAGTCAAACCTGAAATTAAAATTGACAGCGCAATTTCATTGGGCGTTTTTTGGCGTTTCGCACCTTCAACCAGGGCTATCATACGGTCAATAAACGTATTGCCTGGCTCGGATGTAATTCGGATCAGTATCCGGTCACTGATAACCTTTGTCCCACCCGTAACTGCCGAACGGTCACCGCCACTTTCGCGGATAACAGGGGCTGATTCACCGGTGATGGCCGATTCGTCAACACTGGCAATCCCGTCAATCACTTCGCCATCCGATGGGATAACATCTCCGGCTTCGCAAACTACGGTGTCACCTTTTTTCAGTTCAGTGGCATTCACCGCAACTTCTTGTTTGCCATCCATTTTACGGGCGATGGTCTGGGTACGGTTTTTACGCAAACTATCTGCCTGTGCTTTTCCCCTCCCTTCGGCAATGGCCTCTGAAAAATTGGCAAACAACACAGTAAACCAAAGCCAAATAGCTATATTGAGGTTGAAGGATGAAAAATTATTTTGAAAAATACCTGCAAACACAACAATTGTTGTTAGAAAAGAACCAATCGCAACAATAAAAATGACGGGGTTTCTAATTAGTAAAGCTGGGTTTAATTTAATGAAACTGTCTTTTATTGCCTGTAATGCCAACTTGCGGTTAAACAGACTTATATTTTGTTTTGTACTCATTTTGTCAAAAAATTAAAAGGTTACACCATTATTCATAAGAAAATGTTCAGCAATCGGGCCTAGCGCTAAAGCAGGGAAATGAGTTAATCCGCCTACAATAAGGATAACAGCAATTAGCAAACCGATAAACAACCAATTGTCAGTATGAAAAGTACCAGCCGAAGATGGGGTAATTTTCTTCTTTGCCATACTTCCGGCAATTGCCATTACGGGAATAATAATGCCAAAACGACCAATCAACATTCCTATACCAAGTGTCAGATTATAAAAAACCGTGTTTGCATTCAACCCGGCAAAAGCACTGCCATTGTTCCCGGCAGCTGAACTAAAAGCATAAAGAATTTCGGATAAACCATGAGGTCCGGCATTATTAAGGCTTGATAACCCTGGAGCAGTAACCGATGCCCATGCTGCGAATAGAAGTATGACTATATTTGGAGCAAGAACAGCTATGATAGCCATTTGCACCTCAAATTTCTGAATTTTTTTACCCAGGTATTCAGGTGTGCGCCCAACCATCAATCCGGCAATAAATACCGTAATGATGATAAAAACTACCATTCCATATAATCCTGAACCTACACCACCGAAAATAATCTCACCGAGCATAAGGTTGATCATTGCTACCATTCCCGACAGGGGCGACAAACTATCGTGCATGGCATTTACCGAACCATTTGACACAGCCGTCGTCGAGGTTGACCAGAGAACACTGTTTGTGATTCCGAAACGGGTTTCCTTCCCTTCCATTAAAGGCAGATTTCCAAAAATAGGATTGGTAGAATATTCAGCATATAGGGAAATACTTAGACCAATAACCAGTAAAATCAACATCGCCGTAAAAATTGTCCATCCTTGCCGCGTTGAGCCAACCATTTTGCCATACGTGAATGTTAAAGCAGCCGGTATAAGCAACAAGGCCAGCATTTCGAGAAAATTGCTGAAAGGGGTCGGGTTTTCGAAAGGATGTGCACTATTGGCATTAAAGAATCCGCCCCCGTTCGTACCCAATTGTTTTATTGCAATTTGCGACGCTGCAGGACCCATCGGAATTACCTGCGGTGCGCCCTGTAAAGTTTGAACAGTTTCATACGTTTTATAGTTCTGAACAACACCCTGACCAACCAATACTACTGAAAACAGTATCGATAAAGGCAAAAGCACATACAAGGTTGAACGGGTTAGATCCGTCCAGAAGCTACCAAGTTTGTCTGTGGTTTTCCTTGAAAGACCTCTTAAGACAGCCAATAAAACAGCTATACCGGTTGCTGCACTAACAAAATTCTGCACTGTAAGCCCGAGCATTTGCACAAAGTAGCTGAGCGTTGTTTCACCTGCATATCCTTGCCAGTTAGTATTGGTCATAAAGCTTACTGCAGTATTAAAAGATGAATGCCACGATACATCCGGAAGGTTTGCCGGATTTAATGGTAACCAGGACTGAAAGAGTTGAATCAGAAACACAAAAATAAATCCTATCAGGTTAAACATTAGCAAACTGAAGGTATATGACTTCCAGTTTGTTTCCTCATCTTGATCTATTCCTGAGAATTTATAGGTCAGCTTTTCGAGCCAGCCAAAAACAGGCAACATGAGGTGTTTCTCCCCTGTGAATACCTTATACATGTAATTGCCTAAAATGGGCGTAAGTCCAATCAGTATGGCAAAAAACAAAATAACCTGAATAAAATCTTGTGATGTCATTATGTTGATTTTTTTATTTAGAATGTTATACCAAATACCAGATGTACAGAATCTTTTCTGGTATAAGTAGCCGAAGGATTGATAACTAATGTCGCCTTAAGAGGCAGAGAATATGTTTCATTGATTTTCAATGCCTTCGTAATGCTGGCCCCAATATTCACAATTGAGAATGATTTTTTGGTGGCTGTGAGATCAAAAGCCGTTACTCCGTAATTATTATAATAACTTGCCCAAGGGGTAAATCCAAAAAAGAAACTGGCAGCGCCTTTGGTATAACCCAGTTCAATATAAGTGGAATAAGCCTGTTTGGTCGAATCGCTGGATTTCTTATCTAAACCGTAAAACATGGTATTCCATGTAACGCTTATTGGCATAGCTTCGGAACCAGTAAAACCAATGGTACCTTCAAGCCTATGACCCGTTTCGCTATTCTTATAGTTAAAATAATTAGCTTTATCAAAATTCCAGTTGTAATCGGTAACTAAAAATTTAAGTTGTCCGGAAGATAAAGAAACATATGGATCAATTTCTTTATAGCTTCCAACAAAATCGGTAGATCCCCAAACACCAATTTCAAATTTGCCTTTTGTAAAAGCTAAAGTTGGCTGGAAGTTGGGGGTAGGACTTCCGGTGGCCATCGAACCTCGCCATACATAGTGACTTACCAAATCTGCTGTTACCTTAAAGGGGGAAACGGGTTCACTTGTTTGTGCATTTACAAAAAGGCTTGTAAAGCAAGTTAAAGTGATAAATGCTACGAGCAAAATGTTTTTGTTTTTCATTGACTCTAAATTTGCTTAAAATCTTTCAGGTTTAATCAGAGAATAGAGAAGGTAAACGAGAATTAACAAAGCAATTGCAGCTCCGATTAAATATCCTAAGCCAGTACTTACCTCAACTGGACTGGATGCATTCATTAAAATTGTTGCGTTCATATTGTATTATTTTAGACGGTACAAAAATGCAACGGAATCTATATGGGTTTTGTAAGGATTAATCTTCAGAGTATAAAGATTTTATAAAGATGATAGAATGTGGGGTTAGAAGTGACCATTGAGTTAAAAGGAATTGGTTGGCATTATGTGCCTTTGAATTGCCTCCTGCTTTAGATTAAGAGTTTAATTCCGATCTGGCTTTAACCGAACTCATCATCAATTAATAGATTTCCTTTGTGTTTCAATAATTTGGCTAAAGCCCATTTGCATTTTTTAAAACCGTCCACAGGCTAAAGCCGTGTGGCAATTCATAAAAGCCACAATTCACAGTGACCGGGTGAGTGTCCTTGATTTGAACACTCACCCGGTCACTTCTACCGACTTTTAGTTTTTTGAGGTACTGTTTCTTTGACCTATTTTGTTATTAATTTCAGGTATTCGGACGGAACGTTTAATAACTCCTGATAACTGTTAGGGTTCGGAGGACCTTCATTTGAATCTGTTACCAGATTGTCAGCATATGATTTATTACAGAGTTGTCCCTGCTGACAAATTTCAAAATAAACTGACCTTTTTCATCAGGCGTAAATTCATATTTGACTATTATTGGGATAGCAGCCATTGTACAAGGTGAGTCTTTTGAGGTATTTCCATAAGCTCTGATTGAGATGATTTTTCCGCGGCTATCTGAAACCATTTTTGAAATGTAATCGCAGCCACTTGAAGCAGGGCAAGATACATCTAATGTTACAGTCTGATTTACGAATCCGGTATTTGATCCCTCTACTTTGCTAATGTTACAGTGTACAAGGCCTTCCGGAGCTTCAATCAAGGATTTTTCAACGCTGAAATCACTTTTCCCTAAGGAATCATTTTTACCACAGCTAATTAATCCAATAAACGAAACAAGAATGAATAAGATTTTTAAAGCTTTCATAATTTAATCTTTTTCATTGTTTAAGGTCTTTCCTAATAGATGCCAAACAGAATCAATTGGTTGCGATAAAACTTGATCAATGTCACGCAGCAACATGCATTATTGATGAGCCGAAATTGGCAACTGTTAGATGATAGATTACCAATTGGGTTGCTTTGTTTCAATTTTTTTTGACATACCAACTTTTAAACTTTCAATAAGGTTGGTAGCATAATTTTTTATCTGGTCTTGCATATCACTCCAAATTTCTTCTTTATTGGGTCGTCTAAAAGAAGCTATATTCGAGAAATCTATCTCCTTTTTGCATGTTTTAGAATCTGTTATTAAACCGAAATTATAGTTTATTAATCCTGAATCAGGATCAGATGTCGCCTGATGAACAAATTCTCCAATTACGTACTTATATCGACCATTCTTGCAATAAATTTTTATTGTATAATATATAAATCCATTATCAGAAAGAGGTCTTACATCTATTTTGGGTTCATATATCATTGAGGCCTTTCCAATTATCAGACAATTTTCATCGTCTTTCAATTGGATAATTGATGCTGAATTGTCGTAGTATTCAGTCAGCCAAATCAAAGCCCTGGTATATAAATCCTTATTTGAGGTGATTGTATCTAAACGAACAACATCAGAATAAAGTAATGGTTGTTGGCTAAAAGTCATTGAACTCAAAAAAAGAAGTAATCCAAAAATTGTAATCTTTCTCATAGAATATTTTTTAATCCGAAGTAATGTTTAAATATGCATATTTCAATAATGGCTTCCAACGATTCGATACAGGGGCAGGGATTTTAACCGATAAACTTCCTGCAACTAACTGCATTTCATCCCGCACCTGCGGGATCCTGTCAACAAAGCTTGCCTGCCCCGATCCTTCGTGGAAACCCGATTTGCCGGGTCGCTTATTATAGGGCGTTTTCAATTTCTTTAATCGCACGTTCCAGAACTACATCTTTCTTATTCAAGTAATCGATAATTGTTTGTTTTACTTCAATGTCTGGCTTAATACCACTATTTACAAATCTTTTTTCACTTATCGGGTAACAAATACGTCTTGTACAAATCCTTGCATAACCTCCTCCCGGTAAGCCAGGTACTACTAATGGCGAACCCGTTGAGCCTCCTGTTTCTTCACCAATCAATTTAGGTCTGTTTGGTGTTTCATAGATATTAACAAGGAAATCTTCTGCTGCAGAAAAAGTAAAACGTCCTATTAATATAGACGTTGGACATGTAATCCTTTTCAAAGTATCTGAAACGAATACTGAATCAGGTTTCTCAAAACGATATGCCCTATTTAAAAAATAGTCTTTATACTCTTTTTGCCAATTTCCATTTGCTTTTCGCACACCATCATTTGTCCTTGTTTCCCAGGCATAGTTGAGAAAAAAGTTCCCATTTGTCAGATATTTTTGTAATTGCCAGGCAACACCTGTAGAGCCTCCTCCATTTTTACGAAGGTCAATAATTACTCCTTTTGCTTTATATAGTTCCATTGCGACCTTATCAAATTCTTTTATTGCTCTATCCTCTGGCGAAAACTGATTAAAACCCACTAATGCTATGTCGTTATCCAACCATTTTAAATCGACTATATTTCTTGAATAATTAATTTGAGGCCCCCAATATTGGTCATTATTTGTACGAGTAGCTTCTCCATTGCGCTGAAGTTCGATTTTAACAATCTCGCCATTGGTCTTTTTTATTGTCCCTTTGAATGGCTGATCTTTGAAGCTACTGTGTAATTTGAATACTCCTTGCATCCATAAATGTTGTTCTGTCGAAGCCGAGATATATGGGAATACTCTTGTCTCAAGATATTGAATAGTCGGAATGTTTTCAATTTCAATTAACTCAGCTCCAACCCAGGTTGAATCAAGTTCGGGTATTTTACGCACAGATGTTATGTAAACTTTTTTATTGAAGTCTTGCAGGATAATCGGGATATAATCAGTATAGGGATAAAATTGTTCATTATCGGATACCTGGCTATGTCCATCCTGTAAGTTCGCCATGAATTTTCTAAGAACCTGATAGTATTCATAATCATTTTTAGTTGCTTGTGCCAAAGGAATAAAAGATTTATAAAGACTATCTATATTGAGTTTAAACCTGTCAATATTCACAAAGTTGTATTTTGTTTCTGACCAGATTTGGCTCAGCCAGTACAACTTTTCAACAGTGGAAATTTTGTTGGGCAAATCCTTAATCCCAATAATTTCAGTATGCGCAGTGTCTTTGTTGTTAAGAACAATATTGAACTTTAAGGTGTCGTTTGGGGAAACGGAAAAAGAAGCTGTGTCAATATTCGTTTGAAATACAACCATATTTTTCTCTTTGGAACAATAAACTTGCAGCATGTCTGGATTAATTTCTGGTGAAATACTCCAATCTTGTATCTTCCCATTAACAGAAACTTTTATATTTTTCTTGCCTGATTGAATATTCTTTTGCCCGTTAACAATTAAAAACGAAAAAATTACGAATAAAAGCACAAAAATTCTTTTCATAATCTGGTAATGTCTACTGATTCATATTCTTTTTGTCAACGAAGCGATTTTTAAATGCCCTATAAATCGCTGTATAGGCGCAACGCTGTTGCGTATATTCCTGTAAACCTATAATTTTTTATAATTCCAAATCGTAAAATGGAGATTTTTATTTTTTGAGATTAGGTATTCTTTTGGAAAAATCAGCCTATTACGCCTGTCCGGAACTACGGTTTTCGGAAATAATTAATACAGAAGGCGTATTGGCCAGCCAAATGGTTTGTTTTTCAATGAGTCTTTTCCAACTTTCAAGACTAATGATCATCAAATCCTGTTGTTGTAAAATATCCTTTCCAATCTCAGTTTGTTTCATAAGACTGATATGGTTGGGCGCGTTTTGCTCGATCACCCTGATCAATTCCTTAATTTCTGAATTATTTACTTGCCCGTTTGCATCCAGAATGGTGACCTGAGCGCCCGAATTGGAAATCAATTTTTGAGCATAACTGATCAAAAAAGCATCTTTGACATCAAAAACAGGGATAAAAACCCGATCTGTTTTCACCAGGTTTTTGTCGAGCAAGATTCCGACGGGTACTTCACTCCTGGCCAGAATCATTCGCGTACTTTCTTCAAACGGAGACCTTTCAAATAATTTCTCTTTCCCGGTAACCGTGTTTATTAGCCTGTCGGGGTCAATAATCCTGGTTGTAAACCCTAAAATCCGACCCAATAAACTGCCCTCAAAGATCGATTGTCCGAGTCCAACGAGAAGTAAATCATAATCTCCTTTGTTGGCTATATCCGTAATTTCTGACAGTACATCGTTAGTGACCTTAAATAGCGTGGTAATCTTTTGGTTCAATATTTTCGATTCTTCAATAACCGGTGCAAAACTATCGTGTTCGTACTCATCAATATTTACCTGGTTTAATTCGTTGTTGGGCGAAAGGTGCATTACTGTTACCGCAGCATTACTATTCATTTTCCTGACCAGATTATTTGCCAGTCGAAGTAATACTTTCCCCTTCTCAGGATTTGCAAAGGATATTAAAACTTTGTATTTGCTGATCTGACTGATTTCTTTAAAAGCGAGGCTGGGTTCCTTTCGGAAAAACCTATTGATAAGATCCAGGGCAGGACCAGTCATAAATGTAGTCACAAGTGCCATAATCACCATCATTGTAAAAATCTGTGGATTCAAAACGCCCAGATCGTAGCCGATGTTCAGAACAACCAATTCCATCAACCCCCTTGTATTCATCAAAGCGCCTATTGACAAACTGTCGCGCCAGTTTTGTCCCACAAACTTAGCGGCCAGGGCGCTGCCAATAAATTTACCTGTCACTGCAACAAGAATAATTAAACCAGTTATCTTCCATAAAAACGGGGCATTTAATAGTCCGATCTCGGTTCTCAGCCCTGTATAAACGAAGAATAACGGCAGTAATAATACCAGTGCTATATCTTCAATCTTTTCAATTAAAATATTTCTGAATTTCATATTGTCGGGCATAATGGTACCAGCCATAAAAGCTCCGAACAACGCATGGATTCCGATTACTTCGGTTGCATATGAAGATATGATCAAGGTTAAGAAGAATATGGCAACGATGGGTTTGCTCATATTTTCCCGCGATGGATACAAATCACCTACACGTTTGAGAAAAGGTTTAACCACGTTAAACATCAGCAAAACATAGCCTACCGCCAATAAAATGATATAAACTGAACTTTCGAACGAACCGGCTTTAGTGATTGCGATTACAGCAGCCAGCAAACTCCATGCTGTAATATCATCAACAGCAGCACATGTAATTACAATAGCGCCAAGCCGCGTTTTATGAATCCCCCGTTCCTGCACAATTCTTGCCAAAACAGGGAATGCGGTAATACTCATCGCAATTCCGATAAATAAACCGAACGATAAGAATTGAACGCCTTTTGGTGCAAAAGACAAATAGATAAAATAGGCCAATCCCATTCCTAAAGCGAATGGAACAATGATACTTGTCTGGCTGATTATAAATGCATCGAAAGCTTTGTTTTTAAGTGTTTTAAAATCCAGTTCCATACCAACCATAAACATAAACAGGATCAAGCCAATCTGACTCAGAAACTGAAGATTGCCAAATGATTGAATAGGAAATAACGTAGCTGAAAACTCAGGGAAATACAACCCGACAAAAGAAGGGCCTAAAAGAATACCTGCTGCAATCTCACCGATAACAGTTGGTTGCCCTATTTTTTTGCATACCCAGCCTAGTATGCGGGCTACAATAATAATGGTAATGATCTGAGCCAGCAAAAGAGCCAACGGATGCGCCAGATTCTGTGACAATGTATCTAAAAACTCCATCCATTGACTAGTTTGGTTTGCCGGAAAACTCACATTTCTTCCAACTTCCAATTTTCTGCCTGATAGCACTATCCAGTACATTAGTGCCGAAAAACAACCTATTGTGAGTGCATATATGAGAAATACATTTCTGAATCTTTTCATTTTTGAACTAAGAATTTTTTATCAAATTCTTTCATCTGTATATAATTTGTTTTTTAAAGGCCAGATGGAATAGCCATGAGGAAATATTTATTTCGATTGGTGATTTCTCAATCATGGCTATTTCATACTTCAAAAATGGAAGTTTTTTCCGGATAAAATATTCTATAACGAATAAGGTAGCATAGAAATGGAATAAGCCGGCAAAAATCTGTAATCAAATTACACACTTACGAGTTGGATGAAATCTTTTCGGTAGGTATCGCTTAGAAACAAGACCAGGGGTTTTCCGTCGGTTTGAACGATATTCGTGGTAATAACATCGTGTGAAAAAAAGTGAACCGACCTGAGAGCAATTAATTCCTTCTTATTAATCTGGCAAAACTGTCCTAAAGGCAAGATCCCGAGCAGTCGTGCAAGTGAAATATTTTTGAGTAGAATTATATTGGAATTCTGCATTTGAGCAACTTTGTCACGACTATCTGTTTCAGATGACCGGATATAACCTATTTCGTCCGGAAATATTAAAGTCTTTCCTTTATCTGTATTTAATTTGATATAGTTTTTAGGTGCATATCCTTTGTCTGTTCGAACAATTGCCTTTTGGACAGCCAATTGCAATCGCTCTAATTTGATTGGTTTTCGTACATAGTCTATTGCATCAAGGTCAAAGGCCTCAGCAGCATATTCTTTATAACCTGTTGTGAAAATTACGGGTTTTCCCTTAAGCGCAATGGCAACCTGTAATCCATTGAAATCGGGCATTTCGATATCCAGAATACACAGGTCAAACTCCAATCCGGGGATCTCTTTCAAAAAAAGAGTAGAATTATTAAATGCCCGAATTACTTCGAGTTCCGGGATTTGTTCACAGAGCATTTTCAGATAAGTAAGGCTGGGCAACTCATCATCTAACAGCAAGCATTTTAGCTTTGTGTTCAAGTAAGTTAATTTTTAAATGGGCAATATAACAATTGTCTTCCACAAACTTTTCCAGCTTGTAATTCTCGCCATAAATTATTTTAAGTCGTTGTTCCATCGATTTCTCACCAATCCCGCTATGATCCTTCTTCATCGGTGCTTCGGCTGAAATTTTATTGGCAACCGTCAACGAAAAAACGCTATCAATAAAGCTAAAAGTAACGGAAATAAAAGCATCAGGACTTTGAAGGTCGGCATGTTTAAAGGCATTTTCGATCAACTCGATGGATACAAGCGGTGCCATTACTGTTTGAGTATATAGCGGCTCATTATCGTGAATCTTTAATTTTGTTTTAAGATCAAACAGCGGACTCAGCTTAATCTTATTAATTTCAATCAGGCTCATCGCAAACTCGATTTCTTCCTTTGGCGTAACATATTTCTTATGACTGTCATAGAGAATATAATCCAGTACATTGGCCAGCTTGTCAATTGCAAAATAGGTCTGGTAAGCATGTGCTTGTATTGAATTTAAGATATTTTTGAAAAGATGCGGATTAAGTTTTGATTCTATTGTTTCAAGTTGAATGTCATTCAGTTTGGTTTCAAGCGCTTTATATTGAATTTCAAGCTCCTTTTTCTTTCTCTCAGATTGCATAAGTCGAAAGACCAAATGGATAACAAGGAAAATGACTCCAATTAAAACAGTAATAATCAGGTAAATATTTTGAGTTGTAATATTTTCACCAGTGTTCATCATTTCTTAGTAAAGATAACGAAGAATCCCTTATTTTATCTCCTGCTTATGAGAAAACAAATAAGGAATTCAACCATATTTTGTATGGAAGATGAATTTAGCGTGGCTTATTTCTCTTCCAGGTATTGTTTTGTCGTTTTAACTACTGCGTAAAAACCATTTAATGCAGCCAAAAAGCTGTTGTGAACTTCATTTGCTTTTACTGTTTCGCCGTTGATCACAAGGTCTCTGGTTGCACAGGCATCGCCAATCACAGTACAATTAAACCCAAAATCCTTTGCCGCTCTGACTGTTGCATCAACACACATATGGGTCATCATCCCGCAAATGACCAGATCGGTAATATTTTTACTTTTCAGATATTCCAATAATTCAGTCTCCCTGAAACTATTGGGATAATGCTTTTCAATAACCTTCTCGCCTATTTTTTGTTTTACATTTTCATGAATTTCCATTCCATGGGTCTTGGCTACGAAAAAAGTTGTGCCTGGGCGATTTGCAATATGCTGTATGTGTATAATTTGCAGATTTTCCGACCTGAATTTATCAAGGATTTGCCTCGCATTTAAACTTGCTTCAACAGAACCGACAAGTGGCATCTTCCCATTTTCGAAATAGTCGTTCTGGATATCAATCAAAATTAAAGCTGTATTCATTTTTTGGTTTTCTGTGTTTTGTTGCGAAAATACTAATGATATTGAGAAGAATATTATTGCGGCGGTGGAAAGAAGGTGTTTCATATTGGTTAAATTTGATTTATTATTACTCATAATCCGTTTTCATTATATTTAACGTTAATCCCCTCCAGGGAATCAGTCAATTCTCGATGTATTCGCTACAAGACTATAACCGCTACGTGTTAATTCCGATTAACTATATTCGCCTAAAAATTGCCCGTAGGGCATATAGTATTGTAGAAAAAGCAAATCACAAAATTGTTACCTCGTAAAGGTTAAACAGAATTACACCTTATTTCCCAGTCTCGGTAGGAGCATCATTGAGTCCATCAAAGAACCCGCTTTTAATGGATTTCCAATCAAAAATAGCCTCTATCAGAAGTATTGTTACAACTCCCAAAAAGAAGAATCTGATGTCTCTCATAGTAATTTTAAAATTCATATTTACTTGATTTTATGTGATCTATTCCCTTTTGTATTTCCATTCTTTGCCGCAATCGAAGCATTTAAAAGATGATTTGAACATCGGGAAGATGGCTCCGATCATAATAAACAGGTTGATTATTGCCAATACGACAGTAGTCAAAATACCAGGTTTTTTAGTTAGTGTGATGTTATCAGAGCTACAAAAAAGGCAGATTTTCTTATTTGTGGCTTTATCCAATAGTACGATTTCAACTTTGCTCTCGCTTTTGTAATCTTCCTCTTGTAAATAACCCCCATCTTTCAGTAATTGAATACCTTGATTATAATCCGATTCACTGACACGAAGCTTAACGCCACCAATCGCATTTGAATAGATATTTGCGACCTGAGCTGTTAATTCATCATTTATAATTGTCTCAATACCATTCGACTCCAGGTATCCCTTTACCAGATGCGCTTCTGTTGGATAGGTAAATGTCATTAATACAGGCCAGTTTTCCATTTAGTTAGGTTTAGCATTTTTTAATTTGTTAATCAACTTTTCTCTTTTCTTTTCTTTGTTCATAGTTTGTCATTTAGTTATGTAATCGAACGCAAGTTAAGTATTCAAAAATAAAAAAACAATATGTTTGAAGTATTAATTTCACTAAAATAACTGCCCGAAATTTTCCACTTTCTCGTTCCTTCTGCTTCTTTTTTCATTTTAATTTGTACTTTTGCTGTGTAACCTTGCGTAAGGTTGTTTAATGTTGCCATTATGGAAAAATATATCAATGTTGGTAAAGCTGCAAAGATTTTAGGAGTTAGTAATGAGACGTTAAGGCGTTGGGACAAGTCAGGAAAATTCGAAAGTGTTCGCCACCCAATAAATAATTATAGAGTTTATCCAGAAAGTAATGTATTGTCACTAGTGGAGGAGTTGCAGCTTGAACTACAGTATGGTAGTCCTAATTCGTTATATCTGGAAATGGAGCCTGTTTTTCAAACTAAATATGGAAAATTATACCAACATGATGCTATCGAATTCCTGAAAACTTTGGAAAAGGAATCTGTTGATCTAATTTTTGCTGATCCTCCTTACAATATTAAAAAAGCAGAATGGGATACTTTTTCGTCTCAGAAGGAATACGTTGAATGGAGTATGCTATGGATAAAAGAAGCTCACCGTGTCTTGAAAAAAACAGGATCACTTTACATTTGTGGTTTTTCAGAAATTTTGGCAGATTTAAATACAAAAGATATTCGTAATCTTCA
>JAPLDR010000088.1:0-10173 GCA_026391655.1 Bacteroidia bacterium | reverse complement strand
TTGGTTTGGTTTTATAGGAACAAAGGAAATCTGGGGAATGATTGGGCGCGTTCTCATGAAAGCATTTTACATTTTAGAAAAAGCAAGGATTTTATATTTAACATTGATGAGATTAGAATTCCGTACAACGAACATACACTTAAATATCCGGTAAGAACACAAGCAGATTCATCTCAGTTCTCTAACGGGAAAAAAAATAATTATGAATGGACTCCCAATCCACTTGGAGCAAAACCTAAGGATGTTTTAGAAATTCCAATAATCTCAAATGGCGCCTGGGAAAAAACTAGTCATCCAACTCAAAAACCTGTTGAACTATTGAGAAAAATAATTCTCTCATCGTCTAATCAGGATAGTTTAATTCTTGATCCGTTTGGTGGATCTGGTACTACATTCGCTGTTGCGGAAGCATATAAAAGGAAATGGATTGGAACAGAATTAGAGGATAATTATTGCAAATTAATCAATGATAGATTGTCTGATAAAAATCAAATGGCAAGGATTTTATCTTGTAAAGATGAAATGGACTCTCATAAAAGAAGGATTCAATTAAGAGGATAATAACCTCCAGATATCTCGCGTTACCAATTCAGAAAATGGCTTCATATGCTTATTGAAAGGTTCTTTGAAAGCATTTGGCGGAGGATCGACATAATAAATCCCTTCAAGTTCTGTCAAGAAATTGGTATAAACTGAAGAACAGTTCTTTTGTTTGCAATGCCAATTTCTGTAAAAACGGTTTTTATTAATTCTTCGAATCTATTTCCAACATGTTTTCTTGCGCTGTTCGGATTTACCAATAAATCAAATCCAGCGCCTATTGATTGTTGAATTGTATAAATAGTGCTATCAATCAATACTTTTTCAGAAGCATCCCAATTGTCTCTCCTGATTTTTAATTTATCAGTTAAATTTAAAAACTCACCAAACTTAATTTTAAAATCGTCCGGTGAATAAATAAAAAGCCTTTGATTAATTGGTCTAAGATATTTTGTCGTTCCTGCAATTATAGAGGAATGAATTTTATAACCATTTCTCTCTTTGAATTCACTTAGTACATTTAGAAGATATTCTAGCACTCGTACAGTTAGTTTTTCAAATTCCCTTAAGGTGTTCTTCTTTTCTTGCAGGTCTTTAACTAAAGAAAGCATAGTTTTTTTCTCAAAATTAAACAAATTATTGTAAAATCAATGTTTTTGAAAACCAATCCGATTGATTACTTTTATCTAATTAGAACATCCATTAATATAATTTCCCAAATGAAGACATCACTGACTTTTCTGTTTGCACTTTTCTGCTTCGTATCTTTCTCACAGCAAAAATCATTTAAACCCGGTGCCATCTGGCCCGATAACAACGGTGTACATATCAACGCCCATGGTGGTGGAATCCTGAATTATAAAGGAATATACTATTGGTTTGGTGAACACAAAACCGAAGGGCGAAAAGGGAATAGCACATTGGTCGGCGTTCATTGCTATTCGTCGAAAGATCTGTACAACTGGAAAGATGAAGGAATTGCCCTTAAAATAACTGACGATACCACAAGTCTGCTTCAAAAAGGATGTGTTATTGAACGCCCCAAAGTCATTTATAATAATAAAACCAAAAAGTTTGTGATGTGGTTTCATCACGAACTGAGAGGAAAAGGCTACAATGCAGCCATGACGGGAGTAGCACTCAGTGATCGGGCGACAGGACCATACACTTGGCTGAAAAGTGTCAACCCGAATGCAGGGTTATGGCCAATGAACTTCACGGCCGAACAAAAAGCGATGAAATTTACAGAAAAACTCAAAGATTGGAGCGAAGAATGGAAAACTGCCATTAAACAGGGACTATTTATTCAACGCGATTTTACCAAAGGCCAGATGGCACGTGATATGCAACTTTTTGTGGATGATAATGGAAAAGCCTATCACATACATGCTTCCGAAGAAAACTTAACGCTTCATATATCTGAACTTAATGACGACTTCACCGATTTCAATGGGAAATACATCACTGTAGCGCCTGCCGGTCACAACGAAGCTCCTTCACTGTTTAAAAAGGATGGGAAGTATTTCATGATCACCTCCGGCTGTACAGGATGGGCCCCCAATGCTGCACGCCTGATGACCGCTGATTCAATTATGGGCGAGTGGACCTATCTCGGGAATCCTTGTCGTGGCGATAAAGCTGAAATTAGCTACAACTCGCAAAGTACTTACATCCTCCCCGTACCCGGAAAGAGTGGTCAGTTTATCTTTATGGCCGACCGCTGGACTCCCGGTAATGCGATAGATGGCCGCTATATCTGGCTGCCAATTCAGTTCGACGAGAAAGAAATTCCGTTTTTGGAATGGAAAGATGAGTGGAGTTATTAGAAATAAAGAAGTTTGGAGTACTTAAAGTTTGGAGTACTAAAAGTACTTTAGACACTCCAAACTCAAGGCACTTTAGGCACTTAACTTAAATCTGCGAATAGTCGAGCGGGACAAGGAAAACTTTGTTTACTACACTGACTGTAAAAGCGAACTCTGGTTTGTTTTTCAGCACATTCCATTCAGGGCTATCGCCAAATTTCTTCCAGTTTGCTTTACGCTCTTCCATATCCTTGAATTCCACCATATACATTAAAGCAGGCATCTGAGGTCCGGCGAGGATTTCACCAAAAAAGACGCATCGTAGCCCGTATTTGTCAAAGATCGCCAGTTCCTCACTGTTAAACATTTTGATCTTACGCTGACCCGCTTCTTCGTTATTACTTTCGTAGGTACGTAATTCAAGAAGACTCCTATCTTTTGATGGCATCCGAAACTGAGGAATTGCATCAAAGGCTTCAAGCAGGTAAGTCTCATACCGGGTAAAAGTTCCCAACTCTGCAGTCGTTTCAAAATAACTTTTGGCAGCCTGCATAAATCCGCTATCCTTCCAAAGTTCTTTTTTTATCGACTGATATTCAGACATTGAAGGATATATAAGCATATAATAAATCACCGGAGGTTCAGTCTGACCGTACTCTCCAAAAGCCCCAACTTTAACCCCTTTCTTATTCAGATATGGGATGAGTGCATCTTTGTAAAAACTATCAATTTTTGATTTTGCGCCACCATTTTTGAAATGATATACTTTCCATTCATAAATCTCCTTTGATACCGGAGGAGTTGTCGGAGAAGCCATTACAGTGCCTGTAGCTGAAGCCGCAGCAATAATAGCCGATGCTTTAATAAAGTTTCGTCTTTCCATGGTCAATCTGATTGTTTGTTATTGATTAAATATCCGACTAAATTATAAAATATCAATGTAATATACCAAATTTAATGGTAATCTGATTCAGTGTTTTTAAACTCACTTCTTATATGCAGAAATATGCATACATTTGCCGTGAATACAAGAAGAACAAATTGAATTATGTAAATTAAAATCTATATGAAAATAAAATTAAATCTCTTAATTCTGCTAGCCGCTACCATCATTCTATCAGTATCGTGTCAACCAAAAAACAAAACCAAAGAAAATCTGGCTCCAAATGTGCATAAAGTCACAGCAGAAGAGGTAATCCAGGCCAGTGGTTACACCTATCTCCGTGTATCGGAAGATGGTAAGGAAAACTGGATCGCTATTTCAAGACAGGAAGTTGAAAAAGGTAAATCTTATTACTACGAGCCGAACATCGAAATGACCAATTTCGTGAGCAAAGAGTTAAAAAGAACATTCCCTTCGATCATATTTGTCGTCAAATTCAGCGATCAGCCTATTACAACTGTTAAGACCAGTACAGAAAACATACCAAAAGGGAACCAGCCGGCAATTGCCAAAGATGGGCTTAAAGTTGAACAGGCAGAAGGTGGTATCACAATTGCTGAACTTTTTGCCGGTAAAGATTCCTATGCAGGAAAAACCGTAAAAATCAAAGGCGAAGTTGTAAAATTCAATCCGGAGATTATGGGAAAGAACTGGGTACATATCCAGGATGGTACTAATAATAATGGTTCTTTCGATATCACAATCACAACCAACGATTCAACAAAAGTTGGCAATGTGGTAACTTTTGAAGGAACGGTTACCTTGAAAAAAGATTTTGGATACGGTTACTTTTACGAAGTTCTTGTTGAGAACGGAAAATTGCTTCCTGCAAAGTAGTTTGCTCTTTTTCAATAAAATAGATATAAAACCTTCATTGTAATTACGATGAAGGTTTTTTTGTTTCCATTTTCAAATCATCGAATTATCGAATCGTCGAATTGCCAAATTGTCTAAATAGCACATTCTTTTGTATTTTCGTCAGCAATTAGAACATTTTTATGGGAAACGACCTATCGTTTGAAAAATTATCACAGTCGATTGACGGTGAATTATATAGCGACAACACTCATCGGATTATCTATTCCACAGATGCCTCCTCGTATCGCGAACTACCGCTGGCGGTAGTTCTTCCGCGGCACAAGGAGGATGTCCGAAAGGTCCTTGCCTTTGCCTGCGAACATCGCACATCTGTCATTCCGCGCGGAGCAGGAACCTCGCTGGCCGGACAAGTTGTTGGAGCAGGGATTGTGGTCGATATCTCGAAATACATGGATCGGATTCTCGAATTCAACAAAGAGGATCACTGGATTGTCGTTGAACCTGGAGTGAATCTTTCTGAATTAAATATTTATCTCAAACCCTATGACTTACAATTCGGCCCCGAAACCTCAACTACCAACCGGTGTCGTTTGGGCGGAATGCTCGGTAATAACTCTTGCGGGCTCCGCTCTCTCATCTATGGCAGTGTACGCGAGCATGTACTCGAAGTAGAGACCTTGCTTTCGGACGGATCGGAAGCGGTGTTTGGGCCCCTGACAAAAGCAGAATTTGAAGCCAAATGCAAATCGGATCCCGGAAAACTTGAAACAAAGATTTACTGCCAGATCAATGAAGTGCTTTCGGATGAAAAGATGCGAAATAAAATCACTGAAGTTTATCCTGAAGCTGCCGTTGCACGTCGGAATATGGGTTATGCTGTTGATTTTTTAATGGATACAGATCCTTTCACAGAAAATGGCAAGACCTTTAATTTTTCTAAACTGTTAGCCGGCTCTGAAGGAACGCTTGCTTTCACGACAGCCATTAAATTGAACCTGATTCCGTTACCTCCTAAAATAAAATGCGTGGTGCCGGCTCATTTTTCGTCGCTCGAAGAGGCACTTTATGCCAATATCATAGTTTTAAAGCACCATCCTTCAACGATTGAGCTCATGGATGATATCATTATGAACTGCACTAAAGAGAGCCTTTCGCAGCGGGAAAACCGTTTCTTTATAGAAGGCGACCCTAAAGCCATTCTGATGATTGAGTTTGCCGCCGACACGCGTGAAGCGATTGAAATGGCATATAGCGGAATGGTCAAAGAACTTACCGAAGCTGGTTATGGCTACAACTTTCCGCTGATTTTTGGTGATGATCAAATTAAGAAAGTTTGGGAACTCCGTACAGCTGGATTAGGATTATTATCCAATATTCCAGGTGATAAACGGAGTACTACCGTTATTGAAGATACGGCAATAGCGCCCGAAAAACTACCCGCGTATGTTGCGGAATTTAAAACAATTATTGCAAAATATGGTCTGAATTGTGTCTATTATGCCCATATTGCCACAGGTGAACTGCATTTGCGGCCATTGTTGAACCTGAAAGATCCGGAAGATCAGAAAATATATGTCTCGCTTGCGCAGGATGTTGCCGCACTTGTCAAAAAATTCAGAGGTTCGCTGTCGGGCGAACATGGCGACGGTCGGTTGCGCGGATCGTTTATTCCGTTTATGTTTGGGGAGCAGATCTACAGTTTGTTTCAGGAGATTAAGCACACCTGGGATCCCTTGAATGTGTTGAATCCCGGGAAGATTACCGATGTTCCGCCTATCACGCAAAACCTTCGGTTTGAACTGACAAATCGTTATCCCGAAATTCAGACAACCATCGACTTCTCCTCAACGCATGGTTATCTTCAGGCTGTTGAACAATGCAATGGATCGGGTGACTGCCGGAAATCGGAAATCATTGGAGGAACCATGTGCCCGACCTATATGGCGACACGCGATGAAGATAAAACAACCCGGGCCCGGGCCAACATTCTTCGGGAGTTTATGCACCATTCAGACAAGAATAATACTCTGATTCAAAAAGAGATCTATGATGTACTCGATCTCTGTATTTCGTGCAAAGGTTGTAAAGGTGAATGTCCGTCGAATGTCGATATGGCCAAAATAAAAGCTGAATTTCTGCAGCAATATTATGATGTAAAAGGAATTCCATTCAGGTCCAGACTGATCGCTTATTTGCCCCGACTGGGAAGACTTGCCATGGCAATGAACCCGGTTACCAACTTTTTTCTGAATCAATCGTGGGTCAACAGTCTGATTGGATTTCATCCTAAGCGGAAAATCCCAGGTTATTCAGCCCAAAGCCTGCGAAGTTGGGATGCAAAACACCCGGGCCAAACCGGAGTGAAAGGAAAAGTATATCTGTTTGCCGATGAGTTTACGAATTACCAGGAATCGGAAATAGGGATCAAGGCAATTCTGCTTCTGAATCGGCTTGGATATGAAGTAGTGATTCCGAAACATCGTGAAAGCAGCAGAACCTTTCTTTCGAAGGGGCTGGTTCGCGAAGCAAAAAAAATAGCAACAGATAATGTGCTGCTGCTGAAAAATATTATCACAGCAGACACTCCCCTGATTGGAATAGAACCTTCCACAATTCTAACTTTCCGTGATGAATACCCGGAGTTAGTAGATCAACAATTGCAGAAAACAGCTGTTGAACTTGGGAAAAACGCCCTAATGTTTGATGAGTTTTTTGTCCGTGAAATGGAGAAAGGAAATATAATGGCAACCCAATTTACACGCGAAAAACGGGAGATTAAGCTTCACGCCCATTGCCAGCAAAAAGCGATCGCCTCTTCCCTGGCGACACGGCAAATGCTAGGTTTGCCTGAAAATTATACAGTTCAGGAATTGAAAACAGGTTGTTGCGGAATGGCAGGATCGTTCGGATACGAGAAGGAACATTACGACCTTTCGATGCAAATCGGTGAAATGGTACTCTTTCCTGAAATTCGTATAAGCACTGAATCAGTGACTATTGCAGCACCCGGTACCAGTTGCAGACATCATATCAAAGATGGAACGGGGAGAACGGCGGTTCATCCGATTGAGGTGATGTATGAGGCGGTAAGAATGAAAGAATGAAGGATTGTAGAGACGCAAGCCATGCGTCTGAAAACCTGATGTGTGAATCGCATTATATTCTTACCGATACTATAACCACTTTTCTGATATTGACATTAGCGAACTTTGCGCCTCCTTCGCGGACTTTGCGGTTAAATCTTTTTTATCGCAAAGTCCACGAAGATTTACGCAACGGACGCCGAGATTATGATCAGCCTCCTTCTTTAAAATTTAGAATAACTTAATGTCTGGTGTGCAAACCCTATTTGTTTTTGTAAACCACCGGAGGATGTGTCAGCGAATGATAGATCAGCCATACTCCGGCGATTATAAACGGGATACTGAGTATCTGCCCCATATTAAGCGCCATACCATTCTCGAAAGCTTCCTGATTCTCTTTGACAAATTCGATTAAAAAACGGGTGAAAAACATGCCAATAAAGAAAACTCCGGTTAAAAAGCCGGTCCGATCCTTTAAATCCTTCTTTTTATAATAGAAATACATCATCAATCCGAAAGTGATTAAATAGCATAACGCTTCATAAATCATTGTGGGATGTTTGGCAATCGTCTCATTGTTCCGGTCGAAAATAAATCCCCAGGGTAAATTAGTGGCAACACCGTAAATTTCGGAGTTCATCAGGTTTCCGGTCCGGATCATGGCACCAACGAGTGCGATTGGTACCAGGAGACGGTCGAGTGTCCAAAAAACAGGTCGTTTGGTAACCCTTTTAGAGAAAATCCAGACTGCAATAAAAATTCCAAAAGCACCACCATGACTCGCAAGTCCTTGAAATCCAACGAATTTATATCCATCCGCCCCTTTTGCAATCGGAAGAACTATTTCAATAAGATGTTGTGAATAATATTCCCAGCCATAAAAGAAAACATGTCCTAACCGGGCGCCGACAATGGTTGCAATAATTACATAGACAAAAAGTGTCTCAACCCATTCGGGATTTGATCCTTCGAACTTAAACATTTTGGTCAGGATGGAAAATCCGAAAAGAAAGCCCATTGCAAACATCAGTCCGTACCAGCGGATGGATATAGGACCAAGACTAAAAAGTTCCGGACTGGGGTTCCAATGTATTGCCAAAAGTGTGCTCATTTTGAAATATTTTCAATTCTTACTAATAACTTCAATCCACCATATTGTGACCATGGCAGTTTTTAAATTTCTTACCGCTACCGCAAGGACAAGGCTCATTCCGTCCTACTTTCGGAGTCACCCGCACCTGCTGAACATGTTGTACCGGTTTCTCTTCAGCTTTTTCGGATGAATGTCCCGAAGCATCACTTTTCTCTTCGCGATATTTGGAACGGTCAGCATGACGACCTACAACTGGTGCCTCGCGAACCTGATCAGGATCACTGATTGGAATTTGCCCTTTCATCAACGTGGAAACAACCCCTTTGTTGATCCTTTCCATCATCGCCTTAAACAGGTTAAACGATTCGAGTTTATAGATCAAAAGCGGATCTTTCTGCTCATAGGAAGCATTTTGAACCGAAGTACGCAGTTCATCGAGTTCGCGTAGATTTTCTTTCCAGTGTTCATCGATTGTTGCCAGAATCACCTGTTTTTCATATGATTTTACAAGATCCTGACCCTGAGTTTTATAAGCTTTCTCAAGATTGGTCACAATATTGAATAACCTTAAACCGTCCGTAATTGGAACTACTATATTGTTGTAAATATGCGACTTGGTCTCGTACACATTTTTAATGACGGGCCATGCCTGTTTGGAGATTGCCTGCGACCGACGCGTAAAATTACCGATAGCTGCATGATAAATTTTATCGCCAACTTCATCTGGTTTCATCTCTACAAATTCGTCTTCGGTAACCGGCACATCAAGCGATAAAGAGCGAATCAGATCAAGTCTGAAGTCTTCGAAACCATCTCTTCCATTCGGTTGGTGTTCAGCAGTAATCGAATCACTCATGTCGAAAATCATATTCAGAATATCGACATCGATACGTTCTCCGAACAGCGCATGACGACGTTTTTTATAGATTACTTCACGCTGCGAGTTCATCACATCGTCGTATTCGAGCAAACGCTTACGAATCCCGAAGTTATTCTCTTCTACCTTTTTCTGTGCACGCTCAATTGATTTGGAGATCATCGAGTGTTGAATCACTTCCCCGTCTTTCAATCCAAGTTTATCCATAATGCTTACAATCCTGCCTGAAGAGAAAAGTCGCATCAAATCATCTTCAAGTGAAACAAAGAATTGCGATGAACCTGGATCACCCTGACGACCCGATCGTCCGCGCAACTGCCGGTCGACACGACGTGACTCATGTCTTTCAGTGCCAATGATGGCCAAACCACCTAAATCACGTGTTTCTGGTGTAAGTTTAATATCAGTACCACGACCTGCCATATTGGTTGCGATGGTCACCATTCCTAATTTACCCGCTTCGGCCACAATATCAGCCTCACGTTGATGGAGTTTTGCATTCAGTACCTGATGTTTGATTCCACGCATTTGCAACATCCGGCTCAACAATTCCGAGATCTCAACAGAGGTGGTTCCCACAAGCATTGGCTGACCTTTTTTATTGAGTTTGACGATTTCGTCAATAATGGCGTTGTATTTCTCTTTTTTGGTTTTGTAAACATAGTCCTCATGATCTTTCCGGATCACAGGCTGATTGGTTGGGATAACTACAACCTCCAGTTTATAAATATCCCAGAGTTCACCTGCTTCAGTCTCAGCCGTTCCGGTCATTCCCGCAAGTTTATGGTACATGCGGAAATAATTCTGTAGCGTGATGGTTGCAAAAGTTTGGGTAGCGTCCTCAACTTTTACGCGCTCTTTTGCTTCGATTGCCTGGTGTAAACCATCGGAGTAGCGACGCCCCTCCATAATACGACCGGTTTGTTCATCAACAATCTTGACTTTGCCCTCTATGAGCACGTATTCAATATCCTTTTCGAACATTGTATACGCTTTCAATAGCTGATTTACAG
>JAPLDR010000039.1 GCA_026391655.1 Bacteroidia bacterium | reverse complement strand
GAGAATAAATTCTCCGCCACTAGATAGACTTCGGTTCAACGAATCGACTGAAGCCTTCTTTCTGCTTGGCAAAGATAAAAAAAGAAAATTTAGGAAATTAATTTGGGAAAAATTTGGAAGTAATCACAGTATCTTAGTAGCCAGATGAAACCCACCTTAAAGAAACCTTATTGACCTTATTGTTTCACTGCATTCTAAAAATGCCTTCAGCATTCTGAATTGATCCCCTATTACCTACTGCCTTAACCTGGTATTTAAGAGTGATTTGAAAAATTGCCAGTCGCATGTATTTTTAATCTTCACCTTTAACGCTATATTTTTTAATGTGTATTTTTTTAGTTAGACAACTCTAACTATATTTGCAGTTCAAAGACAATTATAATCAGATTTGGAAATGGGAAAACTTGAAGAGATTATTGCAAAGGTATCCGCTTACATGGGGCGAATGGAGGAAGAAGCCAAAGAACAATATAATTTCAAAGAACTCACACTCACACAAATGCATTATCTCGAGATGATCAGCGAACGTGAGAACCCGAATCTGACTGAGTTGGCAGCGGCTATGAAACTAACAAAGCCGACCATTACTGTATTGGTGGATAAACTGATAGAGAAGGAATTGGTATATAAGGTTCAATCGGATGCCGACAGACGTAATACACATCTACATTTAACCGAAAGAGGAAAACTGATCAATCAGATGCACGAATATGCCCATCGCCGAATGGCTGAAGAGATTGAAAAAAAGATTGATACGGATGAAATGGGTCAGCTCACAAGGTTGCTTGAAAAGATAATGAAATAATTTTATAATTTGATAGATCAAACTAATAATTTTATGACGATGACCGACAAGAGTGTTAGGACAGAAAAGATTCAGGGATTGACAGATGAACAGGTGAAACAGAGAATAGCAACGGCTGGGTTCAATGAATTGCCATCTTCAAAACCTAAGAGTCTGTTCTATATAGCGCTGGGAGTTTTTCAGGAACCGATGTTTCTTTTGCTTGTAGCGTGCGGATCGCTGTATTTATTTTTGGGTGATGTTCAGGAGGGTTTGATGTTACTTGGATTTGTATTTGTAATCATGGGGATAGAGTTTTATCAGGAGAAGAAAACCGAGAAAGCCCTTGATGCATTGAAAGATCTGGCCAGCCCGCGTGCACTTGTAATTCGTAATGGGGTCGAAAAGCGGATTGCAGGCCGGGAAGTGGTTACCGACGATATTATGATTCTTCAGGAAGGGGACAGAGTTCCGGCAGATGCACTTGTTATATATTCAGTTAACTTAAGTGCTGATGAATCTCTTTTGACCGGTGAACCTGTTCCTGTCCGCAAAGCCGAATGGACTGAAGGAACAATTCAGGCAAGGCCTGGTGGTGATGATTTACCTTTCGTTTTTTCGGGTTCAATTATTGTTCAGGGGAACGGAATCGCAAAAGTAACTTCAACTGCATTAAATACTGAGATTGGTAAGATAGGGAAAGCGCTCAGTGAGGTGAAAGATGAACCGACCAAATTGAAGCGGGAGATGGGTGCGTTGGTTAAAAAACTCGCTGTTATTGGGATAGCGCTCTGTCTTGTCGTAATTGCAGTTTATACAATGACCCGTGGTGATTTATTGAAAGGCTTTTTGGCCGGAATTACTTTAGCAATGGCCATGTTACCAGAAGAGTTCCCGGTTGTCCTGACTATTTTTCTTGCTTTAGGTGCATGGCGCATCTCTAAAAAAAACGTACTCACCCGAAAACCGGCAGCTGTCGAAACACTTGGTTCTACCACAGTATTATGTACAGACAAAACAGGCACTTTGACACAGAATAAGATGACTGTTGCCCGCCTTTTCAACGGGAAAGATTTTATGACTGTACATGCAGAAAGTACATTCCCTGAAGAGTTTCACGAGATTATTGAATTTGGGATTTTGTCGAGTCAGGTCAATCCTTTCGACCCTATGGAAAAAGCCATCACGGTAGTTGGGGAACAGTTTTTGAAGAATACGGAACATCTCCATTCTGATTGGAAGATGATCAAGGAGTATCCGCTTTCGAAAGAGTTACTGGCGATGTCACGCGTATTTAATAATACAGAAACAAAAACAAGGACAATCGCTGCCAAAGGAGCTCCGGAGGCAATTTTTGATCTTTGCCATCTTGCGGAAGAACGGAAAGCTGAATTGGCACAAGCGATAGAAGCATTGGCTGCAAGCGGCTTAAGAGTTCTTGGGGTGGCTAAAGATGTTGAGGTTCTATCCGAACTGCCTGATATTCAGCACGACTTTAATTTCGAATTTGTCGGCTTAATCGGGCTTTCCGATCCTATTCGCGAAAATGTACCATTGGCAGTTGCCGAATGTTACAAAGCGGGGATAAGGGTGATTATGATTACGGGTGATTATCAGGCTACGGCGATAAATATAGCGCGTGAAATTGGACTGAAGAATTGCGAGGCCGTCATTACCGGCCCTCAACTGGTCGAGTTGTCTGAAATAGAATTGGCTGATAAAATAAAAACAGTAAACATTTTTGCCCGTGTGGTGCCTGAGCAGAAACTCAAAATTGTAAATGCTCTTAAACGGAATAATGAGATTGTAGCAATGACAGGTGACGGGGTTAACGATGCACCTGCCCTGAAAGCTGCAAACATCGGAATTGCGATGGGAGAGAAGGGTACTGACGTTGCGCGCGAAGCAGCCTCACTTGTACTTATGGATGATAATTTTGCCTCAATAGTTGGGGCAGTGAGGATGGGACGTCGAATCTTCGATAACCTCCAAAAAGCTTTAGGATATATATTTGCGATTCATGTCCCGATTGCCGGTCTATCATTGATTCCTGTGTTTTTCGCAGATCTTCCCTTGATTTTATGGCCGGTACATATTGTTTTTCTCGAATTGATTATTGATCCGGCATGTTCAATAGTTTTCGAAGCGGAAAAAGAGGAACGCAATGTGATGAGTCGTAAACCTAAGGCGTATGATGAACCATTTTTTGGAGCAAAGAAAATTTTGCTGAGTTGTTCTCAGGGAATTGGTATATTGATCATTGTATTTGCAGTTTACCTCTTTGGTTTAAAGTATGGATATTCTGAACGCGAAGTCAGAGCTTTAGCTTTTACAACCCTGATTGCTTCTAACATTGCAGTCATTTTATCGAACAGGTCATGGACAAGAAATATTTTTCAGATCTTATTAACTTCGAATAAGACTGTAAAATGGGTTGCCGGCGGTGCAGGTTTTTTTCTGGTTTTAATTCTGAATATTCCGTTTCTTCTCAATTTATTTCAATTTGACAAAATTTCATTTGTCGAAGCTTTAATTTGCATAGGAGCAGGATTCCTAAGCATACTCTGGTTCGAGTTATACAAGGTATTTAAACTATCGAAGGCTTAGTGACTTCTGAAAATGTTATTAAATACTGATGAGGAATATTTCGTGTTTTGTGGACTAAGAAATAAAAATGGTTAATGGGGTATTCCCATAATTGAGGGCTTCCGAAAAGTATCAAACAAAAAATGCCACCAAATCTCCAGGTCACCAATCCCAAAATTTCGGGACACCAAAAGCACTTGTTTAATACTTAACCTTTGGTGGGCTTTGGTGTTTTTGTGTTTTAGTGGCAAAAAAAAGATTTTTCACAGACTCAAATATTATATTTTGAAATACGATATCTAATTTATTCTCATTACTTAAATCGCAAAATTGGTTGTTAAATGTTTTAAATTTCCAAAGCCCTGTTTTCCTCCTTAATTCTCACGAACAACATGATTGCATTGAGGAAACTAAATATAATTGCGGTATAATATAGGCGAAATGTAAGTGGAATAACTATAATTTCAGCAATAACTATTAAATAATTCGGATGTTTAAAATATCTGTACGGTCCTTTAATTATTAGAGGAGCTTTCGGAATGCGATAAATTCTTGTATTCCAGAATTTTCCTAATGATAAAATAGTCCAGGTTTTAAATGCAAGAATTAAAAAATAGAAAACGAGCAGCGATAAACTGTAAGATGAGGTCATCCGAATTACATATTCGAAAATTAGTGCACAGATAAACAGGAAGTGAAGCGATACAATAAGTTTGTAATGTTGGTTTCCATATTCAATGGCACCATTTTTCAACAACCATTTCTCGTTCCTTCCCGAAAGAAGCAATTCCCCTATGCGCTGAAGAATGATAAATGAGATAAAAAGAATAAAAATCATTTTGTGTTGATCATCTGAAGTAAAACCATCTCGCTTGAAAATCCAGGCCCCATCGCCATCATTAATCCGAAACCATTCGTAAAACCTTTTGAAATGAATCTTTCCAAAACATATAAAACTGTTGAGCTTGACATATTGCCGTATTCACTCATCACTTCTCTGGTGTTTTTCAGAAAATCTCCGTCTGCCTTTAAGGCATCTTCATAAGCTGTTAATACCTTTTTACCTCCAGGATGGAAAATAAAATTTTTAATATCCGAAAGATTCAATTGGTACTTTTCCAGGAATGAAGACACATCATCAAGAATGTTTTTTGCAATGATGGTTGGAATATCCTGTGAGAACAAAACTTTAAATCCGTTATCAAGAAATTCCCACCCCATCACATCAAGCGTATCGTAATACAATTTGCTTTGAGCGGAAAGAATTGTAATTGCATTTTTTTTAATGGTTGGATGGTTATCCCCGGCAATAATACAGGCAGCAACACCGTCGGCAAATAAACTTGCTCCTATAAAATTACTTTTACTGTAATCATTTCTTAAAAAAGTCAGAGAGCACAATTCTACCGTTACCAACAAAACCACAGCATCCGGATTAGCCTTTGCCAAAACATTTGCTTTTGAAAAACCCGAAACTCCACCACCACACCCTAACCCGAAAACCGGGATACGACAGATATTCTGGTTTAGCTTCATTTCGTTGATGATGAGTGCATCCAAACTCGGAGTGGAAAGTCCTGTTGTTGAAATAAATATTATATCTGTGATTTCTTCCTTGTTGATTTGGGCAGACGAGATACATTCTTCTATTGCTTTAACCGAATATTCGAGAGATATTCGTATGTATTCTGCGTTTTGCTCTCCAAAACTATGAAGTGTGGAATAGTAATTTAGCGGTTTACAAAAATTCCTTGTTTTTATTTCCGTATTATCAAAGGCACTCAATATTTTATCTATTTGAGGAAAAGATGGAGCAAATAATACTCTGGCTCCTTGTTTTACTTCCTGTTGGTCGACTTTAAAAGGAAAGTCAATTTTAGATACGGCTACAATTGAAGGCATAATTTTACAGTTTTGAATATCTTAAAACCATTATTGTCTATTACAACGTAAGTAAACAATAAAAGTTTTCGGGAGTGACTGAATCGCAAGTTTGCAATTTCAATTTTTATTTCAGACCAAGGAAAGTAAGTGCATTTTTGATGGCAATAGAAACCTGGCTTCTGAATGGAAACTTTTGATTTATAAGCTATGTGGGTCAATAACGGAATTGGTATCGATCAAATATTGTGGCTGTTCCATTCGTCACGACTTTGGATTACATAGTTTTGAAGTTCTTCTGCAATTACAGTAGGCAGTTTGCCGGCATATTTATTCGAAAGTTTTTGCTTCGGAGTTATACTTTTTTCCAGAACTTTGATTATTTTCAAGTCTTCCAGATCTTCCAGAAGCTTGTAGGCCTTATTGTTATTAATTTGTAACAGTACTGTTTCCATCTTTAAATCATTTTTCATGGCCTGTATTTTGATTTTAGCAAGGACTATATCCAATAGGTTTAAAAGACAAAAATACGCAAATAAAAAGCATAAAAAGCATAAAAAAGAGATTTTGTATTTTGTGTTTCCCTCCTCACACTTTTAGGCAACTCTAACTCTTTAAAAATTTTCATTTCAGTCTAATAGCTTGATTTTAAACTTTATAAAAAATCGGAGAAAAAAAATTGAAAAAAGCCTGAAAAAACGGGTAACAAATGAAGGGTGATTCCTATTAATGTGCAATAACAGGTATAAATAAAACATTTGTTAAGAAAGAAAATGATTGTGGCTTTGTGATTGTAAGATCTGATTAATCAATCAAATGGAAGCAATTGTGCCGATTCACAATAAAGATGATCTGAATCGTATGTACGGCCTGTTTTCCAATAAACCCAGCCGTCCTTTTTATCCGATTCGTCCTCCCTAAGGCAAGAAGGAGCGTGGTATCCCTATAATTTTCAGAACGACCACTCGTTCGGTCAGTCGCCCAGGGGCGACGATCCAAACGAGACCCCGGTCAGTCGTTCGCCCCTTGTAAATTGTCAAACCAGCTATCAGGCAGTCGTTCGCCCTTGGTCGAACGAGCAAACGAGCCCTCGTTTTAATGTTCGCCCAGGGGCGGATGACTCAACGAGAAATCGGACAGGTTTTCACACTTTGAGGAAAGAAAAAATCAGGATTACACCGTTTATTTATTAAATCGATTACCAATCATTTATTAATAAATAACTAAAATTGAATCAACTATGGAAATTCTACAATTTAAATTCTCGCGATTTCACATTTCGCGGTTTATCCGACACGGTAAAAGCTGGTGGTAATCATTTCAATCCATTAGTCCGGCAAGCTGCGTCGCGTATACAGGTAGTGTTTGACCATTATGGCAACCTGACACTGAAGTCATATGATGAAGAAACGGCTGCCATCAATGCATTAATATCGGATCTTAACAGCAACAACGCAGCCGATGTTACTACGCTGGGTATTTCGGGTTGGCTGACCGAATTGCAGGCCAACAATACCGCGTTCGATACGCTGATGAAAAGCCGTTACTCGCAGGAAGCTGCAAAGACCCAGTTACGAATGAAACAGGTCCGACTCGAATTGGATGCCGCTTACCGTATTATCACAAATCGGATTAACGCTCTGATTATTGTAAATGGTGATGCGGCGTACAAAGCATTTGTCGATGAGCTAAATCAGCGGATTGAAAGATACGGCAATAATATGTCGATACGATCGGGTCGCAATGCAAAGGATGATCTGTTTAGTGAGGGGGTGACTTCAAGTCACCCCCTCACTTATGGTGACACTTGTCGTAAGTTGAATTAAACCTGCCGGGAACGAGTGCCTGGCAGGTTTTTTTGTGAGTAAAACGGCTATTTAGCTAAACCGAAAAATAAAAGTGGCAGCAAGATATTTGAGGTTTGAATACATCTTAAAAATGTGATATTTTTTCTTTGTTCATAATCTTTCTTTTCCTGATTAGAATCTTTACCTTCGGCAGACCAATAATCAGCTCTAATCAATCTCATGGAGAGTAACTTTAAGTTTCTATCAACCGAATATCCTATTCTGGCCAATCTTGGGATTTTAGCAGAAAAATACATTCACGATGACCCCAATGGCGATTCCCTCGATTTGATGGAGCAAATAAAACAAGCCAAAGCCGGATTGGAGAAGGGTGGGAGAACAAAAAAGATGAATGTGGATGATGAGGTGAGGATGGTGGCTGATGAGGGTATGAGGTATGGGAAATAATGAAATTCAACTTTAAAGTTAATATTAATTAAACATGTTGTACAACATTCAACTTTAAAGTATAAAATACAAATGAATCACCTAATTTTGTAACCGATGGCAACCAAACACGAGGTTGAGCATTTTTTGAACGATTTTAAAGTGAAATTGAGGACTTTCCGCATCACCTTTTGGGACGAACGAGGAAAAAACTCTCAGGCACTGTTGGATTTGGATATTAGTTCAAATAAAAGAAAAGAGATTATTGAAAAATTGACTTTAGAGGATTATTCTCAAGGTCCTATTGAAGATCAGATTTATGGTATTCCAGCTATGTGGGTATTTGGCAAGGATGTTAAAAGAACTGAAGTATACATTAAAATTAGTATGGGTAAATTAAATTCAGAAACCATTTGTATCTCATTTCATCCTGCCGAATACAATATGAATTACCCTTTCAAATTGTAAAGATGAAAAGTCCAATAACAGGTAAAGAGATGAGAGTCGGCAAAGAGTTGCGCGACATGATTTACAGGAAAGAAATATATTCGATCTGGTTTCATTATTATCAATGCGAGGATACCGAAGAGAAGTTTGAAGATGAACAATTTTCAACCTTGAATTACAATCAGGTCGTCAATCAATACCGGGTCAGGTATCATGTTCCATTTCCAGAGGATATTAAGGAAATACGTACAAAATATGAACTTTCAGCCGCCAAAATTTCCGATCTATTGGGCATGGGAGCCAATTCATGGAGAAATTACGAAGATGGCGAAATCCCTTCAAGAGCGAATGCTAATCTGATTCAGATGATCAGCAAACCAGAAGGTTTTGAAAAATATATTAAGGAATACAGTGGATTAGAAGAAAAGGAGTGTGACAAAATTTTGAAGCCTGTACTGAAACTTAGAACAGATTCTTGTTTCTGTAATGATCCACTTTACCGGTTTTATTTCCAGCCTGATATTACAACCGGATTTAAAGCTTTCAACCGGGAAAAAACAAAAAATGTAATTCTCTACTTTGCAGAACGACAAAGTCCCTATAAAACCAAAATGAATAAGTTACTGTTCTATTCTGATTTTGTACATTTCAGAAATACAGCCCAAAGTATTACCGGATTAAAATATGCCGCAATTCCTCTTGGACCAGTTCCCAACCATTTTGAATACCTGTTTGAGGCATTGGTTGAAGAAGGCATAATTTGCAAAGAGACTACAATGACTAACTATGGAGAGGTGGAACAAATTCTTCCATCCGGAGAAGTGCATTTTGATCCATCATTCTTTACAACCTCCGAACTTGAAGCATTGGATTACGTCGCCAACACATTTAAAGATAAATCAGCCAGCGAAATCGCAGATATAAGTCATCGCGAACCAGCCTGGAAAGATAATATTGAGGGTAAAAAGATCATACCTTTTACTTATGCCTTTGGGTTGGAAACGGTGTGAGGTGAACAGCGTTCACTAATCAAATTAAAACTTCCTCTAAACACCTCGATATCATTCGCTGTCAATCAGAAGAGTTGCTTAAGATTTTTATGATCTTTTGGTGTTTCTGCATTGAAATAAAAATGGGATGCTTTCCAAATCATAAATACATTATATTACTTTTGAGTAATCTTATTCCTAAATTCACAATAATGAATATCAAATCTGCTATTTATAAAATATTCCTTACCGGATTATTGCTACCACTATTATGGAATTGCAAAAAAGAGCCAACGAAGGTCTTACCAACAATCACACTTGCAACTGTAACCAATATCACAACCACAACAGCTTCGTGCTCAGGAGAGATAACCTCAGATGGTGGTGCTCCGGTTACAGCGTGAGGAGTTTGTTGGAGTTCAACCAATCAAACGCCCACTATAACAGACAACAATATCACTAATGGGAAAGGATCAGGCATTTTCATTAGTCCCATTACAGGATTAAACCCGGGTACAACTTATTATTTAAAGACTTACGCAACTAATAGTGTAGGAACTGCTTACAGTAGCCAGATAACATTTACAACTTTGGCCTTAATGCCAGTTTTGACTACATCTGATGTGACAGCTGTTACTTCAACTACCGCAACAAGTGGAGGTAATATTACGAGCGATGGAGGTGCGACTGTAGCATCCCGAGGAGTATGTTGGAGTACTAACCAATATCCAACCATTGCAGACAGCAAAACTACGGATGGAACAGGTTCTGGTATTTTTGCAAGTTCCGTTATCGGTTTAACACCAGGATCGACCTATTATATCAGGGCTTATGCCACCAATAGCATAGGGACAGCATATGGAAACCAGATAACCGTAGCTGCAATACCAATTTTGCCTGTTTTGACAACTACCGCTGTCTCCGCTCTCACGTCAACAACAGCAACAAGTGGAGGAAATATTAGTAATGATGGAGGAGCAGTAGTAACCACAAGAGGGGTTTGTTGGAGTACCTCGGCAAATCCAACAACGGCAAGCACTAAAACAACTGATGGAGCAGGATCAGGTATTTTTGCAAGTTCCGTTATCGGTTTAACACCAGGATCGACCTATTATATCAGGGCTTATGCCACCAATAGCATAGGGACAGCATATGGAAACCAGATAACCGTAGCTGCAATGGCAATTTTGCCTGTTTTGACGACTACCGCTATCTCTACTCTCTTGTCAACAACAGCAACAAGTGGAGGAAATATTAGTAATGATGGAGGAGCAGTAGTAACCACAAGAGGAGTTTGTTGGAGTACTTCGGCAAATCCAACAACGGCAAGCACTAAAACAACTGATGGAGCAGGATCAGGCAGCTTCACAAGCAATCTCACAGGCCTTACAACAAATACAACCTATTATTTGAGAGCTTATGCAATAAATAGTATAGGTACTGGGTATGGAAGCGAAGTTTCATTCAAGACATCTGCCTCTGATAATTCTGTTACTGATATTGATGGAAATACATACAATACTATTGTTATTGGCGGACAGGTTTGGATGGCTGAAAATTTAAAAGTTACGAAATACCGCAATGGTGAGCCAATAGCCAACGTAACAGCCGATGCAGCCTGGTCAGTTTTAACTACCGGTGCATACTCCTGGTACAATAATAATGCAACTATAAATGAGGCTACTTATGGTGCTCTGTACAATTGGTATGCAATAGCCGACAGCCGAAACATTGCCCCCGACGGCTGGCATGTGCCAACCGATGCCGAGTGGACAACTTTAACAACTTATCTTGGTGGTGTAACTGTTGCAGGGGGCCAAATGAAAGAAAATGGTAATACTAAATGGACATTTCCAAACACTGGTGCAACTAATGAAAGCGGTTTTACTGCCATTCCAGCTGGAGCCCGTGACAGTCAGGGCAATTTTGGTAATCAGGGAAACGTTGGATACTTTTGGAGCAATACTTCTGCTGATATACTTAATGCATGGCCTCGTAGCCCTACCTACAACAGCTCCGAACTTTACCGTTTTTATAACCAAAAACTAAGTGGATTTAGTGTTCGTTGCTTGAGGGACTAAGCGTACTGTTGTCGTACTTAAAGGTGCAAAAGAACAAATCAAAGTACGCTTAGATGGAATTGATTGTCCGGAATTAAAACAGGATGATGATTTAAAACAAATGTATGTGTACACCAAATATTTTGAATCAAGTTACACAGCTTTGGTGTATCCAGATGATTCCTTTGTATCCCGTCATAGATCCTTCCTGCATGAAAGAGGCGAGAACAAAAGTTATCTGTGTTCACTAATCAAATTAAAACTTCCTCTAAACACTTCTGATATGATAAGCTGGCAAAAAAAACTTTGCAGTGAACTTTTGACCTATATTGGATCTTGATCAATGAATGTTGAGCTGGTTTTTTTGATCGGTTTAGATTAATTCGTTCACTCTTTAATACTGACTATCCTTATGTATATAACACCCACTTAAACTACCTAAATCGCTGAGTTGTTTGTGTACGCATAAAAAAAGAGTCGCAACAATAGTTGTAACTCTTTTATTTTCAGTGGAGAATATCGGAATCGAACCGATGACCTTTTGACTGCCAGTCAAACGCTCTAGCCAACTGAGCTAATCCCCCGTAATTTCGACTGCAAAAATACAATTTTTTGTGAATCAGCAATCAGTTTTCAATTTAAACTTCCGGTAATTTGGCCATAATGATTCATTAGACAATTGATTGGAATTTAATTTGGTTTTTTTAGTACAGAGATTCAGAAATTATTCCATTCCTTTTATTTTAGGTGATTATTAACTATCTTTATGGCCACTAATTTGAGTAAAAATAAGTTAATTATGGAACTCAAAAAGTCGAAAAAAGCAGATCTGGAAATTAAAAGGGGACTTTTCCTCCAGATCGGCATGTTCGTTTCCCTTGCGATAGTCTTGTTTGCTTTCACTTATACGGAGAAAGTGACTAAAGCCGAATCACTCGGTCAGGTAGCTGCCTTAGAGATCAGTGAGGAGATGGTTCCTATTACCCGCCAGGAAGAAGTAAAACTGCCATCACCACCACCTCCTCCGGCAGCTGTCGAGATTCTGAATATTGTTGCTGATGATACCAAAATTAATGACAAACTTGAAATCATGGATTCTGAGGCTACAAAAGATACCAAAGTTGAGGTTGCTTTTGTACAGATAACGACCGAAGAAAAGGAAAAAGTTGAAGAGGAGATTTTCGTTGTTGTTGAAAATATGCCGGTATTTCCGGGTGGAAATTTAGCTTTACGCAAATACATTGCTACTTCTATTAAATACCCGACCCTCGCTCAGGAAAATGGGATTCAGGGTAAGGTTTTTGTGAATTTTGTTGTAGATAAAGATGGAAGTGTTTCGAATGCAAAAATTGCTCGCGGAGTTGATCCTTCGATTGATAAAGAGGCACTTCGTGTGATAATGAGTCTTCCGAAATGGCAACCTGGTATGCAACGTGGTAAACCGGTTCGCGTAACTTTTACGGTTCCCATCAATTTCCAGCTTCAATAAGTTAGCATCTGATTATGATATTAACCCGGTCTGTCAGCTGACAGATCGGGTTTTTTTGTTCAAATTGTACTACTTTTGCAACATGGCGAAATTATTTGATACTGCAGTTCAGAAAGAAAAAGTTGTTATTGTCGGATTAATTACGGGCCGGCAAGATGAGAAAAAGGTAAATGAATACCTCGATGAACTCGATTTCCTTGTTGATACTTCGGGTGCAGAGGTTTGGGAGCGGTTTATTCAGCGATTAGACAATCCGCATCCTGCAACATTTGTGGGTACTGGTAAACTCCAGGAAATTGCTGATTTTGTTAAAGTTCATGATATTGACGCCGTAATTTTTGATGACGAACTGTCTCCAACTCAAATCAGGAATATCGAGCCGGTATTAAACTGCAAAATACTCGATCGCACCAATCTTATACTTGATATATTCGCAAAGAGGGCGCAGACTGCACATTCCAAAACACAGGTTGAGTTGGCTCAATGTCAGTATATGCTCCCACGTTTAACCCGATTGTGGACCCATCTTGAACGTCAGCAAGGAGGTATCGGTACACGGGGACCGGGTGAATCGCAGATCGAAACCGACCGCAGGATTATTCTTGAGAGAATCTCATTTTTGAAAGCTCAGCTGGAAAAGATCGATAGTCAGATGATGGTTCAACGTCGTAACCGTGGAAAAATGGTTAGAGTGGCATTGGTCGGATATACAAATGTCGGGAAATCGACTATTATGAATTTGATCAGCAAGTCGGAAGTGTTTGCTGAAAATAAGCTGTTTGCCACTTTGGATACTACTGTACGCAAGGTTGTTATCGGAAATTTGCCATTTTTGTTAACTGATACAGTTGGCTTTATACGAAAATTGCCACATCATCTGGTAGAATCGTTCAAATCAACACTTGACGAGACTCGCGAAGCTGATCTGTTGATTCATGTTGTCGATATTTCACATGCAGGATTTGAATCTCAGGTAGAGGTAGTAAATAAAACGCTTGAGGAAATTGGTGCTGCTGATAAACCAATGATTTATCTTTTTAATAAGATTGACGCTTTTACATATGTAGAAAAGGAGGATGACGATCTGTTACCATCTACCAAAGATAACATGAGCCTGGAGGATTGGAAACAATCGTGGATCGGTAAGCATGAAAATATCTCGCTTTTTATCTCGGCAAAGCAGAAAACAAATATTGAGGAGTTTAAAAAGGTATTATACGAAGAAGTAAAAACAGTTCATATACAGCGCTTTCCGTTCAACGATTTTCTCTATCAGGTGTATGATGAAAGTTAATTAGACAATTCGACGATGTGACAATTCGACAATTATGCCTTCTTTCTACTAACTTCTGATTCTTCTGTCTCCAGACTTCCGTCTTCTTTATTTCACAACGCCTTCTTTTACAAGATACTCTGCAATCTGTACTGCGTTTAATGCCGCACCTTTTTTAATCTGATCTGAAACAGTCCAGAAAGCTAATCCATTAGGATTGGAAAGATCTTTACGTATCCTGCCGACGAAAACCTCGTCACGTCCGGCAAGATGCAGGGGCATAGGATATTGCTTTTCAGCAGGTTTATCAATGACAATAACCCCTACAGCATTAGCGAAGGCAGCTTTGGCCTGATCCAGCGAGATTTCCTGCTCGGTTTCAACCCAGATGGCTTCGGAATGTGCACGGAGTACCGGAACACGAACTGCTGTTGCACTCACCTTGATGTCGGAATGCATAATTTTCCGGGTTTCGTGAAACATCTTCATCTCCTCCTTGGTGTAGTCGTTTTCAGTAAATACATCAATATGGGGAATCAGATTTTGAACAATCTGGTAAGCGAATTTGGCCACGGTCGGTTCTTCACCGGCAGCAATTTGTTTAGTCTGAGCCTGCAATTCATCCATCCCCGATGCGCCTGCGCCACTTGCACTTTGATAAGTTGCGATGTGAACCCTTGTGATGTGAGACAGGTTTTCGATGGGTTTTAATGCAACAACCATCTGAATGGTAGTGCAGTTGGGATTGGCAATAATTCTGCGGGGCATATTTTTAGCATCAGTAGCATTTACTTCCGGAACCACCAGTGGAATATCGTTTTCCATACGGAAAGCACTGCTGTTATCAATCATTATTGTCCCAAATTTCGTAATGGTAGCGGCAAACTCTTTTGAAATACTTGCACCTGCTGATACTAACGCGATATCAACACCCTTAAAATCATCATTATGTTGAAGCTCTTTGACGAGCAATTTCTTGCCTTTGAATGTGTATTCTCTTCCTGTACTCCGCATTGAACCAAAGATTATCAGTTCATCAAGCGGAAAATTGCGTTCTTCCAAAACGCGTAAGAACTCTTGTCCTACTGCTCCACTAACACCAACAATTGCTACTTTCATGTGATTATAATTTATTTTTTAAGGCCACATGGAACCCTCCTGGTAACTTCATCTTTTTTGGTGAGCTTTTGCTCAGGAGGCTTTCATTTCTGCTTCAGATTTATTAACTTTAACTGTAGAAACTCCGATAAAAACTATTTGCAGAGTTTGATAAAGCAAAAATATTGAATATTCTTAATAATTCACGAAATATGGACAAGAATATTTACAAATTTATTTTTTACCTGATGTTTTTTGTCTCATTTGAAAGTAATGGGCAACTTATGTTCATTGATGATTTTGAAAAAGGGCAATTTGAAAATTGGGTAAAACCGGCTCAATGGAGACTGCATTTGAAAAGCAATAATCAGACTGAACTTGCAAGGGATCCTTCATCTGTAAATGATATATGTTTTTCTTTTATTCCGGCTGCTCAATTTGGCGATATCGTTTTTAATGAGCTCATGGTTGATCCCACACCGGTTGTTAAACTTCCTAATACTGAGTATATTGAACTGAAGAACACCGCTGATTTTCCGGTTAATCTAAAAAACTGGATACTTGAAATGAATGGGAAGCAAAAAGTTATGCCGGATAAAACAATCGGATCAGGCAACTTTTTAATAATCTCAGGAACAGGCGGTAATGCACTTTTAAGTGGTTATGGTACAGTTCTTGAGGTATCCGGATTAACGCTTGCTAATGACGGTGTAATTCTGAAACTCTATTCCGATTCCAAAGCTTTAATTGATTCCTTTAGTTATAAGCCAACCATGCATCGTAAAGGATATGCTGATGGTGGCTATTCCCTTGAGCGGATTGATCCTATGCGAAAGTGCGGTGCCGATTTAAACTGGGAAACCTCAATATCAGATAATGGTGGTACACCCGGAATAGAAAACTCTGTATTTAGGAATAATCTGGATACTATACCACCCTCTGTCATTTCTGTTGTCGTTCCAAGCCCTGTTTTACTTGAAATCGCGATTTCGGAAATCCCTGATATGCTTTCAATTACAGGTAAAATATTTTCTTATTCACCTTCACTTCCCGTTCCCGATAGTATTCGATTTGATCGTAAACTCCGAAAATACTCCATTCATTTTCCAAAAGGCTCAATCCAAAACGGTGTTGTTTATAATCTAATAATTAATGGATTAGCAGATGAATGTGGTAATAAATCTCCTGATTTGCATCGTGAATTCTGGTATTATCTTCCAAAAACTGGTGATCTGCTGATCAATGAAGTTCTTTTTAACCCGTTTCCGGGAGGAGTAGATTTTGTAGAAATCTATAATCACTCGGGTAGGAAGATTGAATTGTCGGATTTATATCTCGCGTCACGGGATAAGACGCTTAAAATTAATACACAATATCAGTTATCGGGCAGGTCTGCGGTTTTAATGGATTCACAATATGCTGCGTTTACTTCGGATTCTGCAGTATTATTAACGGACTATTATTCATCATGTCCAGGCTGTATTTTTGAAATGCAGAAGTTCCCGGCTTATAATCTGGATGAAGGTTGGGTCGTGCTGTTAAACAAAGAGATGGAAATAATTGATGAATTTCATTACCTCGAAAACATGCATCATCCAATGATCAGCGACGTGAAGGGAATTTCACTCGAAAGAAATAGTTTTTCCAAATCATCAAGCGATCCTTCAAATTGGCATTCTGCCTCAAAAACTGTAGGATTTGCCACCCCCGGATATCAGAACTCAGCCACTGAGATTGTTTCTGAAACCTCTGACATGGTCACTTTTGAACCTAAAATCTTTTCACCTAATGACGATGGTGTTAATGACCGGTTCTTAATAAAACTTTCGCCCGCCGAACCTGGTATGATGGTTAATATCCGAATCTATAATGAAAATGGTTTGGAAATTAAGCGATTAGCAAACAACTTAATGATTGGGTCACAGGATATTGTCGAATGGGACGGAACTAAAGAAAATCACCAAAAAGCAGAACTTGGATTCTATATAATTAATGTTGAACTCTTTGGATTGCAAGGTAGGAAGAAACAATTTAAAACAGTTTGTGTCCTGACCGACAGATTGGAGTAGCCGATACAAAACCGTTCCTCCTACTGCCTTTCGCCTGCTGCCTATTTCCATTCCGCTTTTATCATTCTATCCCTGCCGTTGATATCTTTTCTTAAAATGATATTTTTGAACCCTTTTAACGCCAATAAATCAACAGTTTCATTTCCAAAAGTCGCATTGATTTCGAAGTAAAGATTTCCACCTTGTTTTAGTTGATTGATTGCAATATCAGCGATAGCGCGATAAAAAATCAGTGAATCAGTATCAGGTACAAAAAGTGCAATATGTGGCTCATAATCAATTACATTTTTCAGCATTGAAAGTTGTTCCGAAGTAGTTATATAGGGAGGATTACTAACAATAATGTCGTATTTTTCTTTTTGCGAAGGGAGAGTGGGTTTCAAAATATCTGCATAATGAAAGTCAATATTCACCTGATTAATTACAGCGTTCTCCTTCGCAACCATCAGTGCCTCAGCAGAAATATCCCATCCATTAGCTGATGCTCCGGGAAGGTTTTTAACCAAAGAAATTGGAATACATCCACTTCCGGTACCAATATCCAGAATTGCGGGGTTCAACTGATGGTAATCTTTAATTATCCAATCAACGAGTTCCTCGGTTTCAGGGCGTGGGATAAGCACTGTAGAATTTACTTTGAATGTTAAACCATAAAATTCAGTTTCGCCTAAAATATATTGTATTGGTTCAAATTGAATTAAACGGTTTATAATCTCTGTAATTTGAACTAAATTTGTCCCTGAAATCGTTATATGCTGATTCAGGTGTACCTGAAGTCTGGAAAGTCCAAGAACCTTTTCGAAGATCAGTTTGCTAATACTTTCAATTTCCTGTTTGCAATAAAAGGGGGATAAATTATCGTAGATTAACTTTTTTGCAGCCTGCATTTTTTTTACAAAGATAAACAAAGCAGATGATGAGACGGCTTTTTGATGTCGATGAAAAGTTTATGTTACGTGCTATTGAGTTGGCGCGATCAGGTATGGGAAATGTTTCTCCGAATCCGATGGTGGGTTGTGTAATAGTATATAATGGTGTCATCATTGGCGAAGGCTATCATCGTGAATATGGAAAACCGCACGCAGAGGTTAATGCGGTTAACAGCGTTAAAGATAAAGAGTTACTGAAAGATTCGACACTTTATGTAACATTGGAGCCTTGTTCACATCACGGTAAAACACCACCTTGTTCTGATCTGATTCTTCATCATCTGATTCCAAATGTTGTTGTTGGAACAATTGACCCTTTTGCAAAGGTTGCCGGAAGGGGAATTGAAAAACTCCGAAACGGCGGCTGCAAAGTTTTACAGGGTTACCTCGAAGATAAGTGTATTGAGTTGAACCGGCGTTTTTTTACTTTTCATCAAAAGAAGAGACCTTATATCATACTGAAATGGGCACAGACTGCTGATGGATTTATTGATATTGACCGTACGCAGGAGAATTATGGAAAACCAACATGGATAACAAACGATTTGTCAAGAATCTCCGTACATAAAATGAGGGCAGACGAATCGGCCATTATTGTGGGTACAAATACGGCAAAAAAGGATAATCCTTCCTTAACCCTTCGTGAATGGAGGGGAAAACCTCCATTAAGGATATTGATTGACAAGGATTTGAAGTTGTCAGCTGACCTTGCTTTATTTGACCAAAGTGTACCAACTTTAGTTTATACGTCCAAAGAGGTTTCTCCCAAGAATAATCTGGAATTCCAAAGGATTTTGTTTAATGGCAACGAGTTGGAGCAAATTCTTAATGATTTACACGAAAGAGGAGTTATATCACTCATTGTCGAAGGTGGACAGATTCTGATTAACTCATTTATTAATAGAGATCTATGGGATGAAGCGAGAGTATTCATCGGAAAAACTAATTTTCACAGAGGGGTTAAAGCTCCGGTTTTTAATGCACTGATTGTAAAATCGGAAGAATTGGATGATAGTTGGATGCTTGTTTCCTATAAAGTCTAATATTACTCCGGTTTTTGGGCCATTGTTTCAAACACAGTAGCTTTTCAGAATTCATTTATCGGTTGGATTATACTCCTCCGAAACACAATTTCACCTTAATTTTTCCTTTTTTTAATTGATACCTTCCCTTTGTTTCGCGGGATTAAGTTTTGACTCAATTAGCTTTTCTGATCTCCACATTGTTTCGATTAGTTCCTTTTTGTGCGGCCTATTTTATACTATTCACCACGTCTGAAGCAATTCTATACTGTAAAACTCCCTGTTTAGTCGTTCTGTGCCCCGTCAATCGCTATTATTGAGTGAGAAAAAGAACATAATGGATAACGACAAATGTCTTTATTTTATATAAAAAAGAGCGTTTGAAAAATTTGTTTTTATATCTGGCAAAAGCCAGCAATTTCCCGGTTTTTAAAAAGGTGGTACAGAAACTTATAAAGCGATATTCAATAGATATTTAGGAGAATATATATATATACGGAAATAAATACTCGTTATTGTTACTTGATTTATAGCAAATTGGCTCACATGTCATTAAGAATACGATTTTTAGCACAAGAATTAAAAACTTAGAAATAACATGTCGCATTAGTATGTTTGACAAAAAAGGTTCCCAATTATTTTTATAAAGTTATGGCAATTGCTCAATAGAAATTGAACTTATAAATTTATTTGTATTGAAGGTTTTTGGACTTTGTTCATGTTCAAATCCTGGCAGCCTGTGGTGTTAATAACTTTGTTTATAAAAAAAAATCAGGCGCAAATGCAACACGTTGAGAATTTGTGTTTTGTATTTAATATTGTCATTAATAAAATCTAAAGGAATGAAATTGTCGTACTTTTTGGATGTTTTGGGAGAAATCTTTTCGAAAAATGATTTTGTTTCGTTAAGATTTAACGTTAATATTTTCTTCATTTTTTCATTACTTTTTTTGTTAATGTTTGCGATAATTCACGTAATGTACTTTCATGCTTTTGCCATTTTACGAACTACCAATAATCAGAATAATACTTCCTATAAAGAAGTGAAGTTTACTCTTGCCAATACTGGTGATCTTTTGACCTTTTTGAATCGAAGGTTAAAGTTTCAAAATTTTAATTGATTTGATTTAAGAATTAATGATTGCTTATGAATATGAAACTAAATCTAGTCAGGAATTTTTTAAGGATATTAAAGTTAAACTATTTGGGGATAGTTTTTCTGAAATTATCTGTAATTGTAATATTGTCCGTCCTGACTGAAAATGTTCAGGCCCAGGGATGTTCAATAATTTTAAAAATTAGTAATCCTTCCCCGGTATGTTCTCCTTCAACAGTTGATTTGACTTTAGATGCGGTTACGGCAGGATCTACCACCGGTTTAATACTTTATTATTATTTGAATCCGGAATTGACGATAACAGTATCATCCCCGGCAAAGGTCAATGCAGAACATATTATATCAAAGGGGTATTGACGGGTTATTGTGCAGGATATGCAGTTGCAACGGTTAAAGCAACTGTTATTGAAAAACCAAAGTTGGTCATTCCTAATCCTGTTATCAACCGGGCGGGTGGAAATGTCGATTTGACTTTGCCTCAGATCACAGCAGGATCGGATGCCGGGCTTATTTTTAGTTATTGGTACGATGCTGAGTTAACAAATCCATTCCTCACACCTCAGGCTACAGGTGTTGGTATATATTATATTAAAGGTACATCAATAAGTGGATGTTCTTCTAATCATTCGATTACTGTAAGTGACTAAAAAGATGTCAAAATGCTTTCTGTTATTTTCTTAACAATTGTTGTAACTAAATTCATTACAAAATATAGCTGACTATGAACGCAAACTTACTCGTCAGAAAAAGCGCTGCGCTAATTGCGATAAAACGAACGTATGTTCAACTTTCTGCTGTATTCCTGATTTTCTTATTGACAATTGGACATCAGGCTTATGCTGATGATCAGGTTATCCTCGTAATTACAGATCCAGCTCCGGTTTGTTTTCCTGCTACGGTTAACCTGAAACTTCCTGCTGTCACGGCAGGTTCAGATATTGATCTTGTTCTCTCCTATTATTTAGATGAAACATTGACCACTCAAATTCCGGATCCTACAAAGGTTGGTGCAGGTACTTATTATATCGTTGGTATTCGTCTTTCACCTTTTAAGCTTGCAGCATTACCCGTACATGTTGTTGTTAATCCTGCCACTGTTGGTGGGAATGTTTCGGGAGGCTCCGCCACCTGCTCAGGTAGCACGAGTGGTCTGCTTACGCTCTCAGGAAATGTCGGAATAGTAGTGAAATGGCAAAGTTCAGTTTCTCCTTTCAGTACATGGACTGATATTGCAAATACTTTAACTACCTTTACTTCAGGAGTGTTAGCTCAAACCACGCAATTCAGAGCTGTAGTTCAAAGCGGTACTTGTGGAGAAGGGTTTTCGACCTCTACGACGGTAACTATTTCTCCTGCAACAGTCGGTGGAACTGTTTCGGGAGGCTCAGCCACGTGCTCAGGTAGCACGAGTGGTTTACTTACGCTTTCCGGACACATAGGAGCTATTGTGAAATGGCAAAGTTCAGTTTCGCCTTTTAGTACATGGACAGATATTGTAAATACTACAAACACTTATACTTCGGGAGTGCTGATTCAAACCACACAATTCAGAGCCGTAGTTCAAAGCGGAAGCTGTGCCTCAGAGAATTCCACCAGTACAACAGTAACAGTAGATCCCACTTCGGTAGGTGGAACTGTTACGGGGGGCACTACGATTTGCGCTGGAAGCCCGAGTGGCGTACTCACGCTCTCCGGACACATAGGTACTATTGTAAAATGGTAAAGTTCAGTTTCGCCTTTTAGTGCATGGACAGATATTGTAAATACTACTACGACCTATAATCCTGGAGTATTGGCTCAAACCACACAATTCAGAGCCGTAGTTCAAAGTGGAAGTTGTGCAATGGCGAATGCAACAGTTACAACGGTAACTGTTTCTCCTGCAACGGTTGGAGGTGCTGTATCGGGAGGAACGACTGTCTGTACTGGAAGTACGAGTGGTCTGCTCACACTTTCCGGTCATACCGGAACTGTAGTGAAATGGCAGAGTTCCGTTTCACCTTTTAGTGTATGGACAGATATTGCAAATACTGAGACCACCTATACTTCGGAAGCATTAATTCAAACTACACAGTTTCGAGCCGTAGTTCAAAGCGGAAGCTGTGCCACGGCAAATTCAGCCACCACCACGGTAACTATTTCTTCTGTAACTGTAGGAGGAACTGTATCAGGAGGTACAACCATCTGTTTTGGTAGCACGAGCAGCGTTTTGTCGCTATCCGGACACGTCGGAACTATCTTGAAATGGCAAAGTTCAGTCTCTCCTTTTATAACATGGACCGATATTGCAAATACAACAACAACTTATACTTCGGGAGCCTTAATTCAAACCACACAATTCAGAGCAGTAGTTCAAAGTGGAAATTGTGCGGCGATTAATTCTGCCTCGACAACGGTTACAGTTAATCCAACAGTGGGAGCACCTGTTTTTACTTTGGGTTTAACATCAAACAGGTGTATGGGTGCCGGTACAGTGACTTACGATGCTACAGCAACCAACTCCACTGGATTAACATATAGTCTTGATGCCATTTCTTTAGCAGCAGGTAATACTATTGTTGCGGGTACAGGAAGCGTAACTTTTGTTGCAGGATGGAGTGGAATAAGCATTATTACTGTGAGAGCTACAGGGTGTAACGGACCAACCATTGCAACACATACAGTTACCATTACAGCTCCACCTATAGCGACAATAAGTTATAGTGCTCCGGTTTGTACTGGAGAATCAACTCCACACACGGTCGTGTTAACAGGTTCATTAGGAGGAACATTCAGTGCTCCTGCCGGGCTAACAATTAGTCCGTTAAATGGAGCAATCACTCCGGGGACAAGTACGCCGGGTACATATACTGTTTTATATTCTGTTGCTGCTTCAGGAGGTTGTAGTACCTATTCTACCTCTACTCAGGTTCAGATAAATAGTTCTCCTGTATTTGAAGATATAGTAATCAAGAATATAACATGTCAGGGTTCTTCCGATGGTTCAATAATTGCAAAAGTCGCTGGAAATGAAGTTTTCACTTANNNCAGGATATACCAATTCTGTTGCGAGTATCATTGGTTTGGCTCCGGGAACATACGCTCTAAAAGTAACCAGTACAGTAGGGTGTTCAACAATTACTCAAGCAACAATTATCGAACCAGTTGCACTTTCCTTGTCTTTTAGTGGAACAATTCCTTCAAAATCAGGAATATCGGATGGAAAAATTAATGTTGTTATTTCGGGGGGGACAGCACCACTAACTTATTCATGGACGGGACCAGCATCATTTACAGCAACTACTCAGAATTTAACAGGTCTTAGGTATGGAACCTATAATCTGATTGTCACAGACAAAAACGGTTGTTCGAAGAGTGGTTCTTATGTTTTAATGGATCCTCCAACCGCAGTTGATGATATTGCCAGTACGATTGAAAATAATTCGGTAACTTTTAGTGTTGTTTCGAATGATACTGATACAGACGGGACAATTGACCCTTCAAAAGTTGACCTTAATCCGCTGGTAGCTGGGGTGCAGTCAACTTATGTTGTAGATAAAAAAGGAGTATTTACTGTATCCATAACAGGTGATGTTACTTTTAGACCCTTGCCAAATTATTACGGGGTGGTTGTTATTCAGTATGTTGTAAGTGACAATGACGGTTTACAGTCAAATATTGCCAATATAACGGTGACTGTCATATCATCGAATTTACCTCCCAAAGCTGTTAATGACACGATTAGGATTCCGGAGCATAATCAGGCAATCGGGAATGTATTGGCAAATGATAGTGATCCAGATAATGATATCTTGACTCTTAGGTCTTTCCAAATTGGTTCAACTACTTATACACCAGGAACAAGCGCAACGATTCCTAATGTAGGTACTATCGTGATCAATTTGAATGGCTCATTTACCTTCACTCCACTAGGACACTTTTATGGGAATGTGCCTCCGATAGACTATACCATTGCCGATATTGAAGGCTTAACTGCATCAGCAACGCTTATTATTATTGTAACTCCTGTAAATGACCCACCTATAGCAATCAATGACAATTTTGAGGGGAAAGAGAATACAGTACTTGAAGGGAATGTTTTAGTACGCAATCCTTCGGATCCAGACTCTGATCCTAAGAATTTAATACTTACTGTGGATACTATTCCTGTTCAGTCTCCGGCGCATGGTAAGGTAGTAATATCTCCCAAAGGCGATTTTACCTATCAGCCGGTAATTGATTTTATTGGAAGTGATTCATTTATCTACCAGATTTGTAATAGTCTTACTCCTCCCTTATGTTCTACAGCTACAGTCACAATTGTGATTGCAAAGGACGATAGTTGCAAGGTCTTTGTGCCTAATGTATTTACCCCAAACGCGGATGGTGTTCATGACTATTTAAAGGTGAGGTGTTTGTATAATTATGACAATCCTGAAATGCAAATATTCAACCGTAACGGGAATTTAATATTCAAAAAAGACCATTATGGCAATCTTGACTTTTGGGGAAGCGAAGAGCTCGCGTACTGGAATGGTCGCTCACAGCATAAATGGAATGTGATAAACGACGAATTGCCTGTTGGTACCTACTATTACGTCCTTAAACTTGGTGATGGGAAGGTGCTTTCCGGCTTTGTATTCCTTGGCAAATAGCTCAATTATTGATCAGGAAAAATGCTCTTAAGTTAATAGGTGAAAAACAAGAAAAGAACCAATATGAAAATCCTGGATAAAGTAAAAAAAGCAGCACTGGCATTGCTAATATTAAGTGGGCCTCTGTATTCTATTGGTCAGCAGGATCCGATGTACACCCAATATATCTTTAATCTTCAGACAGTTAACCCGGCTTATGCCGGAAGTTGGCAGACCATGGGGTTTATGGCTTTAACCAGGCATCAATGGGTCGGAATGACTGGACATCCGACGACCCAGACTTTCTCGTTTCAGACGCCATTTACTTCTCAAAATGTTGGAGTTGGGTTTAATGTTGTGCATGATAAATTGGGTTCCGAACGACGAATTATGGTTAATCTTGATTATTCTTACCGTGTAATGCTGAACAGTAATGTTTCCTTACGCTTTGGTATCAAGGGTGGATTCACCAATTATAATAATGATCTGAATAGTTTACAGCCTTATCCTGACGGCGTTCCTGATCCGGCGTTAATGGGAATGGTTGAGAATAAGTTTATGCCAAATGTTGGTTTTGGGCTGTTCTTGTCCTCCCAGAATTACTATTTGAGCCTTTCATTACCAAGGTTAATCCAAAACAGTTTTCAGGAAAATTCCGGGAATTTCTCCAAGATGTCTGAAGCCCGACAGCTTTATTTTGCTGGGGGTATGGTATTCACAATATCTGACAATGTTAAGTTTAAACCAACGTTTATGACAAAATCTGTCGTAGGAAGCCCATTCCAGTTTGATGTTTCTGCTAATTTTTTATTGGCTGAAAAATTTTGGATTGGAGCGATGTACCGGTCGGGTGACGCATTTGGTGCTATTGCGCAATGGGTTATAAACAGCAAATTTAGAGTTGGTTATGCGGCTGATTTTACATTTACTGATTTGAAAAATTATCAACATGGGGTTCATGAGGTGATGATTTCGTATGAGATTACCTATCTGAAGCGGAAATATGTATCTCCACGTTATTTCTAAATATATAATGTTAAAAATATGCGGTTACGTCTGTTTTCAGAAAGCTGTTCCGAAGTTTTAGCTGTCGGAGTCCGTTTTGGAAAGAATATTAACCTTCTAAAATCAACACGATTTATGAAACGCGCACTCATTTTTGTCCTGCTATTGATCTCTTTCCTGACCGGTAATTCTCAACCAGTAAAAACCGGATTGTTTGATCAATCATCTGTAAAGATGTCCGAAGTTATGACAAATACTGTCCGGAGCGATTTTGGTACTGCAGTTATTGGTGATACTATTTATTTTTCTTCTTTTCGGGACGAATTGCTTAAAAAATCGGATAAAGAGTTGAAGGATAAAATGTTTTATGATCTTTTCAAAGCTGGTATTGATTCTTATGGTAATGTAATCAGTAATCGAAAGACAGTGGTTGATTTTTATACCGGATTTCATAACGGACCTGTATCGTGGTGCCCTAAAACCGAGGAATTATTCGTTACCCAGTCAAATTGTTCAGACCCTTCTATAAAATATCAACCATTTATAAATGAGGAAATTAAATTAAAATTAGTTATAGCAAAGAAAACTAATAATAAATGGTTTGTTGTTGAGGAGTTTCCATTCAATAAAGCTGATTATTCAGTCGGACATCCTGCAATAAATGCCTCAGGAGATACGCTACTGTTTGCGAGCGATATGCCTGGTGGTTTTGGAGCTACTGATATCTATATGTCAGTGCGAAATGGCGGAAAGTGGGGTACGCCTGTAAACCTTGGATCTGAAGTTAATACAAGCGACAAAGAGGAGTTCCCATTTATTACAGGAAATAGTTATGGGGAAAGATATTTAATTTTTGCATCTACGGGTCACGGTAGTAGTGGTGGATTCGACTTATTTTACAAAAAACTGAATGACCCTAAAGGTGAAATTTTCAGATTCTCTGAACCAATTAACGGTCCCAATGACGATTTTGCCATGAATTTACCGGATAACAAAGAATTCGGCTTTATTACTTCCAATAGGGCTGGTACTGGGAATGATGATATTTATAAGCTTGCCTTTAATAAATACATTGAATATTTACAGGAAATATTTATTTTGGATGCGAATACCCGTCGGCCAATATCGGGAGCGAAAGTCAATTTTTGTGATAAAAAAACCGTTGAAACCGGACCGGATGGAAAAGTTTCTTATGTGTTTCCTAAAAATTCAACGTGTAATGTTATGGCGTCAGCATTCGGATATAAAGACAATAGTAAACTCATTACAATTGGATCGCCAAAACCGGGGACTGTTTTGAGAGATACAATATTTCTTAATATGATTGTAAATGAAAAAATTGTATTAAAAAATATTTATTACGACTTCGACAAATGGGATATTATACCAGAATCGGCTAAAGAGCTTGATCTTTTGGTTTCTCTCACGAAAGGAAACCCCGAAATGAGAGTCGAATTAAGTTCTCATACAGATTCCCGGGGATCTAAGCTTTATAATATGAAATTGTCACAATTACGTGCACAGTCTGCTGTCGATTATATTGTTTCAAAAGGGATTGATAAACTGAGGGTCAAAGGTACCGGTTATGGCGAATCGCAGTTGATAAACGGTTGTAAGGATGGTGTAGAATGCTCACCTGCCCAGCATCGTGAAAATAGACGAACTGAACTTTTTATTCCCGGATTTTTAAAAGGAGAGGCAGTAGCACAGCAAATAGGAGATTATTCTAATGGAAATCCCGATCATGGAGCTGGTTACATGTCATACAAAGAACATGGATCTATTTATGAAAGAAATACAAATGTGGGTACTACT
>JAPLDR010000024.1:11220-12042 GCA_026391655.1 Bacteroidia bacterium | reverse complement strand
CAGCCATTCCAAAGAGTATTTTGGCAGCAGCTCCAATTGTGATTTTTTTGGTAATATCGCGCGAATAATTGAAGGCGAACTCGTGGTAATGTTGCGCACCGACACCAAAATTTCCCGAATAAAAAGTCTGACCTACGTACTGATAATTTCCATTTTTAATGAGGCTTATAATACTTTTATTAAAAAACACTTCAATAAATTCACGTTCGGACAAGGAGACAGCATAGAAATTTTTTCCCTTTTTGTAACCGCCTTCAAAAATTGTTAAAGCAGCAGACGCTTGCACAAAATTCTTATTTCCAAGGCTTTCAGCAAAATTATCAAGATCAATGATCAGCGAATCAGCCTGAGTTCCCGTTCCCTTGTGGATCAGATCGTTGTAAGCCCAATTGTTGGCGTTTGCCGAAAGATCCAGTTTCGAAAACAAAGGCATGCTAAAATAAAAGCCCCCTGAGATTCCCGGACGTGCCGGATTGAGATCTTTTGTTTGCGGAATCCCCTTCATAAAATAAAGCGTATTAGGCTGCGCATGAAGGAGGTACGAACCTCCTAAGAGGATCATCAATAAATATATTTTACATGAGTTTTTCCCTCGTTTCATATCCAGCTAATTTGTTAACTTCCTTAAATTTACAGGCGAATAAAAGGAGATTCTAATCGTAAAAGCAGTGTTCTTTACCGCTTTATACAAAATCGGGCTTCCGGCAGGCGGCGATGACATTTTAAAATTAAGTTTTACGGCCGTGGAATTCATCAGATTATCCTGATCAACAGGACCAAAAGGGAATTGAATAAGATTATCCTCCGTGTTAGCAGGTATCT
>JAPLDR010000024.1:0-11203 GCA_026391655.1 Bacteroidia bacterium | reverse complement strand
CGATCCGGAGTCCGGTGGAAATGTCAATAAAACTGAGGTCAAATTCCATATCGCACGGAGTATTATTGGTAAAATGGGTAATCAGGTAAACTGAATCAATTGCTGCACTTCGGAAAGATGTTCCCGTTTTACTCAATGTGATAGAATCAAGACGCATGCCGGCGGCCGGAATCGGAAAACCATCGGGGATTGCAGCAGTAACAAGATCCGATACCTTAAATGTCCCGTACGCTAATGGAGCGAATACATCAGGAATGATATCCTCCTTATTCGTAAGCTTTTTAAGGTTAAAATCCTCCAGATTGCAGGAGAACAGCATAATCGCAGAAAAGAAGAACACAATTCCCGTGATAAATCGGTTGATTATTGTCATAGCTTTGTCATTAAATTATTTTATCAGATAATTATACAAATAACTTTCCAAAGTCCCTGTAATTAAATTAAACTGACTGTTCCCGGAACCAGTGAAACCGAGTGTGAACCGGGAATTCCCTTCAAGCGGAAAACCTTTGAAGATGCTACCGTCAGGATTAAATATGTAGATACGGTTTTCAGAGGTGTCAGCAATACCGATTTTCCGGCTCTTATCCGGAAAGGTAAACAACTCTGGAGGTAAACCTATTGAATGATTGAACTTCCTCATAAACATTTGATTTGCAGACTGATTATAAACTATGAGTGAATCACCATCCAAAAAGATATAATCACGTTTTTTGTCCGAATCGAAATCATCATAAATAAAGTAATGATCAGGTGAAAATTGACCTGTTGAAAACTTCTTCACTGAACCATCGAACCCGATAGAAACAATCTCTCCTTTAGAATCAGTAGTAACCAAACGGGCGCGCTTTTTCTCAGATCCCGGTTCAAGTGTAAAACGGTTGCGGGAATAGTGAATATCACCCTTGATGGCTACTCTGGTTTTTCCTTTCCGGTCGAGAATGTACCCCCGGTTTTTATCCGCAAAAACGATATAATCTTTATTTTCCACCCTGAAGAACTGAACAGGCTGAATGACATCGTGTTCCGTCTTTGCCGGAGTCCAACCGGTTACAATGTTCCCTTTTTTATCGTAGAGATAAACCTTATGATCCTTGCATGCAATAAAAAACCGGTAATCATTGTTGTGGTCGTAATCAACTACAGTAACACCATTTGTAGCTAAGGATCGAAGCGCCAATGGGTAATGCTGGACATAATTTCCTCCATGTTCGATCAGATGCAACGCCTCATCAGTACTGAAAAAGTATTGAAGTTTGCCGTCACGGAAGCAGTCAAGTTGAAATACTTCACTCCTAATCGGACCTGAAAGTTTTATTTTCCATAAAACACGACCCTCATTACTAATCAGAAGAAAGTTGTGATCACTATCCTGTACAACAATCTCCCGACGCATTTTATCTGATGGATTGATCACAAATTGAGGTTTATTGATCACCGGATTACCCAGATGACTCTTCCATATAACCGAAGTCGGACTTTCACGTACTTCAGGATTATATTTCAGGCGCGCCATGTTATAAACCATTCCGTTTTCAACACCGATCTGCCATCCGACCGATTCAATTTTTTGAAATTCAGTTATTTCATTTTCAATACCTTGATATAAACCAGCGTTGAATGTTTCTTTGAAAAAAGGGAGCGACCGACCAGGTGAACTCCATAGATAAAAGTTCAGATGATCGGACAATCCTGTAGTAAACTCATGATAAGTCTGATCGTTTCCAAGCGTCTCCTGTAAAACATTGGCTCTAAGAAATTGACCTAATGACTCATACGAAGCACTCATAATCAAACAGTTGTCATAAAACGTAAAATAATTCGTCACAACATCGGCAAAAACTTCACCAAAAACTCTTTTACCAAAATCGTTTACGGGTGTTTTATATATTTTAAAAACAGTCTCTTTATCAATCTTATACATGCTTGAATTTCCGGATAAATCGCGTTTCCCATTGCTGCCAGGCAATTTGGTCAGAGGAATCATTGTGTTCTCCATCTTACTTCCACTGCCAACCCTAAAGACGAGAAATCTATTCTCATGCGGCATAACCGGATCGGGACGCGTAAAAACCATGGCTGCCGCTCCATCCAGATTATCGATAACGATCTTTTGTAAATCAACTCCATACAAAGAATTAATTTCGTCAAGCGAGTTTTTATATTCTTTGTGCTCCTTATTACGAACCAGAAGATTTTCGTAATCCTGAAAAAACCGGAGGTTGTTACTGATCATGTAGCTCAGAAAAAAAGATGTTTCTGCGGGGAAAACCTCAGCCAGTTTAAAAGAATCGGGTTTTTGATGAAGAAAAATTCCCAGGTAATTATTCAGGGAATCGCCTGTGAAACTGAATCCGTTAAAGAGCAGCTCCTCTTTTTTTTGGGTCAGGTCAATTTCGGACCATTCAGCCAGCAAAGACGAACCTTTCAACCGTTCCCAAAAGGTTTCGGAAAAAAGCAGGTGTGCAAACTTGGGTAACTTTTTATGATTAAGGTAGATATTAAGGTCGATATTATCAGTTGCGGTTTTATTTGCTTTCTCGAAAACCGAATTTCCAGGAGCAACAGGGGTTTCGAGTCGTTTGACTGCCTGTGCAACCATCTCGCGGTCGGCACTCGCCAGAAAAAGACCCCGATAAAAGGTGATACAATAATTCTGAAGTTCCAGGAGTAACAGGAGAAATTTGCTCCCCCCACCTTCACATTTTCTTTTGCGGCTTCTTTCAGGGAAAAATAATTCTCAACAAAATCCGTCATCGCTCTCTTTTCAGAAAGACTTGACAATTCGACCAGAGAGAGATTCCGGAAATGATCATTTTCTCCGCCGAACATTACAGTTAAATCCTTATCAATAAATGTGTTATTCGCCTTTGGATACATTTTGAAAAGAGAGTCGGCAAAACTTAACTGTTGGTACAAAGAGGTTACACCCGGGAAACCGGAATATGCTTTCCAGATCGGGTTATTGAGCGACCTGGCCGTATAATTTCCAAGATGATGTATCCGAACAATGACCGATACATTTTCAGGGACAGCCCGGAATGCAGAGGTTCCGAAATATTTGGCTTCATGGGTGAAAAAATACCATCCAGCTAATAATCCGGAAATCAATAGTATAGTAATTCCAATTGAAATTTTCTTACCCATTAATCTGCGCTACTTTTGGTTTCAGTTACGATCTGTAAATATAGTTTTTAACAACAAATCAGGAACAAAAAAAGGATAAATAATCACAATTAAAAGAGTATAAGACTGACAAATGGCGCAAAGACTATTGAAGTTTAACCTCCGTGGCATCTACCAATTTATACAACTTATCGGAGCGCCGAAGTTTCATCGCAACGGGAATCGAACACAACTCCCCCTTTTTAGCCTCATTTACAGCGATTAAGCCCACTCTGATTTCCTCTGCCTTTGTCTGAATTAATCCGGTACTGGGACCGCTGATGATGATTTCGTCGCCCAATTTTAAACTGCCTGTTTCCAGTTTTATTTCGGCAACGCCTAAATTTGAAAAATAATTGGTCACTTTGCCCGTATAAATTTTCCTTTTTGAGGCCATGGAACCATAGTTGCTGCTCCATTCTCCGAGTCGCTGCCCAAGATAATACCCGTCCCAGAATCCCCGGTTAAATACTGAAGCCAACTTTTCGTCCCAAACGGCGATTTTCTCTGCACTAAATGTTTCATCAAAATAAGCATCAATTGCTTCATGATAGCATTCAACCACTGTTTTTACATATTCAGGACTTCGGGCTCGTCCTTCAATCTTAAGAATGGTAACACCTGAATCGAGAATCTTATTTAAAAAATGGATGGTTTTCAAATCCTTTGGAGACATAATATACTCATTGTCAATCTCAAGTTCGCGGCCAGTCTCCTTATCGGTAATAATGTAAGCACGCCGACATGCCTGCATACAGGCACCCCGGTTAGCCGACGAATGGGTTTCGTGAAGCGAAAGGTAACATTTGCCGGAGATCGCCATACACAATGCACCATGGACAAACATCTCGAGGCGGACAAGATTTCCGGAAGGACCGCGCAGATCGTTATCCTTGATTTTCTGAGCAATATTGCAAACCCTGCCAAGATTCATTTCACGGGCAAGCACCATTACATCAGCAAATTGCGAATAAAACTTTACAGCCTCATAATTTGTGATATTCACCTGCGTCGAAATGTGCACTTCAATACCCAACTCACGACATTGCTGAATCACCGACATATCAGCCGCAATTATTGCCGAAATGCCAGCATCATGTGCGGCAGATAAAACCTCCGATAAGGTTGAAAACTCCTCATCAAAAATCTCAGTATTCACTGTTAAATAGCTCTTTACCCCTGCCACATTACATCTTCTGGCAATCTCTTTAATATCCCCAAGGGTAAAGTTATTGGCCGAACGAGCCCTCATATTCAGATGTTCAACCCCAAAATATACCGATCCGGCACTAGCCTGTATTGCAGCCATTAAAGATTCGTACGAACCGACCGGAGCCATTATTTCAACATCTTCTCTTTTCATAACTTCAATAAATCGTGACAAATGTACAATATAGAAAGCAGGTTGCAAGAAAGCAAAATAGATAATGTATATTTGACCAAAACGGAATCAACTATATTATTTTACACAATCTAATTAATATGAGGCACTTACTACTAATTCTATCTATCCTTACCTATTCCTTTACAATCACTCCGGATAAAACAGATAAAAAGTATTACGAAGAAAAATACCGTCCGCAATATCACTTCTCTCCCGAAAAAAACTGGATGAATGACCCAAACGGACTTGTTTACTATGGTGGTGAGTATCACCTTTTCTATCAGTACAATCCAAACGGGAAAGAGTGGGGATTTATGCACTGGGGTCATGCTGTAAGTAAAGATCTGATCCGGTGGGAACACCTTCCGGTTGCCATTACGCCGGATGAAGATTCAATGGATAAAACTCATGCTACAGCCTACTCGGGCTGCGCAATTGTGGACGAAAAAAATACAACCGGTTTGCAGCAAGGTGACGAAAAAACATTGCTCATATTTTATACCAGTTTTGAGTTTGGGCAACGGCTTGCTTACAGCAACGATAAGGGTCGAACCTGGAAAAAATACGATAAAAATCCGCTGATCCCATTCGAAAAGGATGATGCACGCGATCCGAAAGTATTTTTTCATAAACCTTCGGGAAACTGGGTCATGTCGCTTTACCGGAGACCCGGAGGGGATGAAGCTAAACAGGGAATTTCGATCTACACTTCCAAAAACTTAATTAACTGGGAATTGCAATGCCATGTTGTTGGATTTTACGAATGTCCCGATCTGTTTGAACTTCCGCTTGACGGCAACAAGGAAAAGTTAAAGTGGGTATTGCTGGGCGGTAACGGTGACTATGTGGTTGGAAATTTTGACGGTAAAAAATTCAGTCCTGAAGCACCTTTGAAAATTCTCGATCACGGAAAAAATTTTTATGCTACCCAAACATGGTCAAATAATCCTGAAGGTAAGGTTGTTCAGATTGCCTGGATGAAAGGGGGAGTATTTCCCGAAATGCCATTTAACGGACAGATGACTTTCCCATGTGAGCTCTCTTTACGGACGACAAAAACGGGAGCTACATTGTGTAAAAAACCGATAGAAGCCATCGCATCACTACATGGCAAAGAGCTGATAAAGAAAGATAAAAATATAATCCCGGGGATAAAGGGAAATTTAATCGGTGGAATATCGGGTGATGCATTTCACATCAAAGCTAAACTTAATCCAAAAAATTCCGACGGATTTGGATTTTTGATACGAAACGGAAGAAAAGAGGTTGGAACAGAAATCAGGTACGATTCAAATAAAAAAATGCTTGACTGTCTTGGAGGACAGGCCCTTGTTGAACCAAAGGATGGCATTATACAACTTGAGATACTGGTCGACCGGGCTTCAATTGAAATTTTCGCCAATGACGGTGAGGTAGTATTCAGCAGTTGTTTCACACCAAAGGAAGGAGATGACGATTTAACTTTATGGACACAAGGGGGAGAATTATATGTAGATCAGATTGAGGTTTATGAATTAAAGTCGGCCTGGAAAGTAAAATAAGAGAAAAACTGAGGGACGTTAAACTTTGATTATTAAGTATTCACCTCTTTTATATTTTCACTATCCATATTACTTTTCACTTATCTGCTATGAACATCGATTACCACATGCACACAAACCTATCCGACGGGCATAACACGCACGAAGAGATGATTTTGGCTGCGCTCGAAAAAGGATTTGACGAAATTGGATTCTCTGATCATTTCAACATAAAACAACCTTGTAAATGGGCCATTGGTGCTGATGAAATCATTCAATTGGAAAGGAAGATCTTCGAAATGAGGGAAGAATTTGGACATCGGATCAGCATTCTTTTCGGCCTTGAAGTCGATTATTTCAATGATAGAGAGGACGATATCCGGAAATCATTACAACAATTTAATTTTGACTACGTTATAGGATCAATTCATTTTCTCGGAGACTGGAATTACGATACCGATAAAAGCAGGTACGTGGAGTTTAGTAACGACTTCCTTTATGAATGGTATTTTCGCGAACTTCAAAAAGCTGCAAAATCGGGATTGTTTGACATCATGGGACATCCCGATCTGATTAAAAAGTTCAGGATATGGCCCGAAACTTCACAAAATCAATTATTTGAAGAAACCGCCAGAATCTTTGCCGAATCGGGAGTTGCCTTCGAAATTAACACAAGCGGTAAAGATCGTCCTTGCGGAGAATTTTTCCCCGGTAATGAACTTTTAAAAGCACTCTGCAACGCCGGAGTTCCGGTTACTTTAGGATCCGATTCACATAATAAGGAGCAGATAGGATGCCATTTTGATGAGGCAAGAACAATACTGACTGAAATTGGTTATACTAAAATAACACGCTTCAGAAATCGGAAAAGAATAGCTGTAACCATTTGATAATTAGTCAATATAAATTTTAATATTAACACAGGGAATCGAATGGAACATAGAATTGCTCCTGAATTTTATTTGTCGTAAACCGAAATAGGGATAATGGATAAAGTTTTATCCTTACATTTGCACATTAAACAGATGGTAATTTTTGATCCCCCTAAATGGCTGATTTAAAAAGTAATTTACTCGACAATATTGATTATCCCGACGATCTCAGAAAACTAAGGGAAGGACAACTTCCTATTGTTTGTGCCGAATTGAGGGATTTTATTATCCGCGAAGCAGCTTCAAATCCGGGTCACCTGGGGGCAAGCCTTGGTGTAGTCGATCTTACTGTTGCCCTTCATTATGCATACAATACACCATATGATCAACTTATCTGGGATGTTGGCCATCAGGCCTATAGCCATAAAATTCTGACAGGTCGCCGAAGGGTTTTCTCAACAAACCGACTATATAAAGGGATTAGCGGCTTTCCAAAAATGGCCGAAAGTGAGTACGATGCATTTGGCGTTGGGCACTCTTCCACTTCAATCTCGGCGGCCCTGGGTATCGCAGTTGCCTCCAAACTTAAAGGAGAAAAGGATCGGAAAGTGATCGCTGTGATTGGCGACGGCTCAATGACCGGTGGTATGGCTTTTGAAGGATTAAATAATGCAGGAGCATCAAATGTCGATGTACTGGTTATCCTAAATGATAATAATATGTCGATTGACCCTAATGTGGGGGGAATCAGCAAGTATTTTGTTCAGATGCAAACTTCTCGTACTTACAACAGTCTGAAATCGAGAATCTGGAAAATACTTGGAAAGCTCAATGGCGTAGGTCCTACTGCAAGAAAAGTGCTTCAGAAACATCAGCAGGCACTGAAATCTGTGGTATTCCGCGAAAGTAATATTTTCGAATCGTTCGGATTCCGTTATTTCGGTCCGGTTGACGGACATGATGTAATCAACTTAGTACGGATATTAAAAGACTTAAAGGCTATACCAGGCCCAAAAATCCTCCATGTCGTTACTAAAAAAGGGAAAGGATTTACCCCTGCTGAGAATGATGCAACCAAATGGCACGCCGCCCCTGGAAAATTCGATATTCACACTGGTGAAGTTTTCGCTACAGCATCAGATACTCCGGAATCACCTAAATATCAGTATGTTTTTGGTAAAACAATCATTGAACTGGCTGAAATGAACGAAAGAATTGTAGGAATTACTCCTGCAATGCCTTCAGGATGTTCATTAAACATGATGATGAAAGTATTTCCCCAAAGGACATTTGATGTCGGGATAGCTGAACCACACGCCATTACGTTTGCTGCAGGTCTTGCAGCAGCCGGAATGTTACCTTTCGTCAATATTTACTCTTCGTTTATGCAACGATCATACGATCAGATCATTCATGATGTTGCATTACAAAAACTCAACGTAGTACTTTGCATGGATCGTGCAGGGTTTGTCGGTGCTGATGGTGCTACCCATCACGGTATTTTCGATCTGGCCTTTATGCGGAATATACCAAACATGATTGTATCTGCTCCGATGGATCAGGTTGATTTGCGCAATCTGATGTATACAGCGCAACTTCCCAATATGGGGCCTTTCAGTATCCGTTATCCACGCGGAAATGGGCCGATAGTTGACTGGAAAAGAAAATTTCAGGAAATACCCGTTGGAAAAGGGAGGAAAATCAGCGACGGAAAGGAGTTGGCAGTACTTTCAATTGGCAATACCGGGAATTTTGTTGTTGAAGCTTCAACAATCCTGAATAGCGAAGGAATCACCTTTTCGCATTACGATATGCGTTTTGTGACACCACTTGATCAGGAAATCCTCGATGAAGTTGCAGTTAAATTCGATACTATTATTACTGTCGAAGACGGCGTGATTGAAGGTGGCTTCGGCAGCGCAGTGACTGAATATTTTGCAAATTCAGGTAAAAATATCTCTATTATAAGGTTAGGAGTTCCCAGTCGTTTTGTTGAACAAGGTACACAGGAAGAGTTATATCAGGAATGTGGATTCGATGCCGAAGGGATATGTCGTACAGTGCGTGAATTAATTAAGCTTCGCTAAAAATATTTTCTCGGTTGTATTGTAAATTTATATACTTTTGCAAAGCTTAAAAAAAGGGGAACGCTATGAACTACCTTTCACAATATACCATTCCTTTTTCCGGGCTGAAAGAGGGAAAGCATTTGTTTGACTTTTCAGCAGACCATCGCTTTTTCGCCGGATTCGAAGAGAGTGAAATAGAGAACGGGAGTGTCATTATCCAGGTAGAGCTGGAAAAACGATCTACTTATCTAAGATTAAAGTTTAAGCACAAAGGTGAAGTCGAATTGATTTGCGACCGTTGTCTTGAGACTTATTTACAACCGATTGAAAGCATTAACCTCATGTTGGTGAAGTTTAGCGAAACTGAAACCGACGATGGCGATGAAGTAATTTATATCCATCCGGGAGCACATCAGGTTGAAGTTGCAAAGTTGATTTACGAATTCATTATTTTAAGTATCCCGATCAGGCATGTTCATCCTGATGGTGAGGACGGCAAAAGCTTGTGCGATCAGGAGATGCTTCAAAAATTAGATGAATACAAAGCCACAGATGTACCGGAAATTGATCCGATGGATCCAAGGTGGAACGATTTGAAAAAAATTATTGTTAATTAAGTAAAGATTATTAAAAATGGCACATCCAAAGCACAAACATTCCAAGACAAGAAGAGATAAACGCAGAACACACGACAAGGCTGTTCCTGCAACTTTAGCTACTTGTTCGAACTGCGGCGCAACTGTGAAATATCACACAGTATGCCAGGACTGCGGTTATTACAGGGGAAAACTGGCAATTGAAAAGAGCGAAGTCGTTTAAATTCCGGAACCAGGTTCTTCAACTTATAAAATGTTAAAAATGTCTAAACCAATTGTCAATGAGGTTAAAGCGTTGAACACTTTTGCGCAGGACACAAAAATCATCGGGAATATTGAATCCGACGGAGATATCCGCATGGATGGATTATTGGAGGGTAAACTCAGCTGTAAAGGCCGTGTGGTTGTAGGACCTGAAGCACGGATTAAAGGAATTATCTATGCCAGAAATGCCGAAATTTTAGGTAATGTTGAAGGGGAAATAACCGTTATCGATCTGCTGTCATTGAAAGCGTCTGCACTGATTACGGGTGATTTAATCATGGGTAAATTCTCAGTTGAGCCTGGTGCCCGTTTTTCAGGAAACTGCAAAATGAACGGAAGCGAGAAAAGTCTCCCTGATATGGATTAGCTTTGCACCCATAGGGTTAATCGATCAGCTATCAAAATTTTATAAAAAGAGCCGATAGGATAATGCATCCTTCAGGCTCTTTTTGTTATTTCGTTTGACTTTAAATTGCTATTTTCGTAAATTGATACAAAGAATGAGATATGAATAACTTAGATAGCATAGTTTCCTATTTTGAAGTAGCTTTTCGCGAAGAGATAAAAAAGATCGGACAAACAGTTCCCCAAAAACTTTATGAACCGGTTGCATACTCGCTAATGATTGGTGGGAAACGGCTCCGGCCAGCATTGATGTTACATGCCGCTTCGATGTTTACACAATCGATTGATCATGTCTTGCCGGCTGCAATGGCCATCGAGATCTTCCACAACTTTACGCTGCTCCACGACGACATTATGGATAAGGCTGATGTGAGGCGCGGTTTGCCTACGGTTCATAAAAAATACAACGAAAATGTTGCTATCCTTAGCGGCGATGCAATGTCTATCATCGCATTCAAGTACTTTGCGAAGGGGAACGATGACAAGTTACACGAACTTCTCCCCTTGTTTACGGCAACTGCCCTCGAAGTCTGTGAAGGACAACAATTCGATATGGATTTCGAAACCCGGGATAATGTCACCCTGGAAGAATACCTCGAAATGATCAGATTGAAAACAGCTGTACTCATCGCAGGCAGTCTCAAAATCGGCGCATTGCTGGCCAATGCCAATCAATCAGATGCCGATCTGTTATACGAATACGGCATAAACGTTGGCCTCGCCTTTCAATTGCAGGATGATTGGCTGGACGTATATGGCAATCCGGATGTATTCGGGAAAAAACAAGGAGGCGATATCTGCGCAAACAAAAAGACCGTTTTATTACTTAAAGCAGCAGAGGGCTGCGATCCGGAGACACTGCAACAATTAAATTATTGGTTATTACAATCAAATTTTGATCCCGAACAGAAAATTGCCGCAGTGACTG
>JAPLDR010000125.1:63850-86845 GCA_026391655.1 Bacteroidia bacterium | reverse complement strand
ATGTAATCCTTAACAACTACGTTAAATTCAGGTCATCGATATATGGCCGTGTAGTTTTGATCATCACCGTCTCGTCTGTTTTTTTGTTCGTATCATTCAATGTTATTTTCAGGTCGGTTAACGAGCAATATCTGAATACGGTCATTCGCCAGAGCGGCAATAATATAGGTTCCATCGTTGAAGGAGCTTTATACCGTTCCATGCTCGAGAATGATAAAGGTGCACTTCGTAATACCCTTGATATTATCAATACATTGCCTGGTATCGATGAGGTAAACATGTACGATAACGAGGAGAATCTCGTGTATTCATCCTTTGCTACGGATACAAATAACAGCCACAGCGACCCAAACTGTATAAGTTGCCATGCCAATATCAAAACAATGTTCCCGGGAAAAGAGAAGTCTTACAAAATAATCAATGTCAACAGCGATTGTGAGATGAATCTGAACGATAATGGCAGCAGGCACCTGTTAATCAAATCACCAATTCTGAATGAAAAATCCTGCTATACAAGTTCCTGTCATGCGCACCAGGAAACCGATACAGTGCTTGGTTCACTCGTTATTAAAATTCCATTGGAAGCTCAGGATGCAGCCATCGAAAAATCTTCAATCGAGTTTTTCCTCCTTGCCATATTAGCAACCCTTTTACTCGTCTCATTTTTATTATTTTTCACAAGAAGAAAAATAAAAGATCCTTTGAATGCACTGATTAAAGTTAGCATTGCTGTTGCAAACGGTGACAAAAGTACCCGTGTTGAAATAAAACCCAATCAATTGGATGATATGCGGATGGTTTCGGAGGCATTTAACGATATGCTTGATAACCTGCATACCGCAACGACCGAGTTGGAAAACTGGTCACAACAACTTGAATACAAAGTCCAGAAAAAGTCTGAAGAATTAGGTGCGGCACAGCATGAACTGATGCATGTTGAGCGGTTGGCTTCACTTGGAAAATTATCATCTTCAGTGGCTCATGAAATCAATAACCCCTTATCGGGAATACTGATTTACACGAAACTATTGTACAAACAAGTCAGCAATCCCGAATTATATGCCTCCAAGAGGGAATCAATGCTCAAACATTTGAAATTGATTGAGAATGAAACAAAACGATGTGGCGATATTGTAAAAGGACTCCTGGATTTTTCAAGAAAGGATCAGAATGATTTTGAACCAAAGCATTTGCATGAAATTCTGCTCGAAACCTATGATTTAATGTCGCATCCGATTAAAATTGCCAGCATCAGCTTTTTAACAGATCTTTCTGCGAGATCCGATCTGATTTATTGCAGCCCCAACCAGATTAAGCAGGCTTGTGTGGCTCTTCTGGTCAATGCTTCCGAAGCGGTTCTCGAAAACGGAGAAATCATGATCAGAACCAAAAATCTGGATGAAGATACAGTCACCTTCGAAATATCAGATAACGGACAGGGGATTGCCGCTGAAGATATCCCTCATATTTTCGAGCCTTTCTTTTCGACAAAACAGGATGTCAGCGGCATTGGATTGGGATTGGCAATTGTTCACGGAATAATTCAAAACCATAAAGGGAAAATACAAGTCAGATCTGAGCTCGGAAGCGGGACTACCCTATCAATAACTTTACCTTTGATTAAAAATTACAGCAAATAAATAATGGCGAGAAAGATATCAATATTAATCGTTGACGATGAAGAATCTGTAAGAGATTCGTTGTACAACTGGTTTCTTGAAGACGGGTTTCGTGTTGAATGTGCCGAAAACGCAAAAAAAGCTCTCACAATTCTTGAATCCGACCAATTCGACATTATCCTGGCCGATATTAAAATGCCGGGGATGGACGGACTGGAAATGCTCAGAAGAATAAAATCACTCAAACCGGAAGCCATTGTCATCGTCATGACCGCGTTTGCAACAGTTGATACTGCCGTTAAGGCGCTCAAAGACGGCGCATATGATTATGTGACAAAACCCTTTGATCCTGACGATTTAACTCATTTGATCAGGAATGCAACAAAACAGATTTCTTTGGTTGACGAAAATGAAACATTAAAGAAAAAAGTTGTCTCCCTGGAGAATGTGGAAGACCTGATCGGGAACAGCGAAGCCATGAAAGATCTGCTCCGTGAGGTAGAAAGTGTTGCGCAAACCAATTCCTCCGTCATTATTACAGGCGAAAGTGGTACGGGTAAAGAACTTGTTGCAAGGGCCATTCATGCCAATTCGCCGCGTAAATTTTTCCCGTTTGTAAGTGTCCATTGCGGCGCTTTGACCGAAAGTTTGCTCGAAAGTGAGTTGTTCGGCCACGAAAAAGGAGCCTTCACGGGAGCCATGTATAATCGCAAAGGCCGGTTCGAAATGGCCGACAGCGGGTCGATATTTCTTGATGAAATTGCAACGATTTCAACCAAAATGCAGGTAGAATTGCTGCGCGTTTTAGAATCAAAAACCTTTATGCGCGTTGGCGGAAACAAGGAAATCAGCTCCGATTTCAGGGTAATCTGTGCCACAAACAAAGATCTGAAAAGCATGGTTGAAAAAGGAACTTTCAGAGAGGATCTCTTTTACCGGCTTAACGTTGTGAATATTCATATTCCGCCATTGCGTGATCGGATATCAGATATTCCGTTACTTGTTGATTATTTTATCAAAAAGTACTGCACTTCGATGAATAAACCACCTGCTTCGATAGATCAGGCTGCACTAAAACGTTTACAGGAATTTAACTATCCAGGTAACATCCGCGAACTTGAAAACATGATTGAACGTGCTATTGTTGTAGGTGATGGCAAGAAGATCAGTCTGAAAGACCTCCCGCTGGAAAAAACCATTGTGAGCAGTTCAGCTGAAAGTCTGGATGATTTCGAAAAAGCATTCGTCCTTCAGATTCTCAATAAATACAGCTGGAACATTTCCCGCACTGCAAAAGCGTTGAAAGTAGACAGGGTGACACTTTACCATAAAATCAAGAAGTACGATCTAAAACCTGAAAATCAATAAAGTTTATTGCCACAAAGACACAAAAACACAAAGATTCACTAAAAAAGTATTTGAAAATAAACACTCTAAGAAACTGGATACAAGATGGATCACACAAGGTTTTTACCTGTTATACCAGAAGGGAAAGCGGTTCAGTAGAACTTTGTGCACCTTAGAGTCTTAGTGGCTTAGTGGCCCCATTTTTAAACTCCTTATATCTTGCCACAAAGACACCAAGTCACTAAGATTCACAAAGAAACAATTTGAAATAAACATTTTTAAAACCTGAACATGATGGAACACAATAGAAGTTTTTTACCAATTACACTTGAAGAAGAAGCGGTTGGTAAGGCTGTGGTAAATGCTGCATATAGAGTGCACAAGGAACTTGAACCAGGTTTATTAGAAAAAGTCTATGAAGTATGTTTCTGCCATGTACTTGTAAAAGAAGGTTTTTTTGTTCAGCGGCAAATAGATATACCCATTGTTTTTGATGATATAGTTTTTAGTGAAGGATTACGATTAGATGTAATGGTAAATGGATTGGTTATTTGCGAGCTAAAAGCCCTGGAAACAGTAAATCCAGTATGGGAGGCACAAATCCTAAGTCATTTGAAGCTGACAGGGAAAAGACTTGGATACCTGATTAACTTTAATGTGCCGATGATAAAGGATGGCATTAGACGATTTGTTCTATAGAACTTAGTGTACCTTAGAGTCTTTGTGGCTTAGTGGCCTCGTTTCTAATACTTAATTCGTATTATCATTTAAATGCCAAATATCACCTTAATCTCTTTTGGGTATTTCGAGAAAGATATTCTTGAGAAGACTGCCGAAGCTGTGGTAAACGAATTTCACGCTTCGGTGAATCTCAGGGATGGTCATCTTGACTTAAGTGAATTTTTTGATCCCAACCGGAGGCAATACAATGGTAACTCATTACTAAAGCAGGTAGATTCCATATCCTTTCCTGACTCATCAAAAACCCTCGGATTATTCAATGTCGATCTTTATATTCCCATTCTTACCTTTATTTTCGGACAGGCCTTTTTAAACGGTCGCACAGGGATTGCCTCGCTTTACCGGCTTAGCAATGAGCGTTATGGAATGACAGGTGATAACGAGTTTCTGGTTGATCGTTTTAAAAAAGAGGTAATCCACGAACTTGGCCACACATTCGGGCTGATTCATTGTCACAATTCGACCTGTGTAATGAGGTCGGGTACCTACGTGGAAGACATTGATCAAAAGAATCAGCAATTCTGCATTAGTTGCAGGGCACAGTTGGATTTGCATCCCGATTTCCAGATCTGATATTGAATCCAAATAAAAATTGAGGATTTGAAAATTTGGAAATAAAACAATTTGAAGATTGAGTCCACTCTGAAGACTCTTTTTTTTGCCACGAAGTCTCAAAGTCACCAAGGTTTCACTAAGCGTATGCTGCTGGTATTATATACTTTGTGCAACTTTGTGCCTTAGTGTCCTGGTGGCATATTTTATTTTTTCGCTTAATTTAAACAGAATTGTTAATTTGGTGCAAATTTTCACAGATGCAATCGGATTGGATTAAAAACAGGTTATTCCTACTCACATTTCTTGCCACTGCAACTGTATTTCTTGCGTCGTTTTCAACGATATCCAAAGAATCGGCTTATTCCAAATCGTCATATATACCAATTCCGGGCTCATTAATATTCTATCAGACGAATACATACACTCCCGAATTCAATATCAATGCAGATTCGGTGGTTATTCCGTTGAAACGGGCAGGACGATTGTTTCTAATTGAAGCAAAAGTCGAAGACGAAACAGGCAATCTGGTCTTCGATACGGGCGCCAACGGACTCGTGCTCAACAGTACCTATTTCAGAAATCATGTAAAATCGGGTGGAACAACATCAACCGGAGTGACAGGATCGGTTGGAACGGTTGAACAGATATCGATAAGCAAGATATTAATTGCTGATCTGACGTATAAAAATCTGAGGGCGGATATTGCCAATCTGGGACACATCGAAAACCGCCGGGGAATAAAAATCCTTGGTTTAATTGGTTTCAGTATGTTCCGAAATCTCGAAATTATAATCGACCCGAAAAACAACGAACTGAAACTGTTTCGTATTGACCGGATAGGTAAAAAACTCAACAACAGGTTGGCAGATTTCAAAGCAGATCATATTCAGTCAATCGAAGGCAATACAAATATCCTTTTCCTGAAAGGGAAAATAAATGGTAAAATCCTTAATTTCTGCTTCGACACGGGTGCCGAAACAAATGCGATCTGTAGCGATTGCAACAGAAGTATTATGAATACGCTCACGATCACACGACGTTCGGGATTGAGCGGTGCCGGATCAGCCAATTCGGAAGTATTGTTCGGAAGAATGAACGATTTTACGATCGGGAATAAACAAATTCCGAATATGGAGACCATCATTACGAATCTTGATGCCTTAAGCGAAGCCTACGGGACAAGGATTGACGGAATGCTGGGATATAATTTTCTGGAACAGGGAATTGTTTGTGTTAATTTTGTAAAAAAGCAGTTTGGTATTCGTTTTACTAAAAGAGAAGAAAAATGAAGACAATTGCACACTATATCGTTTTGCTCATTGTGCTGTTCTGTACGTTAAACAGTCAGGCTCAATACGATCCGGATAAAGTCTGCCGTATCGAGAATGGGCAGCTTATCTTTTCAATAAACCTGAAATGGTCCGAAAAGGAGAAGAAAGAGGTTTCGAAGCTGTTCGATCTCGACAGCACACTGATTGCGCAGGTTTACAGCGGGAAATCGGTCATCGTCATTTCGGGTGTAACCTGGAACGTTAAAAAAGTGAAACCCAATCTTGTCGAACTTTATAAACCGGTTCAATCAAAAGCTGATATAAATTTAAAGATCAATGATGTCTATCTCGTGATCGACCAGTGGATGAACTTTACGGGAAAAACCAATGAGTCATCAGTTGTTTTCGGAGTGAATAATTTCGCTTTATCCTATGTCTTTACTTACGGTAATGATAATGCAATGTTTTATCTTCCGGCATATAAAACGGCCGGTAAAGTATATATCGCAGGCTCTTTCAATGGATGGAGCACGACCCAGACTCCGATGAAGGCCGTAAAAGACGGATGGATGATCGATTTGAATCTGAAACCCGGAAAATACAGTTACAAGTATATCGTAGATGGCAAATGGACAACCGACCCGAATAATAAACTCCGCGAACGCGATGCAGCAGGCGGTTATAATTCGGTCGTTTATTGTTGCAATCACCGTTTCGAGCTCAAAGGATATAAGGATGCGGGCAAAGTAGTCGTTACAGGTAATTTCTTCACCTGGAATCCACTCGGAATTGCGATGAATAAAACTTCCGACGGATGGTCGCTCCCCATGTATCTGCGCGACGGAACCTATGCTTACAAATTTATAGTCGATAATGTGTGGATGCCCGATCCCGCCAATAAGAATACGAGGAAAGATGCAGATGGAAACACCAACTCCTTTATCGAAATTGGCGAACCGTATCTGTTTAAACTTAAAGACTTTACAACAGCCGATAAAGCGATACTTACAGGCAGTTTCAACAGATGGAGCCAGGATGAACTCGTGATGGAAAAGACAGAAAAAGGGTGGCAACTCCCCTATGTTTTGGCGCCCGGGAATTACGAATATAAGTTTATCGTAGATGGCTTATGGATCACCGATTTTGAGAACCCGTTCTCAGTGGGATCAGATGCTACTAAGAATTCATTTATTGCATTAAAAGCCAATCACCTCTTCACGCTTGATAAGTTTCCGGAAGCAAAGAGTGTTATTGTTACAGGAAGCTTCAATGGCTGGAGCACACAAGGATACAGGATGATCCAACAGGGTGGAAAATGGATCTTTCCAATATATCTTCAACCGGGAAAGTACACCTATAAGTTTATTGTCGATGGAACATGGATGCTCGACCCATTCAATCAGCTTTACGAGCAAAATGAGTACGGAACTAACAATTCTGTTCTTTGGATCGATCCGTTTTAGTCCCGGGATGCGTTTAATGCCAAATGAGAGGCAAGAAATATCAAATGGCAAGGAAGAAATACTAAATGATGAGCAAGAAATATCAAATGATAACAGAGAAATGCTAAATGAGATGTAAGAAATATCAAATGGTAAGAGAGAAATGCTAAATAAGAAGCAAGAAATGACAAATGATAAGAGAGAAATGCTCAATGAGAAGTAAGAAATTGACAAATGAGAAGAGAGAAATGCTAAATGAGAAGCAAGAAATGGCAAATGGTGAGAATGTAAGGATGTATGATGAGCAAATAAAGATACCTGAGAAATTCATAGAATTTGCCTCCTGGAAGTCGTTAAGCATTGAATATAAAAAACATAGAACGCGGATAAAGCGGATCAGAATGCTGATTTTCGCTGATATTTTTGATCCGTGTTAATCCGCGATCCGTCATTTGACGGATCAGTTTCATCAGCGTTCCAATAGAATAGTGAAAAATGTCTGCAAAAAACATCAAGTTCATTTGATATTTTGTAAAGCATAAATTTTTACCTTTACAAAAGTATAAAACGGTAATAACCATACAAAGCCGCCCTAAATAGGATAGTGTAAGGGTATTCCGTTCAAATAAACGAGTTGTGTGTAATTTTAAAAAACAGCTAACATGAGAGATTTTTCAATAGATAATAGCGTAGATAAAATTTTCTCTGCAAAAACACGAGATTATTTTGAGGAGGTGATTAAATCATATTATAATGATAGCTACAGGTCTGTTGTTGTGATGCTTTACTCAATTGCAATAGCTGATTTAATATATAAATTGCAGGATTTAAAGGAAATTTACAATGATGAAAAGGCTACAAACATATTAACCGAAATTAATACCTTACAGTCAAACAATCCAACCTCACCTGATTGGGAGTCAAAATTAATTGAATTGATTAAGGAAAGAACAAATTTGCTAGAACCTGCAGACTATTTAAATCTTGTTGCATTACAAAAGCACCGACACTTGTGCGCTCATCCTGTTATGACTCAGAATTATGATTTATATAAACCTAACAAGGAGACAGCAAGAGCACATATAAGAAATTGTTTAGAAGGAATTTTAACAAAACCACCGATTCTTTCAAGAGCAGTATTTGATGATTTTTTGAATGATTTGGCAGCAATTAAGGGAGTTATATTCAATGACATTGATTTGAAAAGACATATTACTTCAAAATATCTTGATAGGTTAAATTTTAATGCAGAAAAACAGATTTTTAAGTCACTTTGGAAAATGACTTTTAAAGTAGATAATGCTACTTGTGAAGAGAACAGGACAATAAATTTAAAAGCAATTAAAGTCTTCATCGAAAGGAATTATAGAGAGTATTTAGATTTAATGAAATCCGAGATTGATTATTATAGCGCTTTTAATGAAAAATTTCTTTTAAGCATAATAGGACTCTTAAATAACTATCCTGATATATATCAATCTTTGAACGAAAGTGCAAAAGTTTTAATAAAGAGTAAAATCGAACGAGACTTAGACCTTGCCACTTATGCTTGGTTTTTGACTGGAGATATTAGAAAACATATTACTAAGACTCTTAGAAGACGTTCAAAAATATTTTCTGAAGGTAATAAATACGACAACATCTCGATTACAACACAAAGTATTTTGGAGCTATACGAGACAGCTGTTCAATCAGGATTTAATAATGATGCAAATATGTTCTTAATTGAAATGTTTGGTTATAGCATGAATTATGATAATGCAGACACTCGTTACGACAGTCTTATAAAACCCTATCTTGATTCATTTTCAAAAGATGAATTAAAAGCACTTGTAAAGAATGTAAATGAAAACTCTCAGATTTATGATAGAAGAAATGCATATTCGACAAATTGGCAGATTAAACTAGCTGTTGATAAAGCATCCGATAATGATTTTGATTATGACAAATATTCAAATTTTAAAAGCAGCATAAGACAATAAAAACTACACACAACATGCAACATTATGAAATCACAAATTCTGAACAATGTCATAGAATTAATTATTGGATTTCATATCACTAAATATTGTATTAAATATTTTTGCTAAATATAAAATCAATGGATAAAAATTATCAAAAAGCATTGACGCTAATTCAGAAAGCTAAACAAAAAAATTCGACAGAACTGGATTTGCCAAAGCTGGTGCGGATTTGCAATCCGCGCCAATAGATACGGGATTTACAATCCCGATACAAATTAACTAAGCAATAAAATCCATGGTACACACGCGGATACTCTTATTCATCCTTTTATTGATTGGCTTTGGACTAACTAAGTTACAAGCCCAATCCGAAACAATAACCGATATAGACGGTAATATCTATAAAACAATAAGCATAGGGTCACAAATCTGGATGGCTGAAAACCTCAAAACGACTAAATACAATAATGGCGATATAATAGGTACTACCCATCCTGATACTTTAAGCATACGAGCAGAAAATGCGCCAAAATATCAATGGGCTTATGCTGGAAATGATAGTATATTAGCTATTTATGGAAGACTCTATACATGGTATGCCGTAGCAGACAAACGAAATGTCTGCCCCGAAGGATGGCATGTTTCAACTGACACTGATTGGAGAAATCTAACAAAATTTTTGGGAGGAGATAGTATAGCACAAGGAAAACTAAAAGAAGCAGGAACAAAACACTGGAACAAACCAAATACAGGAGCAACCAATGAAAGTGGATTTACAGCCCTTCCCGGAGGTAACCGATGGGATTATGGGCGTTTTCTTGGTGTTGGAGAATTCACTCACTGGTGGACTGCTACAGAATATAAACCAGATACCTGTCTGGCATGGCGACGATTATTATATTGTAATAAAACAGTGAAAAACTACAAGGGTGCTGCCGACAAGAAGTTAGGCTGGTATGTCCGATGCGTCAAAGATTAAGTTTTATTCTGGTTTTAACATTAGCTGTCAATCGTTTGCAACGATAAAAAGATCACTCCAATTTAAACCGACTATTATTGGTTATGGAGTCATAACCATTACAGAACGATGATTTCCATAGAGAAATGCAAAAAACATCAAGTTCAATTGATATTTTGTAAAGCATAAATTTTTACCTTTACAAAAATATAAAACGGTAATAACCATATAAAGCCGCCCTAAATGGGAGATAGTGTACGGGTTTTCCGTTCAAATAAACGATTGGGCAAAATACAAAAAAACAGCTACTTATAGATTCATAAGATGAAAAAAAGACAAAATATTAGAAAATTTCTTCTGTTGATTTCTTTTATTTTATACCCAATAACTTTTTTTATTATGTCACCTGATCTCCTTCTGTTTGGTGCATCAGAAAGGATTATGGCAGGTGATATAATGTTTTTCGGATTCTTGTTTATTTTATCATTTTTTGTCGGGAGACTATTTTGTGGTTGGATTTGTCCCGCTGGAGCACTTCAAGATTTCTGTTTTGATATTAATAAGAAACCAGCTAATAATAAATTGAATTGGATTAAGTGGCTACAGTTTATTCCATGGATAGCATTTTTTATTTTCTTGGTTATTTATTTTGGTGGAATTAAACAGGCCGACTTTTTTTATAAAAGAGCATTAGGTGTTTCGATGGTCGGACTGGGTGAATGGGTAATGTATTTTGGTACAGTTGCTATAGTTTTTTTAATGGCCGTACTAACTGGTAAACGTGGACTTTGCCACTATCTCTGTTGGGTTTCACCTTTTATGATTATTGGCGGGAAGATTAGAGACATATTAAGAATTCCTTCCCTGCGTCTTATTACAAAACCTGATTTATGTAATTCTTGTGGTTTATGTTCTCGTGTATGTCCCATGTCGCTTCCGATAGATGAGCTGGTAAAAAATGGTGAGATTGGTCATTCGGAATGTACATTATGCTCCACATGTATTGATTCATGTCCTAAAGGTGTTATTAAATTTGGGTTTAGATGTTCACAAAAAAATAGAAAATTGTAAATCCCTTATCTCCGGTTGTACGACAAACAAATTCCAAAAAAATCAATGGTTATCCTTTTAAACACGTAGAAATACCTGATTTTGTAAAACAGGTATTTCTACTCTTGTGAAAACCTTATATGCAATATAACTTTGATTTGCTGATTAGTTTCAAATAATTTTTTTAGTACAAACCTTCTAATAACTAAAAAAAATGACGAATATCCAGGAAGCTTTCGATCGTATGTTCCGCAATATTATCGGGTTTAGTGATGAAAATCTTACCAGGACGGAAAACCTGCCCAATTTTACACTCAACCTGGGCAAGCTCATTACCATAGTATCCGAATTACAGGTTGCTGCCACAAACCAAAAAATCGATACCAAAGGTGTTACAAAGTACAAAGTTCAACTGAGGAACCAATTGATTACACTGGGGGCCGATAATGCACGCAAATTGACCGCCTATGCCAGGTTAACCTGGAACCCTGTATTGTTAGGCAAGGTAAATTATTCCGAAAGTGATTTTAAAAAGTTTACCGATGATTCACTAAAGGATTATGCCCGGATAGTTTATAACGCGGCCGAACCAATTGTTGCTCAGCTTGCAGATTATGACATTACAGTTGCCACACAAACTGCATTTCTGGCCGCAATCAACGACTTCAGAGCAGCATTGGTTTCGCCCGATCTGGTAGCAACCATCCGTAAACAGGCTACAGAAACTATAGTGAATCTGTTGGAAACAGGTAACGACTATGTTGCCGATATGGCTGCTGCTGTTGAAATCATCAGGCTTAAGGAACCTATCTTTTACCTCGGATTCAAAACAGCCCAAAAAGTCACTGTCCTTGGGAAAGTAAAACTATCCGTGAAAGGGCAAACAACCGATATAAATGACGAATCAATACCAAGAGTTACGATGACAGTAACTTTAAATGGAGGAGTCGCATTGGTCAAAAAGACATCTGCAAAAGGAGGTTTCTATATCAAATCACTGGCCGCAGGCACCTATCAGTTTACATTTAAAAAGGCCGGCTATTCCGATCAATCGGTTGTTGTAAATGTAAACGATGGCGAAATGACCAAAGTGATGGTGAAAATGGGAAATGCTTAATAATAAAACTCCGTGATCCTCTTCCTTGGAAACAACTTGCCCCGTTTTTTGGGGAGGAGGACGCGGTTAGTTTTTGATGAAACTAAGATTACTAAGAGTGCGATAAATAGGTAATATATTAATCTAGAAAACGGAGGAAGCTGAAAATCCGATCACAGAGTAGGCGAAATAAAAATCTAAAATTATGGCACTAATTAAAGTTGGATCTATTAACAATTTTGCAGTTTCAGCAAAATCAACTGTAAAAACTGCCAAACCTTTTCTGAAAGGTATTAAAACCTTTGCGGCTCTATCTGAAGTTTCGCGGGATGTCGAGCCTGATTCATTTGAACTTGTTACTTCTGTTGACCAAAGAGCAGTTGCTTTAAAAAAAATTCAGTTGACTCAGGGCTTTGAAGGATTTATGCAAAAAGTATTCGATCCGACAAATGAACTTTATTTTGTTGCTTGGGCGTGGGATTTAAGTGGTCAACCGATAAACATATACCCTGGAGAAAATATTAACTCGACTGATGTAATTATTCCAATACAGGTTGGAAGAGTAAGGGATTTTATTGGACAAGGAATTAATTTATTCCCCAAACGACATGTAAAAGGTGGTATAGTAATAAGAATACAATTATGGGAATCTGACCAAAATGTAAGAAGTTTTGGGAAGGCAATGTCTGACACAGCAGATGCAATAAAAAAATCTGAGTTGAATAATCTGTTATCACTTATTTCATTAGCAACAGGTGTTACTGGAGCGACAATAACATTAATAAAAGATGCTTCGATTGAGCTAGCTAGAGTTATAGGGATTATACTTCAAGCGAATGGAGACGACTATGTTGACTTATTTGAAGGATATTATGCATCTGACCAAAATTGGAGCACTGGTGAAGATACTTATAATGGCAACTCATCAATTTTGGCACTTAATAAGTATTAAAAACTACCGATTATCAAGTAGATGTCCTCGTCTGTAATTAGCTAACGAGGTGCGCCTCTCCTGATCACACTTCTTTGCAACAGCCTCCCCCCGATTTTTCGGGGGTTTTTCGGGGAGGGGGAAACGGTTAATCGTTTGTAACGACTTTTACTATTCAATATGCAAAGTTTTAAATCATAAAAACTAACTCTGGTATTGATATTAAGGATCACAGGCAATTTGGAAGAAGCTACAATAAAAGTATATCGATATAATTGAAAAAGACAAGATTAGATGCAGTTTTAGAGGGGTGACTTCCCGAATGTGACTGGACGATGGAACAATTTACTCATATAACCATCTTAAATAAAAATGTGAGCGCTTAAGCCGAAAAGCGTATGAGCAGGTAAAAATTTAATACTTTAACAAAATGGATAATTTATGTGGAGAACATCATTATGGTAATATTACCAAAGTAAAAATCGATCAGATTTTAGAAAAACTGAAACAAACCGGATCAACAATTAGTGGAAATAATCCCTGGGATGTTGACGTTCACAATAATGGCGTTAAACTCAGGGGAACCTGGGTAGAAGCTAGTTTAAGTCTGTCAATAATTGTGACAGCCAAGAACTGGTATGTTCCATGTGGAAAGATATGGGAAACAATTGATCCGCTAATCAATCATATTTCAAGCCTGAAGGATGCAGAAGTACGTTGATCGTACTGCAACTATGACCATCCTAATACCAGATACCCCTCCCCTCGCTTGTAACTGCCTGTCACGAGCATAGGGAAGGGTTAGCTGAGTGACGTCTGTATCGATCAATACAATGTTGATGACATCAGAAAATAATCCCATCGATGATTATTTATGAAACTTTAAGCCTATTTTTGTTAATGGTATAATATTAAAAAATAACATGAAATGAAAACAAGCAAAATCTTACTTGGAGGAATCGCCGGAGCCGTGACTTTCTTCATTCTGGGTTGGTTAATTTATGGAGTGCTTTTAATAGATTACATGACAACCAACTATAATCAATGTGCGGCAAGACCTATGGAAGATATGATTTGGTGGGCGATGATTTTATCTAATCTTGCATTTGGATTTCTGTTATCAATTGTATTCAGTTGGTCAAACACCAAAGGCATGATGGCTGGAGCAAAAGTTGCAGGAGTCATAGGGTTACTATTATCTCTTTCTTTTGATTTTAGTATTTATTCTATGTCCAATGTGTTTTTCAATCTTATAACAGTATTTGTTGACATTATTGCTTATACAATTATGTCGGTTATTGGAGGGATAGTGGTTGCCTTGGTTATGGGCGCCGGTAAGAAGGAAGCTTGAAAAATTAGTGTTCCTTTACTTGTCTGTGTTTGTAATTCATTTATTATTTCATGATCCCATTTGTTTTAACGAATGGTTAGTAGTCAGTCGTTTGTAACAATAAATAGACCGTCTGTCTGGATTGTAGCTATGAAAAGTTAAAACCAAAGCAAGTATAACTCATCGCCTCACAAACAGACTTTTAATAACAATGAATAAAAGTTAGCCAACATTTAAACAGCTTTAATTCACAGAATAGGAAAAAAGATTGGGTATGGTAAATAAAAAAGTAGTACTGTTTTTAACATTTACTTTTGGCTTAACCTGGTTGCTGTGGTGGTTATTAGCATTTTTAAAACATGATAATTCCCAAATATATAGCAATCCGATGTTTTTCATTTTATTTGCTATTGGCGGATTAGCTCCAACAATTGCATCTTATATTTCTATAAAATTTTCAGATAGAAATTATAAGAGTTTTAATAAAGCCGTCTGGAAATGGCGAATTAATATTCTGTATTACCTTTTTTGTATTGTCAGCGTTTTAGGTGTTCGTTATCTTTCAATAGCTGTTTATGGGCTTATATTCAAACCGATCTGGGCTGATATAACTCCTCAGTTTCTATCATTATTGCCTTTGATTTTTCTGATGATCCTATTTGGTGGCCTGGAGGAATTTGGGTGGAGAGGCTTACTTCTTCCTGAGTTGAATAAAAAATTTAATTTACCCATATCTGCAATAGTAGTCGGACTGATATGGGGATTATGGCATTTACCTTTGTTCTTTATCCAATGGATTAAGTCAATATCATGCCGATTTCCTGGAGTTTTTAATTTGCACTGTAGGATTGAGTTTAGTTTTAGCATGGTTGTACTATAGAACAAGTAGTATTTTCGTTTGTGTTTTATTTCATGCCTTGTATAATGCTTCGTTTTCGATAGGATTAAGCTGTCCTTCAAATGGGCGATATATAACCGTAGTTATGTGGGTGATATTTGGTGGAGGATTACTGTTGTATGAATATTTGATTGATAGAGAGAATATAAAAACAAACGGTGGCTAATAAAAAGGACTTCAATGGGTCTGCCAGACCAAATCCTGAATCTTCGGGATCCAGGTTGAACCATATCCAAATCAAACCCAAAGCACAAACAAATCATCGCCTCACAAACAGACTTTTAATAAGATTCAGAACAAACAAAATCATGATAAACAATAGATTCGCCATAAGTGAGAGAATCATCAGAAAATAAAAACCAGAAATATAACCAACAATCCTGTTCAAAAAAACAGAGGCAAAGTTGCCGTACCAAAGGGTTATTAGATTGAATACCAAAAATATAATGATCAACCACAAAAATCCAGAAAATGCGCTTCCTACATCCGATTTACTAAGCGTCATCGAACTACCGGTCGAATAAAGGACATAGATTAGCAAAGCCGATTTCCACCAAACTGCTCCGGAACCTGTAAAAACAATTGTGAAATAAGACAATAAACTATGCCAGATGCTGGTTGCAAGCTGTTTTAGCAATAATAAATTGGTGAAATCATGGGAAGTGATCCTGAAAGAAGAGAGTGACACAATGTTGAATCCGAAGAGAAGCAACGTAATCAAAAACAATACTACACCACCAAATAAAAGCGGGCTGATGCCAATAAAGAAGTTTCCGATCTTTTGGTAGATGCTTTTCTTGTTATACGAATGACTGACATGGCCCAGCGATTCTCCATTACTGTTTGGCTTAAACAATTCAACTTCAGATATTTTATGGCCAAAGATCAAAGCAAAAAATGCGTGACTCAACTCATGTACGGAACATCCCAGCCAGGCAAAACCGTATAAAAAGAGATTCCTGCCCCAAAACCGGACACTCAACCGGGCTGTAAAGATTGCTGAGAGATTCAACAGTACGACCAAAACCAGCAATGGACCAAACAGAATAAACAGCTGATTATAGGTCGACAGTAATACATTAAGCAAATAATCCAACAATCGGGAGAAATATTTTTCCATGTTTTTAGTGTTCTGAAGACAAAGATAATGGATTGATAATTAAAGAATGAAAAAATGAACAAATGAAAAATGAAAAGTTTCAGTAATTGCCGAAGTGTCAAATTGTCTCATTTCTCCATTCCTTAATGCCTTCATTCTCTAATTTTCTAATACCTCTGCCACAACAAATGTACTGCCTCCAACAAAGATCAGATCATCAGGGCCAGCATTTTTGCGGGCTGCGGCAAACGCACCGGCGACTGAAGGATAGGTACTGCCTTGAAGATTAAAATAGGCGGCCATTTTCATCATCTGATTCTCATCGAGTGCCCGGGGAATGGAAGCCTTTGTAAAATAGTAAATTGCATCTTTAGGTAATAGCCTCAACACTCCGGAAATATCTTTATCATTGACCATTCCGATCACAAAATGAAGCCTCTTGTAAGGCGTCTCTTTAATTTGTGCCACCACTTCGCGTATGCCACCTTCGTTGTGACCTGTATCACAAATAATCCGAGGATTGGCTCCTATCACCTGCCATCGTCCCAATAGACCCGTATTTTCAACAACTTTTTCTAAACCATTCCGGAGAGCAATCTCCGGGATTTTCCAACCCAGTTCGCGAAGCTGCTCAACTACAGCCAGTACGGTGCAAATATTTTTTGACTGATAGCGTCCGAGCAAATCGAGCTTTAAATTCCCGAAAACCACTTTCCCACCCTTCCGGATATTGAAAATTTGCATGTCGCCAGTCGAATACAGCGCGTATCCCGGATCAAAATGTTGATCGGCAAAAACGATAGGCGCTGACATCTCTTTTGAGATACCATTGAAAATTATACTGGTTTGCGCATGAGTCTCGCCAATAACGACAGGAACACCGCGTTTGATGATTCCAGCTTTCTCAAGCGCAATCTTTCCCAAGGTATCGCCAAGCAATGCCATATGGTCATAACTGATGTTTGTGATCACCGACAGTTCGGGCCTTATAATATTGGTTGAATCGAGCCTTCCACCCAGACCAACTTCGATTATTGCGATATCAACGTGATTTTTAGAGAAATAATCAAATGCAAGCATCACAGTCAATTCGAAAAACGAAGGTTCGAGCACCTTTTCATGATTTCTGCGAAGAAATTCCTCTACAAATTCAACGACGAACTTTTTTTTGATCATCCCGCCGTTAATCCGGATTCGCTCACGAAAATCTTTTAGATGAGGTGAAGTATAAAGCCCTGTTTTATAGCCTGCTTCCATTAAAATACTGGCCATCATATGCGATACCGACCCTTTTCCATTGGTGCCTGCAACATGAACCGACTTAAAATTAAGATGCGGATGATCAAACATCTCGTCAAGTGAATTGGTATTGTCCAGGTTATCCTTGTAGGCAGCCGGTCCCGATCGCTGATAATAAGGAAGATGATCGTACAAATATTGGATTACATTGTCGTAGCTTTGCATTGTGCCGGATTTGGTTGACAAAATCACGGACAAAGATGATAAATTCCTATGGTCAAAATGACAAACCGAACAATTTTTCCTTATTTTTAGCCGGATTAAAAAGTAGAAAAATAATGCCAAAGTCTAAAGTATTCGTAATTGATACAAACGTCATTCTGCATGACCACGAGTGTATCTATCATTTTAACGACAACGATGTTATCCTCCCAATCACTGTTTTGGAGGAATTGGATCGTTTTAAAAGAGGAAATGACCAGATCAATTTCCAGGCACGTCAATTCGTGAGAGTTCTTGACGAAATTGTTGGTAATGAACTGTTTAATGGTGGTATATCACTGGGAGCAGACAAAGGAAAACTGACAATTGAAACAGGAAAACCTTTTTCCGATAAACTGAAAGAATCGTTTCGTGAAGATATCCCTGATCACCGCATACTGGCGATCACCGAATTTTTAAGGGAAAAATTCAAAGACCGAAAAGTTATACTCGTTACAAAAGACGTTAATCTTCGGATGAAAGCAAAATCGCTTCGTATCGAATCGGAAGATTACAAAAACGACAAAGTACAAGATATCAATGTATTATACCAGGGAATACGAGAAAATAAAGATTATAGCGATCAATTAATTGCCCGGCTTTACGAGAGTAACTTCCTGACTCAGGAAGAAGCAGGGATCGAAAAACCTCCATTTGCCAACGAATTTTTCATCCTGAAAAGCTCAAGATCAAGTGTATTGGCTCATTATAGTCCGTTCCGTCAACGATTTGAACGCGTTGATAAAAAAGTAGCCTACGGGATCAAACCTCGTAATGCCGAACAAACCTTTTCTATTCATGCCCTGCTCGATCCCGAAATCAAGCTCGTAAGTCTGACCGGCAAAGCAGGCACAGGAAAGACATTGCTTGCCCTTGCTGCAGCTATTGCACAGCATAACATCTACGAACAGATTCTTCTCGCACGACCTATTGTGGCACTGAGTAACCGCGATATTGGTTTCCTTCCGGGTGATGCTGAAGAAAAAGTATCACCATACATGCAGCCTCTTTTTGATAATCTGGCCGTGATTAAACGCTGTTTTAATCAGAATAGTTCGGAATACAAAATGATTGAGGATCTTAAAAAGGACGATCGTCTCGTAATCAGTCCGTTGGCATTTATCAGGGGGCGTAGTTTATCCAACTGCTATTTCATCATCGATGAGGCACAAAACCTTACACCACACGAAGTTAAAACCATTATTACCAGAGCAGGCGAAGGGACAAAAATGATTTTTACAGGCGATATTCAACAAATTGATTCACCCTATCTCGATATGCAATCCAATGGTTTGGCTTACCTTACCGACCGCATGAAAGGACAGGATATTTTTGCACACATCAATTTGGTGAAAGGTGAAAGAAGTTATCTCGCCGAACTGGCCAGTGATCTGCTATAAAAAAGAAAGTGAGAAAATGTGAAAATGTGAAGGTGTGACGATGAGATAATGCTGCCACCATTTTTTTGAATAAAACATAGAATAAACTGAGAAGCAATGGTCAAAAGCTCCATAGGAGCGGAATATTGGTATGAAAAGGATAACATATCAGAAAGAGGCGCAACCGGAAAGGCAAAACAAAGAGGCGACGAATTATGCGCCGCAAAGCAAATAGATTGAAAAATGAAAATTTCTGTTCCTTTTAAATAATGCAGGTAAATACATTCATCAAATGGCTAATTCGTACACACAAATTGACATACATTTGGTTTTTGCGGTTAAAGGCAGGCAAAGTTTGATAAAAGTCGAATGGAAAGAGGTTTTGTATAAATATATTACCGGTGTCGTTCAAAACCATAAACACAAGATGCTCCAGATTAATGGAATGCCTGATCATATTCATATCTTCATTGGATATCATCCGGCTCATCCGCTACCTGATCTAGTGGAGGAAATTAAAACTTCTTCAAATAAGTTCATCAAAGACAACTGTTTAACACCATTTAAATTCGCATGGCAAGAAGGGTATGGTGCCTTTTCGTACAGCAAATCGCAAAGAGAGTTCGTAATTAATTATATCAGGAATCAGGAGGCACATCACCAACAGAGAACATTTAAGGAGGAATATTTGGAGATGTTGCAAAAATTCGAGGTTGATTACAACGAAAAATATTTGTTTGATTTTTTAGATATGACCCAGGATGAATAGAATCAGCATATTACGCTCCTCTGGAGCTACAAGAATGATTGGGTTACGATTTGCTACCTACATTTTCGCTCCTCCGGAGCTAAAGTGTGCAATTATTCAAGGTGCTGTGCCGAAATAATGCGTGTAAAGAAAATGTTAAAACAAAAATTACCTCATTTATAAAAGATTGCATCAATAACAATAATTGCGATAAGCTCCGTAGGAGCGGAATATTGGTAGAAAGAATGGTTTCAAAACGATGCAAGGCGCATCTGTAAATGTAATTTGAAATATTGCAGTTCTATGCGCCGCAAAGTAAAAGGAGAAAAGAGATCAGATTCAAAGTAAAATACTTACACTTGTGGCCAATCATTGTTAATTTAAATAATCAATTAAAATCATCTATATGAAAAACGGGAAAAACTGGCATGAGAAGCATGTGGAAACATTAAGCTTCGGTAGTCGTTTAGCTGATTCGGTAGCTAAAGGTATGGGTTCATGGACCTTTATTATCATTCAGACAGCTTTGGTCATACTTTGGATGGGATTAAACCTTGTCGGTTGGATCTATCACTGGGATGTTTACCCGTTTATATTACTCAATCTTGTATTCTCGACACAGGCGGCTTATGCAGCACCCATTATTATGATGTCGCAAAACCGGCAAAACGATCGCGACAGAGTCCAGGCCCAGGCCGATTACCAGACTAATATAGATGCAAAGCTTGAAATTGAAGCGTTGTCACAAAAACTAAATCAACTTGATGTGGATAAATTAGATAAAATCATTAAAATGCTCGGTGAGATGAAAACGACATCGAAATAAACAGCTGAATAAAAGACAGTAGTTGGTTTAAATTAAGATGATAATCCGCTCATTTATTGTGTACTTTGTGGTTTCCTTGTGTTCGTTGTGGTTAGATTTTTTACCACGAAGTCCACGAAGCGTTGCACAAGGTTCACGAAGGTAAAAATGCCAATTTATCCATCCGATAACCCTCTTCTTCAAATCCTTTTAAAAGGGGAAAAACATTGATAAGTGTACAATGCCAATATCCGGAGTATAGTTCAATCGGGACTTCAAGTTGGGTCTTGCAGACCACATGAAGTACTATTTATTAGCCAAATTTTTTATTATTAAATCTGTTAAGAACATTATGATATCCAAGTGTTGCAATTTTTTCATCTTGAGTAATCTCCATATCCTCTGAGAACTGATATGACATTAATAAATAATAGTTTGTCAATCCTACTGTCAAGTTAAAATACAAAATACTCAATACTAATTCAGCTCCTTTTTTCTCAGCAAAATCCCCAGTCCAATTAAACTTTACAATATGTCCTCTGTCAACCTCTTTTGCATTTGCAAAAAAGGCAGAAGATGCAGAGTTTGGATGAGCAATCTGACAAAGCCAACTATAATTTTTTGAAAACATATTTACAGGAAAATCACTATCACTATTCTTTTGAAAATACTCAATCCATTTATCTAATGATTTTATCATTGCAGATATAGTAACAGTTTCAGTTGTAAAAAAAGCCTCAATGCTATCTCTAAATTTAAGATTATTATAAAATGAACTTCCAAACCATGTTTTTGAAACATATCTTTCTAACTTATCAAAATCATTGTTTTGCAAACTATCCATTAGAACCTCCACTGATAATGATAACAATCCGCATAACTCCATATGGTGTCGAACCAAAATGGATATTGAATATAAATCTTTATTTTGAAATAAAGACAAGATTGACTCCTCTGTTTTTCTTAATTTTACTATACAGCTATAAGCAATCTCTTTCTGCCATGCAATTAAATCAAGATGATTAGTAATTTTAACAGTCATTTTATCCTTTTCTGACATTAATAATTGAAGAGGTTCTAATATTTCATCAAAAACAATAGAATCATAAATTTCACGATATGAATCTATCATTTTAGCATATTTTAAAGAGTTTTTAGATATGTCTAATGTTGAAAATTTCATTTTGTAAAATTTTGCCTAACGTTCCGCGGCTTTTTTGTTGAATGATTTTTTATGTCAATGATAGTTTTAATTCATGGCTTATTTTTGTTATCATCGTTTTATATCATTGTTAAAAAACGATCAACAGCAAATGAAAAAATTACTTGTTGGTGACTTTTAGGTAAATCACCCATATCTTTAATTCTTTCAGTTATCCATAAATCAGGATCAATAAAATTTGAGCTTTTTACGCAATCATCAATAAATATCATAAAAACAATATCTGACATTTTAAATGTTACTTTAAAATTTGCTTTCTCCAAATAATTCATAAGGTTTGAAATCGCCTGATCACGATTATTTTTTGTGTCAGCATTTCTAATTTCTTCAAAATATGAAAGAAGAGCCGCTTTAAGTATTTGTAGAATCAAACTCCTCTTGTCTATGTTAGTAGATGTAATAATAGGTGTAGTATTGTTATCTATACTTACTACTGTACTAATTGTTTTTACTATTTTATCTATGCCATTTGACCATAAGGGAAACATATTAATCCAAGATTTGCCGCGTATTCTTTCATCTTGAGGATTACATTCATCAAGTCTTACCGGTATTAAATAAATACTATTAGCAGGAAATGTATCCAATTTTGTGAATGCTCTTGCAAGTTCTTTTTGAAAATATCCAGTTTTCGTTAAAGATCTTTGGGATAAGAGAGTTAAAAAGAAACGACATTCTCTAATTGCATTTGATATTATAAATTCAATATCCCCACCTCCTAAAAGATCATGTTTATCAAACCATATTCTAATACCAAGTTGAGTAAGATCATTATATAATTTAGTTGCAATATCTTCATCTTCACTTGCATATGATAAAAATATCTTTGAAGAATTTTGTGTCTTTTCCATATTTATACTTGTTATTTATTTATAATTGAAGATCATTTAAAAGCCTTGCTGCCAACTCGTATATACCCCTGACAACGTCAGGCCTACTCAATGAAATCCGGGTGGCTACGCCTGACAACTATCAGATTTATATTTGTAAAAATAGTGTTTTTCATTTACAAGTTATCAATCAGAGATTTTATTTTTCTG
>JAPLDR010000125.1:58767-63790 GCA_026391655.1 Bacteroidia bacterium | reverse complement strand
AACCTTCTGTCTCCGTTTTACCTTTCCGGTTGCGCCGCTGTTGATGGGATGCTGTTTTTTTACCCATATTATTTCGTCAAAGGAACCAACCTCACCGGTCCTATTAATCCCGAAGGCATGATCTCCCAGGTTAAAGCATCAAAAGGTTTGTAGAAAACATTTACAAAATTGATTTCATTAAATATGCGCCATTCCACCTTCCGGCGATCGTAATCGGCAATCCGGTTGGCAGGCAGATTGGTAACATCAATTTCGATGTGATTACTCCCCTTTTTCAGAAATCGTCCAACATGAATTTCAGTAGGAAGACTCCATACGGTTCCCACCTTCCTGCCATTTATCGTTATACGGGCACTTTCGCACACTTTTCCGAGGTCGAGCATCCATTCGTCGGCTAAGGCTTCAGGCATCTTAAAATCGAGTAAATAAGTGCCTGTTCCTGCAAATATTTTTAAATCATCTGATAGTGTTGTCCACGATTTCAACGCATCGAGTGTATATTTATCTTTAATCGCCGGATTTCCTTCATTAAAAGCCAGGTTCCATTTACCTGTTAACTCAACCGGCTGTCCTGAATGGCGATATTCCGGGAAAGCATTCCCTGTAACCATCTTCGAAGTATAGGTCTTTACAATTATAGATTGACCAGGTTTTAACTGAAGATAGACCTGGGTTTTATTGTTCTCTGTCCGCGTATTCGTTACACCCGAAACACCGGACAAAGGATCAAACAGCAAGATTGATTTTGCCGGAACACTGAGTGGAATCCATCCGTTTACAGGTTTCGCCTCAAGGTTGGTTATGAAATAATGAAATCCTGTTGTATTTTTACGCCTGATGTATCTTAACCCTACTGTTGAAAGTGTTTCGTGATAGATATTGCAGAATGGCAATAGTTTGTCGATGTTCTTACCTGTAATCAACTTTCCCTTGTCCAGTTGAACACTGTTATCCTGATCGACTGTTTTCACGGGTAATGTAGAAATCAGTTGTTTAAATTCCTTCCTGCGCTGATCGAGATTTCCTAAACCGGGTACATCCTGAGGCAATTGATCCATAAAAATAACATTAGCCCCTTCTTTGATCAGCTTCACCAGTTTAGCCAGCGTTTCAACAGGCATATATTGGCATGAGGGAACAATCAAAGTTTTGTAGGTTGTTCCGGGTGTTTTAATCATGCCATTGACCACTTTTGATTCAGAGATATAATGGTCTGATATATAATCAAAATCATATCCTTTAGTCTTAAGCTGCCGGGCCAAAACAGAAAAAGAGGTCGGATTTAACCACGTTTTTGATGAGTGAATCGCAAAAGAAAGAAAGTTCGGACCACCATAATTTGCCCACGTGTCGTAGATTGGCCAGTATAGCAAAATTTCATTATCGGGTTCGCCATCCTGTAGAAACGACTGGCATCTGGCCACATAGGCATTAAATGCCGGGAGATCTTTAAAGATGGTGTTATAGGAAGAGAAGTCAACCGAAGCGTAGAACTTCCATCCGGGCCAGGGAGCATCTTTGGGAGAATAGGGCGTACCATGAAAAAAGATATGATTAACACCCGAGGTGAATAACTGATCGAGCTCGGTCTTACAATGAAACAAGCTTGTCCTGAAATGTTCGGTCAGCCACGTAAAGGTTTCTGATGAAGCATATTTCTTCCCTGCTACGTGAGCTGCCGAGGTAGAAAACTTTTGCATCATCGGATCGGAGTCACTCAATTTGACATCAGCCGTATCGACACGAAAACCTGAAATTGGGAAAGGGGTAAGCCCGAATGATTCGCACTCAGGAATATCAACAGTTCCGTATAAATCAATGAGGTTTCCGGGCGAACCATGTGCCTGATTACGCGTAATGCTACCCAATTTGTGCGCCCATTGTGTCCATTTATCTGTAAAATTATTCAGGAGGAGATCAGAAACAGTTTCCCTGTAATCACTCCTTACTCTTGCAACTATTTCTGCATCGCCTTCACCCGAAAAAGCGGGTAAATAATCTTCCAGACGATAGCCACGCCGTACAGAAAACTCTTTCAGCAGTGTTGAAGTCCAGTCGGAACCATAAACTTCGTACGAGTCGTTGAAAAAAGCATTTGGCACCGGACATTTGCTTTTCAGAAAGGCCGTTTCGAACATATTCAGGTATTCATTAACTGCTTTTTCGGAATAATGATCCATGACTAATCCTTCCCCACCCGGAGCCGCGCGTTTAACTTTCTGAAGCGTCTTTCCATTGAATAATGCATAGAGCTTCCAGTTTCCCGTTGGTGCAGTCCATTCGAGCATTCCATCAGAGACTTTATCTGTCAGGTCAAGCGTTTCACCTTTATCTGAATAAGCCATAAGCCGTTGAAGTACAGCTCCCTCCTTTTGTCTCGCATCTTTAACTTCAATTTTATCGGCCAGTTTATTGCCTGAAGCCAGTGGATAAGTTTGAATGATATATTTCGAAGCACCGTCTTGAAGCGTAACTTTCGGTCCGCCAAAAGGCCAGCCTGTGCCTGTATTCATATCGATACCCATATCCAAACGTTTCCCTTCATTCACCGTATGCGCCAGGATTGTCATCCATGCGGGTGAAAGAAAGTCAATGTTCTTACTTTCAAAGCCTTTGGTGCCATAAATTGGTGTGATTTCGACACCACCAAGCCCAGCCTTCGCCATTTCATCCAACCGAAATGTAATGCCCTCTTTATCAACTGCACTACCGAGCCACCACCACCTTGTCCAGGGTTTGGCCTCTTTGGTAATAGCCGGCCAGGATAAATCAGTTGTTACATTCTGACCTTGAATATTTAACAAAGTAAAAACAAGTAAAACGGTTGTAATAAAGTGTCTCATAGTTTAATGTTTTTGAAGTTATTTCAAACTTTTCTTTAATTCATCTGGCATATCAATGGTATGTGCATCAAAGCCTTTGGCATTTTTCTTCTCAAAGATAGAACGAATATCTGCAAGTGTTACCGTTTGCTGAGGGTTGAATTTAGAGGATGACATATACCGCTTCAGGCTAAATAATAATTGCCGTGCAGCAGGTCGCTTTTCGGGATCGGATTGAAGGTCGGCACTGCAAACAAGCAACTTTCCGGTTCCGATTTTAGCCTCGAAGATCATACTCAATTTCCGGTTCAAAAACCAGGTGTCTATTGGTTGAAGTATTGATTTAAACTGCTTTGGAAAATTATCCAGTTGCATTGCCTGGGCATTCTGTACTATTTCCCACCATTGAAAGTTGCTGTGATATTCAGTCGGGAAATCGGCAAATGCAGGATGTGCAGGATCGCAAAGGAAACCTGTGGTATGAGGCGGTTTCATTTTGAACCACGATGTGTTCCAGAATACAGGGGTAAAATATTGAACGACATCTTTCCCACTTTCAACTTTTCCGGCTGCATTTAAGTAGACTTTGCCTCCTCTGTTTAGTGTCTCAATCGCAATTGAATCCAGCTGATTACAGGTATAAATATCTGTTTCGGGGGTGGTTAGCCTGGCAGGATAAACCCATATATTCCAGTTATTTGAATAACTGCCAACCGATACATCAATGGTTAACTTTTCAGCCTTATGTATCCCGGACAGGTTTTGACTAATAGTTCCCAACGAGATGCAATTACCCTGGGGAATTGAAGCCACATTGAAAGTTCCTTTTGCAATGATAGTCCCTTTTGCATCTGCAATCTTCCATGAAGGAGTAACCGAAGTCAATTCTGCACCGGAGAAGTTAGCAATTTCAATGGCTGAAGTGAATGTTTCATCATTCATATAAACAAATTTGGGTATTCTGGCCAATGGAACGACCTGATTGCAGAACTGCTTAAATTCGGGAGATGTAAGATAACCTTTTTCTTCCCAAAAAACATTCAGCATACCGACCAATGCGGTCCCCTGTCCCGAGTAATCGTTTAATGATAATAACTGAAAGCCTGCAAATCCGGGAGTGCGCAAGGCTGCCTCAATTTCTGCCTTATAGCACAAAACCTGTAACTTACCAGATGCCAACATAAAATCATGACCCTGACCACCCATGTCCTGATCCTTTAAATCTTCCTGAAACAGCTCAAAATTAAGAGCTTTTAACGGACCTGTATATTTTTTGATTTCACTAAAATCGGGGAATACACAATATTGTCCTACCTCGTGCGAGATATACGGTACTTTAAAATCTTCGAGTTTATCACTAAAGTCGAACAATGTTTGTGGTTGCCTCGTATATGGCAATCCTCTTGGCTTAGCCCTGACCATGAATTCACTGTTGGGAATAACTTTCCAGCTACCACCCGTTGAAGCACCTGTATACAGATGCCGTGGATCCAGTTTCTTGAAAAACGTCACCCAGTCAATCAGATAATTAACATAGTTTCCGCTAGGTTCATTGCCATAAGCCATCATGCAGAAGGAAGGATGATTTCCGTATTCTTTAAGAATCCGTTCCGTCTCTTCATAAAGGTACTTATCAATTGGTTTTCCATTCCCAAGCGAAGTCCCATGATTACACCAGCTTGGTCCTTCAATCTGAAGATAGATACCTGCTTTGTCAGCCGCAATAAATGCGGCTTCGGGTGGACAGTAGGAGTGAAACCGCATATGGTTCAAACCGTACTCTTTGCATATTTTAAAAACACGCGCCCATGAAGCCTCATCTTCAGGAGGATAGCCTGTCAGCGGAAAATCACAGTTTTCGACAGTTCCGCGAAGGAATATTGTTTTACCATTTATTTCAAAACATGTGCCGTTGGTTTTAAAATCACGCATACCAAACAGAATACTCTTTGAATCCTTTTCATTTTTATTATTGCTGAGAGTTGCATCGAGTTGATAACAGGCCGGATTAAATTCATCCCACGTTTCAAACTTGTCACCCATTGGGTAAACAACCTCAATCAGCGTATCCGCATTTGCAAAATTGTATGGAAATGAAACCTGTTTTAAATCCTGATTAGTCTTATAGTTTAAAAGCTTTGCCCTCAGAATAATCGTTCCGGAACCGATTTTCCCTACGACGCCTTTTAATCGAATCTGAA
>JAPLDR010000125.1:25458-58749 GCA_026391655.1 Bacteroidia bacterium | reverse complement strand
TGAGGCCAGGTTTGGATAAAGACGGATATCATCAAAATATGTTTGAGGAGTTGCGATGAGTTGCATTCTCCCAACTATTCCGTTCCAGTTTCCCTGCGTTTGATCGGTAATACTGTGTGAATCTTTACCCGGATTGATCTCTTTTATCCGGTTGTCGACACGGATGGTAATCGTATGTATTCCGGGTACCAGACCATCAGCCAGATTATACTGATGAGGGACACTCAAACTGTTTTGCATCCCAATTTGTTTGCCATCAATCCAGACAACTGTTTCCCAATGTGCCCGCTCGAGAAATAAGACTGCTCTTTTGCCTTTCCAATTCGAGGGTATTTCAATTTCCTTCTGATACCAGGCCGCTCCAACATACTGCTTTACAGGAGTCAGAAAAAACGGGAATTTAAGATTACCGGGCTGACGATATTTCGCCAAACGCGGATTAAAATACCATGAACTATCGTAAAGACTTGCTGTCCAGTTTGTTTTAAGCGTAACCGGATCTCCCAAACCTCTTTCAGTCATTGATGCCGGGAGTACAATCAAATCAGAAAATGTTTGATTGTACCAGTTTTCAGTAATCCCTTTATCCAAAGGATCAATTTTAAACTTCCAGGTGCCCTGTAATGATAATTCCATTTTTGCTTTATTCTGAACCAAAGCAGCAGACAGATGAAGAGAAAATATTATCAATAAAACAAAGAGATATGGTTTTTTGAACATACTGGCTTACATGATAATTAATCTGATTTAATTTTTCAGCAGAAAATTATTTAAGGGACAATCTTTGATTTCTTTCAACCCTTCAATCACAGAGGCAGCATTAATCGTTGCGCCTTCTAAATTTGTATGCGTATGATCGCCGGGGAATAACTTTTTTGTTTCGACTGGTCCCAACAGGTCATATTTATCCGATGTAATACGATTCAAATCAATAAAATAAGCACCAGTTTGAACAGCAACTTCAGCTGCCCATTTCCCATAATCATTCGAGGCCCGCATAACTTTCCCTTCTCTGAATTCATTTCTTGGAATCATTGAAGCTACAATAGGTATTGCACCTTTGGCTTTGGCATCATTGATAAATTTACGCAAATACCAACCGTAAGTATTAACTGTTTCTGCTTTTCCATCAGGCCACAATAAATCTTTAGTTTCATCACCAATGCCTTTCAATACTCCTCGCCTGCCGTTTCGGGTTGTATCAGGTACGCTCCCTTCATTATGGCCAAATTGCATAATCACAAAATCACCGGGTTTTAAGGTAGATAAAACCTTATCCCATCTACCTTCGCTCACAAAAGTCCGGGTACTACGGCCAGCCATCGCCTGATTGGAAATATCGATTTCAGAGGTGTCGAAATATGCCCCAATCACCTCTCCCCAACCGCATTGCGGCCTGTTTGTATTTCTTACGGTTGAATCTCCGATAATATAAAAAACAGGTTTTGGTGGTGCGATGAAAGCTGTTACCATTATGACGGTAAATAACAAAACGGGTAGAAATATTCTAAAATTAGGTTTAATTTTCATACGTATATAATTTGTTTTTTAAAGGTCGTATGGAATAGCCATGAGGAAATATTCATTACGGTTTGTGATATTCTTATCATGGCTATTTCATGGCATTAATGATTTTATATGCTGATTACTAATTTATTTCAATTGTTACTTCACCTGAAGTCAATTCGGGGGAACTTGCTGTAACTCTAATTTTACCTGACGCAGATTTTGCTTTTAAAATTGCAATACATTGGCCATTGAATGTATGTCGTTCTGAAGCCTGATAAGCTTCATGGCTTACCACATCTCCATTGTCAACTGCCGAAATCATACCGGATTCAGAAACAACAAATGAAACTAATTTATCAGCATTCGGGCATATAATTCCATTTGCATCAACAACCTTTGCTGTAACATATGATACATCATCCCAGTTTTTTGTGATCTTTGATTTGTCAGCCGTCAGGATAATTTTAACCGGGTCACCAGCTGTTTTCAGCTCGTCAGACGCGACTTCTTTTCCCTTGTTTCTTGCAACCGCTTTCAATGAACCCTTTTCGAAAGTAACTTCCCAAGACCTGGGAGAATCATCAGCCGGTTTTGTTTTTGAACCCAGAGACTTACCATTTAAAAACAGTTCCACTTCATCACAATTGCTGTAAACCTGCACACGGGCATCGTCATAGGTTCCAAAATCAATCGGCGTCCAATTTGCAACCCAGTCACCCATACCTGCATTATCTTCTTTTCGAACAATATGAACAACCGGCTTATCCGACCACCAACTTTGCCGCTGGTAACCAGGTTGATTCCAGCCACCAGTCCGATCAAATAACCCCTTATAAAAAGAAATATTAGGCCATTGAGCTTCTCCCAAATAATCGATTCCAACCCATAAAAACTGTCCTGACATAAAAGGGTTGTCACGCAATGTCAACCAGGCCTGGAGTGTATGACCGTTTTCGGTACCGATTACAATCTGATCCGGTTTGGCCTTATGGATTGCAACCAGTTCGTTTTCACGATAATTTTGACCTACTCCATCCATCTTTTCAATAAAACCGTTCGAGTAGACTTTTGATACATTAGGACGGAATAACGCCATTGTAACAGGACGTCCTGGATCCAACTGATGAATCAGATCCTGCTGATCTTTATATTTTTTAAAACCCGTAGAATCATTCAAATAATCATGGATTTCGTTTCCAACACTGTAAATAATGATTGAAGGATGATTCCTGTCGCGAAGTACCATATCACGTGTATCTATCTCCCACCATTGGGTAAAATATTGATTATAACCCTTTTCTCCATTAGGTTTTGGAGCAGTCCAGGTATCAAAGGTTTCGTCCATTACGAGAAAACCCATCCGATCGCATAAATCCAAAAATTCAGGTGCATCAGGATTATGGGCAGTACGAATGGCATTAACGCCAACCTCTTTGAGCAATTCAAGACGACGTTCCCATGCTCTGACAGGAACAGCTGAACCTAATGCGCCGGCATCATGATGAAGACAAACCCCTTTAATTTTAATGTTTTTACCATTCAACCAGTAACCTGTGGCTGCTTCGAATTTACTGTCGCGAATACCAAAAAAATTCGATTGTTCGTCAATCGTATTTTTGGCAGATTTAATCTTTGTAATTGCTTTATAAAGATTGGGTTGATCTAAATTCCAAAGCTCAGGATTTGCAACTTCAATAGTTTGATCAATTGTAACAGACTTTCCTGATGGAGCCGTTTGTTTTGATTCTGCTGACTTAACTACCTTTCCTGATGGATCGAGAATGGTTGTCTCAAGAATTATAGAATTTGATGCAGAAGACTCATTATTAACCTTAACCTGAAAATTTATGAGAGCCTTTTTATCACTCACTTGTAAAGTTGAGACATAAACACCCCATTGACCGATATGAACAGGATTTATGACAACTAATCTTACATGACGGTAGATACCTGCTCCTGTATAATATCTGGACGCAGGTTGAATGGTATTATCAGCTCTGACAGCAAGGATATTAGATTCTCTCTTTCCAAATTTTAAATGACCCGTTAAATCATAACTAAAACTGATATAGCCATATGGACGTTTCCCTAAATGAAATCCATTGATCCAGACATCACTATTGGCCATCACCCCATCAAACTCAATAAAGAATTTTTGCTTCGCATCAGCATCATTAACTGTAAAGCTTTTACGATACCAGCCAATCCCTGCAGGTAAATACCCGCCTCCACGACTGGTCGGATTTTCCTTATCGTAGGGCCCTTCAATGCTCCAGTCATGAGGAACATCGAGTTTTCGCCATTTCGAATCATCATATGTCGGGACTTCTGCACCTTTGGCATCATCTTTCAAAAAGCGCCAATCGTTGTCAAAGTTCAGAATGTTTCGGGAAGTCTCTTTTGACTTTTGTGCCTGAAGTGTCAAAGACAGCAGAATAAATGCTACACAAAATAATAGTAAAGAACCGGGTTTCAGCTTAATCATGTTTCTTAACTTTTCGATTATTTGGATTTAGCAACTTTTTTAACCAAAACAATTTTTGGTAGCGGAGCCTTCTTCATATCAGTTCCAAGAAAAAAACCTGTATGAGGCGGTTGGTTATAAGCCACATTTTCGGTTGCAATCGCCAATCGGTACTGAGGATCATGCATCAGCGTATAAATCCGGTGATTAGTAGGAATTGTAGTCGTATAAATCCGAAGATTCTGATTATCGGCAGTCCTAAAAATAACTTCTTCGCGCCAGTCGCCAAACAAATCAGCACTTAAGGCAGGTGTAGACTTTGAGCCATTATTTGAAACACAGCCTTCGGCTGTAAATATTCTGCCGACTTTATATTTATCGATGTGATTTCCATCGAGTAACTCCCTTGAAAAGTCGCCGTCCCACCATATCAAAAAATTAGTGGACGGAGGATTGTCTCCAATTCGTTCACCTTTCATATTTAAGAGACCATTCGATCCGGAAAACCACATCTCGGCACCGGGATTTGAAGGGTCGATATCTTCGGCCACTCCGCGACCAACATCTTTATCCATAGAACCTTTGTACAATACTTCCCCGGTTTTAGCATCATAGACAGCAGCTCCCGGACCAGTTGTTTTATCTTCAATCTCGTGTACTCCAAATACCTGCAATCCGGGACGATCCGGAATAAGCATACCGACATGTATGGCATCGCCATGACGAAAGCCTGTCGAAAACAAACCTTTGCCATTATCATCAACAACCATAGAACCATAAATAATCTCATCCTTTCCATCGCCATCAACATCTGCAACACTTAAGTTGTGATTGCCCTGTCCGGAATAGGCATTTTCGCCATCTTTGCTATCGAATACCCAGCGTGAAGTAAGTTTTCCGTTTCTCCAGTCCCAGGCAGCCAGCACTGATCTGCCATAATAGCCTCTGCACATCAATACACTTGGATGAACCCCATCAAGATAAGCCACACATGCAAGGAAACGATCGACGCGATTTCCAGTGCTGTCACTTCCCCCATTGCCTCCATGACCATTCCATCCGTTAAGCGGAAGACGGTTAGGAATATAGTCTGTTGTAGCAAGTGCTTCACCGGTTCTGCCACTGAAAATGGTGAAGTATTCCGGTCCTTCCAGAATTTTACCATAAAAAGTACCACTGGCCTTATCTAAATTACGATAGTCTTTTGTAGAATCCCCTATAACTTTTCCTATTCCATCGATGGTTCCATCGGCTGTTTTACAGGCAAATTCTGCAATGCCATCACCATCAAGATCATAAACCATAAACTGGGTATAATGGGCTCCTTCACGAATATTCTTTCCAAGATTGATCTCCCACAACAAGGTTCCATCCATTTTATATGCCTGAAATATTGGGATTCCTGAAATACCTGGTGAAGGGGTATCAATACCTCTGCCAGTTTGATGGAGGATAATTTCGTATTCCCCGTCACCATCCAGATCACCGGCAGAAACGTCATTTGGAGCATAACCTTTCGGAGTTTTAAGCGGGATATTGATGTATTGCTGTGCCGGTGCATTTGCTTTTAATGTAAACGATTTACTGGCTTCCTGTTCGGTGTCCTTTAATATTGCTTTTACAAACCAGGAATTATCTGTCGTGAAATTAATATTACCATCTACGTAATTCGTGCTTTCCTTTATGGGCGTTTGATTAAGTCTGACAGGTTTTTCGTTCCCGCTCTGACGATAGATATTAAATGCAATTGCATCAGGTTCAGTTCCCAGCAAACGCCACCCAATATATACCGAATCATTTGCCTGATGAATTGCAATAACGCCCCGGTCGAGGTTTTCCATTTGCCGCTGAGCCATTGTATGAGTTACGGTAATGATCAAAATAATTGCTAAAGCTGCATAATTTCTGATTTTCGAAAGACTTTTGGTCATTTAATTTATTGTTTTGAAATGGTTGATAATGTAGTTCTCCTGAGAAATCCTCTCTTTGCCACGAAGACACCAAGGCACCAGGTTGCACAAAGTATTTTAATCTGCTAAAATATTCTTAGTGTAACTTTGAGGCTTTGTGTCTTCGTGGCATTTTTGATTTTTTGTATTCAATGTTTTAACTTAATATACACTGGTTTATCGCGATTGCAGGTTATATTTCCATTCTCATATTCCAGTTCGGCAATCTGAATCAGACTTCGTCGTGAATCTGTCGGATTTCCGGAAGATGCCTTGCCCCTACCGGGATGCAGAAAATAAATTACAAAAGCTCGGTCGCCACTGACAATTACATCTGCATGTCCGCCCATAGCACCATCTTCGGATCCTGTACCAGGTTTTTCAAGAATACGATCTGGCTGCTTTGTCCAGTTCAGCATATCAACTGAATAATAGAGTCCCATTCCTGCCCAATTATCCACCAGCATCCAATACTTATTTTTCCACTTAAATACATTTGGCCCCTCTCCGCTTCTGTCACCAACTGCCTTTCCTTTATCCTGCCAGGTATATAAATCGGGACTATCGGCATAATAGATTGATTTACTATCTTTTTCGTTGTTATACCACAAGCGCCATTTGCCATCAGGCATTTGAATTACACATGCATCGATTACCCTGTCAGATGCCAGTTGCAAAGTCGATTCATATTTCCAATTGAGTAAATCAGTGCTTGTGAGATGAAGAATCTCCCGCGGATGATTCCAATCGGTAAAGATTCCGGGAACGTAAGTAAGATACATGTGATAAAGACCTTTATGTTCAATAACTTCAGGTGCCCAATGTGTGTATTCTGGAGTTGGCCTGTAGTTGATATTGGCTGTATCGCGATATTTCCAGGTCGCTCCATTATCAGAAGATTCTGCAATACCGATGCGCGTTCCATGAACCCATGTAACACCAGTTTCATTTTTGGAATTTGCCCTGCGGTTGGTATAAAACATAAACCACCTCTTTTCACTTTTATTCCAGATAATTGCAGGGTCTGCTGCTCCATCAAAAATCGGATCTCTGAACAAAGGTTTATCTGCCAGTTTGCCCTGACTGTTCTTTTGTGCCAAAAGGATATTTGGGGTTAATAAACTGAGAAAGAACAGAAATAAAGACAAATATTTAAGTCGTTTCATCTAAGGAAATTAATGTAAAAATTAAATTGAAAAATGAAAATATTTTTAAAGATAAAGTACTAATTACTACCGACATCTGTACGAAAAGGTGATGCAGGCAAATCGGACTTATTATAAAGGCTTGTCGGAGGATTGCTACCCCAACCATAGCGAACCGCTACAGGCTTGGCGATGTCGGGACTTGAAACAATGACAGAATTGCCAATAATTTTAGCATCAGCCCAGACAAACTTTTTATCCTCGCCGGCAATTGCAAAACCCTTTAGCTTATCTCCCTTGCAAATCAAACCTTTATCGGCAGATTTAAATTGCAGTTGGATTGTATTTCCTTTAATTTGCATTTTGTCATAAATAGGACCGGAATATGTTAATTTTTCACCATAAGCAATTGCCCTTGCTGCAAGAACCATCCGTTTGCCAATTTCCTGCTTATTTTTAGGATGAACATTCTGCATATCTAACGGATCAGCATTATCAATGGCCACGACCATCGCTGTTTTGGGAATTGCAAGGTTTAATAACTGAGCTTCACGTTTAATGGCTTCAGAACCACCTTTCGCCGGAACTGTTTCGACTTCTTTTCCAATATTGGCAAGTTGAACATAGATAAAAGGAAAATCGCCCTGATTCCATTGTTTTCTCCAGTCCACAATCAATGTTTCCATCAAATCGCGATAAATAGAGGCTGTGGGACTGTTAGATTCTCCCTGATACCACAACGCTCCTGCAATTGCAAAGTGCACTAATGGTGCTACCATTCCATTCCAAAGCACATAAGGATTATGCTGATCCACAACAGGATTTGGATTTTTGGGGCTTCTTAATTCATCTTTTCCTTCGGCTTTTGCTTTAGCTGCATCCACAACCCATTTCTCGTAAGCTTTCTTGTACTTATTCTGGACTACCGTGTCAGGAAGGTATTTATTGATTTTATCCTGAAAATTGCTCAACAGCGTGGCAAATTTCGGATTTGATTGTAAGGCAGATTCACTTATCCACGCTTCGGCAGTACTGGCACCAAAAGCTGTTGTAATCAATCCAATGGGCACTTTGAGTTTCTTTTGCAGATCACGGGCAAAGAAATAGGCTACTGCAGAGATATGTCCTACCGTTTGGGGAGAAACAATTTCCCAGGTTCCCGCAACCTCTTTCTGTAGGTCCTCTCTGGGAGAATATTCAGTATCGAAAACGCGAATAAGCGGAAAATTAGCTTCTGCTACCTCCTGTTTCTCGTTAAACACACCACACCAGTAACGATTCTCGCGGGCTACTGTAAAATCCATGTTTGACTGACCTGAACAAATCCAGACTTCACCTACATATACATCTTGTATAGTAACAGTATTCTGACCTGAAGCTGTAAAAACAAATGGACCACCGGCTTTGAGTTTCCCTAAGCTGATACTCCATGTCCCATCTGTGCCTGTGATTGTACTTTTCAGTTGCTTATTAAAATCAATGGTTACTTTCTCACCCGGCGTTGCAGTTCCCCATACCGGTACAGTTTTGTTCCGCTGTAAAACCATGTGATCACTAAAAAGACTGGCTAATTTGATATTAGCACTTAAATTTTCAGCACATACTGAAAATAGAAGTATAAAAGCAAAAATCTTAATCCGATTCATAATTCAATTTTTTATATCAATTTTTCTAAGAATCACTACTTTTTCAATCCTGAACCTTCTATCTTAAAGGTGTATAAAATTGAGATAAGGTTTAAACAAATCAGGCAATATCGTAACTGATATTGCCTGGTTTTATCTTCTAATTCAATTTATTTCAATCTTATTTCCTATTTAGAAAATGAAGATTACATACTCAACTTATTTCCACCTGAAAGGTAAATACCAATTGGCAGGATCTGTTAATTTAGCCCTGACAGCAGCTGCATCAGCGCTATGAGCGGCATCAAACTTAGCGCCGATTTTATTGGCCAGATAGTTTGGATCAGTAGCCTTTCTTCTTAAGGCAATTCTTAGCAAGTCTCCCCATCTGTTTCCTTCAAAAGCAGTTTCCAATCCCGATTCGGCAATAAGAAGGTCATCCAAATCGTTTATCAGGTTTACTCTGTTGGTCACAACGCGTGGTCTAACAGCCATATTGAATGATCTGGTTGAATCAACAGCTAAATTCATATTTGATGTTCTTGATCTTAAACCGACAGCACGATACCAACCATTCCTGAACTGAGGATAGTCTCCTACACGTGCATCAAAATAATAGGGTGCAGTTTCATATGGCCCCGTGAGATAATCTCCAAACCTGGTTTGTTGTATATTTGTAACATCTCTTGAATTACCTCCGCCCGGAACAGGATCATAATTTCGGCTAATCCCATCATTAAGAAAACAATAGGCAATTCTGTCGCGCCCGTCATGATTTGCAGCTTCTGCAAACCGCAGGAATAAATTAGCACCACGATAAAGAATTACCTTTCCGTTTGTTTCAAAAGGAAGCAATGGACTATAATTATAGGTGTATTTATTTATTTCTGGAAGACCTCCCACCATTCTATAAGAGATTCCGTTACCTCTTATATCGGTAGGAGTACCCGGTAAAGTACCATTGTCATTTCGTAGCTGAGCATTCCAATTATTGATGGCCAAATCAGAGGGTTTTATCAGGTAACTACCTGAAGTGGAGAACAAATCAATAAATGGATTTTTCGGATTAAAGTTTTTGTCAAAAGGCAGGTTCCACATGATTTCGTAATTTGAGTAACGTTCACCAAATGGATTGCGAAAAATATTTGCCCAATTTCCCCCATTAGTATTAGCAGTATAAGCTAACATGTAATATTCATAATATTGTTCCCCCGGGCTTACTACATTGTATGGGATTCCACCAACTCTAACAACTTCCCGATAGGCTGTGGCAGCTTGTGTCCAACTCCCTTTCCATAAATATAAATCGCCAAGAAGACAATTCTTATTGATGAATATTTTTTCAGTATAATAAGTATCATATGTACTTAAAAGTGAACTCCCTGTAGGATATGGATATTTAAATGGCAATGACTCAGTAAACTGTATCAGATTATTCAATAACTGGTCAAAACCAATCCGGGGAAATTTTGCTTCATTTTGAAGATCCCTGAGATTTTCAATCGGTTCTGTAACATAAGGAATATTCCCATATTGAATACCTAACTGAAAATACAACCATGTACGCAATGCACCAATATCTGAATACCGTTGCTTATATTCATCTTCCGTCATCTTTAATTCGCTTCGCATAATATCAAAATTCTTCAAAGCATCATTACAGTTCAAAATGACTTCATAAAACGGCCTTGGATCAGCGTAAGGGTTGTCCACCGTAACTGTATGCGTACTCAATTGTTTTAAATATTGATTGGAATTTGGTGTTACATCTGCCAGATCAGATCTTAATTCATTCAGTATAACATATCGGTCTACAACATTCAGAAACTTCCCATATATGCCTATTACAGCAGCATCTGCATCATAAACATTTCGATACATTTGTTCAGATGACACAGCTGATTTAGGCTCTATATCAAACATTTTACTACAGGAAAGGATACTCAGGCATATCATTACCGAGAAAACAGTTATAAATATCTTTGATAATTTCTTTTTCATAATAGCTTCATTATATTATTTAAATGCTGTCCGGAATTATAAACCAATTCTTACACCCAATTGTATTGATCTGAACTGTGGTTCAAAACCAATATCAACTCCTTGTGAAAACACACTGCCTGTCGCACTGAATTCAGGATCATAACCCAAATATTTAGTGAGCGTAAGCAGATTATTCCCTGTAGCGTAAATCTTGGCATATTTGATTAAATATCCTTCTTTGACAGGGAAATCGAAGGTTAAAGATAAAGTCCTTAGGCGAATATACGAGCCATCCTCAATCCAACGATCCGAAAATCTTGAATTACCGGAAGGATCTCCCCAGGCAGCTCTTGGAACATTGGTAACTTGCCCTTCAGCTCTCCACCTGTTTATAACCCGTGGCATCTGATTTTCGCCTCCCGACATCGACTCCAATTTAGCACGGGTATAATTATAAATATCATTGCCTTTGCTGAAAGTAATCAGCGCATCAAATGACCACCTTTTCCATGAAATAACATTACTAAATGAACCAACAAAATCAGGATTTGGGTTTCCAATTACCTGCATATCCTTTTCATCAATAATTTTATCGCCATTTTTATCTACGAACCTGACATCACCAGCCTGAAAAGGAACTAAGTTACCGCTTGCAGTTCTATTGAACTGCCCGGAGATTTCAGTTTGTGTAGCATACACTCCGCTTGTTTTATATCCGTAAAATAAATTTGCAGCTTTACCAACTTCAGTTAAAATTGAAGCTCCGCCAAATGTAGTGGTGATCAGTTTATCATTGGGAATTTTGGTAATTTGGTTCTTTGATGTACTCAGATTCAAACCAATATCCCATTTGATTGTACGATTTAATATTCTTCCGTTTACAGCCAGTTCTACGCCGCTGGTTTTCATACCACTATTATTTGTAATGGCATATGGAAAACCGCTGGCAGTATTGATGGGCTCAAAAGTAATCATATCAGTAGTTTTGTTTTTGAAAACATCAAAACTAAAGCTTAGACGCTCATTATAAAGCGAAGCATCCATGCCCAAATCAAACTTTGCTACATTTTCCCATTTTAGTTGTGGATTACCAATGTTTCCCCTGACAAGCCCTTCCATTCCCAACAAGTTTTGTGAAACGTAATATTGCCTGGAGGTATAATTTCCGATATCATCATTTCCTGTTAATCCATAGCTGGTCCTTAATTTCAACATATCAACAAAATTAAACTTCGACATGAATTTTTCAGAAGAAACCAACCAACCGGCAGCAATTGAAGGAAGAATTGCAAATTTATTGTCTTCACAAGTAAGTGCCATTCCATCATGAATTTTTTTTCCAAATCTGGACGATCCATCAAAAGCGACATTGAAGGACAAGAAATACCGGCTCAATAATTTATAATCAGTATTAAAATACGTATTTAACCAGTTCCAATCTCCGATTTCTCCACCAACTTTTCGTAATGAGATTGAACCATTTCCAACACTCACAAAATTATCAGTAGCTGAATTGTATCCCAATCCGTAATCGGACTGGCTACTACTGCTGTTATATCTTGCTCCGATATTGGCAGAAATATTATGAATATTATCGAATGTCTGGTTATATGAGATTCGTGTATCATTGTATAATGAGAATAAACGCTGAACGTTACTACCTGATCTATTGGATGCAATGGCAAGACTTACAGTATCATGCGCAATACCATTATTAGGCACAAAGATATTTTCGCGAACTTTGTCAAATGTTAAACCTATTATCGTATTGATATTAAAATTTCTGGATAATTCATATCGTAGGCTGAATGATCCGGAGAAACGATAATTCTTGTTAAGATCCTGTATTTTTTGAATTGCAGCTGAAGGGTTACTGATCCCAAAGATATCGGTATCAGCTAAATTAGGAGATTGTGCACCATCGTCTCCCATTTGATAGATTGGAAGAAACGGTGCTTTAACTAATCCCAGGTATAACGGATTAGTTTTAATATTAATTCCCTGGTCTTTGAGATCCTGCTGACTACTGGTAAAGGCGAGATTAGCATTGGCTGTTAATCTTGAAGATAATTTCAAATTAGCATTGAACCGCATAAAATAACGGGTTAAGCCAGTATTGGTTATAATCCCCTTATTAGTAGTATATCCAAGTGACAATGCATATTTTGCAATATCATCACCTCCGGTAACTCTTAAATGATAATTCTGGTTAAAGCTATTCTTCATCACCTCATTCTGCCAGTTGGTCTCGTTGTGATACCGGTAATAATCAGGATTTGAAGTATTATCATTCATAAAGGGCAACGACTGAATCAGATCGTCATTCAGACCGGTGGTTTTTAATAGATCTGATAAATAAGTACGGTAATCACCTGCCTTCATTACCGGAATCAGTTTTGGAGTTGAATTAAATCCGCCATAAACTGCAAAGTCAATTTTTGTAGCCACCTCTTTGGCAACACTGGTCGTAATTAATATGACCCCATTTCCACCCCTTGTGCCATACATTGAGGCACCATCTTTAATCACAGTAACATTATCAATATCCTTAATATCTATATCTGCCATAGGATTAGTTGCGTGGCCGGTAATAAGAGAGTTACCATAGGAATTTACATCATAAATAACACCATCGACAACGTATAATGGCTGGTTAGTGGCATATAATGAATTAAATCCGCGAAGGAATAAATCAGCGCCAATTGAAGGTGTACCCGAGCGTCTGACGGCATTCAGACCAACCACCCTACCCTGTAACCAGGAATCCGGAGTTTCCGTAGCACGTTCCCAATTACCAGTTGTATTAAACGAAGTGACTGAGTGGGCAATTTGATTTAACGGTACATTCCCATAAGGCATATGCGCCTCATCGTATACTGAGTTGTATGAATCTTCGAATAAACTAACGTCAATTGATGATCTTCCCTTTAGTGGAACTTCTCTTCTCTGAAAACCGGGACCGGAAACCATCAAAGACGCGCTTTTATCCGTTACAGTTATACTGAAAAATCCTTTGTCATCAGTTAAGGCAGCAGAATATCCGGGGACGCTGATATTTATACCAGGTAAAGCTTTTCCTGTAGAAGCCTCTTTCACTGTTCCAGTTACCTTAAATTCACCATTTTTTTGTTTGGTTACAACAGTTGATGTACTTTCAGCTGAGTTATTTTGAGCAATTGAATAAATGGTTGTTAGCGCAATAATCAAGCTCAATAATAATACTCTCTTGGCCGCTTTTATAAATATATACATAAAATTGAGTTTAGTTGGAAGCATTTTATTAATTTATTACGGGTACCATTTTAATATAATCGAGAACTAGTGAATTTTGTCCATTTGTTGTATTTGCAGCTCCAACCAAAAATGTATCCATTTTTCCATAGCTGGTAACTGTGTAATCTCCCAAATAAACCTCATTGTAATTCAAAATGTCAACTTGCTTATAAGGGAAAGCTGGTAATAAAGCAGTAGTACCAAATGCAAGCCGCTGAGAGAACATAACGGGGACTGCCGGTGCTACAGCTGTAGTATTAAAATCCCGTACTGCCACCCAATATACTTTATAGGATGCAGTGTACACAGTTGGTTGGTATTTAATCCAATATGAAGAAACTCCGGTGTTATAATAATAAATTTCCCTGAAGTCCACATTCGTATTAGGATTCCTGCGTGTAATTGTAGTCCGGGTACCATTATTCCCGTAGTTGCTAACATAGTATTCACCCTCAATAATCACAGGTTTAATTTTACGCGACATCTTATAATCAATGCGGTTCATTATAAAAACAACACCATTGCTTACCTTTATAGATTGTACGATAGCAGTCTTATCCAAATGAATCCTTATGCTATCGTTTGAAGTTAATGTGTCGGGTAAAGTAGCTAAAGTATAATCACCTTTAAAAGCCAGGTCCTTTACGATATTCCAGTTGGTAATACTATCCGAAATGAAAGTATTGCGGGCAGGCGTTTTAATTGGGTCATTTACAGTAAAATATTTGGAAAGCTTGGCCTTTTCGGCAGTGAAAGCAGCGTCTGTCAAAATTACATAAATATACTTCGCATCTTCATTGCTTACATCTGCTACGCGTTGAAGAAAATAGTTTTTGGGGAAATAACCTGTACCTTCCTTCAAAATTGGAATACCAGTCTTTGGATCTATTCCGATTACTACAGCTCTTGTTGAATCTCTGAAGATGTAACTTTGAGATAGCAAAAATGTTTTTTGTAATGAAGTGGCGGTGTTGTTTAAATATTCCCAGGCATTCAATTTAGGAAGAATCCCCAAATCAATCGTGTGTAAAACACCATTCCCCACATACCGGTTAGCGGTTACAATATTAGCTTCTTCAAATTTTGTTTTGGTAAACAAGATATTTTTGCCGTTTAAGGTTCTGATAGTAAGCAACGGGTTTGGCATACTTGTAAGGTACGACTGATTTGATATATGGTTCGCAACAAACGGTTTCAATTTAGCTGTATCATTCACGATAGCAGGATCCAGATTTTGCAGTGCCAGGTTTGTCGGAGCCCAGATTGTAAATGTTTTAGAGGAAGCGACAACCTTATCATATCCGGTTTTATTCAGATAATCGGCAAATTTGCTCAGGTCCGGGTTTGTCTTTATTTGCGCAAGCAGATTTTCTGCAAGAATCGAATCCTGAATTTTGTTATGATCTTCCCATTTATCCGTACAACCCGATAAAAATAAACCTATGAATAAAGAGAGGAAGATGAAATACTGATTTTTAATTGCGATCATTTTTCTACTTCTAAATTATTAATACTTTGTTAATTTTCTCCTGCAATATTTCTATTGCAGGAGAGCAACTGCTTATATTTATGGCCTTGGTATCAGGGTTCCATCTGGTTTAAAACGCGGATACACCTGATCATCGTTAATCGGAATAAATTGAATGAGATCTAAATTGTTGTTATTCTGAGTTCCTGAGATATTTTGAATTCTCAAAATATGACGATCAGTAGTTTTAATATCGATGACACCTAATAACCGGGCACCAACTACGGCGTCTGCATTTTCAGAATATTGTTTCCATCCCTGAGCTTCAAGTTCAGCATCGGTTCCTACTGGTCTGGCAACAGTAAACTCGAGCAACTTAGGTAAAGCTACTCCGTCAACCAAAATCTGATTAACATTTGTTGAACTTCCCGATTGTTTTTGATTCCTGTAACCAACCCAAACCTTGTATTTTCCCCGGACAATTAAAGGAGTTCTGAATTCCCACCAAAGGACTCGGTTAGGGCCACCGGATTGAAGCATTAACATATCACTGTATAACATATATCTGGTAATTGTACTGGTAAGACTCCATGAATATACCGGACCGAAAGCCATTGCACCATCTTGCCAGTCAATATCCACAAATGGATTGCCAGCTGTTTTTGTCCAGGATACTGTAGTAGTCGATTTACGGAAAATAGAAGTCAATTTCCGAATTTCAGGTTGATCGGCAACATCCCAATCTACGCGTACCGGTTTCCGTATTTTCAAAATGTAATGTTGTGATACACTATTAAATACACCATTAGTGGCAGAATTATCACTTGCAGCTCTGTCAAGCGGGGCTCCAGGTTCATGAATTCCAAGAAAAGTAACATCATTAATTAATATGGTTGTTCCCACCAGGTTTGAAGTAACTATTTCAAGCGGAGCAAGAGTAGTCTGAGACTGCGACGAAGCAATATCAGCAAGATATTTTGCGTCATAAAGAATGTGATAAGCCATAAAAAGGTGTAAACTATCAGTTATGCTTTTAGGATCACCAGTTGTGCAATATTTTGCCTTTAAAGCTGCATAGTCTTTGAACCCGGCAGCCTTTAATACAGAGTCAGATTCAGCCAAAACAGTAAGAAATTTTCTATTTGTAATTGGATTATTGGCTGGTAATATATTCAGGGTATCATACAATCCGGTAGCTTTTAATGCCAGATTAAAAATAGAATATTTCGCATTGTTTTCAATAAGCTGAGCTACACTAAATTTTGCAGGTATTAATACATGATCAATTACGTGGATAATCCCATTACCCAAAGTAATGTCGGCCTGAAGAATATTTGCTTGTCTGTTTACAACAACCTTGGTTATTCCAGCTACGTTTTTAGCGCCTGTTATCAGATATTGCCCAAACATGGTAAGCGAAGGTAGCTTTCCATCAGTGAAGGTGTTTGACCGAATGGTGTCCGATAAAAGATGAAATCTCACTAAATCTTTAAGTTCAGCAACATCGACCTGGTCGATAGTTGTTTTTCCTTTTTCCACAAGATACGCTTTAATAGCATCATTGGTTGGCGCAAAAAGCGTATAAGCTCCATAAGCATTAAGATAACTTGCAGTGCCGGTCAGGTCCAAAATTTTTCTGAATTCGGAAAAACTCTCGGGATATTTGTCTAAATATGCAGTAATATTTGTGTCACTTGTCGTAGTATAAACAAGTGCTTCTTGTTTGCATTCCCATATTCCTATTAGCAACACAAAGCTTATCATGATGCCAATCAGTCTGTTTATTGTTGAAATCCTTTTCATTTTATTCTGTTATTAAATCATTAAATTATTGGTAAAAAGGGTTTTGCACCAAATTCTTATCCGTCTGCAATTCATACAAATTAATAGGCAGATAATGACTTCGAATATCTTTGTACTTGTTCAGGATATATTGTTGCCTGTTAGACGGTGCGCTTTTAGTCACTATATCAATTAAAAATTGTATATGGGCATACTTATTACGTTTTGAATTGCGTAAAATATCATACCATCTCTTCCCTTCAAAAGCAAATTCGCGCGCTCTCTCTTCCATAATATAGTCTGATACATCCACTGATGAAATAGGATCAGGTGCTTTTTCAGTAGCTGGAAGTGCATTGGCACGATTTCTAATGACTTTTACCAAATCAAGCGCTTCTTGTCCTTTACCTGTCCATGCAAGTGCTTCAGCTTTCATCAATAATATATCAGAATAACGATATACAAACCAATGTGCATAAGATGAAGTTGCTGTTCTCACACTTCCGGTGTTATTGGCTCCGGCAAATTTCCAAATCAATCCATCACTACCTCGGATGGAAGACAAATCACCCCGAATATCTTTATTCGTATCATCCAAAGGATCAACAGTATACATCTCGTCCATAACAAATGATGAGCCCACAAATTGTTTGGTCGTATTAATAAGAAACGAAAAAAACGGATTTACCTGTTGACTGTCGAACTGGAACTCGAAAATACTCTCATTAGAATTTCCGTTATAAAAAACCGTATTAAACCATTGAGAATTAACTATTCCATCAGGATTTTTACCGGCAATCAATCCAAATTGTCCTGAACCAATAACTTTAGTACACGCATCAATGCATTCAGCGTATTTTTCCATCCAAAGATAAACATCAGCCTGAATGGCATTAACCGTATATCTGGTAATCCGACCTTTATCATAGTCGTGGTTATTGTACGTTGTAACAGCGTTAGCCTCGGCAAAAGTCAGATCCTTAATAATCTGATTATAGACATCCTCTTGTGAGCTTTTTGCTAATTGCTCAAGTTGGTTATCACTCGAAGTCGATTTAATTTGCAGAGGCACCTCTCCAAATGTTCTTAGTAAATAAAAATACATTAACCCTCTTAAAGCGTGTGCTTCTGCTAAATAGGCATTCAGATCAACTTCTGTTAATGTTTTATCAGTTACCAGAACCTGAGGCGCAAAATCGATAACTGTATTACAATAGTTAATCGTTTGATAAATTGTACCCCATTTAGTAATTGTATTGGATGAAGTAATATTGCCATTCATAATATCGATTTGCTCAGAGGTGCTTGTTATAGTAGAAGAAACCATGTCGCCTCTTATTTCTCCCCAAATGAATAGTGTTTGCGCCATTGGTCCTAAAAGAGAAGAGTAACATCCTATTACGGCAGATTTTACATCTTCCTTAGTTTTCCAGAAGTTTTGTCTGATAATTCCATCCTCCGGCTTTAATTCAAGCCATTTATTGCAGGATGTAGTTAACATTACAGTAAATGCGAGTAATGTTAAATATTTTATTTTTTGAATCATCTTTAATAAATTTATTATTTAGCAATATATTAAAATCCAACCGTTATACCTATCAAAACTGTCTTTCCCGGAGGAGTCATAGAGTTATCCACATTGTACGAAAGCGGATCGTTGTCTCCCCTGGACGATACATCTGGATCCTGACCCGTATATTTTGTCCAGGTAAAGAGGTTCTCTGCAGTGATATAAAAACTTGCGGTTTTCATATTAATCTTCTTCAAAAACTCAGGAGTGAAGTTATACCTCAGCGTTACAGACCTTAGTCTTACAAATGATGCATCTTCCACGTATCTATCAGATCCAAGCCAGTTATATCCACTGCGGTACAATGCTCTTGGCATATCAGTTACATCGCCCGGATTACGCCACCTGCTCAATACCGCTGTGCTCTGATTATTAAAACTATACATATTAGTTGTACTCATTTTAGTTCCATTAATCAACTGATAACCCCAACGATAATTGAAAAAAGCTGAAAGCTTCAGGTTATTTTTGAAGGTGATACTCGGACCAAACCCTCCAGTAAATTTTGGTATTCCATTGCCAAGATAGACGACATCTTTATAGTCAATATTACCATCATGGTTGATATCCTCGTACATCGCATCTCCGGGTTTAAACTGATAATCTGTTGCAGGATAATTAAAACGCATCTGGATAATCTGTCCGTTGGGACCAATTATTTGGTTACCAGCTGCATCTCTTGCAATTGTTGCATCCGCATCTTTGTAAACTCCTGTATATTTAAAGCCATAGTAAGATCCAAATGGATTTCCAATTTGAAGGTATGTCTGATAAACTCCGTTTGTTGTAATATTACCTTTAGTCGATGGATAGAACTCAGAAATCGACCGTAGCGTATTGATGTTTTTGGAAATATTAAAATCAAAACCAACAGTCCAGTTTTTCGTTTTTAGTGGTATCGTATTAAGACTTATTTCCCAACCCGAATTGTCCATCGTTCCAACGTTCATTGAAACAGTACCAAAGCCGGTAAACGTAGGTACTTGCAATTTATCATAAAACATATCTCTTGTTGTATTCAGGTAAGCTTCGGCATCCATCCGCACACGATTTTTAAAAATGCCCAAATTAAAACCGATGTTCTTCCCGATTAATGTTTCCCATTTAAGATTCGATAGTTCCATATTGGAAGGGTAGACACCAGACATTCCTAAATATGAATAATTGTAAGGCGAGTAATAATTATAGAAAGTGTAATCTTTACCTGGTACATTACCACTGTGTCCGTAACTGGCACGAAAACTCAATTCATCAAGAAACTTTACATTTTTCATAAATGGTTCGCCAGAAACTCGCCATCTTGTTGATATAGAAGGAAATAAGCCGTAACGATTACTGGGACCAAATCTGGAATTCCCGTCAGCCCGAAGACCCACATTAATCAGGTAACGATCCAAATATCCATATTGCCCTGAAATTAAAGCCCCCATTGAACGGTATTGGCTCGAGCCAGAGGTTAATTTCAAATCAGAGTTTTGGGTTCTTGAGGGATTTGATGGATCCTGAAGAATATCTGAGGCTGTATTCGTTGTCGCCACATTATGTGATATGTTTCGCGTATCGTTTGACTGAAAGGATAACAGAGCCTGAAAAGCATGACCTTCTTTAAGCTTAGGTATAAAAATAAGATTGGCTTTTGTTTGAATATTCAATGCATCCCCGTCACTGTCGGTAGCACGGTTTACTGATACTTCATTTGTCGGTCTGCCGGTTGCCAATTGTGGTAAAAAAGTTTGCGTCTTGGAATTATTAATGTCAAACTGAACATCAAAAGTGGCAGTCAATACCGAATTAGGAATTAAGGAGTATTGGAGTTGAAACTTAGGAGTGATTCTTTCGCCTAACTGATGATTGATTCCTACATTAGCCATTGCCACAGGGTTAACAGTGTTGTTAGTGCCCGTAATATTTCCTTTACTGTCAAGACCTAAATAAGAACCCTGAATATTTTGAGCAGGAGAAAAATAATTAGGTGTCAGATTACCGTATTCATCGTACCTGTAAATACTCATATTGGGCATTTTATTGTAAGCTACACTCCTGACCGATCCGGTATAGTTAAAATCATTAGCAACATGCGTATAAGTGATATCTGTTTTAAATCGAATCCTGTCTGAAACATTGTAATCCAGATTTATTTTAGCTGTGATTCGATCCAATCCTGTGCCTACAGTAGTTCCTTTTTGATTCAAATACCCGACGGAAGCATAATATCTTGCTTTTTCTCCACCACCTTGCATCGAAACATTATGGTCCATCGAATACCCAAGTTGAGTGATTGCACCTATCCAGTCAGAATTTCGGGAGTAGTTGTAATAATTTAACGGATCGTTCGGATCATAAGCAAACTCCTTATTGGCTGTAATATCCAAAGGTAATCCGTCAGCGTTCATCTTCATTTCCGGTATCAATGTCGAATACTGATCTCCATTAAGTAAAGGAATGGCACTGGGTTGTCTTGAAAGAGAGGCTTTCAAATTATAAGTAATTGTAGGTTTACCGATTGAACCACGCTTCGTGTTAATAATCAAAACGCCATTGGCAGCTCTTGATCCCCATACAGCAGTTGAAGCTGCATCCTTCAACACAGTGATGTCTTTGATATCTGTGGGTGCAATATTTAACAACTGCGCATAACCCTGTTCATCTGCTGTTCCAAAATTGAAGTCCGAAGGAATTTGTGTTTCATAAGGCATTCCATCCACAACAATAAGTGGGTTGGCAGAACCATTAATTGAAGCCGTACCATGGATACGGATAGACATTCCTGCCCCGGGATCACCTGTGGTTGTTCCAACATCAACACCGGATAGACGACCCGATAGCGCCTGATCAATAGAGCTGGCTCCAACTTCCTGTATTTCCTTAGCTTCGAGGGTCGAAGTTGCAATTGTAGAACTACGCGCCTCAACATTTAAACCGGTTCCATTATTCGTAGGAGCTCTGGAAGTAATTACAAACTCTGCCAATTCTGCAGTAACAGATTCAAGTTCAATGTTAAAGGTAGTTTTATCCTTAATAGGGAGGATGATTGTTTTGTACCTAAATATGAAAAAGAGATAAGATTTGCAGGATTCGATATCTTAATTGCAAAGTTCCCATCAATATCGGTGGCTACACCTGTAATATAGCGCATGTCTTTATCACGTTCAACAACTGAACCTCCAATAATCGCATTTTTATCAGCTTTGTCAATTACCTTTCCCCTGACAGTAATCTTCTCAGTTACTTTTTGTGCTTTCAATGTATTACTGAAAAGCATGACTAAAGCAATGAAGCAATAAAATAGTTTTGTAGAAATAGATTTCATATGCCTTAGTAGTTATATTTTAAATAGTTATCAATTGAATGAATTACGGCGCGGTTCGAAAGATTATTGCTCTTTGCAAGAATTACATTAACACTTTTGTTAAAGGCATCTCTGAGCTGCATAATGTTTACCTGGTTAATAACCGTGACATAAGTCGGATCTCCCGCACTATTTTGTAGTAAAGTTGCAAATGCACCATCTTTTTTCCCATCTGGAACCACTGTATTTTTATTTAAAATGTGGTATTGAATAAATTTCGCCACCATGTCCCGGTCGGCAGGAACGGCTGAGGTAAAATTAGGTACCCCCGTCGCTATATTACCGGGAAGAAGTCCGGCTTTAACGGCATTCACAATTGCGGCATTGGTAGGAATCAATATTGTGTAAAAATTCCCCGCAACAGTTCCAATAATCGCAAAATTCGCAGCATCCCAAAGTGAAGAATTTATTAAATAGCTGTTAAATGACCCAAAAGATGTGGCATCAGCAGCAGCTAAAGCATTAATATGAGCCCCAATCCCTTTGGTTGTAAATGTTAATAACCCACCAGTTGATGTTTTGCCGGCAGGTACAACTTCATGAGTATAATAAACTGTTCCATTGATCACTGTTTGGGAACTGTCTTTTACAAGGTAGTTACCGGCGTCAATATTTCCACTGGCATAAATCTTATTCGCATTATATAAAATGTACTCACCATTATACATTTCCACAATTCCCTGACCCGAAAGATCGGTAAGGTTTGTGGTAGGCTGAGAAACTGATGTCTGTAAGATTCTGTAGAAATCGTCTCTGGATTTTGTAGAATAAACGACTGCAACTCCGGGAAAAGCATATGACCAGCTATTATAATTTGTACTCCAGTCATAATAGGCTGCTTTTATTGAAACATCAGGCATCATAAACATAGTGTATTTAATAGCAGGGTTTATGATGGAATACTTTAGTTCGGCATTAAGACCCCTTACCATAAGCAGGTAACGAGGATCGAGATAAGGTTTTGAATAGACGGTCCTGAAAACATTTGCCTCCTGAACCTTATTGGTACCATAAAAGATGCCATTACTTAATAATTTCTTATCAACAATGTTCCCGGTTGTAATAGTTGGTACTTCGCCCTGAACATTTACCGCAGTAGCAAACCTGTTTGGCCACACAAGTGAATTCCACATGTGGGCATTAATAAAGTCTCTTAAAATTTCCGACGGGGCGGCATCAAACGATCCAAAATATTTCAATAAATCTTTAGTGTAAATTTTTAATTCCGCATTTGTTGGTGCCATAAATCCGAATCCACCTATTTGTGAGTCTGTTCCCCCACTTGTATAGTTTTCATTATTTGGAGAGAAACCTAAATCGCTACTATAGAGTTTAACGTAAACGGAATCTGTAGAACCTGTTAAAACCTGATATCGATGACTTAGGTCAGCATTTGCCATATAGGAGGCTCTTTTTTGCAATAAACTTCTGAACTCGTTATAATTAGAATTAGAAGCCATGTACTGTTCAATACTTGGAAGCGGAGGTACTACTTTGTCGATTTCATGGATTATGCCATTTTCAGCAACGATATCAGCATTTACAACAGTGGCATCAACAACGTTAAACCCTGAATAGGTTGCATTTGGGTAGAAAAAATTATAATCAGAAGCGCTTAATCCCTTTGTCGTCATAAAATTATCTATAAAATAGGGAATGTTCTTATTGTTGTTATCGCCTGCAACGTATAATCCATTTCGGTTTGACGCCACAATTTTCCTTGTCGATCCACTTTCAGTTTGTACAAAGTCATAGTAGGCTGTTTTTCTTTTGAAAGCCTGATTTGGTAATACACCCAAGGACGATTGGTAATTAGTCAGCTGATCTTTTCTGAAGGCATTGTACACCAAAGAATAAGTGACAATCTTCTTTGCTGTGACAGAATCAATTGCAGCAACACTACTGATGTTCTTTTCAGTAAAGTATTTCTGAAATGCAGCGTCGTTAGGTGCAAAAAAGGTCCAGTAACCTGCAGTGCTTAAAATACCCTTATAACCTGCTTTGTCAATACAAGCCAATATACTTGTAAAGTTTTTCCTGGCTTCCAACTGTTGATAAATAGGTTGAGCCAAATTGTCCGGACGTGCGTAAAACGCTTCAAACTCTTTCTTGACACATCCTGTCAGAAAAAGTAGCAATAACAAGAATCCCGAGGAAATTCGTAAAATTCTATTCATAATTGTTTAATTTCTCAGTTTGTTAGTGATAACTTGAGTAAGCTTAAAATATAAAGCTGGAATTAATCTAATGGCCAAATTAATAGAAAATATTCGATGAAATCTTTATACTTTTTGGAATATTCTTTACACAAAATGATATAATTTAACTTTTTTTTAATATTAGTTATATTCGAATTAAGATGAGATGCTAAATATCCGATTAATGCTCCTGCACTAAAATTTCATATATGAAAATGTAGATATTCAATACCAATAAATTGGGAAGGGTCGTGGTTTTATGGACTTATATTGCTGTATTTGAGTTCTTTAAAAAAAACAAAAAGTAATATATCGGAAAAACTATTATTTATGACATCAACAATAGCACATTTAAACGATTTGGAAAGCGTTCATTGCAATAATGAGTAAACTAAAATAATAACTGTTTACTTCTCAGGAACCATTTTCAGATTATTCAATCCATCTCCGAAATCTTTGCCCGGCATCCCTTGTATTTTACTTTCCCATGGCGAAACAAAACCAGCTGTACAGTTGGTATCGCAGTTAACCTTCTTCTTCTCAGTACCTTTTTATGACCAAACGATAAAATGATCCATTCTTCAAACATCGAAAAACTCAGTTCAAAGTGTGGATTTTTCAATGAATACACCGAAATCGACACCTGGTTTACGCGTCCTAAGTCGGGGAAAATGCCTGTGATAGATTTTTCAGTTTTACCCTGATTTCGGCTTCTGATTCCCGGCTTCATTATCTTCCCCGCAAATTCATACCTTTGCACAATTGATAATACTTGGATGGATTTTAAAGATAAAACAGTAGCATTTGCGACATTAGGGTGTAAATTAAATTTTTCGGAAACATCAACAATTGCCCGGTCTTTCGAAGAGAAAGGGTTTAAAAGAGTCAATTTTAAGGAGAAAGCAGATGTTTATGTGATCAACACCTGTTCGGTAACTGACACTGCCGATAAAAAAAGCAGGACTGTTATTCGTCAGGCGGCCAAAATCAATCCAGCCGCATTTATTATCGTCACAGGATGCTATGCACAGCTAAAACCCGATGAAGCAGCTCACATTGAAGGAGTTGATCTGGTTATCGGGGCAAACGATAAATTCAACATTATAAAATATCTGGAGAATCTCGGGAAACATCATGGAGGTGAAATACATACTTGCGCATTCGGCGAAATATCCGAATTTCAGCATGCATGGTCATTTGGCGACCGCACCCGAAGTTTTCTGAAAGTTCAGGATGGATGCAATTATTTTTGTACTTATTGCACCATACCAATGGCCAGGGGCAAAAGCCGTAACCCGTCTATTGAAAGCTTAGTAGATGAAGCACGCAATGTTGCAGAACAAGGCATTCGGGAGATCATTCTAACGGGAGTCAACATTGGCGATTTTGGGCATAGCACAGGAGAGACTTTTCTGGCACTAATCAAAGCACTGGATGAGGTTGAAACTTTAGGACGGATTCGTATCGGTTCGGTTGAACCCAACCTTCTGACCGATGAAATCATCACATTTATGGCTGAATCAAAAAGGATTGCACCACATTATCACATTCCGCTGCAAGCCGGAACCGACGAAATACTTCATCTGATGAAACGGCGATATACAACCAGCCTGTTTGCCGAAAGAGTTTCAAGGATACGAGAACTTCTCCCCTATGCTTTTATTGGCGTTGATCTGATTGCCGGTATGAACGGAGAAACAGGGGAACTCTTTGAAAAAGCTTACCAATTCATTGAGCGTCTTGATATCTCAGAATTACATGTTTTTCCATACTCTGAGAGAAAAAACACACGGGCACTTAAAATTTCAGGTGTAGTTCCTGTTGAAGAGCGGCGGCAGCGGGCACAACAGCTGATTAAGCTGTCGGAGCAAAAGCTAAAAGATTTTTATCGGCGAAACATCGGAAAACGGGAAACTGTCCTTTTCGAAAATGAAAAGACGAAGGGGTTTATGCAAGGCTGGACTGCCAATTATATTAAAGTAGAGACTCAATACAGGCCAGAACTGCTGAATGAATTCCGCACGGTTAAGCTTTGCGGATTGAACGAAAACGGAACAATGAACATTAGTTTCGAATAAATTATCTCTATTTTTGCAAATAATAATAATAATAATAATAATAATAATATCAATAGATGAATTTAGAAAAACTCTGCTTTGACGTTCAGCATCTTGCTAAAATTACCGGAGCCTTCATTTCCGGAGAACGCGAAAAATTCAATCTAGAAGATGTTGAAGTCAAAGGAAAAGCCAATTTTGTTTCGTATGTTGACAAGCAGGCCGAGGAGCTGATTATTAGCGAACTTCGCAAATTGTTACCTGGTTCCGGCTTTATCGCTGAGGAAGGAACAGCTATAAGTGCGGATGAAAGATATAAATGGATCATTGACCCGCTGGATGGAACAACCAATTTCATTCATGGTCTTCCACCATTTGCGGTGAGCATTGCACTCATGGAAAATCAAGAATTAGTTTTAGGTGTTGTGTATGAAATCACACAGGATGAGTGTTTTTACGCCTGGAAAGGGAGTAAAGCCTACCTGAACGGAGCTGAAATAAAAGTTTCAACGGCCGCTACAACAAGTGATTCATTGATTGCAACCGGATTCCCCTATACTGCTTTTGAAAAACTGGATAGTTACATCGCCTCGATGCGCTATTTCATGATCAACTCACATGGCTTACGAAGATTAGGTTCTGCTGCTACCGATATGGCCTATGTTGCGGCCGGTCGTTTCGAAGCGTTTTATGAACATGGCCTCAAACCGTGGGATGTGGCAGCCGGGACGATTATTCTCAGGCAGGCCGGGGGAAAAGTATCGGATTTCAATGGCGAAAACAAATTTTTGTTTAATGGTGAAATGATCGCTTCAAATAGCGTATATTTCGATGAATTTTACGATATTGTGCATAAATATTTCATGGAAAATCATGCCTGATATCTACATTTAATAAATCTCACAATTGCTTGTTATGGGAAAAACAGGATACTATTTACTTAAGGCAACTACCTGGATCATTCACTTATTTCCTCTTCGGGTAAGTTATTTGGTTTCTGATTTATTTTACATTTTTGTCTACTACATTTTTCGGTATCGCCGGGTTGTTGTGGCTGAAAATCTTGCCAACTCATTTCCCGAAAAGACGCAGAATGAACGCGCACGCATTGAAAAAAAATACTATAAAAACATCTGTGATATATTTGTCGAAACTTTGTATCTCGATCGTATGACGCTCTCCGAAGGAAAAACTTGCGCGAAATACGTTAATCCTGAATTGCTTAACCAGTATCTTGATCAGGGCAGGCAAGTCGTTACCTATGTGGGACATTGCAATAATTGGGAATGGTACTGCAATTTACCTTTGTTTACTCATGAAAAATGCTACGGAGTCTATAAAATACTAACAAACAAAGCCTTCGAGCGTTTCTTCCTCAATCTCAGGAGCAGATTTGGGCTTATCCTTGTGGAGAGAGCTGCCATATTCCGACAATTGGTAAGCGATCATCAAAAAGGAATTCCATCATTTTCATCGTTTATATTCGATCAGACACCTCGCGCCACTGAACTTCATCATTGGGTAAGGTTTCTGAATCAGGATACACCCGTTGTGCTTGGAGCAGAGAAGATTGCCCAAAAGCTCGATACTGTTGTTCTTTTTCTTCATTCCCGGAAAGTAAAGCGTGGCAGCTATGAAGTTAAATTCATATTAGTAACCGAACATGCCGGAGCATGCCCAAAATTTGAAGTAACCGATAAGTGCATGATGCTATTGGAACAACAAATTAGAGCCCAACCCGAATACTGGCTTTGGTCGCACAGAAGATGGAAACATAAAAGAGCAATAGAAGGTGAAAACAATACATCTGTTCATTCACTCGAATAATTAGATATCTCTCCTTTTAATTCTGATTAATTTTGAAAAAAATCATACACCAATGACAGGGTATTACCTGCTTCGAATATTGTCGTGGCTGATCTATAAAATGCCTTGGAGAGTACGCTATGTTCTTTCCGATATTTTTTTTGCAATCATATATTATATTGTCGGTTACCGTCGTAAGGTGGTATATCTGAATCTTGCCAACTCCTTTCCTGAAAAGACACAAAAAGAGCGTGAGCTTATCGCTAAAAAATTTTACCGGCATATCTGCGATTCATTTATCGAAACCTTGTATTTCGATCGGGTCTCGTTTGCCGAAGGAAAAAACTGCCTGAAATTCATGAATCCTGAATTATTGAACGGATATCTTGGTCAGGGACGACAAGTGCTTACATTTTTCGGACATTACAATAACTGGGAGTGGTTTTGTAATTTACCATTGTATGCAACTCACCGGTGTTATGCAGTTTATAAAAAAATTAAAAGCAAAGCTATTGATCGTTTCTATATTAATCTTCGAAGCAGATTTGGTGCTGTTCCGCTCGAAAGGGCAGATACTTTCCGACAACTCATGAGTGATCATCAACAGGGAATTCCATCTATGTCGGCATTTCTGTTTGATCAAACTCCCCGCTCCACTGAACTTCATCACTGGGTGACTTTTCTGAACCAGGATACACCCGTAATTCTTGGAGCAGAAAAGATGGCCCAAAAACTCGATGCCGTTGTACTTTTTCTTTTTTCACGAAAAATAAAACGTGGGTATTATGAAACTGAATTTCAATTAGTGACTGATCATGCAGGGGCATGCCCCAAATTTGAGATCACCGGTAAGTGTAACCACATGCTTGAACAACAAATTATCGAACATCCCGAATTCTGGCTTTGGTCGCATAAAAGATGGAAACATAAACGAGTTGTAACCGAATAAAATTTAAACTTGTATATATATGAAGCTCTCCATCGTAATTTTAAACTGGAACGGAAGTCACCACCTTAGGCGGTTTCTTCCTTCGGTGGTGAAATACTCCAATTACGATTGGTCCAAAATAGTTGTGGCTGATAACCACTCAGAGGATGATAGTTGTGAAGTAGTTGAACAGGAGTTCCCAAATGTAAAACTTCTCCGGCTTGACCGGAATTACGGTTTTTCCGAAGGATACAATCTGGCGTTAAAAAACAATGATGCTGAATATATTCTGCTGCTTAACTCGGATGTCGAAGTGACTGAAAACTGGCTGGAACCAATGCTTCATCTGATGGATTCTAATCCATTAATTGCAGTTTGCCAACCAAAAATCATGCAACTCAATCACCCCGAAAAATTCGAATATGCCGGGGCATCGGGTGGCTTTATCGACCACTATGGTTATCCGTTTTGCCGGGGCCGGCTGGTCAATTTTCAGGAACACGACCATGGGCAATACGACCATTCAATTTCTGTTTTTTGGGCAAGCGGAGCGGCAATGCTTATCAGAGGAAATCTTTGGCACGAATCCGGCGGATTTGATAAGGATTTCTGGGCGCATATGGAAGAGATCGACCTGTGCTGGAGATTGAAAAACCGTGGTTACAAAGTGGCGGTATGCCCCGCATCAAAAGTAAACCATCTTGGTGGCGGTAGCCTGGCATATGGCAGTCCGCAAAAAATATATCTCAATTTCCGAAACAATTTGTTTCTCCTGTATAAAAATCTCCCGAAAGGGAAATTTTATAAAACACTTATTATAAGAATGATTCTCGATGGCGTTGCAGCGCTTCAATTTCTTCTCACTGGACAATTCACGGCATTCGTAAAAGTACCTGCTGCTCATCGCGATTTCTATAAAAGTCTCGAAAAACTAAGGAAGAAAAGAAAGGAACTGCTTTCGAAAATGGTAACCCCAAGTCACCCCGAGATCTACAAAGGAAGCCTGATCTTTGATTTCTTTATTGCCCGAAAAAGAAAGTTTTCATCATTACACTTTCCTGAAAATGAGATTAATTAACTATTTGCTTTTCGCGTTGTTCGCCTTGATCACATTACATGGTTCCGCACAGCAAATAACCAGGATTGTGAACTTTGAAAAGTATTTTGGAGCGTTTAAAGTCGAAGGATGTTTTGTTTTATATGATTTAGAAAAGGATCAGCTGACCATTTCGAATCCTGAGCGTTGCAAAACGGGCTTTCTTCCTGCCTCAACATTTAAGATTTTCAATTCACTTGTTGCACTCGAAACGGGTGTTGCCTCAGGAAAAGACTTTCTGATCAAATGGGATGGTAAAGATTATGGTTCAGCTGGATGGAACCGTGATCATACACTCGAATCGGCATTCAAAGCTTCAGCGGTCTGGTATTATCAGGAGATTGCGCGCAGGATTGGTGAAGAGAAAATGCAATTGTGGCTAAACCGGGCAGAATACGGGAATAAAAATTTGGGTGGTGGTATTGATATGTTCTGGTTAAAAGGAGCATTGAGAATTACTCCTATCGAACAAGCGCTGTTCATGGCCCGATTGGTGAAGGAAACGTTACCATTTTCGAGAGCGAACCAGCAGTTGGTGAAAGCCATTATGCTCGAAAAAGAGCCGGATGGTTACCGCTTCGGAGCAAAAACGGGATGGGCAATTCTGGCGGATAAAACAAATATCGGATGGCTTGTTGGCTACATCCTAAAAGACGGAAAGTGGTATACGTTTGCCACAAATATTGAATCAAAAACAGAGCTGACAGATTTCCAGCAAATCCGGCGTGATATTACATTGCAGATACTTGGCCAGATAGGACTTGATAAATAACTAATAATATAAATGTAATCTGTTGATTTAATTTGCGGCTGGCGACTGGCAACTTGCCGACAATTTATAATTCATAATTCTAAATTCATAATCCAATCATGCGCATCACCAAAGAAAACACCTCTGCCCTATTTATCGACTTCCAGGAACGACTTTTCCCGGCGATGAATGAAAAGGAAACTCTCTTGAAAAACGTTAAAATCCTGCTCGAAGGATTAAATATTCTGGGTATACCAATAGCATTTTCACAACAATATACCAAAGGTCTGGGTGAAACAATTGAAGAGCTTAGGTCGCTTGTTCCCGATTTTGCCCCTATCGAAAAAACCGATTTCAGCTGTTTTGGTGTTGAAGAATACACCGCTTTTCTGCAACATCATCAAAGTAAAACCATTATCCTTTGCGGAATTGAAGCACATGTTTGTGTATTACAGACAGCCGTTGATTTAAAGGAATACGGATATTTCCCGATCGTCGTAACTGACTGCATTAATTCGCGAAATGCTATAAGTAAAGAAAGCGCTATCGATCGTTTCAGTTACGAGAATATTATGACAGCCACCTGCGAATCAATTCTTTTCGAACTCATGCGTTCAGCCAAAGCCGAAGAGTTCAGGGCGATTTCGAAACTGGTAAAGTGATATTGTACAAACATTCAAAACAATCTAAAAATATTTAACTTTGAGGTAAATACGAAAAGTCTTTTTTGCCACTAAGACTCAAAGGCTCAAAGTTTCACGAAGAATATTTTGCTGAAATTCTGCTCTTTGTGTAACTTGGAGACTTCGTGACTTTGTGGCATTTTATATTTTTTCGGAGTAGGTTCAATTTTTGGTTTATTGATTGACGGACAAAATTTATTAAACAAAGTCAATACACATCTTATGAAACGAGCATCCCGAAAATTCGGGACAAACACGGATGAATCCGCCAGCTGGCGGATGCGAGTTCCATCCGGCAATTAAAAAACAAATTATTTTCGGATGAAAAGCATTATCAACCTTTTTTTCGTTCTGTTTTTCTTTGCAATAAGCGCATTGGCACAAACAAATACAATTGTTTATGGAAGCAACCCTCAGGCAGGACATTACGCCTCAATTAATGGCATTAAACTGTATTACGAAACTTATGGAAGTGGTGAACCTTTAATCATGTTGCATGGGAATAGCGGATCAATAAAGGTATTTAGTGAACAGATTCCATTTTTCGAAAAGTATTACAAGGTAATTGCAATTGACAGCCGGCTGCAAGGTAAATCGGGCGGTTCGCCCGATAATATTTCCTATGATTTAATGGCATCAGATTTTTGCGCTTTACTAAACTATTTGCATATTGATTCAACCTATGTTTTGGGATGGAGCGATGGCGGAATTGATGGGATCATTATGGCGATGAATTGTCCTAAAAAAGTAAAAAAATTAGCCATCTCAGGTGCGAATACTGTTCCCGATTCTTCTGCCGTATCTTATGCCGATATTCTTGCTATGAAAGATTTTGTAGCGCATAATAAAACTGCGTCGAAAATAAGCATTGCTTTAAACAAAATGATGATCGATCAACCCAATATTCCATATGCGGGTTTGAAACAAATTCATTGTCCGGTTTTGGTAATGGCCGGCGATCATGATATAATTAAACCCGAACATACCCTTAAAATATTTCAGTCGATACCATCGGCTTCGCTCTGTATATTCCCAGATTCCAGGCATGGTGTCCTTCAGCAGCATCCCAAATTATTCAATGAAACGGTACTTACTTTTTTTACGAAATAAAATCTCCTGTTGATGACTTGTAAAAAATCTTTATTTTTACATTACAAATCTGACATTTGTCAGTTCCATTCACTTAAACTTGCTGGATAGAACCAATCTCACCAGCTATATAAACGATTTTGGGTTGCATTTTAACAATTAAAACTACATATTATGGCAAGAAATAATTTTGAAGTTGTTCGAAATGCTGGTTTTGACGCAACCGTGCATTTTTCATCGAAAGCAATCGCTGATCTGATCCGACATGGAATGCTGCAAGGATTTATCCCAACTACATTTTCACAAAATACCGAAAATGTAACATTGGCTCCTCCAATTATCCTTGCCGAATCTGTCCAGGGCTCCCCTGTCCCAATTCCTGAGGATATTTTTATAAAGGACGAAAACGGAGATTTTATAAAGGACGAAAACGGAAATAAAGTTCGGTTACAGGACCCGGCTTATCCTGAAGATCGTCAGCAGCAAAACCTTCTTCTGAAAATTAATATGAATGTTGTAATCAATTAGACCGATGAAATGCTCAAAGCTCTCGAAGTCGACACAAT
>JAPLDR010000125.1:0-25407 GCA_026391655.1 Bacteroidia bacterium | reverse complement strand
TCGCCATCCAATGGGTTAGGGTTTATTCGCTACGATTTTAAGGTTGATATTACGTCAACTGCACCCAATGCCTGGAATCCTGAACTTCATGCCGTTGCATTTGCTCCAAAAGTCTTGTCAGGATTTTATCCGGTTATCATTGATATAATCGGCAAACTGTCACTTCCTATCCCTAATGTTGAGGGACTGAGTGTTGCTGCCGTTCGGATCTGGCCAGGTTCAAATAATAATGAACCAACTACATTTAGTATAGGTTTTGGCGGAAAAAATACCGACAAAAATAAGTTATTGGGAATACTTGATCATGGCGACGATCTGATGGTAACGATCGGAAAAAGACTGTTCGATCAGCGTTGTGAAAAATTCAATAACGACAGCTTCCCGAGTAGTTCGTATAACAAAGACGAAAAACGCAGTGAAACAGTCAAATCTGTAAAAATCAGTCTGGGGAATGATCAATTGTATTTGAATGCAAAAATTGGCATTCAAGATTATGATGCCGGTTTTCTTGAACCTTCCTCATCAGAAATCACGGTAAATGGTCCATTGCTTATAACGCTTACTGCCGAAGGGCTTGATACTAAGATTGCTGCTGACGGGAGTCAGCTTGACGTTGATATTGATTCTGATTGGCTTTTTGATCTGACACGTGTATTTATAGATATCATTACCATTGGACTCGCTGAAATCAAAATAAGCCCTGCAATTGACGATGCAGAAGATAAAGTGCGCAATTCTACTGCTGATCAGATCGCCAACGGATTTAAAGATGCATTGTTCGGCGCTTATCCATCTGGAATGGAATTGATTGGAAGAAATATTTATTACACAAGAGAAAGCTTCGTTTTATGGAGCGCCCCATCGTTTATTAATATCAAGGAAGATATGATGATGTTGGGCGGCGCGGCAAGGGCGGGGATCAAACACGCTCCGCGAAAGGATTTAGCCATCAACTCTACCTATCGCCCTCATAAAAACATAAAGGCATATGGCATTCTGGGGAAAAAGGAACCAGATGAAAAGCTGGCATTTTTCTTAGACAGAGATAAGGCAACAAAACAATGGGTGGATAACAAGTTCACGGTTGACGGTCTGGAGCTAATAAAAATGAAAACAGAAATAATTAATAACGGAGAAGAGCAAAAACAGATCACTCTTTATTTAAGAGATCACTACAATAAGAAAGAGGAAGGAACAGGAGATGATACTAAATCTGATAATCTACTCAATCAGAACTACTTTAATCCTGCCAGCGCTGATTTAGCAAATGCAAATGACTGGGAACCATTAACGACTAATAAGCGTTATGGATTTAATGATTCGAATGAATTTGTAGAATTATAATAAACTGCCCTATCGGGAGGATACCGTTTTGAACCCGTCAGGTTTCGGAAACCTGACGGGTTTTTTTGTTACCTGTCATTAGCACAACGGTTGCATGAAAGCACCTTAATGCAATGCAAAATATCATTCAGGGCTTTCGATATTGCGGCGCATAAAAGGTTTCCATTTCAAATCACCTTTGCGGATGCGCCGGCTTTATCTGTTATTGAATTACCCGGGGTTGCGTTCCCTTCGGTCTCTTACCCCGGGCTACCAATATTTTGCCTCTACGAGGCATTGATCGTATTCACAAATAATAATTGCGTAGCATAAGATAATCAAGCAAATAGTTTTGAAATCAATAAATTTCATTTCACCACAAACAAAAGCTCCAGAGGAGCTAAATATGGGTAGAAAAAACACCCCACCCAACAAGCGGCGCAACTGGAAAGGTAAAAATGAGGCAGAAGGTTCTTTGCGCCGGAGAGACAAATGTTTTGAGGGCGAGCAACTAGGAAAGGCTATCTTAAACCCTTCTAATTTATTGTTTATATTGATTATCAAGGTATTAATGATGTTATATATAATAATGAACCAATTGCTAATAAATAGATGAAAAAAATGATAAAATTTTAACTCTTCAAGACAAAGAGTTTAATAAAACCTAATCTTCAAGAGTAAAATTAAACTTTTTGTTGATATTACCTTGACTTTTTGATTTGAGTGCCTTAAATGAGCCGTTTTGATTGTATCAGTAAATCAATAAGGTAATAAGTTTAATTTCTCTTCCACATTATTTGACTACTAAGGTTTTTTCGGCAAAATAAGGTTTTAGGTTTTTCATATTGAAAATTGAGATAGACCTTCTTCTGAAATAAAATCAAAAGGATCAACAAAAAACCACTAAATCGCAGATTCCTGAAACTTTATTCTTTCGGAGCGGTTAACTTTGTCAGTTCAAATTTTGAAACAGATTAAACTGGAATGACAAAGCGGACGAATAAAGAAATACCATCAGGGAAACCTGCTAAACCCAATATATTCGGTGTATTAAAGCCTTACAAGCTGATGATCGTCAGCCTGATCAGCTTTGCATTACTGAGTAACGCGGTGAACCTTGTGATTCCAAAGCTGATTTCATGGGGCATTGATGATTTCGCGAAAGGGGTGTTTTCGTATGAAAAAATCATCTTCCAATTCCTTGTAGCAGCACTGATAATCTTCGTGTTTTCTTTCTTGCAGGGTATATTGCAGACTTACGCTTCCGAAAAAGTGGCGCGCGACTTGCGAACTAAACTGGCCGATAAAATCTCGCGCCAGAGTTATGCGTTTATTCAGCAGGCCAACCCCTCGAAACTGCTGACCAATCTCACTTCCGACATCGATTCCATTAAACTATTTGTTTCGATGGCGATTGTGTCGCTCGCATCATCCATATTCATCATCATTGGGGCAAGCATTCTACTGATTTCCATCGACTGGAAACTGGCATTGTCGGTACTCGTCATTATTCCCGTTATCATTGGGGCGTTTTTCTTTGTGTTCCGCAAAGTGCGCGTATTGTTTAAGAAAAGTCGCGAAGTGATCGACTGGCTCAATAAAGTGATCAGCGAAAGCATTATGGGTGCTGCTCTCGTACGCGTACTGAACTCACAAACAATCGAATACAACAAGTTCCTTGATGCGAACACACAAGCTAAAAGCCTCGGTTTATCGATACTCAAACTGTTTGCCACACTTATACCAATCGTCGTGTTTGTGGCCAATATGGCATCGCTTGTTATTCTTGCACTGGGCGGACATTACGTGATTACAGGCGCCATGTCACTCGGCGATTTTGCTGCGTTCACTTCGTATCTCGTGATATTGATCTTCCCGATTATTATTATCGGGTTTATCAGCAATTTTATTGTGCAGGCTTCGGTTTCGTATGGCCGTATTTGTGCTGTTCTTGATGCCGAAGAAACGCGCGATACGGGTACGGTGAATACGTCGTTGAAGGGAAACATTGAGATGCAGAACATTTCTGTGATTTACGGCGACAAACCGGCATTGAAAAATGTTTCACTGACGATATTTTCCGGTACAAAAACAGCGATAATTGGACCGACAGCTGCAGGAAAAACACAGTTGCTGCATTTACTGACGGGTCTGATTCAACCGGCAAGTGGTTCCATCCTGTTTGATGGGATCGACATCAACACTTACGACAAGGAAACTTTCCAGCACCAGATCGGATTCGTGTTTCAGGACAGCGTGATTTTCAATATGAGTCTGCGAGAGAATATTGCGTTCAATGAAAAAGTGACAGACGAATCACTCGCAAAAGCGATTCAAACATCAGAACTCAACGATTTTATCGAGGCACTGCCGGAAGGATTGGACACGATTGTCAGCGAACGCGGCACGAGCCTTTCGGGCGGACAGAAACAACGCATCATGCTGGCACGGGCACTGGCGCCAAATCCGAAGATCCTGTTGCTCGACGATTTCACGGCACGGGTTGACAGTCAGACAGAGCAGAAAATTCTGGATAATGTGACGCGGAATTATCCCGGAATTACGTTGCTTTCGGTCACGCAAAAGATTGCATCGGTAATGAATTACGGGCAAATCATCCTGTTGGAGGAGGGCGAAATTCTCGCATCAGGAACGCACGATTTTTTGATGAATACCTCTCCCGAATATGTGCAGATATTTAATTCACAACGAAGTACGAATCTTTATGAATAGACCCACAAATACACCAGCTGGCAGAGGCATGAGAGTGAGTCAGATAAGATAAAAACAAATTATTAGTTGAAACAGTGTCTTATAGCCCCCTTTGGGGGTTGGAGGTCAAAGCAAAATCTTTATGAATTATAATCTCAATATAAAAAAAGGACAACCTGCAACTGAAAAAGTAAGCACAACAACCACTTTGAAATGGTTGTTGACACTTATGGGAGAGGAACGCAAGAACCTTTACATCGCCATATTTTTTATCCTCATAAACGCAGGCTTAAACCTTGTTGCTCCATACCTGATGGGACATGCTGTCGATAACTTTGTGGTGACCAAACATTACGAGGGTGTGATCCAATATTCCATTATTTTGTTTGGAATTTTCGTCCTTGCAATGGTGAGCGGTTACACACAGACGCAGTTAATGGGACGTGTGGGGCAACGTATGTTGTTCAATTTGCGGAATATGATTTTCAATAAACTGCAGGATCTGCCGATTGATTTCTTCAATCAGAATAAAGCGGGCGATTTGATTTCGAGAGTTAATAACGACACTGATAAAATCAACCAGTTCTTTTCGCAATCACTCGTGCAGTTTATGAGCAGCATTTTCACGATGACGGGTGCCGGAATCTTTTTGCTTTCGATTAACCTGAAACTCGGACTTGCAGCTTTGGCTCCGGCTTTGATATTGTGGATATTCACACGAAGCATTTCACCATGGGTTAAAAGCCGCAACGCCATGAATATGAGAAGCACAGGAAGCCTGAGCGCGGAGATCCAGGAAAGTCTTAATAATTTTAAGGTGATTGTTGCCTTTAACCGCCGCGATTACTTCCGTAAACGCTTTGATGAAGTGAATACCGAAAACTATCAAACCGCGGTGAAAGCTGGCATTGCGAATAATATGTTTACGCCTGTATATGGGTTTTCATCAAGTATCGGGCAAATGGTGGTGCTCGCGTTTGGTATTTACCTGATTGCCATCGGACAGTTCTCGATAGGATTATTGATCAGCTTTTTGGCGTATATCGCTCAGTTCTACAATCCACTCCGTCAGATTGCCGCGCTGTGGGCCAACTTCCAGGTGGCATTGGCCGGTTGGGACCGTATTTCGCAGATCCTGGTTATGGAGAATAACCTGAAAGTAGTCGCAACAACCGTGAAAGAAGAGACCTGCTGTCTTGTATCGTTTCGCCATGTTTCGTTTTCGTATATCCCCGGAAATGAGATTTTAACGGATGTGAGTTTTGATCTCGAACGCGGCAAAACTTACGCATTTGTAGGTCCCACAGGTGGCGGAAAAACCACAACGGCTTCATTGATGGCACGTTTGTACGACCCGACAGAAGGACAAATCGTATTAAATGGCGTAGATATCCGCTCGCTGGACGCAGACACGCGCACCTCCAAAATCGGGTTTATCCTTCAGGAACCATTCTTGTTCACCGGAACTATTCGCGATAATATCCTTTACGGAAATGAGCAATACAAAGCTCTTTCGAACGAGGAGTTGTCGAAGATTCTGTCGGAATCGGGATTGGATGGTTTGCTCGAACGGTTCGATGGCGGACTAACTGCCGAAATAAAATCGTCGGGCGACGGTATCAGCTTAGGGCAAAAGCAACTGATTGCCTTTATTCGAGTCGTCTTGCGTAAACCCGAACTGCTGATTCTCGACGAGGCGACTGCCAATATCGACACCGTCACAGAACAATTACTTGAAGAGATTCTAAGGAAATTGCCCGAAAGCACCACGCGCATTATCATTGCTCACCGCCTGAATACGATTGAAAATGCCGATGAAATTTTCTTTATCAATTCGGGTGCAGTAACTAAAGCCGGCTCGCTGCACGATGCGGTGAACCTGCTGCTGCACGGGAAAAGGGAAAGCTAATGTTACAATGTGATAATTGACTTCGTCGAACTTCGTTTCGACGATTCGGCAATGTGATTATCGAATCCAAATCAAAAAGTATTTTTGCCACCAAGACTCAAAGGCTCTAAGTATCACTAAGTATACTCTATATATTAATCAGTACTTAGTGCAATCTTTGCACCTTGGTGACTTCGTGGCATTCCTGATTTTCTAACTTTTTGGAGTGGACTTGCCAGTGGAGCTCAGTAGAGATTCTGATTATGGAATATAAAACAAAGTTGTCGATGTTTGGTAAACTTTTATTTGCTATGTAGAAAATATAATCAGGGGATGAAATTTTCTGGGGAAAACTAGGAAATAATCGGCAATAAAAAAAGTTTAAATGACTATTGCATAAAAAGTTAGAGATATTATTATCAAAATCGCTGATTGGTTTTACCCCTGGTTTTTGCGTTTTCTTTCGCGCGAAAAGTTCCTGTATCTTGTATGTGGAGGTGGAAACACTGCATATGATCTTTTTCTTTATTTTATCAGCTACAATTAATACGATAATTGGAATAAAGTCAGAAGAGAGCCTTAGGCTCGGGGCATCTTTTCATACAGCAATTCATAAAAAATATTCAAATTAGCCAAATACTTTTGAATATCTACAGGCATTGTCTCAGTAAATCTTATTTTTGTTACCCTGTAATTGTATTTCCAAACGACTCAATTTAATAATATGGAAAAGAAATCACCAAACCGACGGGATTTCCTTAAATCATCAGTGGCTGTAGCGGCCGGAATGATGATTATCCCGCGTCACGTATTGGGAGGACCGGGTTATGTTGCTCCCAGTGATCAACTTACAAAAGGTATAATTGGAGTTGGCGGAATGGGTCGCGGCCATATTCCTTACGAAGGGACGAAAGTCGTTGCCATTTGTGACGTAGACAAGAAACACCTGCAATTGGCTCAATCTCTGATCCCTGATTCTGTACAAACTTATCACGATTACCGCGAGCTGCTGCTCCGCCCTGATATCGATATTGTTCATATTGCCACGCCTCCTCACTGGCACGGATTAATGGCCATTGACGCGGCACGCGCCGGCAAAGATATCTGGTGCGAAAAACCGATGACCAGAACCATTGGCGAAGGGATGAAAGTGGTTGAAGAGATCAATAAACATGGACGAATTTTCAGGCTGAATACATGGTTTAGGTTTAAAGATAATTTTTATGGTCTTGGAACAGAGGTTAAACCGCTGAAAAAAGTGATCGAAAGCGGGATTCTGGGATGGCCGCTTAAAGTAACCGTAAGCGGAATAACAGGTTTCGACTGGAAATTTTACTGGCGTGGTGAGACTAATCTTCAGCCAATGCCTGTTCCCGAAGAGTTGGATTATGATTTTTGGTTAGGTCCAGCTCCTCTCCGACCCTACAATCCGGAGCATGTTCACTCGAAATTCCGGGGTTACTGGGATTATGATGGTGGCGGTCTTGGCGATATGGGACAGCATTATCTCGATCCCATTCAGTATCTTTTAGGTAAAGACAATACAAGTCCCGTAAAAGTTGAGGTAGATGCACCACAGCAACATGAGTATGCTGTTGGTTCATGGCGCAGGGTAGAATATACCTATGCCGACGGATGCAAAATTATCCTTGACGGTGAAAATAAAGACAAAGATGCCGCTTATATCGAGGGGCCTAACGGAAAAATTTTCAAAGGATTTGAATCGAATATACCGAAACTGAACCAGTTTATCGGGACGCTTCCCGATCCTGAGCCAAGGATCACCACGTTCTCTGAATCGGTAAGAACACGTCAGAAATTTGCTTTGAACGAGATGAACGGACACCGCTCATGTACACTCGTCAATATGGGAATTCTCGCTGTGAGATTGGGAAGAACGCTTCAATTTGATCCTGATAAACAACAGTTTATCAACGACGAGGCAGCGAACCGGTTAATTCACCAACCCATGCGTGCCCCCTGGACAACAATCTGATATTAAAATCAACTGACTTATGAAGAAGATATTCAATTCTCTTTTAATCGTGTTCGCTTTATTGGTGATCACACCCTGTTTATCGGCGCAGGAAAACAGAACAATTACCACAAAGATTGCCGATTTGCTCGCACAAATGCCCACGAATAACCTTCAGCAACGTGATAAGCTGATGGAAGAGCTGATCGCATTTGGCGAAGAAGGATTCCAAAAATTGGCTGACCAGATGACCCCATCCGGTAAAGGAGACAATACTGCGGTTGTTTTCGCCATCAACGGATTGGCACGGTACGCAAGTCAAAATGCAAAAGAGGAAAAAAGAGCCTTTGCCGAAAAGTGTTTTATCCACGCGATGGAAAAAACACCGGACGCTGAAACCAAAAGTTTTTTCATGCGCCAGCTGCAATTGGTCGGAAAGGAAGATGCCGTAAAAGCAGTTGCCCCTTATCTTACTAACAATGGGTTATGCGAACCGGCAACTTTTGTGCTTACTTCAGTTAATAGTGAATCAGCTAAAAACGAACTATTTAAAGCATTAGTCAAAGTGCAGGGAACTTCCCTCGTAACAATTACCAAAGCGCTTGGCGAACTTCAGTATAAGCCAGCTAATGGCGAAATCTTAAAAACTTTAACCTCTGATAATCAGAATCTCAGAAAGGTTTCACTGGCTGCTGTTGCCTCCATCGGAGCTGCCGAATCGTATCAGCCACTTTTAGATGCAGCCCGGAAAGCTGGATTTGTATATGAACCCTCAAACGCAACATCGGCATTTGTTACTTATGCTCAACGTTTAGGCGAAGTCGGAGATTTAAAACTTTGCAGTATTGCCTGTGATGAGCTCATGATATTGAATCAGCCAACTCAATTGCATACAAACGCTACTGCTCTTGCCATTTACAATAAATATTTTGAAAAAGAAGCTCAACCCAAACTTCTTAAGGCCTTTGACAACAACGATAAAGCTTTCCGGTTTGCGATATTGAATCTTGTTGAGAAAAGTCAATTGGCTTCAACTAAATTATGGATTGCAAAAGCGATAAAAGCTCAGCCCGAAGTAAAAGCTGAGATCATAACAATGCTGGGAAAAAAGGGAGACCTTTCGGCTTCTGAATTTATCAAACAACAGTTTGCCGATAAATCATCTGTTGTGAGCGAAGCTGCAATTACTGCCTATGCGAGGCTTAAAGGGAAAGAAGCTATTCCGGACCTCGTTGCGCTTTTGAAGAGTGGAATTAACCAGTTGGTTGCGATTCTTGAAAGTTCACCCGAAAGTTCAAAAATAGAGATCATTGGAATTATCGGAGCAAAGTCTGGAAAACGTTATTTCGATCAGATTTACAGTTACACGGGCAATTCAAATCCTGAAATTAAATCAGTGGCCTTTGAGGCGATGAAAAATACTGCCTCGTCTAAAGATATCGACCGGTTGCTGAAACTACTTTTCTCCACCGACGACAATATCAAGATCAAAAATATTCAGGATGCGCTTTCTAATGCAGCATCTGAATTAAAAGGAGAAGATAACCAGGCAGCACCTTTACTCGCTCAATTGCCAAATGCACCTAAAAAAGATCGTATTCTGGAAATATTACCACGATTAGGTGGAAAGCAAGCGCTGAAAGCTGTAACCAGTTATATCAATTCCTCTGACAAAGAAGAAAGTGATGCTACTTTTAATGCATTGATCAACTGGAAAGATTGCGCAGCATCAGAGTCATTATATGAGATTTGCAAAACATTCGAAGGCGAAAAACGGTCAAACGCACTCAAAGGATTTGTGCGTCAGATCAGGAGTTCGGCTCTGCCCGAAGATCAAAAATTGCTTCAGTACCGCAAAATGATTCCTTATGCAAAAGATATTAAAGACCGCTTACTAATTATCAGGTCAATGGGACAGGTAAAAACATTCCTGTCGCTTGTTACAACGGCGTCTTTTCTCGAAGATCCCAGCTTAAAATCAGACGCGGCACAGTCGGTGATGGAGATTGCTTTACCGGCAGAAGGACAAAAAGGATTGACAGGTATTGTTGTTCGCGATGCTTTAAATAAGGCATTTACTACCTTAACGGGAAGTGAAAGCGATTACGATAAAGCGAGAATCCGTAAATATCTTTCTGAAATGTCGTACGAAGACGGTCTTGTTCCGATGTTTAACGGAAAGGATCTTTCGGGATGGCAGGGATTGGTTGGAAATCCTGTGCTAAAAAAGAAAATGGATTCAAAAGAACTGGCAAAAAAACAGGAAGAAGCTAATCTTAAATCTCTGAATAACTGGTCAGTAAAAGACGGATGCATTGTGTTTAATGGTGATGGCGATAATCTTTGTTCGGTGAAACAGTACGGCGATTTCGAAATGGTTGTTGACTGGCGGATCACGAAAAAAGGAGACAGCGGTATTTACCTGAGAGGATCACCTCAGGTTCAGATCTGGGATACATCACGCGTAGAAGTTGGCGCTCAGGTTGGTTCAGGTGGCCTTTACAACAATCAAAAAAATCCTGCCAAACCCTTAAAGGTAGCTGATAATCCTGTTGGCGAATGGAATACTTTCCGGATAAAAATGATCGGTGACCGCGTAACTGTCTTTCTGAATGGGGAATTAGTTGTCGATAATGTTCAACTGGAGAATTACTGGGACCGTTCAATTCCGATCTTTCCTAAAGAATCAATAGAATTACAGGCACATGGAACCGATCTGGCTTTCCGCGATATCTACGTTCAGGAATTGAATAACAACGAATTCACCGTTTCGGATGAAGAAACCATAGAAGGATTCAAACCATTGCTCAACGGGAAAAATTTTGAAGGATGGACCGGAAATACGGTGGATTATCAGGTCGAAAACGGTGAGATTGTACTTCATATTGACAACACGCTCTCGCATGGAAACCTGTTCACGTCAGAAGAATACAGCGATTTTGTCTATCGCTTTGAATTTCAATTGACTCCTGCCGCCAACAACGGACTTGGAATTCGTGCTCCCCTTGAAGGCGATGCGGCTTATGTGGGAATGGAGCTTCAGATTCTTGATAACGAAGATCCGGTCTATGCCGCACTTGCCCCTTATCAGTATCATGGATCAGTTTATGGCGTAATTCCGGCAAAACGGGGTTATCTCAAGCCTACAGGACAATGGAATTACGAGGAAGTGATTGCCAAAGGTTCACATATTAAAATAACCCTAAATGGAACTGTGATACTTGACGGTGACATCAAAGAGGCTTCCAAAAACGGAACCATCGACCACAAGGAGCATCCAGGTCTATTGCGCGAGAAAGGTCATATTGGATTTCTGGGACATGGTTCGGTAGTTAAATTCAGAAACAAAGAATATTTTTAACCATAAATAATTTAACCAGATGAATAATACAAGCCTTTCCGGGCAGGATCAGAACAGGATACTCTCCATCGACTTTTTCAGGGGATTTACCATGTTTATGCTTATCGGCGAGTTTTCAGGCTTCTTCAGTACAATGGTTAATCCATCTTTTGACGGAACGATCATTTCTACCATTGGCCGGCAATTGCACCATGTCGATTGGATCGGGCTCCATTTCTGGGATTTAATCCAGCCTTTCTTTATGTTTATTGTAGGAGTAGCCATGCCATTTTCGATGACGCGAAGGTGGAACAGAGGCGACAGCTGGAATAAAACCTTCCGTCATGCGTTGATCCGTTCCTTCTTGCTCCTGTTTCTGGGTTGGGCGCTCTATTGTATTGGTCCGGGAAAGATCACGTTCCATTTCACAAATGTTCTTGCACAACTATCTGTCACCTATCTGATTGCCTTTCTGGTAATGAGAAAAGCAGTTAAATGGCAGTTACTGGTTTCATTTTTGATGATCATTATTTCTGATTTGCTTTACCGGTTTTGGAGTGTTGAAGGATTCAATCAGCCATTTACACCCGATCAAAACTTTGGGTCGTGGTTCGATCTGGCCCTCACCGGTAGTTTAGCCGGAGGACATTGGGTGGCATTCAATGCTATTCCAACAACTGCCCACACCATTTGGGGCGTAATTGCCGGAATGATACTGATGAACGACTGGAAGCCACGAAAGAAAATTCGGATAATGGCGATTGCCGGGATCATCGGTGTAATTTTAGGCTATAGTATGAACTCTTATATTCCGATTATCAAACACATATGCACGAGTTCCTTTGTGATTGTCAGCGGTGGATGGTGCCTTATTGCGCTGGCTATCTCCTATCTGCTGATCGACGTGTTGAATTGGAAAAAAATCGCCCTGTTTTTCGCAATTGTCGGAATGAATCCGCTGTTTATCTACCTGTTTGCCCATACGGGAGGTAATGAATGGCTCGGAACCATTGCCAAACCATTTATCAACGCAATCTTCGGAGCCTTCAATCAATTGACTATTCAAATGGCTTTGACACTTACGGTTTGGGCTATGATGTGGGGAATTTGTTACTTTCTGTATAAACGCAAAGTATTTATCCGGTTGTAAAGTATTGGATCATGCTTCCGGGTTCATTTAGGCTGCTGGCTGCTTGCGACTGGCTACTGGCTTCATTTTAAAAGCAATAGAAATTTTGGGGAGTTTGGTGTACTTTGAGTTAGTTCTTTAGGCACTCTGAATTTTTTGCACTTTATGAAGTTGTCACTATTTTTTATAATACACCCTATTGTGCTTATGATATTATCCATACTTTTGCCAGCTGAGATGAAACGCGGCTTACAGTAGATTTAAGGTACAGATTTACAGCATATGTTTTGTCGTAAATAAACTGACGAAATCGGGTGAAAAATAGAATTAAGAAAATTGGTACAAACCTTCTGAAGCTGGGTGTTTCGGTTGCTGCAATCTGGTATGTAATGTCTAAAATCTCGTTCAAAGAGGTTTTGGGCGTCTTTTCAACAGCTAATGTCTATTACCTTTTGGGGGCATTAGTCTTTGCAGTCTTATCGTTTGTTTTCTCAGCTTTTCGGCAGAATCTCTCATTCCGGAATACCGGTGCAAATCTTTCTCAACGCCTTAATATCAAACTATTCTGGCTTGGAATGTTCTATAATTTGTTTCTGCCCGGTGGTATCGGCGGCGATGGAATGAAGGTTTATCTTGTGAACAAATACCGGAAAAACGGACTCAAAAAGAACATCGGAACCATGCTTGTAAACCGCATCTCGGGGCTTGTCGCAGTTGGCATGATCACCATAGTATTATACTACCTCTCGGGACTGCATATCGAATATGGTAATGCCGCATGGATTGGGATACCAGCAGTTTATATTCTTTACATCTTCGTGCTTAAGTTCTTTTTTAAAAGTTTTTTGAAAATCCATGCAGGATTATTCTGGTGGTCGGTTGCGCTACAAATGATGCAATTTTTATCTGCATTATTTATCCTCTTCGCTTTTCATCAAACCACAAATCTGTTTGACTACCTGTTCCTTTTCTTTGTTTCGGCAATTGCCACCGCAATTCCAATCACAATCGGCGGATTTGGTGCACGTGAAATGTTTTTTCTGATTGGTGCAAAAACAATGGAACTTAACAATGAATTATGCATTGCACTAAGCCTCATGTTTTTCCTGATTTCATCCTTTATTTCCCTGGGTGGTTTATATTGGGTTTTCTTCCCCCCTTTCAGACGTGAAGTTGTTCCCGTTCAATCGCCGGAAGAGAATTATGAATTAGATGAATTAAGTGAATAGCGAAAAGTTTTTCGGTCCGGTTCGACTATCGGAGTTGAATAATGAACAATCAGAATGATTTATAATTTCCGTGATAAAATATTTATTTATAATAATTTACATTGCTTTCATGGTTTTGATCGGAATTTTCTCCTCCAGGAAAATACGATCGGAAGGTGATTACTATGTAGCCGGGAAACGCGGAAATTTATGGCAGATTACAGGATCTCTGCTTGCTACGATTCTTGGCAGTTCTGCAATTCTCGGTACAGCAGATCTGGCACTTACACAAGGCTGGGCCGCTTCATGGCTGCTATTAAGCGCAGCGGCAGGTCTTTTTCTGCTGGTACCCGTATCTATGGTGGTACGACGACAGGGGAAATATACACTTCCTCAGATGATTGGCGACTTTTATGGGACTGAAGCCAAAATGATCTCCTCATTTATTATCTCTTTTGCCTGGATAGGCATCATCGCTGCTCAAATTATCGGAGCTGCCAAAATTCTCACCGGATTTACCGGATTAGACTATACAATGGGCGCCTGGGGTGCTGGCGCAGTTTTCATTTTTTATACTGTGATTGGTGGTCAGATCTCGGTATTAAAAACTGATCTCTATCAATCGTTTATCATTATCATTGGGATTCTTGTAACTGCTCTTTATATCTTCTTTTCTGAGCCGACCTCCACTTTGGAAATGACTTCGCTTAAATTTCCGTTTAACGAAGGGTTTCATCCTTTCGATCTGATTGTACTGCTGTTGACCTACTCAACCACTTTTGTTGTCGGACCCGATATTTACTCTCGCATTTTTTGTGCCGAAAATGAGCATGTTGCCAGAAAAAGTGTATTAATCAGCGCTATTGTTTTAATCCCTTTTTCGTTGTGTATCACTTTTCTTGGTGTGTTTGCTGCTTATAAATTTCCAGAGCTTCATCAGCAGAAAGGTTCTGCACTGATACCCGTAATGGTCAGTACCTTACCGGAATGGGGAGTCGGATTGCTGGTTGCAGCACTTCTTTCTGCTGTGATGTCATCTGCATCAACAGCTTTACTCACTTCGGCTACCATAATCAGCGATCCGATATCAAAAGGGTTCGAACAAAGAAATTCGATGCGAAATACCAAGATCATTATGCTCATTATCGGAATATTAAGCATTCTTCTCTCATTAAGAGTTCAGTCCATCATACAATCGCTGCTTATTGCATTAACGATTTTCTCGGGTGCATTTATTGTTCCCACTGCTGCCGGTCTTTTAGGTTTTCGGACGAATAAAATCAGAAGCAGCACCGCAATGATTACGGGAGGAACGATAGCATTAACGGGAAAAATTATTGCATTAAACGGTGGAAATATTACTGGTAATTTATTAATAATCACAGGTTTTATACTAAATGCCATAATCCTTTTTAGTGGATATCATTCGAAATTACCTGACGAACGAACAAAGAATAATCTAACTTCAAATAAGATTTTTGTACTTTTGCCATCCGGAAAACATAAATCAACCAGAAAATGAATTTGCTCCGATTACTGATCACCATAGGGATTATCTCAATCCTGTTTTCATGTAAAGAACCTCCCCCGCGACCTGTTATTCGGATTATTCCATTACCGGCAGAAGTAACCGACCAGGAAGGTTTATTTGCGCTCGCACCTTCAACCAGAATCGGAATCAGCACTGATAATGAGCAGATGCGGCAAATCGCCTTATTTCTGACCAGTCATACAGAGAAATACTACGGTATCGTCAATAGGGTCGTATTTTCCGATACGGGCGATAATGGATCAGTTTTTCTCAAACTTGATGAAAATCTGAAACTTGGTAAGGAAGATTATCATCTCTCAGTAACACAGAAAGGAGTTGTGATTGAAGCTGCTGCTCCCAACGGACTTTTTTACGGCATCCAGACTTTGATTCAATTAATGCCGCCTACGCCTAAACAAGTCAAAGAGATTATCCTGCCGGGAGTTGAAATTAAAGATTCCCCGCGCTTTGCCTGGCGAGGACTCCATCTTGATGTTAGCCGCCACTTCATGCCCAAAGAGTTTATCATGAAGTACCTCGATTACATGGCGATGCACAAATTCAATACGTTTCAATGGCATTTGGCTGACGATCAGGGTTGGCGCATTGAGATAAAAAAATACCCCCGACTGACAGAGATTGGTTCAGTAAGAAAAAAGACGATGATCGGGCATATTAACAATCCTTTGGGTACCGATACAATTCCATATGGCGGGTTTTATTCCCAAAACGATGTTCGTGAGATTGTCGCCTATGCTTCAGAACGTTACATCACGATAGTTCCAGGAGTTGAGATGCCTGGTCACGCCCTGGCTGCACTCGCTTCCTATCCTGAATTAGGTTGTACAGGTCTTCCATATGAAGTTGCCTCCAAATGGGGAGTCTTCAGCGATGTATATTGCCCCGGTAAAGAGGGGACATTTACCTTTATGAAGGATGTGATCACCGAAATGACTGCACTATTTCCAGGCAGATATTTTCATATCGGAGGCGCTGAATGTTCTGAAATAAGATGGGAACAATGCCCCAGCTGCCAATTAAAGATGAAAACCGACAGTCTGAACTCAACTCATGATCTGTATAACTATTTTGTTCGACGAATCGGAAGAACACTCGATTCTCTTGGGAAAGATATGGTCGGATGGGACGAAATTGTGAAAGACACGCTGCTCACTAAAAAAATTGTCATGTCGTGGCGTGGCGAAGCTGTTGGAATTTCAGCTACACAACGAAAACTTCAAACTGTAATGTCTCCGGCAAAATTCTGTAATTTTGACCAGTATCAGGCTGATCCGAAAGGCGAACCACTTGCTGTAGGCGGACTTTTAACCCTCGAACAAGTCTACAATTTTGAGCCGGTTCCGAAGGATCTTTCAAGGCAGGAAGCCAAATATATAATCGGAGCCCAGGCAAACGTCTGGACACAATATATGAAAACTCCGGAATACGTTGAATATATGATATTTCCAAGGGCGGCTGCTTTATCCGAAGTATTATGGTCACCGAAGGGAAACCGAAATTATAAATGGTTCAGAAAACGATTGCTTGAACAGATTAAGCGGTATGATGCAGAGGGAATAAGGTACTGCAAAACAGAGTTTAAGGCATTAAATGATTAATAGATTCAGACGGAAGACGAGAGATAGCCGGGAGACAGAAGTCGGAATTTTCCAGTGGCCTGTAGCCAGATACTATCTTAATGAAACTTCAGAACCTGCAACCAATTCACATTCAATCAAATTTATTATTGTACTAAAAAAAAGCCGACCATCAAGGCCGGCTTTTAATGCAATATTTTAATTAATAATTACTTCACTGCAATAACCAGAACTTTAGAAAGACTCCAGAAAGTTTTTGCATCAAGAATTACAAGTTTGTCAGCTGTTTTATCACCTTCAATACGATAAGAATTCACAGGATGAATAGAAACAATATTAGCCTTCTTTTTCATGATCGGAATTTCATTTATTACAGTGATATCCACTTTAGTGAAAAGACTCAAATCAAGACCAGCCCCGATATTTTTAGCACGACCATTGGTGGTAATATTCTTATCTTTCAGTTCGCGGGCGGTTCCAATCACATAATAAGCGGTATTTAAGGCAATAGTTTTTGCATCAATATCAGCCTGCTTTTTTGCATTGTCGGTACTTAAATTCGATACATTAGTATTGAGATCAGTAACTTTAACATTAAGATCCTTTACTTCAATATTCAGTTTACCTAATTCATCAGTTAACGTAGCGATCTGAGCATCTTTCTCATCGATTGATTTATTGAGGTTATCAATCATTTTCTGAAGTTCGGCAGAATGTTTGTTCGACTTGCTTAGTCTTGCTGTAAGTTCAGCAACCATTTTGCGATTCTTCTGTTGCAGATCGTAGATATATTTGATATCACTCCTAATCTGCTCTTTGCGTGATCCTTTAACCTCGCCGGCTTTTGCATTCTTGTCAATCACACGTTCAACCTGTTTGATTGAGTCCAAATTAGCCTCAATATCATTAAATGTTGCAACAAATTCAGCAATGTTAGAATCCTTATCGGTTCCAACAGCCCTTAAACTGTCATTTTGCGCCTTCAGGCGGTCGATCTTTTTTTGATTACATCCGGATGCCAAAAGAAGAACCGGAATTAATAAAACATAAAAATACTTCTTCATTTTTCTTGTGATTTTAAATTAAAATTGAAATTAAAGTTGAAAATAATATAAAAAATTTATAAGTTGAAAAAAATTAGCATTTATTAACTATAAGTTTCAATAATTTTCACACTGTATATCAATGTAAAATACTGAAATTCAATATATTTAATACAAAACTAGAATTACAATAATAGCACTGGCAGGATGGGAAACTTCGTCCCTGAGATGTTGCTCAACTACAATATGTCCTACTTCCCTTCTTCGTTCACTTTCAGGTCTCCTGCCCTTTTCTGTCAATGCTTTGTGTTTTTTACTTACTATTTTAAAACGGAATTCATTGTACAAATATAAAGGAGTTAAAAATGAAAGTATTACACAATTCCTTTAAAAAATTACATATTTCACACATTTCAAAGAACTAAAAATAAAACTTCAATACATTTTATTACGTCTCTCCTTTAATTCGTCATTTGCAATGTAGTCATCATACTCTGTTATCTTGTCAATCATGCCGTTAGGTGTCAATTCGATCACCCGGTTGGCAATCGTCTGAATAAACTCATGATCATGAGAAGACATGAGAATATTACCTTTAAAATTAGTCAATGTATTATTAAATGCCTGAATAGATTCAAGATCGAGATGATTAGTAGGAGTATCGAGCACCATAACATTGGCATTTCGGAGCATCATTCGCGATATCATGCAACGCATCTTCTCACCACCCGAAAGCACTGAAATTTTCTTATAGATTTCCTCACCCGAAAAAAGCATTTTACCAAGATATCCCCTGATGTAGTTTTCGCTTGTATCACCCGAAAACTGCCCAAGCCATTCGACAAGATTGAGATCTGAATTAAAAAAATCGGAATTATCCATGGGCAGATAGGCATTGGTGATTGTCTGACCCCAAAAGTATGATCCGGCATCGGGCTTATCATGTCCTGTTATAATCTCGAAAAGAGCGGTCATCGCCCTTGGATCACGCGATAGAAAGATAATCTTATCATCTTTTTCAACGTTAAAATCGAGATTTTTGAAAAGCACCTCCCCTTTAATGCTTTTAGTCAACCCTTTNTTCACTTCGAGAATCCTGTTTCCGGGCTCGCGATCGGGTGTGAAAATGATACCGGGATATTTTCTTGTCGAAGGCTGAATATCCTCAATATTCAGCTTCTCAATCATTTTTTTGCGGCTGGTTGTCTGTTTCGACTTCGCCACATTGGCGCTAAACCTGGCAATAAACTCAAGCAACTCTTTCTTTTTCTCTTCAGCCTTTTTATTTTGAGATTGTAGCTGACGCAAAGCAAGCTGGCTTGAATGATACCAGAAGCTATAGTTACCGGCAAATAATTGAACCTTACCGAAGTCAATATCAACGGTATGTGTACTTACAGCGTCCAGAAAGTGACGGTCGTGCGATACGACTAAAACCGTATTTTCGTAGTTGCCTAAGTAATTTTCGAGCCACATTACCGTTTCAAGATCAAGGTCATTGGTTGGTTCATCGAGTAAAAGATTATCAGGTTTTCCGAAAAGAGCCTGAGCAAGTAATACGCGTACTTTCTCCTTTCCGCCCAGTTCCTTCATTAGCCGGTGATGAAACTCTTCCTTGATTCCCAAACCACTCAATAACATGGCAGCATCACTTTCGGCATTCCATCCGTCCATTTCAGCAAACCGTTCTTCGAGTTCGGCAGCCCTCATACCGTCTTTATCCGAAAAATCGGCTTTTGCATATAAGATATCCTTCTCTTGCATGATGTTCCACAATTCATCGTGTCCCATTAATACGGCATTCAGAACTGTAGACTCCTCGTAATCAAAGTGATTCTGTTTTAAAACGGATAAACGTTCGCCTGGTCCCAACGTAATTGACCCCTTAGTTGAAGAGAGATCACCCGAAATGAGGCGTAGCATTGTAGATTTGCCTGCTCCATTTGCTCCAATTACCCCATAACAATTACCGGGAGTAAACTTTAAATTAACATCCTGAAACAAAGGTTTTTTCCCAAACTGTATTGCTAAATTAGAAACTGTAATCATTAATTAACTTCTTGAAATTCTTTAGTATAAAGTCCTGTATTTTGCCGGCAAAGTTAGACAATTCTTTGTAAACCTCTATTCATATCTTCTGAAGTGTAAAATGTTAACCAAAATATAATCTGGAAATATTCAAATATTTCATGCGTATACAATTTGTTTTTTAATGGTCGCATGGAATTCGAATGAAGTTAACAACCATTCCAATTGATGTTTTAAAATCATGCTCATTTCTAATTTAAAAAAATTGTACTTTTGGTTCAGAAAATAGTCTATATGAATTTTATTGAACTCGCCACCCAAAGATCTTCTGTCCGGAATTTCGAACCTAAACCGGTCGAAAAGGAAAAGCTGCTATATGTTCTTGAAGCTGCAAGAATTGCCCCGTCTGCGGTGAATTTTCAGCCCTGGCAATTTATAGTTATTACTGATCCTGAAATCCTTAAATCGATTCGTGCCGTCTATACAAGAGATTGGTTAGTTACGGCTCCTGCGATCATTGTTGCAATGGGCGACCATAACAAAGGATGGCACCGGAAATCGGACGGTAAAGATTTTACAGATATCGACGTAGCAATTGCGGTTGACCATCTGATGCTTGCTGCCACCGAACAAGGACTGGGTACCTGCTGGGTCTGTAATTTTGATGCTGAAAAATGTTGCGAAATTTTTAATGCACCTGACAATATGGAGTTGATTGCACTTATCCCGATCGGCTATCCTGTGAGTGATTCCAAATCAGAGAAGAAGCGTGAATAAATAAAGTAAGTTTTTTATAATCAGATTATTAAAAACCGATCAGCATCGTTGGCTACAGGAAATATCTCTCTGAAATTGTTAAGTTCTTTCTTCGAAATTTCGTAGGATAGCAATCCGCTGGTGGAAATATTATTTTCCGTCAGCACTTCCCCTCTATAATTAACAAATTGACTTTCACCAATATAAGAAATACCATTCCCATCTGTTCCAATTCTGTTTACGCCTGTGACATAAACCTGATTTTCGATTGCTCTTGCTTTAAGCAATGTTTTCCAGACTTCACTGCGCGAAGCAGGCCAGTTTGCTGTAAAGATCATTAAATCTGTGTCATTCACATTTCTGCACCACACCGGAAAACGGAGATCGTAACAGATATAGAGAGCTATTCTCCAACCTAAAAAATTAACAATCAATCGTTGATTTCCGGCAGTAAAAGAAATTGATTCACCGCCAATTGAAAAGAGGTGTCGCTTGTCATAAAAAAAATTCTCACCATTGGGAGTAATAAACACAAAACGATTGTAATACAAACCGTTATCCTTAATTATTATACTACCACCTATTGCCAGGCTGGTTATTTGCGATAGATTGATAAGCCATTTGATCGTTGGTCCATCCATCGGTTCGGCAAGATCGCTGGCATGCATCGAAAAACCTGTAGTAAAGGTCTCAGGCAGGATAACAAGATCGCTTTTGCCAGCCAGCTGCCTGATCTGCAACTCCAGATCACGACGATTTTGCCCGGGATTTTCCCAGGCCAGATCAACTTGAGCGATCGTAATGCGAAGATTATCCTTTATTTCCATTTGAATCAATTAATCGAGACCATCGCCGAGAATAAATCTCTCGGGATGTTTTCCTACTACACCTCTGGTTTTATACCATTGTTTAATACGCAGCATATCTGCATTCATATCCTTTGTTAGTTCAATTTGGTCAATCACCCCAACTTCCTTCTTTCCCCAGTCGAACACTGCGCAATAGACCGGAATGTTTGCTAATCTGGCGATAGCATGAAATCCCCCTTTCCATTTGACAGTAGGTTTACGTGTACCTTCAGGAGCAATCGCTAAATGGAGTATTTCGCGTTTTTTAAATTCGGCAATAATCTGCTTGATCAAACTTGCCCCCTTTGAAGTATCAACAGGTATTGCACCCATATAGTTAAGCACATAGCGCGCGGGCCAGAAAAAAAACTTCTTATTGACCAGAATATTCGGAATGCCTCCTACCGATTTGTAAAAAAACCACGAAATAACAAAGTCCCAAAGGGAGGTGTGCGGAACACCAAGAACAATACATTTTGGTACTGGTACAATACCGTTAATTACTTTCCATCCCATTAACCACAGCAGAAATTTCGAAATATATCTCATTCTTTATCTTTTAAGAAAAAATCTTTAGTCCGATAACGAAATTAATTATCTAACTATATTAGTCTCAATATTATCGGCTTTAGCATATTTCTTCAATAGACTTACCGCCAGATCAATTGATTCTACAGTACAAATCTCACCCGAAAATCCAATAATAACCATTAAAAATCTTTTGGTGCTATCTGTAACAGAAGTTCTTACCGAATCGCTGGTCGGTGATCCAAATGGTGAAATTGAGTCGCGGAAAATAGGGAGAAACTCGATATTGAACTCTCCCCTGCCTATCGCCTCATAAGGCTCATCTTTCGTACCAATATCAAAGATTACACTACCTGAGATCTTTTGACTTAAGCGAAACCAGGTTGAGCAGATCGACCACATTGTTGATTCTGTAAAGTTGGTGTCCTTTTACCACCCTTCGCATCAAAGCTTCGGAAGAAAGCCGATATCTGGCCGGATCTTTGCCACAAAGCCGGTAGGCCGTTCGTGAGGCCCTGATGGCCGGATTACATCCAACCTCAGCAAGTTCGCCTGAGTGTCCAATTGTTCCACAAGCTGCTTCAATCTCTCTCCATAATTCGCTGTTTTCTTCCGAAATCACGACATCGCACTCGATGCAGCCTAGTGTTAGATCGGGCAATTTATTTTTAATAGTCTGACTGATAATTATTTCCCTCATGACTCAATCACAGTTTTCAAAGGTCTGTTACTTTCCTAAAATTATCATTACTTTTGGTAAAAACGAATAAAAGTGAAAATTCCGTTTATAGATATTCATACCCACCATCCTGTGAATTCAGAAGAGATCATCTCTGTTCACAGTCTCTTTCTTCAGGATGTTGATTTACAAAATGATATAAACACGCCATTTTCAGCCGCGATTCATCCCTGGCACGCCACAAAATTTGCCCCCGAACAGGTCAGCGAAATGCTCAATAATCTTATAAAACAGCCTGAATTCATTGCCATTGGCGAAACTGGTTTAGATAAATTGTGTAATGCTGATTATCAGCATCAAAAAAACCTCTTTGAACTTCAGCTCGAATTTGCGGTATTCTATCGTAAACCGGTGATTATTCATGCGGTAAGGTCCTGGAACGAATTGACCTGGTACCTCAAACAGGCTAAAGTTCCGATTATTTTACATGGGTATTCAGCAGGAAAAGAACTAACAAAACAATTGATCGATCTGGGATGCTACTTCTCTTTGGGAAAATCGGTACTGCAAATTACGCCCAGTCATCGCGAGGCGATTCAAATTATTCCCCTTAACACTCTCTTTCTCGAAACTGATGATTCATCTGCAAACATCATGGAAATCTATTTCGAAGTATCCAAAATTACAGGGCTTCAATTAGATGAATTAAAAATTCAAATCCATAAGAATTTTAAAAGCCTCTTCTTTTAACGACAGATATTGGAATAATACCGACCTTATTTCTTTATCAATCATCAAAGAAATTATTCTAAATCGATCTGATTTGGTTCTTTTCGCAATTACCGCGAAAAATTCCGTTAAAAATCCAATTTTTTTCGATTTTAATTTTGAATTTGAATAAAAAATGATATTACTTTACACCAAACCTAAAATTCTAATTAACTATGAATAAACAAAAACGATTTGCCGTAATACTCGCGGGATGCGGTGTATTTGACGGCGCAGAAATTCACGAAGCTACGCTTACCTTGCTGGCAATCGCAAAAGCAGGAGGCAGTTATGAGTGTTTTGCTCCGGATAAGGAACAGACTCAGGTGATTAATCATGTGACAGGAAAACCAATGGATGAAGAACGGAATGTATTGGTTGAATCAGCACGCATCACCAGAGGAAAAATCAGGCCACTCAACCTTTATGAACCGGAAAACTTTGATGCAGTGATCTTTCCGGGTGGTTTTGGTGTTGCTAAAAATCTCTGTACATTAGCTTTTGAGGGAAGTGATTGTACAGTTGATCCGGAAGTTGAACTGGCAGTGATTGCATCAGTTGAAGCATCAATTCCGATCGGTGCAATGTGCATCGCCCCTGCGTTAATCGCCAAGATCCTTCCGGGTGCCGATGTGACGATCGGGAAAGACCCCGAAACAGCAAAAACAATTGAAAAGATGGGAGGCACTCATCACAATACAGATCATGCAGAGGTGATTATCGACCAAAAGTATAAATTGGTTACCACACCTTGCTACATGCTCGATGCACATATCCTCCAAATCGCTGAGGGAACACAAAATATTGTAGATGAATTAATTAATCTAATGTAAAATGGCTGCAGATCGTTGCAGCCATTTTAAAATTGTTCTATTCAGTGATCAAAACTGGTACCGCACACTGAAAGCGATATTGTTGCGGAAGGCATCACCACGGTTGATCAGACCAATTTCAGGTCTCGCATCAAGGGCAAGCTGAATCCCGACCGGGAATGAATATTCAATGCCAATATTTCCTGCTGCAGCCAGAAAGATACCGCTATTTTCCGTTCCTATGTAATTATGGGAATAACTCCATGAACCGATTCTTCCGCCGGCTCCGGCATACCAGTTAAATCCACCTTCAATATTCCAAACCCACTGATAGATACCAGCTAAACCCCAGGCACTGTATATGTTGTTTGAATACATACCCAAATCGAACTCAAGACGATTCCGATCGGTAAGCGCATGTTGATACGAGATTTCGGTTCCAAATCCATCACCGCCACCCAATCTCAAACCAATAGCATGTTTAGAGAGTTGGGCATTGCCAATATTAGCCGATAGAACGAGTACAAAAGCGAAAAATAATCTTCTCATAGTTTCCATTTTTAAATTAATAAATGACAATCCAACAACTTGCAAATATTACGCCAAAACAAAAACTTTGTAACAAATAAATAAAAATATCTGCTTATCACTTAGTATTTAAACCTTTAAATCTCTTATAGCCCTAAAATTAATATGACACTTTATGAGCCTGCCAGAAGCTTGCTGCCAGGTTACATCACTTTCCATAAAGCCATCCATACCGGAAAACAAAAGAGGATTCGGATTGTTAAACATCAATGGCTGACAACGTAACAGCCACTATTTTATCTAACAAAAATCAAACACAAATGCCACAAAATCAACGTTCAAATCAATCTATTGATTTGAATCCCGAAGAAAAGTCATTCCGGAAGTTGCTGGAAGGATTTAAAGCCAGTATGAAACGCGCCTTTCATTTAGCGAACAATACCCAGGTAATTGCGGAATATGATGAAAACAGTTTTTGGCTCGATTTTTTCCAAGTTTATAGCGCTTTGTTTCCTTTATGTCCCTGCCGAAAAAGTGTGCAGCCAGTTTATGGGCTTCATCAAATATTATCATGTCCCATTCATCTACCATAGCTTTGGCTTGAACATCTGGGAACCGACTTAACTGATCCAATCTAGCAATGACTAAGTCGGATTCTGAAAAAGGATTTCCAGTGCGCGAGGCTGTTATTGCATCACGTGTGATTATATCGA
>JAPLDR010000116.1 GCA_026391655.1 Bacteroidia bacterium | reverse complement strand
GGAAACACCCAAAGAGATTAGAGGAATCGTCAGGTGCTTCAATCCCAGCTGTATAACCAATGCCGAAAACATTACAACGCGCTTCGAGGTACTTTCGGATAAACCGATTGCGATGAAATGTTTCTATTGTGAAAAAATAACAAACGAAAACGAAATGGTTTTCTTTTAATCTTCAGGATTAACTTACAAGATTTTGCAAAATGAATAAAGACTTTACTTTACTTCTTCAGATAATCGGGTCATATGCATCCTCAGGAGAAGAACGTAGCGAAATTTTATATAATACATGTAAACTACTGAAAGATAAAGTATATCATTACGATTGGGTTGGATTTTATGTCCTTGATGGACAAGGATCGAAACTGTTGCTTGAGACGTACTACGGGAAACCAACTGAGCATAATGCAATATCGATTGGGAAAGGTGTATGCGGACAAGTAGCAGAGAATAAAAAACTTAAAACTGTACAGGACATTCGCCAGGAAAAAAATTATATCGCTTGCAGCCTTGATGTTCAAAGCGAAATTGTGGTACCGATACTTAAGGATGGTAAATTTGTAGCCGAGATTGATATCGATTCCCACTCCCCTGCCCCGTTTACCATTGATGACGAAGAATTTCTGACGTCACTTTGCCAAAAACTATCGGTATTATTTTGATTTCAACCATCAAATACCAAAAATATAGCCGGAATTTATCCGGCTTTATTTTTGATTATCGAATTCGATCGATTGATCGTACGAGTAATTCGTCCTTCGCTATTGCCCTGATAGCCATATAGATTAAAATTGATGCTATTAATGGGAATACAAGATAAATAGTGAGAGAATAGACCCCTGATAATAGTTTGGCACTGGACCATATGTAGTAAAAAATCAGACCACCAAGACCAAGCAATATGAAAATATTAATCGTTGAAAGCCTCATTTGAAGAATTCTGTTTTTGAACAGGAAGATTGTTGCCAATATAAGGATCAAACTAACAGCCCATAATATGGCCAACGGCAGACTGCTGTAAATAATTTCAGGCTTCTGAATCCCTTCAAGATAAACTCCTTTAATATCGAAGCAATAAATACCTCCCTCTTTTGCGGCTATTTCGCCAAACGGAACAAAAAAAAGGGCACCGATCAACATTTCGGCAATCAGCAAATACACTGTTTGAATTCTTTGTATCATTATTAATATTTTTGTACAAAAATATTAATAAATAATTATTTTCAGCTGATTTTGCTTATTTCCATATTTTTTCAATAGTTTTGATTTAAAAGTACATGATAAGGTTCTGGCACATGAGTACAAAAATGGCATTAATCGTTTTATCTTTGCATAAGGTTATAAAAAAAAACTGTACATTATGAAAAAAAATATAAATTTATCACTGTTACAAGACGTTACAAGGGAAAAAGAATTACAGTACTCTCAACAGGTATCGGAACCGACAACATTGATATTGTGGTTAATGAACTTGATGCGTTAGTGAACATCGATCTGGAAACTCGTGAGATCAAAGCAATTAAAACCAGTTTGAACCTTATCAGGATCGGCACTTCCGGAGCATTACAGGGAGATATTCCTGTAGATGCGTTTTTGGCCTCCCGCAAAGCTATCGGGTTCGACGGATTAATGAATTTCTACGCCAGACGAGAAGAAATTGCTGATCAAGCCTTTGAAAACGCTTTTAAGAGTTATACAAACTGGAATCCATTGTTGGCATCTCCCTATGTAGTTGATTGTGATATAGATCTTTACAACAAGATTACCGACAATGAGTTTATTCCTGGAATTACCATTTCAGCTCCCGGATTTTACGGTCCTCAAGGCAGAGAATTGCGTTTAAATATTGTAGACCAACAGATTAACGATAAAATTGAATTATTCCGTTTCAATGAGATGAAAATCACAAACTACGAAATGGAGTGTTCCGCAATTTACGGACTCAGTAAATTACTTGGACATCAGGCACTTACAGTTTGTATTATCATAGCAAATCGTATCACCCGCAATGCCAGCAGCAACTATAAACCTGTTATGAAGCGACTTGTAAATAAAATTCTCGATAAGTTGACGCAATAGAAAAGAATGGAAGAGATCGTAAACATTGATACGCTGCTTGCACTGATTGACGATCGCGACGAAGAGGTTTACTTTGCCGTGAGAGACAAATTGATAGAAACCGGACCGGCAATTCTACCGGTTTTGGAGTTTGCTTTAAGCTCTTCAACCAGTTTATTGCATCACGAACGCCTTGAACTGATTATTAGTCAGCTCAAATCAATAAAACTGATCGACAAGACTGTACAATGGATCAATTCTGATAATAAAACGCTTTTGGACGGGTGGGTTTTGGTAAGCACGATTCACCATCTGACAATTGCCCCCGATAAAATTGATCTGCTTATTCAGAAAATTGTCCGCGACATTTGGATTGAGTTAAACGATTCTCTTACTTCGCTCGAAAAAGTATCAGTCATCAACCATGTCTTTTTCGAATTGTATCATTTTGAGTTAAATACCCCGGATATTTTTGCTCCCGAAAATTGCCTGATAAACAACCTGTTAGTTTCACGAAAAGGAAATATCACTTCACTTTCCACATTATTTTGCATCATTGCCAGAAGGTTAAATCTGCCAATACATCCTATAGGAATTGGCCAATATCTTATTCTGGGTTACTACGAACCCCAGATTTCGAGGGAAGTATACGGAGAGAATGCTGATCCATATCTGTTTTATATCAATATGGAACATAAAGGGGCAATAATCGGGGCAAAAGAGTTAGAGTATTTTGTACATGAAAACAAAGAAAACCTTGAAAACACTACTCATTTAAGCGAAGAAACGATGATAAAAAAACTTTTGCTTTCACTCCAACAATGTTACCAATTAAGAGGAGATGATGAAAAAACTGTTTTTACGAATAAATTACTCGATAAACTTCGAAAATATTAAACTAAAAAAGGGGTTTTCGGCCCCTTTTTCTTATTTGTCAAAATTTAATTCTTCTATTTGGCATAGCTAACAGCTCGTGTTTCGCGGATAACTGTAATTTTAACCTGACCTGGATAAGTCATCTCATCCTGAATTTTCTTGGCGATATCATAAGAGAGGTTTTCTGCCTCAATATCAGTCATTTTATCGCTTCCAACAATAACCCTGAGTTCGCGTCCGGCCTGAATTGCATAAGTTTTTGTCACTCCCGGATAAGAGAGAGCCATGTTTTCGAGGTCGTTTAACCGTTTAATGTACGATTCAACCGCTTCGCGACGTGCACCAGGACGGGCGCCAGAAATAGCGTCACATGCCTGTACGATCGGAGCCAGTAAGCTATCCATCTCTACTTCATCGTGGTGTGAACCAATTGCATTACAGATATCTGGTTTTTCCTTGAATTTTTCGGCAAGTTTCATCCCCAGGATTGCGTGTGGTAATTCCGGTTCATCATCCGGGACTTTACCAATATCGTGCAGAAGTCCGGCACGTTTGGCTCGCTTAGGATTAAGTCCAAGCTCCGCAGCCATGATTGCGCAAAGATTAGCTGTCTCGCGGGAGTGCTGCAATAAATTTTGGCCGTATGACGAACGGTATTTCATTTTCCCTATCAGGCGAATCAGCTCAGGGTGCAATCCATGAACTCCTAGATCGATGGTTGTCCGTTTACCGGTTTCGATAATCTCCTCCTCAACCTGTTTTTTCACTTTATTCACCACCTCTTCAATGCGGGCAGGATGGATACGCCCATCGGTAACCAGCTGATGAAGAGCCAGTCGTGCAATCTCGCGCCTTACAGGGTCAAATGCAGAGAGAACAATTGCCTCAGGAGTGTCATCCACGATAATTTCAACTCCGGTAGCAGCCTCAAGTGCCCGGATATTTCGACCTTCACGTCCGATAATCCTTCCTTTTATCTCGTCACTTTCAATATGAAAAACAGTTACCGAATTTTCGATAGCGGTCTCGGAAGCAACACGCTGGATCGACTTGACGATGATCTTTTTTGCCTCTTTGTTGGCTGTCATTTTTGCTTCATCCATAATCTCCTGAATGAATGACATCGCCTCCGTTTTGGCCTCATTTTTCAAAGAATCAATAAGTTGCGATTTTGCCTCATCAGCGGATATTCCGGATAAAGCTTCGAGTTGCTGAACCTGCTGTTTATGCAATTTGAGCATCTCTTCTTCTTTTTGTTCGACTAATTCAAGTTGAACATTCAGGTTTTCGCGAATAGTCTCAATCTCCCTCTCAGAGTTTTCAAAATCTTTAATACTACGCTGTAGTTCCTCTTTCCGCTGAAGATAAATGGTCTCCTTTTGCTTCAGTTTGTTCTCAGTACTTGAAATTCTAAGATTTCGCTCATTAATATAACTTTCATGCTCCGATTTGAGCTGCATAAACTTCTCCCTCGACTGAAGCATTTTTTTTTCTTTGAGCATTTCAGCCTGTACCTCGGCATCAGCAAGCAATTTTTGCTTCTTTTTAGTCAGCATCAATTCCCACAGAAAATAGGAAGTTGTACCTCCTATAAACAGTGTAACAATGCACGTGATAATTATGTCCATTAGTAAAATACAATTAAAGGTTTAACAAAAAAATACCGCAAATTCAAATTACCCTGATCAGCATACAATGACCAATCGGAATAATTGAAAAATGCGGGTCTATTTAGAATTCAAAAACTAATTTTCCTTTTCAAGAAACTCTGTTAGAAAATCATTCATCACTTCCAACTCATCGACCAATGGCGAAACATCAATACGTTTTTCAGTATCAAACTTCTGAATTACAAACTGTAACGTTGCCATTGCAAGACAATCCTGTAAGTCTTTCGAAGCATACTTTTGCTTATATTGAACCACCTTTTCGTTGATAATTTTCGCTGCCTTACGAATACTCTCCTCCTCTTTGCGATCAATTCTCAAAGGATACAATCGGTCGGCTATATTGATATTTATCGAAAGTTTATCATCCATAGCATGTTGTATTACTTATTTAACAGAGCAATACATTTGTCTATTTCCCGCACTATTCTGTTTATCTTTATTTTAGCTTCGTGTGGATCTTCATCCGCACCCAATAACGATTTTGCAAACTTCAGGTCTTCCTGCTTTTTAACCAGTTCCTCATTCTGTAAGGTGAGTAATCTGATCTGTTCTTTAAGTTGCGCCTGCTCTTCAATAAACAGCTGTTTTTCCCTTTTCATCCGTAAATGAAGATTGATCAGTTTATCGAGCTTACCTTTGAACTCTCGCAACAAAACAGTTTCACGCTCTGTCATACCTAATGTTTACAGAGACAAAGTTAATATTTTAATCATATTGCAAAAATTTCTTAATCTTTTTATTCCTCTGTAAAGCTTTTAAAAGTTTACTATTTTAGCCAATTCTTTGAAATTTGTTAAAAATGAGAGTTGTTTTACCAATATTAGTTGTAATAATTTGTTTATTTTCTGAGCTTCATGCTCAGAAAAACCCTGTTATTGAATCATTTGCAAGTCCCCTTAAACCTCCATTCTCATTTTCGGGAGACTTTGGAGAATTAAGGGCAAATCATTTTCATTCGGGTCTCGATTTCCGCACGCAAGGGCAAACCGGACTACCGGTATTTGCCGCAAAGGAAGGGTATATTTCCAGAATTGGTGTCTCGCCTTATGGCTACGGTAACGCATTGTATATGAACCATCCAGATGGCACAACATCGGTTTACGGGCATCTCGAAAGGTTTCACCCCAAATTACAGGAGTACGTTAAAGAAAAACAATACGATCGGGAAAGTTTTCAGGTAAATATTACCCTTTCGCCTGATGAGTTTCATTTTAAAAAAGGTGAAATCATTGCCTGGTCAGGCAATTCAGGTAGCTCAGGTGGTCCTCATCTTCATTTTGAAATCCGAAATACAGAATCGGAAAGAGTCTTTAATCCAATATTTTACAATTTAGGGATTAAAGATAATAGCATTCCTAAAATCATATCAGTCTATGTTTACCCATTATCTGCAAACAGTAATGTAGGCCAGGATCGAAGCAAGAAAAGGTATGAAACCGTGCCGGTTCCGGGTGGTTGCCGATTGAAGAATAATCTTCCCATTGAACTTTATGGAAAAATTGGTTTTGGTATTCAAGCCGAAGATGATTTTAATGGTACAGGATTGAAATGTGGTATCTATTCCGCTACATTATTCTGCGATGGAAAACAAGTTTTCGGTTTTAAAATGGATAATTTTTCATTCGACGATTCCCGATATGCCAATTCTCAGGCCGATTACGAAGAGTATATTAAATCGCATCGCTGGATTCATCGGCTATACCGGCAACCTGGAAATTACCTGGATATTTATGATCCGGCCGAAAAAAACGGAATTTTAAACCTCGATGATGGAAAAGTGCATGAATTCGAGATCGTTGTGTGTGATGCATTTAAGAATAAAACTAGCTTGAAATTTAAAACTACGAATAAAAAATCTCCATTACCAATTAAATATCAATCTTTTAGTAAACAATTTTTATTTGACCAATCAAATGTGTTCGAAAATGACAAAATAAGGGTTGATATTCCCAAAGGCGCATTATATGATGATTTGGGTTTCGTTTGGAAATCGTCTTCTAAACCAGTAGGCTGCTATTCAGAACTTCAACAGGTGCATTCAAAACTTGTCCCTTTACATAAACCTTACTCTCTGGCAATAATGTGTGATGGTTTACCTGAAAAACTCAGAGACAAAGCTTTAATTGTTGCGATCGACCCCACTACCAGACAGAAATCAGCAATTGGCGGTGAATATTCGGAAGAATGGGTGACTGTAAAAACCAGTGCTTTTGGTAGTTTTGCAATTGCAGTTGACAAAACCCCGCCGCAGATTACACCACAAAGTATCAAGGGTAAAAAAACATTGACCAATCCTTCAAAAGTGCAATTCAAAATTACTGATGACCTTTCGGGAATTAAAACATACCGGGGCGAAATTGATGGTAAGTGGGCGCTTTTCGAATATGATGCAAAATCAAAACTACTCTCTTATACTTTTGACAAAAACAGGATGGCTTTCGGTAAATCACATCTTCTCAGATTAGTTGTGACAGATAATAAGGAAAACGAAACTGAATACAAAGCAATTATTTACAAATGAACACATTAGCTCTTGGTGTTATGTCGGGTACATCGCTTGATGGAATTGATCTGGCGCTTTGCCGTTTTTCAGAATACGAAAATAAATGGAGTTATGAAATAGTTGATGCACAAACGATTGCCTACCCGCCAATCTGGATCGAAAAATTAAAAGGAGCTCCGCAATTAAAAGCAGAGGAATTTTTAATTCTGCATAATGAGTATGGTTGCTACACAGGTGAACTCATTACTAAATTTCTTTGTGGAAAAGAAGCCCCGCAACTTATTGCTTCTCATGGTCATACGATTTTTCATCAACCGGACAAAAAATTTACATTTCAACTTGGCAACGGAGCCTCAATAGCTGCTTCAACGGGAATTACGATAATCAATGATTTCAGAAATCTCGATGTTGCGCTTGGGGGACAGGGAGCACCACTTGTTCCCATCGGTGATCAACTGCTTTTCCCCGAATTCAACTACTGTCTGAATATCGGTGGTTTTGCCAATATTTCATTCGAACAATATGGCAAACGGATCGCATTTGATATTTGTCCGGCCAATTTTATTCTAAATGAGTTAGCACTGCAAAAGGGGTATACCTATGATAAGGACGGTCATTTGGGAGCTTCCGGAACTGTCAATGAATCGTTACTCAAAAAACTAAACTGTCTCGGTTTCTACCGCCAAAAATGGCCTAAATCTCTTGGACGCGAATGGATTGATAATCAAATAACACCTTTATTATCAGCTTCGGGTCTTACCATTGAAGATCAGGCTGCAACAATTTATGAACATATCGCAAATCAGATATCAGGCATAACAGGTAATTCAGGCAGACTGTTGGCAACAGGAGGCGGATCAAAAAATCTGTTCCTCATGGATAAATTGAAACGACTAACCTCATGCCAGATTGTTCTTCCCAACGAAAAGTTGATCGACTTCAAAGAGGCGCTGATATTCGCATTTCTTGGAGTTCTGGCTTTCAAAGGCCGCATCAATGTACTTTCTTCGGTTACAGGTTCACAGCATGACAACATTGGCGGAACCATTTATAACATTGGAAATAAATGACAAAACTCATAAAAAAAGAGGTTTATCCTCATGATTAAAAAGTTATACATACAACTATTTTCATATTTTTGTCAAAACTGTTTTAATACGATTTACAATGTTAAAAAAGAGACTTTTCTTATTTCTTCCGATATTAGTTGCTTTACAGATTGCTCCATCTGAGGCTTGCACTAATTTTCTGATAACCAGAGGCGCTACAAAAGATGGTTCTACAATGATCACTTATGCAGCTGATTCACACGTCCTTTACGGAGAACTTTATTTCTGGCCTGCCGCCAATTATCCCGAAGGTGCAATGCTCGATGTCTATGAATGGGATACCGGTAAATTTATGGGGAAAATCCCTCAGGTGAAACACACCTATCAGGTAATAGGAAACATGAATGAGAATCAGGTTTCTATCGGCGAAACAACTTATACAGGCAGAAAAGAGCTTGGATCACAAAAAGATGCCATTGTTGATTATGGAAGTCTGATATACATTGCGTTACAAAGGTCTAAGAGTGCTCATGAAGCGATTACCATTATGACCGATCTGGTCAAAAATTATGGATATGCATCTACAGGAGAATCATTTTCGGTTGCTGATGCCAATGAAGCCTGGATTTTTTTTTTGTTCTGTAAAGGTGAAGGACAAAAAGGAGCGATCTGGGTTGCCATGCGAATTCCCGACGGATATATTTCGGGACATGCTAATCAGGCACGAATTACGCGTTTCCCGTTAAATGATCCTAAAAATTGTCTTTATTCGCCTGATGTAATTTCATTTGCCCGCGAAAAAGGTTGGTTTGAAGGGAAGAACAACGATTTTAGCTTTTCCGACACTTATGCCCCCGTCACTTTTAGTAGTGCCCGTTTTTGTGAAGCTCGTATTTGGTCAGGCTTTAATAAAGTGAATAAACAAATGAAACAGTACGAAAGCTACGCAATGGGAAAAGTGACATACGATGAAAATAAGTATGCTTCCAACCGTATGCCACTCTGGATAAAACCCGATTCGCTCCTTTCTGTTAAAGATGTGATTAACCTCATGCGTGACCATTATGAAGGAACAGAACTCGATATGACAAAAGATCTGGGAGCCGGTCCATTCGGATCACCATATCGCTGGCGCCCTATGGAATGGAAAGTCGACTCTGTTTCGTATGTTCACGAACGAGCCGTCTCTACTCAACAAACAGGGTTCTCTTTCGTTGCACAGAGCAGGCCTAACCTGCCAAATCCAATCGGAGGAATATTCTGGTTTGGCGTTGATGATACTTATTTGACCTGTTATATGCCAATCTATTGCGGAATAAAACAAGTTCCGAATTCGTTAAAAGTTGGTGATGGTGATATGCTCACCTGGTCCGATAATTCAGCTTTCTGGGTATTTAATCAGGTTTCGAACTTTTGTTATTCAAGATACAGCGATATGATCGTTGACCTTCAAAAAGTACAATCGCAACTTGAGAATAAGTTTTTCAGCCTAACCCCGGTCGTTGATCAGGCTGCTTTAACCTTATGGAATAATGGTGAAAAAGAACTTGCCTGTCAGTTTTTGACCGAATACTCTGTAAATCAAGTCGAAAGTTCGGTGAAAAGATGGAGAGATCTGGGTCATTATCTTTTGATTAAATACAAAGACGGAAATGTAATGATTGAGAAAAATGGCCAGTTTGAAAGAAACGAATCGGGAAAAATACCTGTATCTCCACTTCATCCTGCCTATCCCGACTGGTGGTACCGTAAAATTATTGAAAACAATAAAGATCATTTCAAGGCAGTTGAATAAATTTAAGAATTATTCGCTATCTCATAATTTACAAGCCCGATGGATTCACTGATTCCGTCGGGTTTTTGTTTATAAAATGAAACAATCCTTAAATCAGGTTATTTATTGTTATTTTCACGCTACCAAATTGGAATTCATTCCATCTGGTAATTAAAAACAAATTATTATCAGATGAAGTTTCAAGCATTTATTCCAGTTTCACTAACTTTTATCATCTCATTAACTTGCTGCAATATCACATTTGCAAAAAGCAAAGAGCTCCCCTATATGAGGAACGGAATTTCTTTTTCGATTGCCGAAGGTTGGAAAATAATTGCCAATGATTCAATTGGAGATAATGCCTACTATTTTTCGGCTGAAAGGACTGGCCTAAAAGCAACAGGTTTGATTACAGTAGATTGGATTAATAAAATTGAAAAGCCAGAGAAAACAATTATTCTTCATCAACAAAGTATGAAATCTGCGAATATTTACCGAAATCCGGGAATTGAGTTCACTTCGGTTAGTACAGACAAATTCGCCGGATTCAAAGTCGAAAGTTGTCGTTATATAACATTTGTAAAAGAGCAAAAACTCGAAGGTGTTATCTATTGCTTTAACTCTGCCCAAAAGACAATTACAATTTTCTTTCAAACCGGACTTGACGACCAGAAGCTTAACCATAAAGCATTTGAGTTAATCCGGCAGACCTTTAATTGCAGAGAATAATTGAAAATTTTCCCGGTCTCTGAACTTCACTTTTAGGATTGGATTTCCAAAATTTAAAATTCTGGTACTCTCTAACATTGTAGAATATATCTTGCAATGAGTGCGTCAGAGTTTTCCTACAAAATATTCCGTCTTTTCCTTACACATATCTGATATAAACCCTACAAACCATTACTTGCGATATTAATACTTTCACCAAGGTAATTAACTTGCAGTAGAGGTACATTTTGTCAAGGACACAATAGAAAAGTTACGTAAGAAATTCAAAGTATTTACATAGCCGAATAGAAAACCAATTAATATTAATCCTGTTATTCGGTGTAATAACTATGATGTTCAAACCACTGGGACTGAAAGGGCGAAGCTGAAATCGTTTTTGATTGAGAAAAAAAGATTATTTAGTGAATGATCAAAAAAAATGTTGCTTTCAAAGAATATGAATGAACATTATAACATTATTAGTGTTAATTTTAAACAGCTTAATTATTAATGGCCACCCAATTATAACCCTAAAAATATATAACCTATGAGACACAAGATATTGGTTATCGATGATGAGAAAAGTATTCGCTTACTACTTGAAAATTTCCTCTCCAAAAAATATGATGTTGTCACTAAAAGCGATGGGATTGAAGCGCTTGAATGGATGGAAGGCAATCTGCCGGATCTGATTATCTGCGACTTGCAAATGCCAAACATGGATGGGTATCTTTTTGTAGAAAAAGTACGTCAGAGAGGATTTACAAAACATACTCCGGTAATCATGTTATCGGGAGTTGAAAGCAGTAAGGAAAGAATTAAATGTTACAGACTCGGTGCTCAGGATTTTTTAGCTAAACCATTCAATCCAGAAGAATTAGGAGAGTTAATTCTGAAAAATCTTTTCCCGGTTCATTATGCTTTAAAATGGTAACCGTTTTAGCTTTTCATCAAATAATAAACTCTTAAATCACAACATTTTGCATTATAATTTGAATGGAAAATTTATTAAAAATACTTTATATCGGTCGCTCTACGGAGGATATTGATGAACTACGAACTCATTCTGATGTTTCGGTTATACACACTTCCAATGCACTGGAAGCGGTAAATTATCTCAAAATGGGGAACAAACCTGATGCCGTTATTTCGGAGATGTATTTATCGGGAGGAGATGGCTTGAAAATGCATCAATGGATCCGCGAAAGACCTGATTTCGATCGTGTGGCCTTTATCCTGATCTCTTATGAGTTCAAAGAAGAGTTAATTAAATCTGCTTTTGCCCATCGGATTGACGATTTTTTTGTCCTTCCGTTGCCTTCAGTCGAAAATATCGTTGGACGAATCAAATTTTTAGTTGAATTCAGAAATAAATACTCACTCGTAACTTATGTAAATATTAATAATCAGGATATTAAATATAAAATGCCTCTTTCTAAGCGACTGTTTGATTTGCTGGTCGCCATTTCTGCATTGATCGTTCTTTCGCCAATTTTATTGCTTGTTGTAATTGCAATCAGACTCGAATCGAAAGGAAAGGTCTACTACATTTCGAAAAGGGTTGGGTGTAAACCATTTGATTTTTACAAATTGCGTTCTATGCGTGTTGGTGCCGACAGCGAATTGAAAAAACTGGCAAAAGATAAAAATCAATATGCAACCGCCTCACAACAGTCCGAAATCGACTTTTCGAAGCCATGCCCGGTATGTGCAAAATTAGCAGATGCGAAAAACTGCTCTCCTATCCTGCACATTGGACCGCACCATATTTGTGATTACTGGTATAATACCCAAAAAAGAGAGGTTGCTAAAACAAAATCTGCCTTTATCAAAATTGCTGATGATCCGCGTATTACCAAAGTAGGTAAGTTTATCCGAAATACGAGTATCGATGAACTTCCTCAATTGATCAATGTGATTAAAGGAGATATGTCAATTGTTGGCAACCGGCCACTACCTGTTTACGAAGCCGAATTACTGACCCGTGGATTACTTTCAAAACGATTTCTTGCACCTGCCGGAATAACCGGATTGTGGCAAGTTGAACTGCGCGGAAAAGGTGGAGTAATGTCGGAAGACGAGCGGATGAGACTGGATAATGAATATGCCGACCATTTTATCGGTAACAGCTACTCTTTTTGGTACGACCTTAAATTAATTCTCAGAACTGTACCTGCACTTTTTCAGAGTAATACGGTTTAATGAAGCTTTTTAATATATTTGCATTCATAGGCATGAGTCATTCTTCGTTTGCTATTCAAAATCATTGGGCAAGTAAATTATGATTTTAACTTAAACTAATTCTCGTGAAACACTATTTTCATATTCTACTTACCATTTTGACAATTCTGATAATTGGATTGACAGGCTTTGCTCAACAGAACAAAGAACCTGATTTAATGAATGATAATATTGAGTCAATGCTCCCCCCGCTTGAAACCATTATTGACTCGGCTATCGCAAAAAATCCCTTTGTAAAATTCAGGGACCTGCAAATCACGGTAAATACCCACAAATTAAAATCTGATCGTGCCGACTGGACCAGGGATATTGGATTCCAGACTGATGTGCGCTACGGCACATTCGACAATTTTGCTTCAAACGTGGTTCAAGGCCAGAATCCCGCATTAATATCAACACGAAATACGCAGACAAACTATGGAGTTGGCGCTTACATACGGATTCCATTTTATGATTTTCTAAATCGAAAAAATCAGATCAAGCTTTCCAAAGCTGAAATTGAACAGGCAAAAAGCTATTCAATGGTACAACGAAATGAACTTCGGCAATTGGTTATTCGACAGTATAATGAAGTGATCATCAAACAAAGACTCTTAAGAATAAAGACAAAATATACTGAAACATCCAGAATTCACATGCAAATGGTTGAAAAACAGTTTATTAGCGGAGCAATAACATTAACTGAATATTCCAGTCTTTCGGAAATTGCTTCACGAGCTGAATCTGACCTTGAAAGCTCAAAAATGGAATTTCGTACGGCTTATATGATTCTTGAAGAGATTGTAGGTATGAAGTTTAACCTAAATAATAAATAAACAACAGATGAAGATTATTGATCTGGTGAAGTTATTGCGCAAGCATCTTGTTCTCTTGCTGTTCACTCCAATACTGCTGGCTGGTCTGGTTATTTATCTAACCAAAACCCCAAGTTTCACCTTTTCCTCCGAAACAACACTTTATACTGGTATCGCTTCCGGCTCAAGTGTCGAGATGGGTAAATCACTCAGCTATTTTGCCACCAATACAGACTTTGATAACCTTATAAATGTAATCAATTCGCGTGAAACCCAGCAAGAGGTGGCAATCAGATTGTTGGCTCAGCATCTTATGCTTCCTAATTACGATCCACGCTACATTTCGAGTAAGTCTTTCCAATATGTAAGAAAAATAACTCCAAAATATATCTATTCGTTGATTGTAAAACCAAATCCTAAAACGGTCAGTATTACTTATAAAACAATTCCTGGCACTCAAAATAGCGCCGCACAAACCAAGAACCAACATAACTCTGAATATCAGGAACATACTGTAAAAGATAACGAAACGCTTTACTCCATATCCCGTCAATATGGTGTATCAGTTGATCAAATCAAAGAGATTAACGGATTGATTAATAACAATATACTGAAAGGGCAAATACTTCTCGTCAGCAATCAGTCCGGTAGCAACTCAAATAAGGTAATCAAAGACACCCCTGGTACCATTGGTCAAAGTGACAGTACCGCCACTTTTTCTTTTTCAAAACTCAACACTTTGTCTCAGGATACAAGAACAGGTCCCGCTTCGATCGATCCTGAAGCATTTGAACAAACAGTGAAAAATCTTACAGATCTGGCCAAAAGCGGCGATACCAATTTTGTGTACAATCTTTTAAATTACAACAGTCCTCATTATTCTCTTAATGAAATCTCGAATATAAATGTTCAAAGAATTGCCAACAGCGATCTCGTAAAACTAAAATACACTTCAGACGATCCTGGAATTTGCCAGCAAACGCTTATTTTCTTCACCGAAGTTTGTATAAAAAACTACAGGAACATCAAAGAGAACAGCTCGGATGCTGTCGTTAAATATTTTGAATTTCAGGTAAATCAGGCGACTCAAAAGCTGAAAACAGGTGAAGAAAAACTTCTGTCATTCAATAAGGACAATAGCATTATCAACTATTACGAACAAAGTAAAGCGGTTGCCGGGGCCAAAGAAGCATTGGATGTCGATTATAACAATATGCGAATCAAACTTGCAGGTACAGAAGCTACTATTAAACGGTTAGAAGAAAAGTTAGCAAAACAGCAAAAAATTCAACTTGAAAGTGCTCCGATTCTTGAAAAACGTAATCAGCTTAGCCAAATAAATACGAAAATAGCAACAGCTGAGACTATTGGTTATGGCAATACTGTTGACGGACAAAATCTTGCTGTATTAAAGGCTAAAGCAGATGAGCTTAAGGAGGATATCCGCAAAGCGGTCAGTGAACTTTACAGTTACACTAACTCTACTGAAGCAATTCCCATAAATTCGTTACTTAACGATTGGATCACAAATGTGTTGAGTTATGAAGATACAAGAGCTGGACTTGGTGTTTTGGAAAATCGGATTCAGGAGTTTCAAAAACAATACGAAATCTATGCACCTGCCGGAGCGAATCTCAAAAAAATCGAGCGTGAAATATCTGTTTCGGAGCAGGAGTATCTCGAATTGTTGCATGGATTGAATCTGGCAAAACTTAAAATGCAGGACATTGAACTTTCATCAAATCTTAAGTCAATCGACCAACCTTTTTATCCGCTTACTCCGAACCCAACCAAACGTAAGTTTTTGGTTGTTGCTGCGGCATTGTTCGGCTTTCTTATCGTATTGTCAACAATTCTGGCACTTGAATTTTTTGATGAAACATTAAAAAATCCAAAAAGAGCGGCTAAAATCCTCAATTTATTACCATTAGGAGTATTTCCCAAGATTTATCTTAAACCCAGGGCACTCAATTTTCCATATATCATTCAGCGACTGATTGAACTTATTGTACAGCGCATTGAGCTTTTGAAAAAAACAAAGTCCAGAATTAGTAATGCTTATCAGATTCTTGTGTTTAGTACTTCGAACAAGGAAGGTAAAACTGTAATCGCACAAAATTTGGCATCCCAGCTAAAGAAACTCGGGAATAAGGTGATTTTGATCAGGTACTCACAAGAGAAAACACTTCATCAAAAATCAGTTCAGAATTACTGTCCCGGCGCTATGATATCGACAGAGAAACAAAAACCACGTCCGAAAGGATTCTCTTTAATTAATTGGCTATTCGGCTATCCTGATACAAGGATCGATTATCAAAGTCCCTTGTTATGCGAATATGGGTCAACAATTCCACAGGACGAATACTATGAATATGAGATCAATGAATACTATCATCGCACAAAGGATTATAAAGAATTGTTAATCAATAACAATTATTCTCTTTCATTTATTCCGGACTATGTAATCATCGAAATCCCTCCGGTTTTGTTTTATCCATATCCTTCGGATCTCGTTGCCTCAATTGATTTACCATTAATGGTTTGTCGCGCCAACAGGGTTTGGTCTGAGGCCGATCAGGGAGCTGTTGAAAATATCGCTAAGATTACAACCTGCGCTCCTCTGTTTGTGCTTAATGGTATCGAATTGGATGTCGTTGAATCAATACTAGGCGAATTGCCTAAAAAAAGAAGCTGGTTGCGCCCTAAAATGAAAGAAGTTTTTTATTTTCAATATTTTTAAATAATTAACTTTAAATTGATGGATTACAACTGATCTATAAATTAATTGGGAGCTTAACTATATGAACATCAGAAATAAATTACTTCTTCTATTTTTCTCGTCGGTTATCATTTTGGTAGTCGTCCTTCTTTTTTTTCGTATAACACAAGAGCAGCAAAACGATATTATTGTACAGTCTGCAGCTGAACAGCAAGTTATGCTTATCAATACTGCGCTAAAGGTACAATCCGATCAGCTCGATCAGATTGTAACGGATTATACCAACTGGGATGAGATCATCAAAAAACTTAAAAAGCCAAACCAACAATGGGCCGAAGATAATATTGCCAGTATAATTAAATCGTTCAATCTTTATTCTGTAAGTGTCTACAACACAGAAAATCAGCTAATTTATGGCTTCGGAAAACAATCAAAAGATATTCTTGACAATCCGTTAACCCGTGATATAATTATTAATTCGATACGAGAAAAAGGACTTATTCACTATTATCAGGTAATTCCTCAGGGACTTTTAGAAATCTCGGCCGCTTCTATCCATCCCACACTTGATACGGCAAGGGTTACGCCTCCCGCCGGATTCTTCTTTATCAGCAGAATATGGAACCTAAAATTTTTGCATGAGCTGTCGCAAAATACTGCAAGTACCGTAATCTTTGAAATGACAGTGCCATCTGATATTCAACTGATTGAGAATGACTCGATAACCATTTCAAAACCACTAATGAGTTACGACTACAGGCAAATTGGATATCTGGTCATTAAAAAGCCTAATAATGTTTTGGTCAACTATCAAAAGGTTAGTGATTTCGTGTTCTATTTTCTCGGGAATTCACTTCTATTTCTGATTTTTATTTTCTTTATTATACTCTATCTATGGATCAGACGACCGTTGAAAATAATCTCTTCCAGTCTGCGAAACAGCGATACTTCAAAATTGGAGATTCTCGAAAAGCGTAAAAATGAATTCAGTCAGATTGCCAGGTTGATTTTAATTTTCCACAATCAAAAACAGGAACTGGAACGGGAGAATATCGAAATATACAAGATGCAGCAAGAATTAATTCAACAAAAAAGCGCTCTTCAAGGTGTGGCATTGGCATCAAACCATCTTTTAACTATTGAAGATTTTGATTTAGCAATTCATAATGCTCTTGAGACCATTAGCAGTGCAGCCAGAATAGACCGGATCTTTATCTATAAAAATACATTGGATGCCTCTTCAGGTGAAATTATTGTAAATCGGGTGCATGAATACATTGTACCTGCTGTAAAGCCGAAAGTAGGAACAAATGCGTTTGAAAAAATAATATATTCACACCAGACTGATGGATGGTATGCTTCTCTGCTGGAGGGTAAAACAATAAAGGGATTCGCACATGAATTCAGCGAAAAAACAAAACGCATTCTTGATGATCAAATGATTAATTCTTTAATAATCGTACCAATTATTGATCAGAAGAAACATAATTTATGGGGGTTTGTTGGATTTGCGGACTGTACCGACGACCACATCTGGTCAACTGCTGAAGAGACCGTTTTAAGTATGCTGGCAAATAATATTGGAGGAGCAATCAGAAGACAACTTTTTCAGGAGGAGTTAAAAGAGGCACTCGTTATGGCAAAATCGGCTGATAGCGCCAAATCGGAATTTCTGGCTTCTATGTCCCACGAAATCCGAACACCAATGAATGGAGTTATCGGAATGACAAGTCTGTTGCAACTGACCGAACTCACACCATCACAACGCGAATATGTTAATACAATTGAAATATCGGGCGAGAGTCTGATGTCCATCATCAATGAAATTCTTGATTTTTCAAAGATTGAATCCGGACGAATGGAGTTGGAAGAAAGTTCTTTCGATCTGCGAATTTGCATCGAAGATGTTCTCGATCTCATGGCAACAAAAGCTCTCGAAAAACACCTTGACATCATTTATTTCATTGACCCGAATGTGCACGAGTATATTTACGGAGATGGTTTCAGGTTACGTCAGATCATTGTCAATCTGGTGAGTAATGCAATAAAATTTACTGAAAAAGGGGATATTCTGATTTATGTCTCCTTAGTATCACAGAAAGAAGGAAATGTTGTTCTTGAATTTTCGGTAAAAGATACTGGAATCGGTATTCCTTCCGATAAAATTGATTTCCTGTTCTCCCCATTCACTCAGGTAGATGCCTCAACAACAAGAAAATACGGAGGGACAGGATTGGGATTGGCCATAACCTCAAGTCTCGTAAAGCTCATGAATGGCAAAATATGGGTAATCAGTCAGGAAGGCATTGGATCCGATTTTCATTTCACTATTCATACCCAAAAATCAACCCCCACCACTGATATCAATCATGTCTTTAAATCGTTGCAAAGTCTTACCGGTAAATCGGTTCTGATCGTTGATGACAATGCCACAAACCGTAAAATACTCACCCTGCAATGCGAATACTGGGGAATAAAGGCAACGGCTCTTGAGTCAGGCAAGGAAGCCCTCATCATGATTGAGAATAACCATTACGATGCCGGAATTCTCGACATGCAAATGCCTCAAATGGATGGAATTATGCTAGCCCGTGAAATCAGAAAAAATAATAAAAAATCTGGTTTACCTTTAATCATGCTCACATCTGTAGGATTTAATACTGAAGCAGACGAGTTACGAAAATTGTTTTCATACTATGTGAATAAACCAATAAAACATTCGCAACTGGCAGAAATTTTACTGAAAGTGATGGTACCCACTAAAAAACATGCAGTAGTCAATACTCTGGGCAAGGAAATACTATGTGAAATTGCGAAAAAATATCCTTTTCAGGTTTTGGTTGCAGAAGACAACCTTATCAATCAGAAGCTAATTCGAAATGTTTTTGAAATATTAGGCTATAAAGTTGATATTGCTGCAAATGGCCTCGAAGCTTTAGATGCGCTTAAGCGAAAAAACTATGATTTGATCTTCATGGATATCCAAATGCCTGAAATGAACGGTTATGAAGCTGCGACCATTATTGTTGAGCACATGAAAGTTGACCGGCCCATAATCATTGCCATGACAGCCAATGCGATGCAGGGCGACAGGGAAAAGTGTATTGAATCAGGGATGGACGATTATGTAACTAAACCAATGAGAGTAAATGACTTGATTAAAATCCTCCAATTGTGGGGAGAGAAACATTTTCCAACCGGCAAAACAGTCTAAACATGTTCTTCTATGATACAAAAGATCAATGAGATTTATCCTCTTAATATTCTCGTGGCCGAGGACACTGCAATCAATCAGAAGCTTATAATCAGACTGTTCGAAATGTTAGGATATACAATCCATATTGCAGCTAATGGATATGAAGTGATTGAGGCCCTCAATCTTATGAAATTTGATATTGTTTTTATGGACATCCAAATGCCGGAGATGGATGGCATAGAGGCTACACGACAAATTGTTACCCAATGGGGTGATCAAAAACCCTTGATCGTGGCGATGACCGCAAATGCTCTCAAGAGCGATAAAGAGAAATGTCTTGCGGCTGGAATGGATGATTACATCTGCAAGCCTTTAACCTTCGATCAGGTAAGAACCGGTATAGAAAAATGGGCGCAATTGCTCAATGTTACCAGAAAAAAATTGCAATAAAATAGAAAGTTAAAAGAAGCATTTTCAATAGGTCAAAACTAAACTTTCATTGACAAAAAAAATGGGTCTTCGTACCAATTCAAATTTTGATCATTTACTCTTAGTTGCATTAATGACTTGTAAACAAGATTGTAATCCTCTTCTACTTGAAAAATACGTTGAAAAAAATAGTTCACGAAGACAACTTTCTATCATTGGTTGGTAACCTTACCATCTCTTTTTTTGGAATAGCCGGATTTGCCTTGCTTGCACGGAGTTTTCAAATGGAAGTTTTCGGTGAATGGGTTTTGTTCATTTCATCCGCTGCATTTATAGAAATGTTTCGTTATGGAATAATCAATACAGCCATCATTCGCTTCTTATCGGGAGCTGAACAGGAAGAACGGGTAAAGTTCATTGGATCAAACGGCTTGATTGGCTTGATCGCGACATTTATAATTTGTATCCTGTTGTATGTTTGTCTATATACCTTTTATGAATCAATTCATAATAGCGGATATGAACTGTTTTTTAAATGGTACCCACTGCTTGCATTGATCAATTTACCAATGAATACAGCACTTGTAATCATGCAGGCCGACCTAAAATTTGGCAAAATATTGTTTATCAGGTCTCTCGAAAGTGTCGGTTTCTTTGTTGTAGTGGTTGTAAATTTTTTTTTCTTACAAATGACCCTTTTACAATTGGTTCTGGCTTTTTTGGTCATCGATGCTTTTACATCAGGAGTTTGCATCTTTATGGGTTGGGACGGATTGAAATACATTCCAAAAGCAACTAAAAACGCAATCAAAGTTTTACTCAATTTTAGCAAGTATACGACCTTTACCTTGATAGGCACCAATTTACTTCGCAGTGCCGACACGTTCATCATCAGTTTTAGCCCGCTGGGAACAGCTGCGGTTGCCTTGTACAGCATTCCAATGAAACTGACAGAATTACAGCAAATACCATTAAGAAGTTTTGCAGCAACCGCCTTTCCTAAGTTGTCAAAAGCAAGTATGCAAAAAAATGTAGAGGAAGTCAAAGAAATTTTCTACACTTATTCCGGAGCAATGACCTACCTTTTTATATTTATCAGTCTTGTCACTTTCGTTTTTGCCGATTTCTTCATCCTGATATTAGGTGGCAGGCAATATTTGGGAACAGATCCTATTACAGGTTTTAATGCTGCAACCATCATGCGTATCTTCTCAATCTATGGTCTTCTCCTGCCCATCGACCGGATGACTGGTATTGGTCTCGACAGCATAAACAAACCGAACATCAATTTTCTTAAAGTTTTATACATGGTAATTGCCAATGTGATAGGCGATTTGATTGCCGTTTTCATTTTTAAGTCATTGTCACTTGTGGCCGTTGCATCAATTTTTTTTACAACAATAGGTATCTGGGTTGGATTTTATTATATGAACAAGGAACTATCATTAAACTACAGGCATATATTTACAAGTGGAATTGATTTTTATAAAATGTTATATGGTAAATTCATGAAGAATCTTACCTGATAGAAATGATCGTTCAAAATCTGTTTTAAACCAAAATTATCGTTTACCCAAATGTTAAATCCATTTGATCAATTAACAGGTTCAGACCGGCTGAAGTCTCCCGGTTATTTGCTTTTGCTGGTTTTCTTGCTGTGCTTAGCAGCCTTGATTATCAGCGAAATGGGACTAACCGTTGGTTTAGGATTGATTTTACTTCCATTCATTTTCGCCTTTTTATACCTGATCTTTAGTTATCCGATTGTTGGATTATATACTGCAATCTTCCTTGGTTTTACAATTCTTGGATTGGCTCGTTATGTCGACTTTCAAGTTGGGTTGTTATTGGATGGAATTCTTTTTTTAACTTTTACTGCACTTATTTTCAATAAGTTCTATGAAAAAATCGACTGGAAACCGGCTAAAAAAGACATCACCTTGTTGGCCTTAATCTGGTTTGGATATTCACTGTTTGAGTTGTTCAACCCTGAATCGAGAAGTGTTGCTGCCTGGTTGAACGGTATCCGGGGAATATCCATGTACATGTTACTAATTGTGGTATTGACATTGCTTTTAATTGACTCAAACCGCAAACTTAATTTATTTTTCTACCTGTGGGGATTCTTATCATTGTTGGCCTCTTTTAAAGGAATTGTGCAGCATTTCTGGGGAGTTGATAGTTATGAGCAAGCCTGGCTTGATTCCGGTGGGGCAATTACGCATGTTATATTCGGAAAGCTAAGAATTTTTTCCTTTATGAGTGATGCCGGACAATTTGGCGCCAATCAGGCCTATTCGGCAGTTGTTGCAGCCATTGTGGCCTTGATAGAAAAAGACTGGCGTAAGAAACTTTTCTTTATTCTCGTGGCAATTTTGGGAATCTACGGTATGTTATTATCCGGCACTCGTGGTGCGATGAGTATTCCTTTAGCCGGATTTGCGACTTTTTTTATTTTGAAAAAAAATAAGTTCGTCATGTTTTCCGGATTCGTCTTCTTGGTCGTGGTTTTCGCATTTTTCAAATTCACATCAATAGGACAGAGTAACGCCCAAATACGCAGAATGAGGTCAGCATTCGACCCAAATGATGCTTCATTTCAGGTCAGACTTGAAAACCAAAGAACGCTGAGCGTATATCTGGCATCCAGACCTTTTGGCGGAGGCATCGGTCATGCCGGAGTAAAAGCCAGGAAATATCTACCCAATGCATTTCTTTCGCAAATAGCTACCGACAGCTGGTATGTAATGATTTGGGCAGAACAAGGTATCGTTGGCCTTATGCTCCATTTGATTATCCTTTTTTACATCGTTATCAATGCATCCAAAAGGATTATGAACAAGATCAGGGATCCAATATTGAAAATAAAAATGGCCGCGCTTCTCTCAGGAATGGTTGGTGTCATGGTGGCATCATACGGCAATGCAGTATTGGGGACAGTACCAACAGCCGTGTTGATCTATATTTCGATGGCTTTAATGTTAAATTCCGAAATATTTGATAAAGAAGCTGTTATAAGTGAAAAAGCTGTGCCGGTATCAACATTGTAAAATAAAGATATTGTTATCACCTTTTTGTGGATTTTAGTTCAACAACCAATACCTTTTTGCGGAATTAAGGATAAACTCAAAAAAAATAATAAACCATTTGCATTCTATAATGTTATAAGATAAACTGTGGAAATCTCTGTAAGATAAGTTATGGAAAGTCCCCTCATCTCAATTATTACGGTTAATTACGATCATCCTGATGTTACCTGTGCACTGCTTGAGTCGCTGCGTCATATCACTTACCCGAATATTGAGGTTATTGTGATTGACAATGCATCTCCAAACGATGATCCCTCCGTTATTTTAAAGCTGTATCCTGAAATAATATTTATTCAAAGCTCTGTAAATCTTGGATTCGCCGGTGGAAATAATCTTGGTATTAGAAAAGCCAAAGGGAAATATTTACTTTTTATCAACAATGATACTGAAGTTGAACCTGGATTTTTGGAGCCATTGGTTGCCAAACTTGAATCAAACAAAAAAATTGGAGCAGTCAGTCCAAAAATTAAATTTTTTAATCAGTCTGATACAATTCAGTTTTCGGGTCAGGCACCCATCAATCCCTATACTATCCGTAGCCACGGATATGGACATGGTGCAAAAGATAACGGGCAGTTTGACCACGATACATTGACGTGGTTCGTTCATGGCGCTGCAATGATGATACCAATGGATGTCATAAAAAAAGTTGGATTGATGGCAGAAACCTATTTTTTGTATTACGAGGAACTCGATTGGGGCGCACGAATCAGGGCTGCCGGATACGAATTATGGTATGTTCATAATTCAACTGTGATGCATAAAGAGTCGATTTCGACGGGAAAGCTAACCCCTTTCAAAACATTCTATATGAACCGGTCCCGATTATTGTACCTGCGTCGCAATGTACATGGCTTCCCATTCGTAGTTGCTTTTCTTTACCAGCTTTTTGTTTCCATTCCCAAAAATTCGCTCTCATTCATTCTCAAAAGTAAAAAAGGACATTTTAAAGCCTATTGCAAAGCTGTGATATGGCATGTTAAAAACATGTTTATCAAAGATATACATACTAATCCTTTACTGTAACGCAAAAACCAATAATTCATTTAAGCTATGAATCCGACATTACAATCGATATTTCTGGTTATACAAATCACAGTATTCATTGCTTTATTGCTACCCACGCTCTATATCTTTGTATTTGCTTTTGCGGGGCTGTTTTACAAACAACCACCCTACCCCGGTCAACCTTTGTTGCGAAAAATTGCTGTTCTTATACCCGGTTACAAAGAGGACGATGTAATTGTTGATGTAGCCAAAGCCGCATTGAATCAAAACTATCCACAAGATCTGTACGATGTAATTATCATCGCTGATTCTTTTCAACCTGAAACTTAACAAGGCCATGGAGCAGATGGAAGAACATTACGATATTGCAGTGATTCTGGATGCTGATAATGTAATGGCTTATGATTTTCTGGCAAAGATGAATGGGGCTTTTGAGCTAAATTACATGGCAGTACAAGGACATCGTACTGCAAAAAACATGAATACTTCATTGGCTGTTCTTGATGCAGTTAGTGAAGAGATCAATAACCACATCTTTAGAAAAGGGCATCGCGTACTCGGCCTTTCTTCTGCCATCATAGGCTCAGGGATGGCTTTTAAATACGACTATTTCAAACAATTGATGTTAACGGTAAAGGCTGTAGGCGGTTTTGATAAGGAAATTGAATTGAAGATGCTCAAAGCCGGGCATAAAATTGCTTATCTCGATGATGCTTTCGTTTATGATGAAAAAGTTCAAAAAGCAGAAGTATTTAGTAATCAATGGCGTCGCTGGTTGTCAGCGCAGTTGCATTATTTCCGGCAGGATTTTTTTAGTTCTTTGAGAGACCTGTTCTTAAAAGGGAATGTCGATTATTTTGATAAAGCCATTCAGTTTATACAACCACCCAGGATATTGCTGCTTGGTGCAGTACTAATTTTCGGATTACTGTTTTTAATTGCTAATATCCTGGTGAATAGCAGCTTAGTATTTTTGGAATTGTGGGTCATTGTTGTTATTTGCTGCCAGTTGTCTTTTCTTTTTGCCATACCAGGCTCATTTTACAACATCAAAACAGCTCGTGCCCTATTGAGCTTACCTAAAGGGATGATGCTGATGTTGGGGTCATTACTTAGAATTAAGGGTGCAAACAAGCAGTTTATTCATACCAAACATACTTCAACTTAATATTATAAACTGATGAAAATAGGTATTGAGGCACAACGCATATTTCGAAAGAAAAAACATGGAATGGACATGGTGGCGCTGGAATTAATTCGCAATCTTCAATCCATTGATACTGAAAATGAATATCTTATCTTCGTAAAACCGGATGTGGACGATACAGTTATCAAAGAGTCGGCCAATTTTAGGATCGTAAAACTTAGAGGTGGTTACTATCCCTTTTGGGAACAGATTTCCTTGCCACGTGCTGCAAAAAAAGCGGGTTGCCAGCTTCTTCACTGTACAAGCAATACGGCTCCAATTTTCACCTCAATACCACTCGTGGTTACGCTTCATGATATTATTTACATGGAGAGCAGCTATTTTAAGATATTAAAGGGAACCGGCAGTTTGTATCAAAAATTTGGAAACGTCTACCGCAAGATGTTTGTTCCAAAGATTGTCAAAAAGAGCAAAAAAATAATCACTGTTTCCCATTTCGAGAAAAACAGGATTGGACAATTCTTTGGAATAGAAGGAGATAATCGATTAACTGCCGTATATAACGGAGTGAGTGAGTATTTTAAACCGATTACTCATAAAACTGAGTTACTACGTGTTAAAGCCAAGTATAACCTTCCGGATAATTTCTTTTTTTTCCTTGGCAATACCGATCCTAAAAAAAATACAAAAGGCACATTAAAATCCTTCTCTGATTATATCAAACAAACAGGCTCTGATTACAAGTTAGTCATGCTGGATTACGACCTGAGTGAACTCGAAAAATTGCTTGCTGAAATTGGCGATAAAGCGCTGATCGATCGTATTGTACTTACCGGATATGTAGTAAATACCGATCTGCCTTCGATTTATTGCCAGTGCGAAGTTTTTCTGTATCCTTCATTGCGTGAAAGTTTTGGAATTCCAATGCTTGAGGCAATGGCTTGTGGAGTGCCAGTAATCACTTCCAATACCTCATCAATGCCCGAAATTGCCGGAAATGCGGCATTGATTATTGATCCGTTTAAACCTGAACAGATTACCTATGCCCTCATTCAAATTACAAACGATCAAGCACTTAAAAAACAGTTAATTGAAAGAGGATTACAACAGTCGGCAAAATTTTCGTGGAAAGCGATGGCTAAAGATGTTCTTGAAATTTATAAACAAATCGATATATCTACTTCTAAATAATTGAATTTCAATAACTATGATAAAAAATCGCGACATAATTGTGATTGGGATTCAGGCCTGGGATATTGAAATTGGGAGTAACTGCAAAAATATTGCTGAAGAATTTGCCATAAATAACAGGGTTCTTTATGTGAATTCGCCATTGGACCGAATTTCAATGTTCCGGCTTCGAAAACTTGAAAAAATCAAAAAACGGATTAAAATCGTAAAAAGCGGAAAGCCTGAACTCGTAGATATCTCCAAAAACTTCTGGAATCTTTATCCTGCAAATATTATTGAATCAATTAGTTGGATAAAATCACCAAAATTGTTCGACTGGTTGAATAAAATAAACAACCGGCGATTTGCAAAACAAATATCGTGGGCCATCGAGAAACTTGGTTTTAAAAACTTTATCATTTTCAATGACAGCGACATGTTCCGAAGCTATTATTTGAAAGAACTTCTTAAACCTGAAACTTACATTTATTACACACGCGACAATTTGATTGCCGTTGATTACTGGAAGAAACAAGGTGTACGAATTGAGGCTCAACATATGAAAAAAGCCGACCTCGTGGTTGCCAATTCAACTTATCTGGCCGCTCTGGCAAAAAAATTTAATCCTAATTCATTTTATGTCGGGCAAGGCTGCGATGTAAGTTTATTCGACACTAAATTAGTAACTTATGTTCCATCCGATATTCAAAATATTCCAAAACCCATCATTGGCTACATCGGTGCATTGTTATCGCTTCGGCTTGATATCAAAGTTCTTGAGCACATTGCTGAAAGTCGCCCCAAATGGAGTCTCGTACTCGTAGGTCCGGAGGATGATACCTTTATTTCGAGCAAATTACATCAGTTTAAAAACGTTTATTTTTTGGGTAATAAAACGGGGAATGAACTCCCCTCCTACCTCAATCAATTCGATGTGGCTATTAATCCTCAGGTTCTTAGTCCGGTAACAATCGGTAATTACCCGCGAAAAATTGATGAGTACCTGGCTATGGGGAAACCAACTGTCGCTACCAAAACAGAAGCGATGAGTGTTTTTACCGATTACACCTATCTTGCTGAAAACCAAGAAGAATATATTACATTCATCGAAAAGGCTTTTCAGGAAGATAATGAACAAATTCGCCGGAAAAGAAAAGAATTTGCATGCCAACATACATGGGAAAACAATGTCCTTGAAATTTTCAAGGCTATCGAAACAGCAAAATTGTCAAAACTTTAAAAACTAAACAATGAACATTGTTGAAAAAATTAAAGCAAATCCTAAGCTTAAACAGTTGGTTTTAAATGCTATGATGCCTAAAAACCAGTCAAGACCAAGGCTTTGGGTAAAATTGTTTTTAAATCCGTTTATACACAAAAAGGGTAAGAATGCAAGAATCTGCCGGAATAGTCGGATTGATGTGATGCCATTCAATAATTTCGTTTTGGGGGATAACTCTACCATCGAAGATTTTTGCACCATAAACAATGGAGTGGGTGATATTCTGATCGGTCAACGTTCACGAATTGGAATGAATAACGTTTTGATTGGCCCTGTCACTATTGGCAATGATGTAATCCTTGCCCAAAACATCGTAATGTCGGGACTAAACCACGGCTATGAGGATATCACTATCCCACCACATAATCAACCAGTAACAAAGAAAAAAATCATTCTGGAAGATGAAGTATGGATTGGTGCTAATTCTGTTGTATTGGCAGGAGTTACCATCGGAAAACATGCCGTTGTAGCTGCAGGTTCAGTAGTTACAAAAAATGTCCCGGCTTATTCGGTCGTTGTTGGAAATCCAGCAAAAGTAATCAAGCAATACAACCCGCAAACTCGTGTTTGGGAGCGTCTTACCTGAGAACATTTAATATAATTATAAACATAATACACTTCAAAATGTTAACAAAACTCAAGACCTATTTATGGTATTTTTATGAATACATGAAATACGGAGACTTTCTGTCAGTTTATGCTTCAGTAAACTACCTGATTTTCAAAAAATCACACAAAAAAGACAGGATCATAAAAACATCACTTGGCAAAATCTTTTGTCGAAAAAACACCAATGACTTTCAATTCGCCAATTTCCACTATGAATGGGGTGTTAAGAAGTATTTACTCGAACACAAAAATGAATATTCGGTTTTTATCGATGGAGGTGCATGTATTGGCGATTACAGTATTCTACTTTCGCGCTTCGATATTCGATGTATTGCCTTCGAACCGGTACTAAAAAATTTCGATGTACTTATGAAAAATCTTGACTTAAACAATTTAAAATCAAAAGTTAAAGCCTTTCCAATAGGTCTGGGGGATCACAATTTCAAGGCTAAATTCATTTTTAACCCTGTGAACACTGGTGCATCACATATCGCAAATGCTATGGAATTGGCAGATTGCATGGCCGAAATTCGCACATTCGATTCACTACTTCCGGAATTGAAAATCAGCATTAAAGATAATATTCTTTTAAAACTCGATTTAGAAGGAATGGAAGTAGAAGCTATTCATGGCGCAAGCAACTTTATCCGGCAATATCCCAATATCACTTTCATTATGGAAGATAAGCATACTGGTCAATATCCGATTAAGGATACTTTGAATAAAATTGCTTCATTCGAATTCGGAGTAGTTGATGAGTTTAATATTTTCGCAAAAAAGATAAAGTAGTAATCATCTAGTTTTCAAAACCTAAGTATGTTGAACCAGTAATATTCCGGACGCTGCTTTTAATTGTATTTTATGCCTATGTTGGCTGTGGGACAAATACAATATATATGCCAGTAAAATTTTCTAATCTCAACAAATTGAATTATTAATTGTTACGATAAAGTTGGAATTAAATAAAACGATATGACAAATCAACATTCTTCAGACCTAATAAATCAAAGGGAATATTGGAAAAATGAGTTAACCAATGCCCCCGGGATGATTCAGATTCCAACTGATTTCAGCCGATCACAAAATCAGAAATTTATCGGAGAAGAATATCATTTTTCTATTGAACTGAAGTTGATGAACAAGCTAGCAGCTATTGAAAAAGCCCGGGATTCAGATATGCGGGCAACTTTACTGACGGTTTTTGGTGTACTTCTATTCAGATATTCCGCTCAGGATGATTTTGTTGTCGGTGTTCCATTTAGAAAACTGAAGAGCGATGATTTCTGTTCAAAAACAGATAGTTTGTCTGATAAGTTACCTATAAGGTTCTTGTTTAAGGATGATTCATCTTTTGCTGAAACTTTAGGAATTATCAAAAGTAAAGTTAATGCAGCACTTGAAAACCACGAAGCTTTTGATGAACAACTGATTAAGAAAGTAATGGGCGTAGAGACCGTAAACCCGTCAGATCTTTTTAATGTCCTTTTTGAATTCCAAACTGAATTACAAGAATTATCAGACCATTCGGATGACAATTTGAAGATGTCGGATGAAGATGGGAAAAAAACCGGATTCGATCTTGCATTGCAAATTAAAAAAGAAGACGAATCTCTTGAATGTATCGTCAAATACAATAAAAATCTATTTGCTCAGGAGACCATAGAAAGGTTTGGTGGTCATTTTAAGACCATCCTGACTGCCATCACTGAAAATATAAATTTACCGGTTCTAAAACTGCCACTAATTACTGAACATGAAAAAAATCAAATTCTGATTGAATGGAATGATACTAAAATAGATTATCCAAAAGACAAATGTATTCATCAACTGTTTGAGGAGCAGGTGAAAAAAACACCCGATGCGATTGCCGTAGTTTACGAAAGCGAACAGATCACTTATGCTGAATTGAATTCATCAGCGAACCGGCTGGCAAGTTATCTGGCCGGTCAGGGCGCTTGCGAGGATCAATCTGTCGCCCTTTTTGTGGAACGTGGACTGGATATGATCACGGGATTACTCGCCATTTCAAAAACAGGCGCCACCTACCTGCCACTTGATCCAATATACCCCAAAGCACGTTTGTTCCTGATTGTTGATGATGCCAGACCAGTCATCATCCTAACACAGAGATCATTGATCGATTCAACACCTGAGACTACTGGTAAGGTTATCTTCATCGATGACAGGTCGGTTTACAGTGAGGAACCCTCACACAATCTTTCATTTGGAAATTTTCGGAAGCCCGCATATATCCTTTATACTTCCGGATCGACTGGTAAACCTAAAGGAGTCCAGATTACACAACGAGCTGTTGTTAACCTGGTTAATTCAATGAGTAAACTATTGCGTTTTACCTCTCAGGATATCATTTTGGCCGTTACAACCATTTCGTTCGATATTGCAGAACTTGAAATGTATATGCCGCTTTTCAAAGGGGCAAAATTGGTGATTGCCACCCAGGAAACGGCCACAGATATGGAATTACTTGCTGAAAAAATTGAAAAAAGTGGAGCAACCCTATTCCAGGCGACACCGGTGACATTTAAAATGTTGATGATTCATGGATGGATAGGAAAGCAAGATCTGAAAATACTATGCGGAGGAGAAGCGCTCTCAAAAGAACTTGTTCGTGATCTGCTCCCGCGTTGCCGGGAAATGTGGAACGGATATGGACCAACAGAAACAGCCATTTATTCTGTTGTTAAGAATCTCACTTTTAATGATGCGGCAGGAGAGGGTTATGTCCCCATTGGCCGACCGATCGACAATACGACTTTGTATGTATTGAACAAAAAACTGATACCGGTTCCCATCGGCATACCCGGCGAACTTTATATTGGGGGAGATGGAGTTTCGCCAGGATATCTCAATCTTCCGGATATGACCAATGAACGGTTTATTCCAAATCCCTTTGGAAACAACCCGGAAGAAAGAATTTACAAAACAGGAGACCTTGTACAGTATTTCAGCGATGGGAACCTGATTTTTCTCAATCGGGTCGATTCGCAGGTTAAAATCAGAGGTTTCAGAATCGAACTTGGAGAAATTGAATCTGCCATTGCTCAATTTGATACAATCAAAGACAATGTTGTAATTGTACGGGAAGACATCCCTGGCGATAAAAAGCTGGTTGCCTATATCATTCTGAAAGAGATTGGAGAACCTAACTTAGCAGAACTCCGGCAATTCCTCACTGCAAAGCTACCTGATTACATGGTACCAGCTGCTTTCGTAATAATGGATAAATTTCCGGTCACACTCAACGGAAAAGTAGATCGGAAAGTTTTACCTAAACCAGATGAATCAATAAGCCAGGTATCTGCAAAACATATTGCACCAGTAAGTGAAAAAGAAAAAGAGCTCACAATTATCTGGACTGAGGTATTAAAAATCGAAAACATAGGCATTACAGATAATTTCTTTGAGCTGGGCGGCAATTCACTCGTTGCTGCCATGCTGATCACCAGAATTAACAAAGTCTTTAACATTCGTTTACCCATACGTTTGCTATTTAAAAAGCAAACTATCCAGGAAATTGCTGAAGAACTTGAGAACCTAAAACCCTTGATGGATGTATCTGGTTCAACACAAACTATCCCACATCTTGATAACAGTTCTAATGTTTATCCCCTTTCGCCCGGTCAAAAGAGGCTTTGGTTTGTCGAAAATTTTGAACCGGGAGGCAGAGCATACAATATGCCATTTGATTATAGTATCAAGGGGGAATTGGATGTAGATATTTTTGAGAAAAGCATTGAGACACTTCTAAAAAGACACATATCACTAAGAACAGTTATTCAGACTTCAGATAGTGATCCTGTCCAAAAAGTGCTCGAATACCACCCATTCCAGTTAAAGGTCGAGAATCTTGAATACTTCTCCGAAGAGGAAAAGGCACTTTATACAGAAAAACATTCCTTTGAAAATGAGATGCATATTTTTGATCTGGAAACAGGTCCGTTGTTCATCTGCAAACTGCTTAAAATCACGCCAACCGAATGGTTATTGCTGTTCAATATACACCATTCCATTACCGACGGATGGTCGGTTAAGATAATGGTTGATGAACTGGGGCTGATTTATACTGCGCTAAAGCAACAGAAACCATTGATACTCCCTATATTGTCAATTACTTATCCGGACTTTGCCATCTGGCAGAATGAATGGTTAAAGGGTGATGAATGCAGGAAGCAACTTGATTTCTGGATCAAAGAAATAAAAGGTGCGCCCGAATTACTTCAGCTCCCGATGGATTTTCAACGTCCTCAACATCAAACCTATAATGGCGATGAGGTTCAATTCACCATAGACATCAATACAACCAAACAATTACAATTCTTCAGTCAGCAGCACAATGGATCTCTTTTTGTTACATTGCTAAGTGTTTTTAACGCACTGATTTCCAGGTATGCGTCGCAGGAGGAGTTTGTGATTGGTATTCCCATCGCCGGCAGAATTTATGAAGAACAGGAATCGCTTGTTGGAATGGTGATCAATAATTTCCCGATACGTATCACCCCGCTTGACAATATGACGTTTCCGGAATTGTATGAAATGTGCATGAAGAAATTCTATCTTGCTTATGACAATCAGATATTACCAATTGACCGCATTGTAGAAGAGCTCAAAGTCACAAGGACATCGAATAGTTCTCCTCTTTTTCAGGTAATGTTCAACCTGTTAGACATGTTTGATGAAGAAATTTCCCTTGGCGGTTCAACAATGGAGATGGTTGACAAAAGACGACATATTGCTCAGTTTGATCTTTCGTTACACATTTATGAAACGAAAAAAAGCCTGAATTGTGTCCTTGAATACAATACCAATCTGTTTAAAAGGAGCCGTATTGAACGCATGGCCGGACATTTTCTTGAACTTGTAAAAAGTCTCATGAAAGATCCGGAACAAAAAATCAGGAAGATTCAGTTACTTACTGAAAATGAAAAGAAACTCATACTGGGAGAATGGAATGCAACGACTGTTGAATTTCCCAAAGAGAAGTGTATTCATCAACTTTTTGAAGAACAGGTATTAAAGAACCCGGAATCTATTGCCATAAGCGATGACCGGAAAAAAATCACTTACAAACAACTGAATGAAAAGGCTAATAAGCTGGCTCGTTATCTGCATGACTCAGGTGCTATAGAAGGTTCATTAGTAAGCATCTGTATGGAACGTAGTACCGATATATTAGTCGCTTTGCTCGCAGTATTAAAAGCAGGATGCACCTATATACCACTGGATCCGATCTATCCAAAAGACCGGCTCGCCCTGATTCTGGAGGATGGGAATCCTGTTGTTATGCTTACTGAGAAGAAATTGCTTGAAAACCTCCCTGAGACTAAAACAAAGAACATTTTTATAGAGGAGGTGGAAGCTTACCAGGATTATTCAGGAGAGAACACCAGTTTTTCTGTCACGCCACACACTGTAGCTTATCTGATCTATACTTCAGGATCAACAGGTAAACCTAAAGGTGTACAGATCGAACACTTTTCTTTAGTGAATTTTCTGGCATCCATGGCGAAAAAACCCGGTATCACTTCACAAGATGTAATGCTGGCAGTTACTACAATCTCATTCGATATTGCCGGACTCGAGATGTACCTTCCAATTCTTCATGGAGCCACGATCTTTGTTGCAAGCCAGGAAACATCAATGAACCCGGATTTACTTATCCAAAAAATTGAAGAGAGTCAAGCCACCATTTTGCAGGCGACTCCGGTTACATTCAGAATGTTGAATTCAGCCGAATGGATCGGATCAAAAAAACTTAAAATACTATGTGGCGGTGAAGCAATGCCAAAAGAACTGGCTTATGATCTGACTAAAAAGTGCGGTGAATTATGGAATATGTACGGTCCTACGGAGACGACCGTGTGGTCAACCGTAGAAAAAGTTGAGATAGATGAAAACGACAAAATTGGTTATGTAAATCTTGGCAAACCCATTGATAATACATTTATTTATATCTTAAATACTGAATTTCAGCCGGTACCAATCGGATATCCGGGAGAATTATTCATTGGTGGGGATGGCCTGGCGAGAGGTTATTTTAATCTCCCGGCCATGACAAAGGAGAAGTTTCTGCCCGATCCGTTTTCGGAAAATCCCGGTGCCCGTATGTATCGTACCGGTGATTTGGTTCAGCAAACAGAATCCGGGAAAATTGAATTTCTTAATAGGGTTGACTCACAGGTTAAAATACGGGGCTTCAGGATTGAACTTGGAGAAATTGAATCGGCCACTGCTCAATTTGGTACAATCAAAAACAATGTAGTTATTGTACGGGAGGATAACCCCGGAGATAAAAAGCTGGTCGCCTATATCATCAAGAAGGAGGATCAGGAAATTGATGTTGCGGAACTCCGTCAGTTCCTCAAAACCAAAATTCCCGATTACATGGTTCCCTCCTCCTTTGTCTTTATAGAGCAGTTTCCGCTGACACCTAATGGCAAAATCGATCGCAAAGCACTTCCATCTCCGCTTGAATCGGCACCGCAACAAGCAAAAGCCTATCAGGAACCAAAAACAGAAATGGAAAAAAAACTTGCGCAAATCTGGTCGGATGTACTTAAAATTCAGCGCATTGGAATAGATGAAAACTTTTTCGAAATTGGGGGTCATTCCATGATTGCAGTTACGCTGATAGTGAAAATTGAGAAAGAGCTTGGCAAAAGATTACCCCTTGCTATCTTATTCGATCATAGCAACATACATGATATGGCACAACTTCTCGAAAAAGAAGTTAAACCAATCAGTTGGGGTTCTCTGGTTCCAATAAGATCAAAAGGAAATAAAAAACCGCTTTACCTCGTTCATGGTGCCGGATTGAACCTTTTACTTTATACCACGATTGTTGCTCGCCTCGACCCTGATCAACCTGTCTTCGGACTACAGGCCAAAGGCCTTGACGGAATAGATGAACCACTGGATACGATTGAAGGAATAGCTGCTTATTATAATTCAGAGATAATAAAGATTGATAACAGCGGTTCTTATGCACTGGCAGGCTTTTCGATGGGCGGACAGATCGCTTATGAGATGGCCAGACAGTTAGTCGAAGCAGGAAAAAAAGTGAGCTTTCTTGGAGTTTTCGATACTGTATCTGATAATGTATCAGACAAACATGTACCCATTNNTGTACCCATTTTCGAGCGGTATTTTAAACGAACGGATCGGTTGTTCCACCAAATTGGCTGGACACTTAGTACAATAATAAAAATGCCCGGAAATAAAAAGTTGGGATTCATATCTGCAAAATGGAGATCACTCAAGCAGAAAATAACCAAAGATGACTATAAACTAAAACCTGAAGGAGTATCAGTAGGGAATCAGAGTGAATTGCCAAAATATCTGCATAAAGTCCATCGCGCCAATTATCTTGCCATGGAAAATTACATTCTTCCTGCTTATCCGGGAAAATTACATTTATTCAGGGCCATGCATCAGACCTTTTATATTAAAAAACCTTTAAAATATGGCTGGGATGAGTTTGTCAAGGAGGTAGTTGTGCTTCATATTCCGGGCGAACACTCAACAATTTTTGCTCCGCCAAACGATGAATTATTTGCACAAGCGTTGCAAAAATGCCTGGATGAAAGAGAATAATAGAAAAATGAAGGGATGAAAGAATGAAGGAATGAGATCATATAGAATTTTTACAGAAAACCGGCCCGGAACAAAATTTCAATATTTTGATAAAATAACATATCCGACATTAAATGAGCCGGTTTTATGCCTGATTCATACTGATTCTTATTCAGCTGATGCAGTGTTGTCATTTCAAAAATTATTATCAGCCCCGGAATACGAAAAAGCATTGAAATTCAGATTTCTGCAAGATCAGCACAGTTATATCATCACCCACGCTATGCTTCGTTCAATTTTGGGGTATTATATGGTATCAGAACCTGCTGAAATTGAATTTGTTTCAAATGATTATGGGAAGCCGTCCCTTTCTGAAAAATATAAAAAAATTCACTTCAATCTTTCTCACAGTTCAGGACTCTCAGTATTGGCGATTTCTGGAAAATCAGAAATCGGTGTTGATATTGAGAAAATTGATCCGGAATTTGACTTTGACCAGATTGCCAAAGTTCATTTTTCGAATGCTGAAAATAGTTTTCTTCATATCCTTAAAGAGGAATCCCGTGAAAAATTCTACACCCTTTGGACCAGAAAAGAGGCGTTCCTTAAAGCTGTTGGAACAGGTATCGGCAAAAATTTGGGAATTGAGGTATTTCGAAAGATCAATCATTTCAAACCGGAAATGCCTTTTCCGGGAGTTCAGTGCGGAGATTTCTATTTGAAGTCCTTTTCATATCAAGACAAATATATGATCTCTGCGGCAAATAATTACTCCGGTGAATTAACTTGCTATCTGTTTGATTTATAAACAAGAAGAAACAGTTTTAGACATTCGTATAGACATAAGCTCCACCAAAATAATAAATATCCAGTTCGTCCGGTGAAAGGTACTTTACTTTTTTAAACTGGTATCTTTCAATAACTTCATTATGGATTGCATTCAAATATACGATCAGAATTTTCCTGTGTTTTGTTTCCAATGACCTGGTAATATTTTGTAAGACTTTGTCAAGGATGAAGGAATCAAACGGATTAAAAAAATAAAAACAATCAGCATCTGATGGAATTTCATATTGTGCAGCATCGATGTTTGAAATTTCAAAATTTACTTTTCCGCCTTTTTGATCTGATAACTTCTGCATATTATCTACAGCGGTCTTAGCTAATTTCGAAGAAAATTCAATTCCAATTATTTTTTTGAATCCAAGTTCAGATGCATAAACCAGTGAAGCACCTTTCCCACACCCAAAATCTACAAACGTGCTGTTTTGGAATCGCCATTCTAGGTTATCGAACAATTTCTTAAAAAAAGTATGATTTGAAGCTTCATATTTCGTTGCATGTTTTTTCACTTCCTCAGGACCATCCATTTCATGAGGTTCAATTTTACCCCAAAAATCAAACTTTCGGAATTGAAATCGGAAAAAGTATCGCCTCGGGATCAGCATGATTGTGTTTAGTATTCCTCGTCCACTCAAACTTCTCCGTATTTTTCCAAGGTATTTATTATAAATATTTTTAATAGTTTTCATTTTCTATGTATAATTCCATTTTATACTTGTAAAATACATTATTATCTGAACTTTATTTACTTGAATCTGTAATATTTTCAATTGACGATTTTCAGAAAACAAAATTTGTCTGTTTTTTAAGATTCCAGGGAGGTTAAAAATACTAAAAAAACAACATTAAAATCTTCGCTGGATTTATCCTTTAACCTCTGGATTGTTAATGAATAAAAAGAATAATTCAATATCTTTGAATATTAAATAGTTATATCATTAAATCCAAATTGTTATGACTGTGTTAAAAATTACATTTTGGCTTCTGTTTTTTATTGTTTTTTATGCCTATGTCGGCTATGGGATTCTGTTATTCATTATTATTCGCATCCGAAGAATTCTGTGCCTCAATAAATTGCACGAAGAACATCCGGATTACGAGCCAGAGGTTACTCTGTTTATTGCAGCCTACAACGAAAAAGATTTCGTTGCTGAAAAAATTAGAAACTCGCGCGAACTCGAATACCCGGCAAACAAACTCCATATGGTTTGGGTCACTGATGGTTCTGATGATGGAACTCCTGAAGTACTTTCCAAATATGAAGGAATCGAAGTGCATCATCTTCCGCAACGTAGTGGAAAAATCGGGGCAATGAACCGTGGAATGGAATTCGTCAAAACACCTGTTGTCGTTTTTTGTGATGCCAATACAATGCTTGGTCGTGAATCGGTTCGTAGAATTGTAAAGTTGTTTAGTGATCCTATAGTTGGTTGTGTTTCAGGCGAAAAGCGTATTTTCAGAAAGGAAAAAGATGCTGCAGCCGGGGCTGGTGAAGGGCTTTACTGGAAATACGAATCAACACTCAAAAAATGGGATGCAGAACTTTATTCTGTAGTAGGCGCTGCAGGTGAGTTGTTTGCAATCAGGACAGAATTGTACCAGGAGGTTGAACGTGATACCTTACTCGACGATTTTATCATATCTTTAAGAGTGGCACAAAAAGGATACACAATTCAATATGATCCTGAGGCTTATGCCATTGAAACCGCGTCGGCTAACGTGAAGGAAGAACTGAAACGTAAAATCAGGATTTCAGCTGGTGGAATCCAGTCTGTGATCAGACTTAGGTCATTACTGAATATTTTCAAATACGGAACTTTATCGTTTCAATATATTTCGCACCGCGTTTTACGCTGGACACTGGCTCCACTCTCACTGTTGTTCCTGATTCCAGCCGGACTAATTTTAGCATTCGATGAAGGAATAATTAAATTTGGGTTTTACAGCATCTTATTTTGGCTTCAGTTGTTATTCTATTTAAGCGCATTGCTTGGCTGGTACCTCGAAAACAAATCAATTCGCGTAAAGCTTCTGTTTGTTCCATATTACTTTTTCATTATGAATTTATCGGTTTTCCTGGGATTTAAACGTTACATAAAAGGCTCACAATCAGTTAACTGGGATCGTGCCAAACGTGGCAAATAACTATCAATCAACATGCTAAATGTTTAAAAGCCTGACTATTATTCTTTTTGGTGGGTTACTTTTAACGGCACACTCAGCAATTGGTCTAAAAACTAGTTACCTGATTGCTATCGATAAATTGTATATCGATGCAACTGATCCTGCATACAATGACATTAAACCCGGTGACACCTTATTATTTGCTACAGGAAATCGTAACTACCTGTTAATCAAAAATTTTCAGGGTCAACCAGGAAAACCAATCGTAATGATGAATTCAGGAGGTGATGTCATCATTGATACCGATAACTATTATGGCATATCTATTCAAAATTGCCGGTATTTGAAATTCACCGGTACAGGAGATTCCAAAATAACTTACGGTTTTAAAATAAAGCGCGTGGCCAATGGTGCAGGTATGGGCATTGGCGATTTAAGTTCAGACTTTGAGATTGATCACATATCGGTTGAAAACTGTTTGATTGGAGGGATTTATGCCAAAACAGATCCTGATTGTTCATTGAATTCGGTAAGGGGTAACTTCACACAGTTCAATACAATTATCCATGACAATTACATTGCAAATGTTGGCAATGAAGGAATGTATATCGGATGTTCCAACTATTTTGGTCAAACCGTCAATTGCAATGGTCAGGATATTTTGCTGTTACCAGGTTTGCTCGAAGGGGTAAGAATTTACAACAACATCATAAAATATTCGGGTTGGGATGGTATCCAGGTAAGTTCGGCCTCCAAAAACTGTCAGATCTATAACAATACAATTCTGTTTGACAGTCAATCGGAGACTGAATCTCAAATGTCAGGAATAATGATTGGCGGTGGTTCGAAGGGCGATTGCTACAACAATTTTATCAGTCAGGGTAAGGGAGATGGGATCGAAAGCCATGGTTTAGGTGGTTACCGGATCTTCAACAACATAATTGTTGATGCAGGCCGTAGTTTTAAACCAACCGATCCAACCCAGATGAAATTCGGCATTTTTGTTACAGATGTATCGGTTCAGAAGGACTCGGCCTTTTACATCCAGCACAACGATATTATCAATCCAAAGTCGGAAGGTATCCGGTTTTCAAGTGTTTTAAGCAAAAAAAACCTCATAGCTGCCAATGTTATCATCAATCCAGGAAATTTTGATTATTACGAAAACGGGAATACGAGCTTTAAAGGAAAAGATGCCTACATCATGTTTCAGAATGCTACGTCAGAAGCTACTCTCCGGGATAATTATTTGGCCCGAAACGCCAATTCAGTGGGTTTTTCATCAGCAGTAATGCAATCAGTCGACGATTTTAAATTGACCCAAGGATCTCCATTGATCGATGGCACAGACGCTGATAAAAAGATTAACATCGATTTTTCAGGGTTTTCGCGTCCATCAGGGGTAAAATCTGATATTGGAGCTTTTGAATACGATGTGACAACATTAGTTGAAACTCAACATAGTTTACCGGATAATCAGATAAAACTCTTACAGAATCCGGTGAAGGATTTATTAGAATTCAGCTTACCAAAAAATTCAAATTCAGAAATCAATCTCAAAATTTATAATTTGATTGGTAAGATGATAATTGAGTTGAAACTTCAGAAATTACCTACAGAAAATTCTATTGTACAAGCTAATATATCGATGATTGCTTCAGGAATGTACATCTTTACTATTCGCTCAGGTGAAAATGCCTGTTCAGGTAAATTTTTAAAAAGGTAAATTTATTACTATTAAACATTGATTATATTTGTTTATATTTTCAAACTAATGCCGCAATAAAATGAAAGTCGCAATTGTAGGAAGTGGATATGTAGGTCTGGTAACCGGAACTTGTTTCGCAGAAGTTGGTATTGAAGTTATGTGTGTTGACGTCGACGCAAAAAAAATTGAAAATTTAAAAAACGGAATTATCCCAATTTATGAGCCGGGGCTGGAAGCAATGGTACACCGGAACATGTCAAAAGGTAGATTGCAGTTTACAACCGATATTGCAGAAGCACTTAAGGATTGTGAAGTATTATTTACTGCTGTCGGAACACCTCCAGGTAAAGATGGAAGTGCTGATCTTCAATATGTTTTAAGTGTTGCCCGTGATTGCGGAAAAAATATGAAAGATTATTTGTTGATTGTGACTAAAAGCACGGTTCCTGTTGGGACAGCTCAAAAAGTGAAAAAGGTATTACAGGAGGAATTAGACAAACGGGGAGTAAACATTCCGTTTGATGTAGCCTCAAATCCTGAGTTTCTCAAGGAAGGTGCCGCAATCGAGGATTTTCTCAAACCCGATCGTATTGTGGTGGGTCTCGATTCACCCAGAGCCGAAGAGCTGATGAAAAGCCTCTATAAACCATTTACATTGAATGGACACCCGATCATTTTTATGGACATCACTTCGGCCGAAATGACCAAATATGCTGCGAATTCAATGCTGGCAACCAAGATAAGTTTTATGAACGACATCGCAAATCTGTGTGAGATTGTTGGTGCCGACATAAATATGGTTCGAAAAGGAATTGGCTCCGACTCCCGAATTGGCAATAAATTCATTTATCCGGGCATCGGTTACGGGGGATCCTGTTTCCCCAAAGATGTTAAGGCATTGATTCATACTGGCCAGCAATTCAATTATGATCTACGTGTATTAAAAGCCGTCGAAGCAGTCAACCTTGATCAGAAATCAGTACTTGTCTATAAAATTCTGAAGTATTTCAACGGAGATATTAAAGACAAAACAATTGCAATATGGGGATTATCGTTTAAGCCGCAAACCGACGACATGCGTGAAGCGCCATCGTTGGTCATCATTAATAAATTGCTTGAAGACGGGGCAAAAGTGAAGGCATATGATCCTGTTGCAATGAAAGAGGCAAAACATATTCTTGGTGACAGCATAACATATGCCGACGATCAGTATGACGCACTGATTGATGCAGATTGCTTACTTCTTGTCACTGAATGGCCGGAGTTTAAGGTTCCCAATTTCAACATTATCAGAAAATTATTGAATAAACCGGTTATCTTCGACGGTAGAAATATCTACGAAACAGACGAAATGAAACGTAAAGGTTTCGACTATTTCTGCATTGGAATTGATACAACAAAATAACGATCAAAAATATGATTAAGAAAAAGGTTTTAGTCACCGGTGGAGCCGGATTTGTAGGATCACATCTTTGCGACAGACTTCTTAAAGAGGGAAATGAAGTTGTTTGCCTGGATAATTATTTCACTGGTCAAAAGCAAAATATTGTTCATTTGTTGAATAATCCTTTCTTCGAATTGATCCGTCACGATGTTACGATGCCCTTTTTTATCGAAGTTGATGAAATTTACAACCTGGCGTGTCCCGCCTCTCCAATTCATTATCAATACAATGCCATTAAGACGATGAAAACATCCGTAATGGGGGCAATCAACATGCTGGGACTCGCCAAACGTATAAAAGCAAAAATACTTCAGGCATCAACGAGCGAGGTTTACGGCGATCCTCAAATTCATCCTCAGACTGAGAGCTATTGGGGACATGTAAACCCGATCGGAGAACGTTCGTGCTACGACGAAGGGAAGCGTTCAGCCGAAACGCTTTTCGTTAACTACCACAAGCAGAACAACGTAAAGATTAAAATAATCAGAATTTTCAATACTTACGGTCCCCGGATGCATCCTCATGACGGAAGGGTTGTATCCAATTTTATTGTACAAGCTTTACAGAGTGAAGATATTACGATTTATGGCGATGGCCAGCAAACCCGTAGTTTTCAGTATGTTGATGATCTAATCGAAGGAATGACCAGGATGATGGCTTCACCTGATAATTTCACGGGGCCGGTCAATATTGGTAATCCAAACGAATTTACAATTTTGCAATTAGCTGAACTAGTCATCGAACTGACTAATTCGAAATCCAAAATTGTCAGGATGCCTTTGCCTCCTGACGACCCTACACAACGTCAGCCTAATATTGACCTGGCAAAAAAAGAACTCGATTGGGAACCTAAAATTCAACTCAGGGAAGGACTGATAAAAACGATTGACTATTTTGCATCAATTATCTGATTTTTAATAATTAACTTATAAATGAGCAGGTGAAAATACTTGTTACAGGATCAAAAGGTCAATTAGGAAATGAAATTCGTGTATTGGCAGAAAGTTATCCCGATTTCGATTTTATTTATACTGACATTGATGAACTCGACATTACTGATCGTAGTAAGGTAGAAGATTTTTTTGAAGCTAACCAGCCTCAAATAATTGTCAATTGTGCTGCCTATACAGCTGTAGATAAAGCGGAATCGGACGAAACGACAGCCTTTCTGATTAACGCAACAGCCGTAGAAAATCTGGCGAAATCGGCTGCCAGAATAGGTGCCCTGATTGTTCATATCTCAACTGACTATGTCTTTGACGGAAAGTCGTATATTCCTTATAACGAATCTGATAAAACAAATCCGCAGTCTGCCTATGGTCGCACCAAGCTTGCCGGTGAGAATGCAGTTCGTCAATATGCGAGTAAAGGGGTCATTTTACGCACATCGTGGCTATACTCTGCATTTGGAAATAATTTTGTGAAAACGATGATCAAGTATGGTATTGAGAGAGATGGACTTAACGTGGTATTTGATCAGGTAGGAACGCCAACTTATGCTAATGATCTTGCGAAAGTGATTCTCGAAATAATACCTTCAGCATTCCTAAAATCCGGGATTGATCTATTTCACTATTCAAACGAAGGAGTTGCCAGCTGGTACGATTTCGCCAGGACTGTTATCGCTTTTTCGGGAATTAGTTGTGACATAAAACCAATTCTAACTAAAGAATACCCTCTGCCGGCTCCCAGACCTTGCTTTAGCGTCTTTAATAAATCAAAAATTAAAGAGATGTACAAAATCAAGATCCCTTATTGGAGTGATAGCGTCAAAGATTGTATGCAAAGGCTTAAATAATTAACAAAATAAATTAATAGAGATGGCAATAATTGATTGGGATCAATTCAATGAAAATTTCCAATACTATGATAAGGAAATTATTAGCGAAGTTATATACATCTTCGTTAACGAATATAATAACAGGATAAGTGGTCTGCAAAAAAATATCGATGAAAAAAATTATACCAGTCTGGCTTTTAATGCTCATAGTTTTAAAAGTGTGATCGGTAATTATATGGCACCAAAAGCCTACGAACTTACCCGCAAGTTGGAAGAATTGGCTAAAAACAATTCAGAGGAAGAGATTAATGAAATATTTCCTGAACTTAAAAGTGCAACTAGAGAATTACTCTTTGAGCTCAAAAATTATCTTCAAGATCTGGAAAAATAAACATAACTATTTGTATTGCAATATATTAATATGTGAACCATCTAATCGCTTTGGTAATATTGTATATTTACCGGAAGAATCGGGAACATCTCCCTGGGTTCAAATTCAAAAAAAGAGCCATCAGCAAATGTTGATGGCTCTTTTTTAGTTCATTGGCGAACTACAACGTTTTCAGTTGCTTTTCGCAATTGTCTTTAATAGTTTTGGCAGTTGCGTCAGCAGGATTTAGCTCAAGAGCCTTTTCCATAGAAGGGATTGCTGCGCTAAACTCTTTTTTTGCTTTTTCTATATCTACCTTGTAGGCGGGATCTTTGGTATCCTTGTACTTCTTTGAATTTAATTTATCAACTGCGCCTTTCACCAAAGTTGCTCCATTATTGTAACGAACACTACCTTCAACTACATAGTATTTTGAAAGCTCCGCTTTAAATTTTGGGTTATCAGGAAATTTAACAATTCCTTCATTGAGAATTTTAACATACTCCTTATTATTTTTCTGTAACTTCAAAACCATTGCTTTGTTAAAAAAAGAATCTTCAGGTTTGTAATTACCGGCAATTGTCTGATCAAAGTATTTAACTGCTTTTCCATAATCTTTGATCTGAAAAGCACAAACTGCGCTATTATAAATCATTGCATAATCCGGTGCCCCGGTGCCCCAAACAGCCATCGCTTTTTCAAAGTTCTCAAGTGCCTTGGCAAAGTCTTTAACTTTGAGCGCATCATTTCCTGCATTTTTCAAGGTTACAGCCTCCTGGGCCATGAGAGTTCCAAAACTAAAACATAAAACAAAAATAAAGATCATTTTCTTCATACAATTCAATTTTAATGGTTTGACTTAAATAGCTACCTGATTTAATTAATGTGCCATCGCCAAAATTACTAATTTTTAATAATTATCAAAATTTATTGCCTACAACTTACGGATTGTACAAATCTTTGTGATAAAAACCCAGAATATTCTGAATCATTGCACAATACGATTCAGCTTTTTGATCAGATGGATATTGTTCGAGATATAATGAAAAATGGTTAAGTGCCTCACCCCATTTCTGCAATTTAAAACAAATTTCACCCTTCAGAAAAAGTACTTCACCGTTATTCGCCACTGCCGATTTATCCAAAATCGCCAATGCCACTTCAGGAAGATTCTGATCAAGAGCCTCTTTAGCTTCACATATATTAATTTCTAACTCTCTCATTTAAATTGTGTTAGTGAACTAAACACATTGTTGTTTCATGCCCTTAAACGCAATAAGCAAACACATTAGCATTATTATTTTTAATAATCAGGCATCAGCCCGGCTAACAGAATGGACGCCTTTTATATTTTTCAATTTCTGCATCAGAAAGTCAAGGTGTTCCAGATCATTCACAAAGACCCTTAAAGTGCCGTCAAACGATTTATTTTCCGAATTGATAGCAATTGAGCGCATTTGAATTCCTACTTCTTTTGCGATAATCCGTGAAATATCCGTAACAATACCCGATCTGTCTGATCCTGAAATATGGATCGACGCCTGAAAAGAGTTCCTTTTACCTGTAATTCTCCATTTTGCCTTGATGATTCGATAAGGATACCTCTCAACCATTTGTTTAGCGTTCGGACAGGTAATCCGGTGAATTTTAATTCCTTCCAGAATCGTAACAAATCCAAATATTTCGTCGCCAAATATTGGATTACAACAAACTGCAAGCTTATAGTTTATATCTTTCAGGTTATTATCGATCACGAGGTAATCGTCACTATTATCAAACGACAACTCCTTAACCTCTTGTGCAGGAAGTAATTCTGACAATTTTTCCTGTTGCGATTCATCGTGTTTACCAACAATCAGGTCTTTAATTTCAAGGGTATCCAACTTTCCAACAGAAATATTGTAATAGAGATCGGCAGCAAGCTTTAGTTTATAATGTTTTAATAAATCCCTAATTACCAAATCATTTAATTCAATTTTCCAGTTTTTAAATTTCCGCCGCAGAATTTCCTTCCCGTTTTCAGCCTCACGTTTATGTTCTTCGTTCAAACTTGCCTTAATGCGGGTTTTAGCTTTAGAAGTGACCACAAAATCAAGCCAATCGAGTTTTGGTTTCTGATTATTTGAGGTTTCAACAGAAATCTGATCGCCGTTTTTCAACTGATACTTCAAGGTTACCAGTTTATTGTTTACTTTACCTCCGACACACTTATCGCCTATTTTTGAATGAATTTCGTATGCAAAATCAAGAAGAGTTGCACCGGCTCGAAGCTTAATCAGGTCGCCTTTGGGAGTAAAAACAAAAATCTCATCCTCATAAATATTAACCTTAAAATCATCGATAAAGTCAACCGGATTAAGTTGGGTATTTTCAAGTATTTCGCGAACATTCTTCAGCCATTTATCAATCTCTCCTCCCCCTTTTCCTCCTTTGTATCTCCAGTGAGCTGCAAGTCCGTTTTCGGCGATATCATCCATCCGATGAGTTCGGATCTGAACCTCGACCCATCGGTTACCAGGTCCAAGCACTGTGGTATGCAATGATTCATAGCCATTTGACTTCGGATAAGTGATCCAGTCTCTAAGTCGATCCGGATTTGAGAGATACTCTTCGGTGACCACTGAAAAAACCTGCCAGCAGGTAGCTTTCTCATTTTCGGGTTCCGAATTAAGAATGATACGAATTGCAAAAAGGTCATAAACTTCATGAAAATCAACATTCTGCTTTTGCATTTTGTTCCAGATTGAATAGACCGATTTGGTTCTTGCTTTCATATCAAAATCGAACCCTCTACTTTGTAATTTTTTCTCAATGGGAGTAACAAAAGCTGAAACAAAACCAGCCCGTTCAACAGAAGTCTCTTTCAGTTTTTCAACAATCGACACATAATCATCAGGATGAAGGTATTTAAGAGCTAGATCAAGTAACTCGGAGTTCACTTTATAAAGGCCTAAACGGTGAGCGAGCGGGGCATACAAATGCCAGGTATCGATCGAATAGCGTTTTTGAAGCTCAGCCGGCAGTTTATCCATCGTCCGCATGTCTTGCATCTGATCGGCAATTTTAATCAAAATCACCTTTACATCCCCTGAAAGGGCCAGCATCAGTCTTCTGAAATTCTCGCTTTGATAGGCAAGATTTTCGGTATTTAAAGAATTGATTTTGAGAATTCCATCCAGGATATCTGCAACATTCGGCCCAAACTGTTTTTTGATCTCTTCGTATGAAAATGCAATTCCTTTGGAGCCAAAAACATTGTGTAACAAAGAAGAAATAAGTGCATCAGTTGATAATCCAAGCTCAATAACAGCAATTTTCGCCACTGATATCGAATGATTCAAAATGAATTCGCCATTGTCCCAAATCGAATTGCCGATCGTTTCTGCTGCAAAGTTGAAAGCCTTGTCAACAATTGGCAGATCGCCATCCGGTAAGCTTTTAGTACACTGAAATATCAGAGCATTATAAGCATTCTGTATCTTTTCATTTAATAATTGATCCACAATAAAAATCTTTTGTCAGAATAAATATTGAATTACAAACATTGTCTATGGGAATATCCCACCATTCTGCATTGGCTGATTTCTATTTAACGGATCATTATTTCGTTGAATAGTTAAACCAGCGGATATGCTGAACTTTTCTGAGAACCTATAACCTACAAACAACGAACTGCTATAATTGGTTTGACGATAGATCCCCGATTTAAGCGAATACTCATTGAAGCTTTTATCGGAATAACCTGCCGTTCCGAAATATAGTTTGTTGTTAACTTCATAGGTTCGTATTCCATAAGATCCCCTGTAAAAATCCCATACAGATCTACCATAGAAACCTGTCATATTATTCCTAAAAGGGAAACTATTTAAGGATTTTAAACCTATCGATGATCCCGTTTCGATTTTCCAGCCCTTCATCAAATTAAAGTTCATAACCGGTAAAACAGGATTTCGAAATTCACTACCCTGCCTGAAATCCTGAAAGAAAACCGGCATCGGTTCAGCATCCGGGTGCATTTGCTTACCAATGTATTCCGGCAAATTTCCTGATTTATCGATAGCTTTGATCTCAACCAAAGTGTCTCTTTCCTGAGCATAAATTTGCCCATGAATACTCAGAATCAGGATTATAAAAGTACTAACAAATCTCATGTCGATCCATATAAACATTATCTCTACAGACCAAACCATTACTAAGAACTAATTCTTTGGTTCAGTTGAAGGCCAATACTCAACTGCCTTCCATATCTTCGATTCAGAACGTGCATTCTTTAGAAAAGCTTCAATTTTGGCAACTATATCCGGATGTTGTAAAGCCACATTCCTGTCTTCATGAATATCCACACTTAAATCGTATAGTTCAAGAGGTTCGCGGGTACCAAACCTGACTGCTTTCCATTTACCCATTCGTACAGCCTGCTTGGTTCCACCTTCATGAAATTCCCAATATAAGAAATCATGTTCCTTTTGAACACCTTTTCCAATAAACGTCGGAACCATCGAAATCCCATCAGTAGGTTTAGTCAAACTGATACCAACCAATTCGGCTGCTGTTGGAAGAAAATCCCAAAATGCAGAGGGATAATCTGAAATTCTTCCGGAAGCAATCATTGCAGGCCAGTTTGCAATAAACGGAATACGAATACCACCTTCGTAAAGACTACGTTTGTAGCCTCTTAACGGCCCGGCACTTCTGAAAAAATCAGGATCACCTCCCCCTTCAAGGTGCGGTCCATTATCAGAGGTGAAAATAACTAAAGTATTCTTTTCGATACCTAACTCCTTCAACTTGGTCATAATTTCTCCGACCGAACGATCAAGCCTGCTAACCATTGCTGCAAAAGCGGCTTTGGGCTTGGGCTGTGAACCATAAGCTCCTTTTCGGTAACGGGGACCAGCGTCTACCCCTGAAAAGGGTGTTTCAGTAAACTTACCATCATACTCTTCCCATAAATTTTTTCAATGAATTGAAGAGCCATTTTATGGTACTCGTCATGAGCATACTGACCAATGCCACCATTTTTATTTCCATCAAGAAAGACTTTTTGATCGTTGTGCCACAAGTATTCCGGATAATAATTGTGAGCAAGTGTTTGACAATTAAAACCAAAGAAATCATCAAATCCTTGTTTTTCAGGAACTCCATCTGTGCCAGGGCCGCCAAGTCCCCATTTACCAAAGGCTCCGGTGGCATATCCAGCCTCTTTAAATAACTCAGCCACTGTATAAACTTCGGCAGGAAGTGGCTCCTGCCCTTCCGGTTGAATACTTTTATTCCCGCGAATATAGGTATGTCCGGTATTTAATCCGGTCATCAACGCAGAGCGAGAAGGGGCACAAACAGCACAACCGGCATAATGACTTGTGAACCGAATCCCCGAAGCCGCCAGTTTATCAATATTCGGAGTCTTAAATTTTGTTTGTCCGTAACAGCTTAAATCGCCATACCCAAGGTCATCAGCCAAAATATAAATAACATTTGGCCTGTGAAATTCAACCTTTTTTAATGGATTGGCCGCAAGAAGTTCTCCTGTTGGTAATATAGCCGAACTAATTCCCAGTGAGATCAATCCCGACTTTAAATAGCTCATAATATGATAGTTTTAAATCAATTAATCAATAATAATTATCCAGCCAATTCAACCGGAGCAAAATACCCGGGTTGATGAAAATCGGGAGAAGGTGTAGCAATAGCCGACCAGCTGATATAATGAGGCACTTTGGTTTTATCACCGCATTTATAAAAATTGACTAAAAACTGACTTCCGGCATTTACTCCAATCAAATCGAGCGGTATGGCAATCGTAAGCGACCAATTAGTTGGAAAACTATCAGAAGGAAGATTCTCCATCTTAATGGAAGGAAACCTCAGAATCTGCGCCATGTGTTCATTGTCAAGACGTTCTCTTGCAATTCGATCAGGGCCAAAAGCTGATAAACATACCCCAAGACTATTAAACTCGAAATTATGGTAGATATCGCCCTGTTTCACAAAGAACTCAACACACGAATCCTGCCAGACAGGGTCCTGATCCTGTCTGCAAACAGCTCTTACGAAATCGTTATATACAGTGTAATGAAGCCAAAGCCTTTGATCACAATAGCCCATATAAACCTTTACATCAGGCAGATGAGGAAATTCTTTCCAATTTATTTTATCAATAGGAATTACAGCTCCCGAAACCATCAATTGCCCGGCAATGATTGCCGGAGGCTCAGGGAACATTTCTTTCAGATAAGGAATTTTCAATCCTGACATGAGAATTCTTTTTTTGCAAAATAGCAGAATTTACCCAAAATTAAGTTATTCAAACCAGAAAAATTTCAAAAATCAATCAAATTACTGATCTAAAGATTTTATTTCTGATTACCTTAAAGAGCGGTTGTGAATTACCGCTGGCGTTACGGTAACATCCGGTTGTCAGCCATCCGGTTGTTATGTTGCTGTATAAAGGCCTTCACTTTACGTTCCATCCGGGCTTGAACGGTATCGTTTTTTCCAACAAGATTGTTTTTCAATAACGGATCATTGACCCGGTCAAACAGCGCCACAGTATTGGTAGTATTGTGTTGAATCACCCAATTGTCCCATATCAGCTGAAAAGCATTTCCGATATAATTGATCGATATTTTATCTTTCTGGTCATCAAACAAATCTTTACCAAACGCAAAATATGGTTTTTCGAACCCGAGATAGTTAAGTATAGTGGGCATTACATCGATCTGCTGTGCCACCCGGAAATCTTTTCTGGCTAACAGCTGGTTGCCGGGAGTATAAAAAATAAGCGGAACGCCAAATGCTCCCAACGAGGTTTTGTACTCTTCATAATAACGTCCGCTGATATGATCTCCGGTAATAACAAAGATGGTATTTTCGAACCAGGGTTGGCGCGAAGCTTCGTCAAAAAACTTTTGCAGCGAATAGTCTGCATATCGGAGGCTCCTGAAAATCGGAATTGGACCTTCAGAAAACCGATTGTCCAACTCAGCAGGTAATTTAAAAGGATGATGCGACGAAACAGTAAAAACTGAAGCAAGAAATGGTTGCTGTAATTTGGTACATTCCCTGGCAAAGAATGGCAAAAACTTATGATCCCAAATTCCCCAAACTCCATCGTAATCGGCATCATTGCCATATTCATCCTTACCAATATATTTATTGATCCCTGCCATCACAGTAAAAGCATTTAAGCCAAGTGATCCATTAGGAGCGCCATGTGCAAAAACTGTCTCATATCCCTTGGTAGACAGGCACGTAGCTAGACTATTTATTGCATTATTGGAGTAAAACGACTGCGTGAACGATTCCTGTAAAGATGGAATACCTGCCAGTAAGGCAGGACTTGCTTCAATAGATACCCTGCTGTTCGCAAATGAATTCATAAATACCAGAGAATGCTCTGCCAACGAATCTAAAAACGGCGTGTATCCCTTATAAGTGCCATTGTCGAGTTGACGATTATAATACCCAAGCGCCTCTTTGCAAAGGCTTTCGACAATAATTACCACAACATTCATCTTCTTGAACTCCTTAACAGAATCGGGATGGTGAACAGGCGAATAGATGGATGCCAACTCCTGCTCCGAAAAATAATTTTGTTTTTCGTAAACTTGCATTCGCGACGTCCTCAACATGCAAAAGGGTGTATTCTGAACAATTGCTACATCGTTGGGATGCACTGTATATTGACCTGCATCACTCGGCACTAGCGGAAAATCCTGCTTTGGAGGAAGGCCGCTTCTTAATCCTATTACAATCAGTCCTGTAAATGCAGCAAGAATAATTGTATTTGAAGCATAATACTTTATTCCGGACAGTTTGGGGGCATCAACTTTTAATTTTCTCGATAACCAAACCATAACAGCAATCAAAAATATCCAAAGAAGCAGAATGTAATAGTAATCCAGAAAAAAGTGCTTTGCCAACTGCAAATAGTTCTGCTCATTCTTAAACTCATCGAAAACAATTATTGTCGTGCGTCTTTGTGTAAACCTGTAATAAATAAAATCAATGCAATTTAGTGCAAGACCGATCGCGTTGGTTGTGTAAAACAGATAATCCAGCCGTTTTTGGTAATCTGATGAGTGTCTGAATTTAAAAGGGATTAGAAGCAGGAAAATAAATAGTAGATTGATGTAAAGCACAGCACTTAAATCAAAACGCAAACCACCCAGTATCATAACCATAAAATGATGGATATTCACGCCAGGAAAAAGCCCCATATTGAGAAGATAAAAAAGAATCCTGCAAGCTGAGTACAGGAACATAACAATGGAAAGCTTATAAGTTAAAACTATAAGAGGTGATCGTTTCTTTAAAAACACATGGTAAATATTAATTATACATGCATGTTATACAATTAGGTTTAAAAAATGAGCCGGTAACTGAGCCCGTATCCATTTTGCCCGAAAAACAACGGCATTAAAGATGATTTATAACCTGTTAGCATTGATTTTTTATGAATTGTTTTCTGACCACGACTCAATGCTATTTTCCCGAAGGTGTAACCAATTGCAATAGCAATCGGGTAATCACCAGCCCAATGTACACTATTATTCATCATCGCGTACCCGAGAAGACCCATTAATGAATATCCTACAGGCTTAATGTATTTATTGGAAGGATAATTCCCGGCCAGAATAGTGATAGTAGCCATAATTGTTGCCAAATGCCCTGAAGGAAGTGCGTCATAATTGGAGACATTAGCCTGATAAGTTGCAAGGTTTGTAAAAGGATGCCACTCTCCTCCCGATTTTGTTGAAGTGAAAGGACTTTGCCTCCCGACCATTCGCTTTAAAACCTGTGTTGTAATCCCTAATGTTAAAAACATCTCTGCCAATTGCGATGAGGTTTGTCGCGCTCTATAATCATTTTTGAAAATACCATAACCATACATTCCTCCCGCTACAAGGATACTGGGCCAACCTTCGCCAATAAAATAGAGAGCTGAGTTAAGATTCTGAGGTACATCGAGCACCGGAACGGCAAAATTCCCAATATTAAAAGAGATGACTCGTTTGAATTTGTGCTCAGGATCGAGATGGATAAACCTTCCGAATTGTTGCGCAGCATCCAAAAGTGGCTGATCGAATGCAACTAAGATGGCAGTCGATCCGATAAGCAATCCAAGCGCAGGAAGATTCTTCTTAGCAACAACTGCTTTCGCAAACATTCCCAGATCTGAAGGGACGTGTTTTACAAATTCAAATGGACGTGGTTTATAAAAAAGCAAGGATTCTGAGGAATTCAGATCATAAACCTGTGCCTTGGTCAGCCTGACCGTATCTCTCCAGGGTTTGTAAACTAACGTATCCTTCCCGATGGAATTTTCGCCTGCCAAAAGGTTTATTGAAAAACAATGCAATACACAAAATATAATCAGAATTCTGATTTGCAGTAACATAATATTTATCCTCATTTTTTATCCCATTTATTCAAGTGGTTCTTTTGAACATAACTTGCAGATTGATAGTATGTTACTGCTTCATTAAGTGATTCTTCATCAATTGGTTCACTATTAATTTTACCTGTAAACCGATCTATTTTATATGATGTAGCTTTTTGTTGCGGACTAAGAATTGTCAGCCGGTCATTTTTAATGTAACCCAACTTTTGATAGTTGGCAATAAATGCCCTTTCATCTTCGGGCTTCATCTTCAGAATATCTTTTCCAAAGAATTTACTTTCGTAATTCCAGTTCAATAATGCCAATAGCGTTGGCGCAACATCAATCTGACTTGACAATTTGTCGCTGCGTTGTGGCTGAACGATTGCAGGATTATAAATGATCAGCGGAATCTTATACTCCATAAAGGGTAGTTCAGTCTGGCCTGCGCTTCCGGCACAATGATCGGCCATAATTACAATCAATGTATTGCTGAACCAGGGTTTTGTACTCGCCTTTCGGATAAATTCGCCAATTGCAAAATCGCAATATTTCACAGCACCTTCGCGACCAGTTCCGGATGGAATATCTATCACTCCCTCAGGATAGGTAAATGGCCGGTGGTTGGATGTGGTCATAATCAAATTCGTGAAAGGCTTTCCGGCAGTGTACGATAGATCTCCTTCACGGAGTACCCTGTTAAACAAATCCTGATCACACACGCCCCAGGCATTTGCGAATGTAACCTCATTATCAGCTATTACCGTACGATCTACAATGTTGTAACCATTATTTTCGAAAAAATAATTCATATTATCAAAATAGCCATAACCTCCATAAATGAATTTGAGATCGTAACCGCGCTTTTTAAAGAGTTGCCCCATTGAAAACATGTTTTCGCTGTTTGGACGTTTGATGACACTTTGTCCGGGTTTGGGTGGTGCAGAAAGTGCAGCAGCCTCGAGACCCCAGATTGTACGGGTTCCAACTGCATAAAAGTTTGTAAACAACAACGATTTATTTACAAGCGTATCCAGATTTGGTGTGATCTTCCCTTTCTTACTGCCAAGGTATTCCATAAACTCACCGCTAAGGCTCTCCATGGTAATAAATAAAACATTGTACTTTTTCTCTTCCACACCATTGGTCACCAAACGGGTAATATTCGTCGGTTCGTTGCTTTGAAATTCGCTGTTATCAGTCTTGATTAATTTGCGTAAATGTTTAAAATTTTGATCGTTATTATGTGATATATAGAAGGTTTCGTAATCGAGTTCATTATTAATAAAAGCTGCAAAAAGGGAATAAATCCCATTTTTTGAAAGTTCATTATTGTACCTGTTCTGCGTTTTTTCGGCCCAACTGAAACTGACAATCAGGAACGAAAGGATCGGGAACGTGAGCAAAACTGTTCCAATGAACATCCTGTATCTCAAACCACTTTTACTCTGTAATGTTTCTATGAGCCATTTCTTTTTGATAATTAAAAACATAATAGCCAGATCAACCAATAGGATCGTGCTGATTAATAACGGTACCGGGTATGATTCCCATATGTTGGTAAGTACTTCTGTAGTATAAACCAGGTAATCGACAGCAATAAAATTATAGCGGACTCCGAATTCCTCCCAGAAAAAATACTCCGAGACACCATTAAAAAGCAGGATGGCAAAAGCAATAAAATAGGCGATATAAGCGAACCATTTATGAAACCCTGAATTAAAAAAACGGTCGGGAACTAACATCAAAAAGATCACGAACGGAATCATGAAGTAGGAAAATGCCACCGCATCGAAGAAAAGATCAATAAAATAAACCCTGAGTAAACTAAAAATTCCTGTATTCACTTCACTAACCGACATTCCTAAAAGAACCGTACGGCTAATAAAAGAAATAATTACTAA